>NZ_JASMRZ010000103.1 GCF_030462475.1 Variovorax sp. CAN15
GTCGGTGGCGTGGCTGCCCTCGGGCTGCACGGCCGCGACCTGCCAGGGCGTGACGGTGAGCATCACCGGGCTCAATTACCAGTGGATTTCGCCGATCGCCGGCGCCGCCGCACCGCTGATTCCGATGCCGGGCTTCTCCACCTACCTGCCGCGCGAGGTGATGCGCAAGGACCCGAACAGCGCAGCCATCTGTTCCTAGCCATTCAACGCAACGGGCACGACCATGAAGATCTCCATCATTTCCCCCAACGCCAGCCACCTGCAGGACATGCGCAAGGTGCTGGAGGCGCGCTCGCATACCGTATCGCTGTTCGAAGGCGGCAAGAGCCGGATGCAATGGGTCGTCGAGAAGACGGCGCCGGAACTGCTGCTGGTCGACGGCATGTGCTGCGACCCGCAGGAACTCAGCCTGGTGGAGAAGCTCACGCTGGAGCACCCGGCGATATCGGTGGTGCTGCTTTGCGCGATGCAGACGCCGGAATTCCTGATCCACGCGATGCGCGCGGGCGTGCGCGAGGTGCTGCCTTCGCCGGCCGACTCCGCCGCGCTGGAGGCCGCCGTGGAGCGCATTGCCCAGAAGATGGCCGGCAAGCAGGCACGTGCACCGGGACAGGTCGTGGCCTTCATGCCCTGCAAGGGCGGCAGCGGATCGACCTTCCTGGCGACGAACATCGCGCACCAGCTCTCCAAGGAGCGCTCGGTGCTGCTGGTGGACCTGAACCTGCAGTTCGGCGATGCGCTGTCGTACGTGAGCGACCTGCGGCCCACCTCGACGATGGCGGACGTGGCCCGTGACATCGGCCGGCTGGACGCCTCGCTGCTTGCCGCGAGCGTGTCGAAGGTGTCGCCGAACTTCAGCATCCTTCCCGCGCCCGAGGACATTTCGCGCGCGATGGACGTGAAGGCGGAGCACATCGACGCGATCCTGCAGGTCGCGCTGGGCATGTACGACTTCGTGCTGTTCGACCTGGGGCCGCGCATCGACACGCTCTCCATTCGCGTGCTGGACCGCGCCGACCGCATCTTCCCGGTTCTCCAGCCCAGCCTGCCGCACATCCGCAACGTGACGCGGCTGATGCATGTCTTCAAGTCGCTGGGCTATCCGCCCGGCAAGGTCGAACTGCTGGTGAACCGCAGCGCCGGGGGCGGGGAGATCGGCCTGTCGGACATGCGCCGCTCGCTGGTGGGCGCAACGCTCACGGTGGTGCCCGATGGCGGCAAGGACGTGGAGGCATCCATCAACCGCGGCGTGCCGCTGGCCGAGATGTCGCGCGGCAGCGCGCTCGCCAGGAAGCTCGCCGAGATCGCGCACACGCTCAGCCCCCGGCAGGAGGCGGAGCCGGGCTTCATCGGGCGGCTCTTCCGCCGCGCGTGAGCGGCCACGAGCGGCAGCAAGCGGCCTTTTCAATCTTCAACAGCAAGGCAGGTCCCCATGTCATTCAGAGAACAGCTCAATGCCGTCGAAACCAGCACAGCCACTGTCGCGCGGCCGGCGGGGCAGGCTGCCGAGCAGGCGGTGTCGCCCTTCGCCTCGGATGCCTACAAGCTGCTGAAGGAGCGCATGCACCTGAAGCTGCTGGAGCGCTTCGACCTCGCGGCACTCGAAACCCTCAAGCCCGACGTGCTGCGCCAGGAAATCTCGACCATGACCACGCGGCTGCTGCAGGAGGAGCCCGAGGCGCTCAACGACATCGAGCGGCGCACGCTGATCCGCGACATCCAGCACGAGATGCTGGGCTTCGGACCCATCGAGCTGCTGATGGCCGACCCGTCGGTCTCCGACATCCTGGTCAACTCGCACGAGAAGATCTACGTGGAGCGCCGGGGGCGCCTGGAGCTGACCAACGTCAGCTTCACCGACGAGAAGCACCTGCTGCGCATCATCGACAAGATCGTCTCGCTGGTGGGCCGGCGCATCGACGAGTCGAGCCCGATGGTCGATGCGCGGCTGCCCGACGGCTCGCGGGTCAACGCGGTGATCGCGCCGGTGGCGCTGGACGGGCCGATGATGTCGATCCGGCGCTTCGCGAAGATTCCGCTGCGCATGGAGAACCTGGTGAACGACCTGAAGACGCTGACGCCTCAGATGGCGCAGATGCTCGAGGGGCTGGCGCAGGCGAAGGTCAACATGCTGATCTCGGGCGGCACGGGTGCCGGCAAGACGACGCTGCTGAACATCCTCTCGGGCTTCATTCCGCCGACCGAACGCATCATCACCATCGAGGACGCCGCCGAGCTCCAGCTGCAGCAGCCGCACGTGGCGCGCATGGAGACGCGGCCGATGAACATCGAGGGCAAGGGCGAGATCACGCAGCGCGCGCTGGTGCGCAACGCGCTGCGCATGCGGCCCGACCGCATCGTGATCGGCGAGGTGCGCGGCGCCGAGGCGGTCGACATGCTGCAGGCCATGAACACCGGCCACGAGGGCTCGCTCACCACCATCCACGCCAACACGCCGCGCGACGCGCTGGCGCGGCTGGAGAACATGATCGGCATGGCCAACCTGAACCTGCCGCACCGCACGGTGCGCCAGCAGATCGCGTCGGCCATCACGGTGGTCGTGCAGGTGCTGCGGCTGGTGGACGGGCGCCGCAAGGTCACGAGCATCCAGGAGATCACCGGCATGGAAGGCGAGGTGGTCACGATGCAGGAGATCTTCAGCTTCCACCAGACCGGCATGGGGCCCGACGGCCAGGTGCGCGGGTATTTCCATGCGACGGGCGTGAGGCCGAAGTTCGCGGAGCGGCTGCATGCCTACGGCGTGGAACTGCCGGACACGATGTTCGCCCCCGACAGGCACTACGAATAGACATCCATAGAGCAAACAGGAGGCCGCCATGCTCAACAACCTGGGGGGAAACACCCTCATCACCGTCACCGTGCTGGTGTTCGTGACCGTGCTGCTCATGCTGGAGGGGCTCTACATGCTGTGGCGCTCCTACAAGGGGCCCGAGGCGCGAAAGATCGAGAGGCGGCTGCAGGCGTTCTCCGCCGCGGCCGACCGCACGCCGCAGGCCCACCTGGCCAAGGAGCGCATGCTCAGCGAGGTGCCGTGGATGCAGCGCCTGCTGCTGACGCTGCCAAGGGCGCACCGGCTGGATCGCTTCATCCTGCAGGCAGGGCTGGAGTGGACGGTCTCCAGCTTCCTGCTGGTTTCCTGCGTGCTGGGCGTACTCGGCTTCTTTGCCGCGATGGTGATGGCGCGGCAGTCGCTCCTGGTAGGACTGGTGGCGGGAGGCTGCCTGGCGGTACTGCCGCTGCTCTACCTGCAGCGCCAGCGCAGCCGTCGGCTGGCCCGCATGGAAAAGCAGCTTCCCGAGGCGCTGGACCTCGTCACGCGAGCCCTGCGCGCGGGGCACTCCTTTGCCAGCGGCGTGCAGATGATCGGGGACGAAATGGCCGAGCCGATCGCCAGCGAGTTCCGCATGGTCGCCGACGAGGTGAACTTCGGCGTCTCGCTGCAGCAGGCCCTGACCAACCTCAGCGAGCGGGTCCCGCTGACCGACCTGCGCTACTTCGTGGTTTCGGTGCTGATCCAGCGCGATTCGGGCGGCAACCTGACGGAGGTGCTGGGCAACCTGAGCCGTCTGATCCGCGAGCGGCTCAAGCTGCTGGCGCGGGTGCGGGTGCTGTCTTCCGAGGGGCGGCTTTCGGCCTGGATTCTCGGGCTGATGCCGTTCGCGCTCGCGGCGCTCATGAACGTGTTCAACCCCGAATTCATGGCGCCGCTGTGGACCGATCCGATCGGACAGTCGGTGCTCAAGTACATGCTGGTGGTGATGCTCGTGGGCATCGTGCTGTTGCGCCAGATCGTGAAGATCCGCGTCTGAAGGAGAAGAACCATGACCATGCTGTTTCCCATCCTCGTCTTCCTGGCCGTGTCGATGGCGATCATCGGGCTGGCCGCGTGGTTTTCACCCACGCGCACCGAGCAGCGCCTGCAGGCGGTGGCGATGCCGTCCGGCAAGTCGGCGTGGACCGAGACCGCCGTGAAGATCGTCGGGCCCTTCGCGCAGCTTTCTTCACCCACCAGCGACGCGGCGCTGTCGCCGCTGCGCGTGCGCTTCCTGAACGCGGGCATCCGCTATCCGGACGCCTACCTCGTGTACTTCGGCATGAAGACGTTGCTGCCGCTGGGCCTGGCAGCGCTGACCTACGTCGGCTTGCGGGCGGCCGGGTGGGCGGAAGACAGCACGGTGATGCTGCTTTGGCTCGCCGTGGCGGCGCTCGCGGGCTGCTACCTGCCGAACCTGGTGCTGCGGCTGATGGTCCGCTCGCGCCGCCGCGAGATCTTCGAAAACTTTCCCGATGCGGCCGACCTGATGCTCGTGTGCGTGGAGGCCGGGCTCGGCCTGGACGCAGGGCTGGCCAAGGTCACCGACGAGATCCAGGTCAAGAGCGCGGCGCTCGCACAGGAGCTGCACTGGACCAACCTCGAGATGCGTGCGGGCGCCACGCGCGAGAAGTCGCTGCGCAACCTGGCGCTGCGCACGGGCGTGGAGGAGATCGGAACCTTCGCGACCATGCTGACGCAGGCCGACCGCTTCGGCACCAGCATCGGCGAATCGCTGCGCGTTTTCTCCGAGGACCTGCGCCACAAGCGGCACGTGCGCGCCGAGGAGCAGGCGGCCAAGGTGCCTACCAAGATGCTGCTGCCGCTCGTGCTTTGCATCTTTCCGTGCATCTCGCTGGTGATCCTGACGCCGGCGGTGATCCGCATCATCCGGATGATCATGCCGATGCTCAGCGGAACCTGAGCGCGCTCGCCTTTCGACGAGAAGCCCCGCGTGCCGGCATCCGGCCCGCGGGGCTTTTGGCTTGCCTGCCGGATTCAGTGCGAGGCGGCGTCGAGCTGGTGCTTGACCGCGTAGATGTACAGCTCGAGGCGGTTGCTCACGCCGAGCTTCTGGTAGATCGAGGTGAGGTGGTTGCGCAGCGTGTGCTCGGTGACGAAGAGCTTCGCGGCCAGGGCCTTGTTCGAGGCCCCGCTGCCCTCGACGACCGTGTGGATGATCTCCCGCTCCTTGGTCGTCAGGCTGGCCTGCCGGGCGGCTTCCGGATCGGCCTTGGGCTGCGGCTTCTTCACGGAAGTCAGTTCGTAGAAGACGCGGCCGATGGATTGAGCGTCGATGCAGAGCTCGCCGTTGTGCACGCGCTCGATGGCATCGATCACCTGCTGCGCCGGCGCGTCCTTGCGCATCACGCCGCGTGCACCGTGCAGCACCGCGAGATCGAGGGTGCGCTGCTCGCGTTCCGCGGTCAGGACCATGACGCGCGAGACCTCGTTCGACAGCAGCTTCGGAAGGATGTCGAGGGAGCAATGGCCGTCGAGGTCCAGGTCGAGCACGATGACGTCGGGCGCAAGGCTCTCCGAGGTCGCCACGGCGTCTTCGCAGCAACAGGCCGTGCCGACCACCTTCATGCGCGGGTGCTCCCCGTCGATCAGCCTGGACAGGCCCCACAGCATGGTCTGGTGGTCGTCCACGAGCAAGACGCTGATGGGATGGGTGGCTGGTTGCATGGCGGGCTCCTTGGCTTGCTCTGGCTTGTCGCTGGGACGCTGTGGCTGCGGCTGGCTTCGGTCGGGCTCGAATCTGTCCCGCTCAGATCGGGATTTCGACGAGCACGGCGGTGCCGCCGCTCTCGCACCGGCGGACTTGTGCAATTCCGCCGAGGGCGGCCGCACGCTCGCTGATGGAGCGGGGCCTGAACCGGGTGAAGCTCTCTTCGCCGGCTTCGTTCTCGATGCGCACGTGCAGCCGGCCGTTGCGGCATGCGAGGCTCACGCTGCCGTGGCGCGCCTGTGTGTGCTTGCAGATGTTGTTGAGGCCTTCGCCGACCAGTTGAAGCACCTCCGCTGTCATCCGGTCGTCCAGCTGGAGCGGGCCGTCGATGGCGACGGCGATGTCGATGCCGTAGAGGCCCTTGATGCGCGCGGCCTGGCGGTGCAACTGGGGAAGCACCAGGCCGCTGGAGCTGTTGGCGCCCTGCCTGACTTCGCCGGCATAGCGGCGCAGGTCCGCGATGACGCCGTCGGCGACGTCGGCGAGCTTTTCCAGGTCGTCGCTCAGCGGGTTGTCCGCGGCCGCCTTCTTGCGCAGGGCGCACAGGCCCATGCGCAGGCCGATGTAGGGCTGCACGGCTGTGTCGTGCAGGTCGAGCGCGAACTTCAGACGCTCTGCCGTGGCGGCTTCGGAGGCCATGCGGTCGAGCACCTCTATGGTTTCGATGATCGGGAAGATCTGTTCCATGAGGTGTGCAAGGAAGAGCGCGTCGGACTTGTTGAACAGCCCGTCGCGCGAGGACACGAAGACGCGGCCTTCGCCCAGCCGCATCGGCAGCGGGGCGCTGATGAAGGCGCGGGCTTCCAGCATGGCCGTGACGGCTTCGCAGCGCTGGGCGCCTTCCTCGTCGTCGACGCGCCAGCCGCCCGCCGTGCCGGCCTCGAAGACATGGCTCTGTGCATACAGCCGCTCCAGGGGCCAGGGCAGGCGATTGCTGAGCACTGTCAGGCCGGCCGGCAGCGCCATGAGCGGGGATTCGGCGATGCGACCAATGGTCTCGACGCTGACGTGCTCGCAGGCGTCGTTCTTGCGCAGCGTGCGCAGGACCCAGTTGCCGGTGGCGGTGTCGCGCGTCAGCAGGATGCAGTGGCTGGCGCGGAAGAAGGCCAGCGTC
Source organism: Variovorax sp. CAN15 (assembly GCF_030462475.1). Lineage (GTDB taxonomy): Bacteria > Pseudomonadota > Gammaproteobacteria > Burkholderiales > Burkholderiaceae_C > Variovorax. The sequence continues at coordinate 6,679 of NZ_JASMRZ010000103.1, forward strand.
TTCTCCATCGTGCGGGCAATGGTGCGGCCGGCGCCGAAGCGCGGATTGGAGAGCTGGCTGACGTCGCCCAGCAGGGCCAGGCGGCGCTGCAGGCCCAGCTTGGAGCCTCCCCAGTGCACGATCATGTGGCCTAGCGCCAGCAGGAAGGTGCTGCGCATCAGCAACTGGGGCGCGTCGTTGCCGGTACTGGTGGCGAGGCAGCAGGCGGCGAAGGACGCGACCGACGCCACGGTCACCCGCGCGCCTTCCTCGAAGCCCCAGCGGAAGGCGGAGGTGAGGATCGCGAAGAAGTAGAAAAGGAAGAAGAGACTCTGTACGCCGTCGGTCACGAAGATGATGAGCGTGAACCACAGCACATCGGACCAGTGGATGACCTTGCCCTGGAAGTAGGGGCGGCCCATTCGCGTGCACGCATACACGAGCAGGCTGTGCAGGACGTAGCCGCAGAAGGCCAGCCAGACGGCGCCGTGGACGTGATTCCGATTGTCCCCGGCATCGACCACCACGGCCAGCAGCGCCGAGACCGAGAGCACCAGCCGCATGCGCGAGACCATGAGCGCATCCGCGGCGACGCCAGTGTCGGCGTCGGGGGCGGCGGTCGTGTGGGCCAGCATGGAGAACGATTCCGGGCAAAAGGGTGCGTCACGCGATGCGGGGCGCAAGAGGGTGGTTGCTGGCGAAGCGACGTGGTGTCATTTTGGAATTCACTCCTCGCACCTGAAAGGGATGTATGTGAAGGTTTCACATTACTACTTTGGTAGTCAAAAACAATGGTGCCGGAGGTGTATCGCCAGTTTGTGACTTTTGTTGCGTTTGGTTGCAACCGTGTCCGGGCCGGGTGTTTCAAGTCGGCTGTCGGGGAGGGCGAACAGGCCTGCCGCCGGGAGGTGTGCCATTTGCGGGTACCCGTCCAGTGCGGACGGCGAAGCCGGGGCCGAGTCCTCAAGCCCGCCGTTCGACCAGTGCGGTCCGCCCCAGCGGAGTGACCCGCAGGACGACAGCCTGCTTGAACTTCTGCGGACTCTGCCTGGTCCGGCAAGGCGGCGGCAGGGTGGCTTCCACCATGCCCGCCGCGTTCAGCACCGCCACCGAATTGATCTCCGCCGGATCGTCGATGCGCAGCGGGAAGACCGAATTGCCGATCTTGCGCAGGTAGTCCAGCGGCATCACCGGCCACTTCTGGTCCTCGAGCGCGATTGCGTCCCCGCCGGCGTTCAGGCTGGAGATTTCCGCATGCCCCTCTTCAGTGATGTCGAACACCACCGCGCTCTCGTACTGCTGATATCCGAAGTGGTCCAGGTGGAACTCGGCTTCGACAAGCCCTGTGGCCATCAGGACCGAGGCGTGCCTGATGTCGGGTTCAGCCGTGAGCGTGACTGGAAACTTCTCGTGCAGAAGCCGGAGGAGGAGTGTGAGCGGCATACATGCTCCCGTCTGCACCGTCGTTGGTGCACATCGAGCAATGGGAAAGAGCTGCGGGTGGATGCCCGCATCGCAGCGCTGATCCCGGATGCCGCCTCAGGACGTGTAACAGCGTTACCGCGGGCAGAACGCCGCAGGCACACAATTTCCGATCGTCAAGGGGCCGCAGGGACATGAGCGCTTTAAATGTGATTTTTTCACTTTAGTCATTTAGTTGTACTCCCGCCGCTCGACCTTGTCGAGAAATTGTTTCGTGAAGGATTTCTCGGGTTCAGGGCGAGAAGGCCACGTGCTGAGCGATCAGCACGCCGTCGACCACCCGGTCGCCCACGACCGTCACCTTCCGGCCGTTGCGCAGGTCGGAGACGGTCCCGTTCTCGAACACCGCACCGCTGGCGTCCACCGGCTGACCGCGCACCCTGAAATCGGAGGAGGAATTGAACCCGCCGATGGCGCCGATCAGGGTGAAAGAGGCCGGCCCGCCCGTGCCCGGCACGTTGCGGATACGCAGCTTCTTCACCACCAGCACGCCGCCCGACATGAAGCCGTCGACTTCGACCTTCACGCCGTTTCCGAGCGAGCCCACGGGGCCGCCGGTGATCTGCGCGGTGGTCGCATCGACCGGCGTGCCCAGCACCTTGAACGAGCCGCGCGAGACGAAGTCGGTGATGACGCCCGCGAGCTGAACCGCCACGCCATCGGCCATCGGAATGGCATACCACCCCTGCACCTTGGTGGCGGTGAGCACCCCGCCGACCGGCGCCGTGGTGCCCCGGGCTCGCACGACGACGCCATTGGCGAGCGACGATTCATCCAGCCCAGTGAAGACGGCTGGGCTGTAGTTCACCGTCAGTTGGCCAAGCATGAAGGTCTTGTGCACCTTGTCGAGGCTTTGCACCGCGCCCGTAGCCAGCGGATCGGTCAGGGTCGGCGAGATCTGGATGCGTGTAGCCCGAAGGGTGCCCGGCGCGCCCGGCAGCCCCCAGACCTGGACGGTGTTGCCCGCCTTGACGTCCGCAAGGCCGTTCGCGTCACCCCAGACCGTGGCCGAGTCGATGCTGACGCTGATGCCCATCAAGACGAAGGTGCCGCCCGGGATGTCGATGTTCGAGACTGTTCCCCGCAGCTCGGCCGCCGACACGACCTGGTTGGCAATGCCGCTGGTGAAGTTGGCGTCGACCTTGCCCGCGACGCGCGCGCTCATGCCGATCTGCAGCTCGGTTGCGTCTTCGATCGTGAAGGTGGCGCTGTCGGTGTCGTAGCGCAGCCCGTTGAGGATGATGCTGCCCAGGCCGTCCGCCGCGCCGATGCCCGCGGCATCCGCGGTTACCCCAGTGCCGCCGGACCCCACGCCGGAGCCGTCGGTGTTGCTGTTGCCGGCTGTGCTCGTGCCTCCGTTGGCGTCGCCACCCGTGCCGCCTGTGCCGCCCGCCCCGCCGGAATCCCCCGTGGCGCCGGTTCCGGCTCCTCCCGTGCCTGTTGCGGAGCCCGTTCCGGTCCCGGCTCCCGTCCCGGTGGAATCGCCCCCGGTGCCCGTCGCCGCGGGCGTGCCGCCCGTGCCGGTCCCGAGGCCCACGACGGAGCCGCCACTGCTTCCGCCGCCTCCGCCCCCGCCGCACGAAAGCAGCAGCGCCATGAAGCAGGCGGACAAGAGTCCGGGCAGGAGCCTGCGAGGTGTCTTCATCGTGCTCATGGCTTGGGCTCTCTTTCTTCTGATGGGGGCAGGGGCAGGGGCGGGGGCGCTGGCGCGCGCTCGGCTCGCTCGTCTTCGTAATAGGTGTAGATGCCGACCCGGATGCGTCCCTTCGCGCCGCCAGGGGCCTCGTCGACTGCCCGCGACATCTCCTGCGCCAGTTCGTGATGCAGCGCCGTCCAGCGCTCGCGCACGAGGCGCTGGATCTGCTCGCATTCCGCAAGCGTGAGCCCGCGCGCGTACACCGCGCGCTCGAGCATCCTGGGCTCTTCGCCCAGTGTGTTGGCGACGGCGGCCAGCAGGTGGTCCCGGCCGTTGTCGCCCAGGAAGGCCAGCATCGACTGCAGGTCTTCCACCGGCACGAAACCGTCCGTCGTGAGCTCGACCACGCCCTGATCCTCGTCTTCGCTCACCATGTTCAGCCGCACCAGTTCGTCGAGGATGGTGCGGTGATGCACATTGCCGCGGCTGCTCAGGCGCGCTACGGCCTCGAAGGAGGGCGCGTCGTGGCCCGCCGTGATGGGCAAGCGCCGGTAGGTGTTGTCTTTAGTAAGCATCTGCAACCACAACGTGAATGTCTTGGCTGCTGCCGACAGTTCGGTGTGGGGCAGGGGATCGGTGGTTGCCCTGACCTTGGCCGTCACGGCCTTGCGGTTGAGGCCGGTCGTCACCGAAAGCTGGCTCAGGTTCGGATTCGGCACGCCCTGGTTGCGCCAGCTGCGCTGGGCCTCCTCTATCAGCAGGTCGCGCAGCAGTTCTTCAAGGTGCGGATGCTTGACCCCCATGGCGAGCGCGAGCCTGACCACCGGCCGGAGAATCCGGGCGCATGCGGCAAGGGTCCAGTCCAGCCGATGTTCCATGGAGCGAGCCATATTCCCGAAACTGCGGTTCAAGGAGGATTCGACGGTGCAAGCCGCCAGTTGCGATCTGTTTGCAATTGTCCTGCTCGGCAGTATGAATGTGAATGCTTTGGTCCACTACTGGTCGATCGGCAGGGTGTAAAGAACCAACAGCCCCTGACGCGGGACGGCACTCCCGCGCGGCGCCCTCCGCTCAGGCGCCCGGTGCAGAAGCCGCCGCCGGATCGTGCTGCAGCCGCGGCGGCAGGCGGCCGTCGAGCCAGTCCATGCGCCAGGCCAGCAGCACGACCGCGCCGACGATGCAGGCCGCAGCCACCGCACCCGCAAGTCCGTGCCGTTCGCGGTACGGGTCGGGCGCGATGCGCTTTGCCCCCGGCGGCACGTGTGCCGTCTGCGAGAGCATGCCGCCGAGCCGCACGCTCACCTTCATGCGGCCGTTGATGGCCCATCCGCTCGCGTCCAGGATGGGCCCCAGGCTGCGCTGGCGCAGCTTCAACCAGGCGATCAGCATGCTGGGCCCCGAGATCGCGATCACGATGCCGGCGAGCGCCACCGGTATCCACTGCCCCAGGTCGATGAACTTGCCGAAGATGCCGACCAGCACCGCGCTGATGCTGCCCAGCGCCACGCCGATCGCGGCCACGGTGCCCACGTCGATGCGGCTGCCGGCCGGCGGCACGCCCGGCTTGGCGGGGGGCTTCGGGGCAGCGTCCGCTCCTGCCGTACGGTCCGCCGTGGCGACCCGTCCAGCCAGCGACTGCAGCGCGACCTGCGATCCGGCCTCGCTCGCGGCAGCCCGCTTCGCCACCTGCTCCTCGATCATGCGCACGAACTTCTTGTACGGCGCGAAGAAGGCCTGAGCGACGCTGGTGGGGTTCTCGATCAGCTTGGTGATGGTGGCGTCCCAGTCGCGGCCCTCGCGGTCGTAGAACACGCCGTTGCGTCCGACGAACAGAAAGTCGACGTCGCCGGCCGTGAAGGCGGCCACGATGCTCATCTTCTGCCCCTGGCGCGTGCAGTCGCAGTACGCGAGGCAGGTCTTGGCCAGCCCGGCCAGCGTCGCGTGCCGGGCGGTGTCCTGCACCTGCACCGTGAGTTCGCAGCTGCGCCCGTCCAGGTAGAGTTTGCCGGCCTGGAAGATGGCGCCCTCGCGCCAGTAGAAGGCCTTGAACGACACGAAGTTGTGCAGCAGCACCAGCAGGTCGCGTTGCAGGCGCAACAGCTTCTCCAGGTCGACCAGCAGTTTGTTGTGATGCTCCGCTGCCTCGTCTTCGGCAATGAGCGCGAAGAGGGCCTCGTGCGTCGCGAGCAGTTCGTCAATGCGCTCCCGCGACAGGCCGGCCAGCGCGTTGGCCGGCCGTGCCGCGACCCACGCCTCGCAGGGCCCGAGCCGGCGGCGCAGCGACTGCCATTGCTCCTCTTCCAGCGCGTCGAGCTCGCCGAGCAGCGGCGCCACGGTGTCGCGCGCGAACAGGGCCATCGCATCGGCCCAGGCGGGGTTCAGGCTCGTGCCGCGCAGGGGCAGCGAACGGCTGGGCGTGACCGGGGCAAGCGGCAATTCGGCGATGGGTTGCGCGCCCACTTCGAGCGTGTGGCCCGACAGCGCGTCGTAGGCCTCGGGCGAAGGATTCAACGCCGCCACTGCCTGAACGTCATAGGCCGCGACACGGCAGCGCGCGAAGAAGTCGTCGATCTTCGCCGCGACCGCGCGAAGGGCTTCGGTGGCGGCCAGCGTGCGATCGGCCAGCGGCAGCACCGCTTCGTCGCTGCTTTGTGCATTCGCGTACCAGTCGCGCATGGCCTTCGCATCGGCCATGAAGGCTTCGGCGCGCGCGCGGTCGAGACCGGGCTTCTTCTCGTGGCGGTCGGGGGTGCTGCCATGGGTGCGCATCGCTTCCTCGATGGCCGCGCGCAGGGCTTCGTCAGTGGCAGCGGTTTCGGGCGTGACGACGCCGTCGCCGTTGAAGCGCATGGCCGCCAGCCACTCGCTGCGATCGGAGATGTCGGCGAGTGTCAGCGTGTCCAGGTCCTTCTTGCCGAGCAGGTCGAGGATGCGCCGGCCCTCCCTGGCAAGGTCGGCGCCCGCCGCGCCCTTGTCGTCAAGATCGTCGAGCGACAGCGTGCCGCCGCCCACAAGCAGGGCATCGGCGCTGCGCAGCCGCTCGCAGGCCCACTGGCAGGCCGCTATCACTTCCGGCGGGCGCACGCGGCCGTCGCGATCGGTATCTATGAGGTCCAGCGTGCGGGAATCGAAGTCGATGCCGCGCGTGGGGCAGGCCAGCGCGACCCAGAGCTTCTGGTCGAGTTCGGCGATGTGGGCGATGTCCGCACCGCTGCGGAACACCACCTGGTCGAGGCCGCCGGCGCGGATGAAACTCCACCGATGCGGCGTCGACGGGGCAGCCGTTGCGCTGGCGCCGGGGACGCCGGCGGGAACTGTCTTTGTGGGGAGTGTGGCGGTCGTCACTGGGTCGGGATTCCTGCGGGCGTAGTGCGCGCGGCGAGGAGCAGCGCGCCGGTTCTTCGTCTGGTCATGAGCCTAGATCGCACGGCACTCATGCCTTGAGGACAGACTGCGCGCGGCCATGTCGGCGCATGCCGACATCGCGATTCGCGATGCGCGGCGTATGGCAAATGTCCTGCACCGGTCGTCGTTCGCGGATGGCGGCACGCACGCCGGAGGAGGCGAAGACTCGGCCCATTCGCAGATCACCCAGATCAAGTCAAGACCAGAGAGCCCGAGGAGCCATCCACATGACGCATAACCCCAAGCAGACGTCCCGCGAGGAACCGGAAGTGACGCAGGAAGAGTCCGTCCCCACCGACGGCCGCGATGTCGAGGGCGAGGAACTCTCATGAAGGGCGTGGCCAACAAGAAGCTCCACGAAAAGGGCGAAGCCGAGCATATGACGCCTGAAAAAGCCGAGCCGGACGGCGGCAAGCGCGATCCGGACTGAGATGGCGGCCGTCCTGCGTTCTCCGGCTGCGTCCGGCGCGGCCGCGGGCCTCACGCGGTGGCAGCGCTGCCGGAAGTGGGCTCTGCCGGCGCTGGGCATCGTCGTCCTGGGCCTGCTTCTGTCGCACATACACAAGATCGACTGGGCCGGCGCGTTGCAGGCGCTTCGGAAGTATTCGCCCTGGCTGCTGCTTGCCGTGCTCGGGCTCGCCACGGCGAGCCACGCCCTCTACGGCTGTTTCGACCTGATTGGCAGGCGCCACCTGCGGCATCGGCTGTCGGCGCCGCGGACCTGGGCCATTGCCGTCACAAGCTACGCGTTCAACCTCAACCTGGGCTCGCTGGTCGGCGGCATCGGGATGCGTGCGCGCCTCTATGCACGCGCGGGCCTCGACGAGGCCACGGTCGCCCAGATCGTGGGCCTGAGCCTCGCGACCAACTGGCTCGGCTATGGGCTGCTGGCCGGCGGGCTCTTCGCGGCCGGCATCATCGAGCCGCCCCGGCAGGCGCACATCGGGGAGGGCGCGCTGCGCGCTCTCGGCGTGGCGATGATCCTTCTGGCGATCGGCTACGTGGTTGCATGCGCCGTCTCGCGCAAGCGCGAGTGGGTGATCAGGGGCAGGCATGTGCATCTGCCTGGAGGGCGCATCGCCGTGGCGCAGCTGGCGCTCTCCAGCGCGAACTGGGCGTTGATGGGCACGGCCATGTACCTGCTGCTGGGCCAGAAAGTGCCCTACGCCACGACTTTGAGCGTGCTCATGGCGGCATCCATCGTCGGCGTGATAACGCCGATCCCCGCCGGGCTCGGCGTGCTGGAAGCGGTGTATCTCGCCCTCTTGTCGGGCTCGGTGAAGCAGGGTGCGCTGATGGGGGCGGTGCTGGCGTACCGGGCGCTGTACTACCTGGTGCCGCTGGCGGGCGGGCTGGCGCTTTATCTTTTGCTGGAACGCAGCCTGCCGTCCCATCGCGCACAGGTGATGCCGCCGGCCGAGGCGCCGGCGGGGTGAACGAGGCTCGGGCCTTGTGCGCGGTCCGCGGCTACCAGGCGGCTCCGTTGCCCTTGAGCGCGCGCAGCGCGAGCAGGAATGTCGCCGCGTTCCAGCTCTGCCCCGCCATGCCCATGGGCGCCAGCGTGCGGCCGTGGAACCACTCGGTAAAACGCCAGTCGTCCATCGCATTCGCGTGCGCCAGCTTCGCAAGTTCGGACCAGGCCGTGCCGTGCTCGCCCAGCTTCGCGAGCGCCATCACCCAGAAGCCGCCGACGAAGGGCCAGATGCCGCCGTTGTGGTACTGGTGCACGATGTTCTGGCGATGGCGGCCCATGTAGGCCCTCCACAGGGGGTGCTGGTGCGCGAGCGGATGCAGCACCACGCGCACCGGCAAGGGGTCGGTGGCATGCGCCCGGCGGATGGTGTCGACGATACGGCGCGCCATCGCGCCATCGGCCAGTCCGCTCTGTATGGCCAGCACATTGCCGAACACGTCGCCCTCGTCGCCGACCACGGCCAGGTTCACGAAACTCAGATACAGCCCCGGGTCGCGTCGGCCACGGCGCGCGTAGTGCTGCAGCAGCCGCGCCCGGTGATATTCGGGCAGGTCGGGCTGGAACGGATTGAACAGGTGGTTGAAGTGATAGTGCGTCTGCTCCGCGTGATCGAGCGCGAAGCGGCGCTTGACCTCGTACCACAGCGCATTGGTGTAGAGCACGTAGCCTGAGCGCGGCATGATGTCGGCCCAGTCGCTGGCCTCGTTCTGCTGCAGCAGGCGGAAGTGCTGGTGCTCCTGCGCCAGCAGCCAGTGCAGTGCGCGGCTCGCCTCCTTGTCCCAGCGCGACGGGCCGGCCTGCCCGTGGCGGCGAACATGGTCCACGCCGATCAGCCACCACAGCGTGGCGTCGATGCAGCCCAGGTACCAGAAATCGGCGTCTCGGCCCTGCGGGTCCACGTACTTCGGGATCTGTCCATTGGCCGCCTGTTGCGCCGCGAGCGCGTCGAGGCTGGCCACCGCGCCTTGCTCCAGGGCCGGCACGCCGCTGCCGCACATCGCCATCACGCATATGGCGGCGTCGCGTCCAAAGATGCGCGTGCTCAACACCTGGGGCGAGAAGCGCCTGGCCAAGTTCCCCGACGCGCCCACGCTGAAGGAACTGGGCTACGACGTGGTGCAGAACTCGCCCTTCGGCATCGGCGCGCCCAGGGGCACGCCGCCCGAGGTGGTGAAGAAGCTGCACGACGCCTTCAAGCAGGCGATGGAGGAGCCGAGCTACGTAGCCTCGCTGGGCCGCTACGACATGCTGCCGAACTACATGAGCTCGGCGACTTACACCAAGTTCGCGCAGGAGACGGTGGTGCGGGAGAAGGCGATCATCGACAAGCTGGGCCTGGCGAAGGAGAAGTGAGTCGACCTACTTGCTGCCTCGCAGGATGGCGGCGAGCGCTATGTTGACGTAGTAGTTAGCACGCCGCCGATCAGCGCCGCCAAAGGCGCCGAGCCGC
>NZ_JASMRZ010000104.1 GCF_030462475.1 Variovorax sp. CAN15
CTCGCCGCGCACGGTCAGCGTCCAGGGGGCAAGGCTCTCTTCCCATTGGGCGTCCTGCCCGCTGACCACGTCGCCGTGGCCGTAGCTCATCACCGTGGGCAGGGACGGGTCCTCGATGCGGCGCGCGATGAGGAAAGGGCCGCCGCCGGGCACCGGGTTGGCGATCACCTCGCAGGCGAAGCCGCGAGCCGCGAGCGGCGGGATCATCTCCTCGCGCAGGTAGGCCTCCAGCGCGGGCGTGGCGGCGCCGGTGTCGCTTTCGGTGCGAAAGGCAATGCGGCGCCGGAGGTCGGCGAAGAAGCCGCCGCCGTCGAAATAGGCGGCTGCGGCGGAGAGGCTGTCTGAACGTTGCATGAGGGTCCTTGTCTCTCTGAGTCTTCCCAAGTGGCGGGTGGAGCAAGTACAAGGCCTGAAGGCCGATGCTTCCAGCATCGTTTTGGCAAGCTACCATTGCCTTGAAGGCAACACTCTGGACTTTTCGGCCATCGCCATGACGCTACCGCTGCTCAGCATCCCGATGCGGCACTTCCTCGAAGTGGCGCGCAGCGGCTCGGTCAACCAGGCTGCGGCGCGGCTGTTCGTGGCGTCATCTGCGGTAAGCCGGCAGATCGCCAAGCTCGAAGACAGCCTGGGCACGCCGCTCTTCGAACGGCATGCGCGCGGCATGGCGCTCACGGCGGCCGGCGAGCGGCTGGCTGCGCATCTGCGCAATGCGCAGCTCGACATCGAGCAGGTGGTGGAGCAGGTACGCGACCTCGGCGGCCAGAGCGCGCGACGCATCCGCATGGCCTGCACCGAGGGCTTCGCGGGGCACTTCATGCCGCTGGTGATGCGCAGCTTCGAGTCGGCGAACCCTGGTTGCCAGCTGGAGCTGCACGTGGGCTCGCCAGACGGCGTGAGCGCGCTGCTGGCGCGCGGCGAGACCGACATCGCGCTCAAGTACGTGGTCGCTCCAGAGCCCGGGCTGAAGATCGAGCACTCGGCCACCGCGCCGGTGTACGCCGTGCTGCGGCCCGACCATCCGCTGGCGCGGCAACGCGTGGTGTCGGTGGCCGACGCGGTGCGCTACCCGCTGGCCGTGGGCGACAAGGGCGTGACGGCGCGCCAGCTCTTCGACCAGGCCTGCAGCCTGCAGGGACTGCAATACCACGCGCTCTTCGTGAGCAATTTCTCCTCGGTGCTGCTGCCGCTGCTGCGCACGCCCGACGTGATGCTCTCGGGCCTGCTCACGGTGATGCACCTGATCGACGAGGGCACGGTGGTGGCACGCCCCTTCGCGGAGGCGCCGCTGCAGCAGCGCCAGCTGCAGGTGCTGGCGCTCGAAGGCCGCACGCTGCCGCAGCTGGCGCAGGACTTCGTGCGACACCTGGTGGATGCCATCACCAGCGCGGACCGGCGCAAGCTGGGACGCGCGCGGGCTGCGGGCTGAGTCGGGACTCAGCCCAGCGCGTTGATGTCCGCCGGATCGAGGATCGGCTTAGGTGCACCGTTGCGCGCCACCGCCAGCATCGCGCGCCCCACCTTCTCGGTGGTCGTCACCCGGTTCGGCCAAAGGCGGAAGGCCAGCCCGAGCACGGGTTTGAGCACGACGATGGCCGCGTCGTACAGCGGCGTCTTCGAGCGGATGCCGTGCAGCGGCTGGATCATGCCGGGGCGGAACATGTAGGCAGCCTTGAAAGGCAGGCGCAGCAGGGCGTTCTCGGTCGCGCCCTTCACGCGCGCCCACATGCTGCTGCCGCGCTCGCTGCTGTCGGTGCCCGCGCCCGTCACGTAGGTGAAGGTCATGCCCGGGTTGAGCCGCGCGAGCACGGTGGCCGCGGCCAGCGTGAGGTCGTAGGTGATGCGCTTGTACTCGGGCTCCTTCATGCCCACCGACGACACGCCGAGGCAGAAGAAGCAGGCGTCGAAGCCCTGCAGCTGCGACTCGACGTCGCCGTAGTCGTACATGTCCTTGTGGACCAGGTCGCGCAGCTTCGGGTGCTGCTGCCCTGTGGGGTTGCGGCCGATCGCGACGACGCTTTCCACGTCGGGCGCCAGCAGGCACTCGCGCAGCACGCCCTGCCCCACCATGCCGGTGGCGCCGAAGATCAGGACTTTCATGGGAAGGCTCCAGTCAGACCGTGAAGACGGCGGGCTTCTTGTTCAGCACGGCCAGCAGCAGATCGACGTCGAGGCTCGAAGGCTGCGGCGGCTGCAGCGCCGAGAGCATGCGCGAGAGCGTCTCGGCGTGCGGCAGCAGCGGCCCCAGGAAGCGCGTGCCGTCGGCGCCTGCGACCAGCAGGGTCGGGAAGGTTTCCACGTCGAAGGCATCGGCGATGTCGGCGTGGTCCTCGATGTCGACCCAGGCGAAGCGGAACTGCGGATGCGCGCGCGCCACTTCTTCGAGCAACGGCCGGTAGTCGCGGCAGGTGCCGCACCATTCTGCGCAGAGGCAGACGACCCACGGCGCATCGCCGGCCGGATCGGCGGATTCGGGGGTGCTTGGAAGGCTTGGAATAGCGCTCAAGGCTGATGCGTCGGTGGTGTGATCGGAAGACCGGGTGGTACGGCCGGGAGGTCGTGGCTATTATGGACAAAGCCCTCCCGATGGGTACAGGAGACCCGCACGATGAGCACCACGACCGCCCCCGCATCTGCCGTCGATCCGCGCCAGTTCAAGAGCTTCGCGGAGTTCTATCCCTTCTACCTGACCGAGCACACCAACCTCACCTGCCGGCGGCTGCACTTCACCGGTTCGACCATTTCGCTGCTGTGCCTGGTGGCGCTGGTGGTCACGCTCAATCCGTGGTGGCTGCTGGCCGGGCTGGTGGCGGGCTACGGCTTCGCCTGGGTTGGGCATTTCGGCTTCGAGAAGAACAAGCCTGCCTCGTTCAAGCGGCCGCTCTATTCCTTCATGGGCGACTGGGCCATGTACCGCGACATCTGGCTGGGGCGCGTGAAAATCGTCTGACCCCCCAGGCTTGCCCACTTCGTGTGGCCTCCGCCCCCTTGCAGGGGGCAACACCGGCGGCCCGGCAAAGCCGGTTCCGCGGTGTTCCTGGAAAAAATCCGGAACACCGTTAGATCAACAGCACGTCGCCCAGCCTCAGGGAGCGCAGCGGGCCTTTCTGCCAGAGGTCTTCGAGCGGCTCGGCCCGAGGCATCAGCAGTTCCTTCAACAGCGGTTCGATCGGCGTCGACGGGTCGGCGAGCAGCACGTAGCGCGGGTCCTCGTTGGTGGGCTCTTCCGCCAGCGGCGCGATCCAGTCGAGCGCCACCAGCGTCTCGAGCACCGGCGCCAGCTGCAGCGAATCGACCCGCATGCGCGTGACCAGTTCGGCCGCGCCCATGCCCTTGGCGGGCGTGGCTCGTGCGCGGGCCAGGTGCTGCAGCGCCTCCATGGCCAGCTGCATGGGCCAGCCGGCGCTGCCGCCGCGCCGCGCGACGCCGGTCAGCAGGCTGGGCAGGTAGGCCGCGATGACCGCGCCCAGCAGGACGATCACCCAGGCCACGTAGATCCACACCAGCAGGATCGGCACCGTGGCGAAGGCACCGTACAGCACCGAATAGGTCGGCACCAGGCTCAGGTAGTAGCCCAGCACGCGCTTGGCGATTTCGATGGCCGCCGCCACGAAGATGCCTCCGGCCCAGGCATGCGACCAGCGCACGTTGGTGTTGGGCACGTAGTGGTAGAGCGAGGCCATGCCGACCGCCAGCAGCATGAACTCGAAGGTGTCGAAGAACAGCTTGACCATGCCGCGCCCCACCACGTCGCTGGTGGCCGCGACCACGTAGGAAGTGGTCGACAGGCTCACCGCGAGGATGATCGGCCCCAGCGTGATGGCCGCCCAGTAGATCAGCACCCGCTGCGCGAACGGCCGCGGCGCGCGCACGCGCCAGATGTTGTTGAGCGTCTTGTCGATGGTGAGGATCAGCGCGATGGCGGTGATCAGCAGCACGATCAGGCCCGCGATACCCAGCCCGCTGGCCTTGCTCGCGAACTGGTTCAGGTAGCCCAGCACCTGGCGCGCGATGTTTTCGGGAATCAGGCTCTCGATGAGCCAGCGCTGCAGGCGGCCTTGCATCTTCGCGAACATCGGGAACACGGTGAAGAGGGCCAGCGCCACCGTGAAGAAGGGCACCATCGCGATGGTGGTGGTGAAGGTCAGGCTGCTGGCGGTGAGGCCGAGCCGGTCTTCGCGGAAGCGCTCGCCGAGCACCGCTGCCGTGTTGCGCCACGGAAAGCGCGAAAGATCCCTCCAGAGCTGCCGACGATTCATGGCCGGTATCATAGGAGTTGAACTCTCCCCCAGCCTCCGCGCACTTCGTGTCGCTGCGCCAACCCCCTCACCGGGGGCGATACCAGCGGCCCGGCCAAGCCGGTTCCGCGGTATCCCGCTCATGAATACCAATCCGCCGCCAGCACCGTCCTCCGTTCGCGCCACCCGCTGGGCCGCCGTGGGCAGCGTCCTGGGCCTCATCGTGCTGGGCCTGGCCTGGGAACTGTGGCTGGCGCCCCTGCGCCCGGGCGGCTCGCTGATGGCGCTGAAGGTACTGCCGCTGGTCGTTCCGCTCGCGGGGCTCTGGAAGAACCGCATGTACACCTACCGCTGGGTCAGCCTGATGATCTGGCTCTACTTCACCGAGGGCGTGGTGCGCGCCTGGAGCGACACCAGCGGCTTGAGCCAGGTGCTCGCGCTGATCGAGGTGCTGCTGTGCCTCGTGCTCTTCGCCGCCTGCGCCTGGCATGTGCGGCTGCGCCTGCGCCATGCCAAGAACGCTGCCCGCCAACTGGAGGCTTCCGCCCAATGAACACTGCCGCTACTTCTGCTTCTTCTTCCCTGATCGAACAGCTGCGCGCCATCGTCGGCGCGTCGCACGTGCTCGACGAGGGCGACCTCACCGCCTACGAGCAGGACTGGCGCAAGCGCTCGCGCGGCAAGTCGCTGGCCGTGGTGCGGCCGGCCAACACGCAGCAGGTGGCCGACGTGGTCAAGGCCTGCGCCGCGGCCGGCACGGCGGTGATTCCGCAGGGCGGCAACACCGGCCTCGCGGTCGGCTCCATTCCGGACGACAGCGGCACGCAGGTGGTGCTGAGCCTGCAGCGGCTGAACGCGATCCGCACCATCGACGCCGCCAACCTCACCATGACGGTGGAGGCCGGCTGCATCCTGCAGACACTGCAGGAAACCGCCGAGAAGGCCGGCTACCTGTTCCCGCTGAGCCTCGCGGCCGAGGGCAGCTGCACCATCGGCGGCAACCTCGCGACCAATGCGGGCGGCACGCAGGTGGTGCGCTACGGCAACACGCGCGAGTTGTGCCTGGGACTGGAGGTTGTCACGCCGCAGGGCGAGATCTGGGAAGGCACCAGCGGCCTGCGCAAGGACAACACCGGCTACGACCTGCGCGACCTCTTCGTGGGCAGCGAGGGCACGCTGGGCATCATCACCGCCGCGACCATGAAGCTCTACCCGCTGCCCGCCGCGCAGCTCACCGCGTGGGCCGCGGTGCCCTCGCTCGATCACGCGGTGACCCTGCTGGGCCTCGCCCACAAGCACCTGGGCCCCGGACTCACCGGCTTCGAGGTGATGGGCAAGTTCGCGCTGAGCCTGGTCGACAAGCACATGCCCCAGCTGCGCGTGCCCTTCATCTCGGACGACGCAGTGCCCTACTGCGTGCTGCTGGAGAACTCCGACAGCGAATCCGAAGACCACGCCCGCGCGCGCTTCGAGGCGCTGCTCGAAACCGCCTTCGAGGACGGCTGCGTGACCGACGCCGTGGTCGCCGAGAACCTCACGCAGGCGCACCAGCTCTGGCACATCCGCGAAAGCATTCCGCTCGCGCAGGCAGAAGAAGGCCTGAACATCAAGCACGACATCTCGATCCCCGTCTCGCGCATCCCTGCCTTCGTGCAGGAGACCGACGCGCTGCTCGCGCGCGAGATTGCAGGCGTGCGGCTGGTCAACTTCGGCCACCTGGGCGACGGCAACCTGCACTACAACGTGCAGGCGCCGGAGAACGTCGATACGAAGGCCTTCTTGAAGAACGAGGAAGAGCGCATCAACACGCTGGTGTACGACGCTGTCGAGAAGTTCGGCGGCTCGTTCTCGGCCGAGCACGGCGTGGGCTCGCTCAAGGTCGACAAGCTCGAGAAGCACAAGTCGCCCGTGGCGCTGGAGATGATGCGGGCCATCAAGCGCGGGCTCGATCCGAAGAACATCCTGAATCCAGGGCGGGTGATCCGGGTCTAGGAACAGTCTCAGAGCCAGCCAGCCAGCCCGCCGGACGGCTCAGGGACGAGCGGTCACGCGCCCGAGCAGCGGTTCTCGATCGCGGCGAAGGGCGCGTCGCCCGGTGGCTGAAGCGACGCGGCGGCTGCCTACTGCAGATCGGGGCCGCTGCGCCGCACATCCTCGAGCACAGGCTTGACCAGGGCGGCGCCCGCCAGCGCCCAAAGCGTGAGCGCCTCGTCGAACGCACGCACATGGCGGGGGTCTTCGCCCAGCCAGTGGATGAGCTGGTCGGCATGGTCGCGCGAGGGCGTGTCGTGCAGCCTGCAAAAAAGCGCCCATGCAGTGTCGACGGCCGTCTTCGTGCAAACAGGGTTCCTCTCGACCATCGCCATCGTCGGCCGCCTCGCCCGCGGCCGCTCAGATGCGGACTGCCTGGGATTCCTCGCGCACGGCACTGCGCACCCGCGACTGCGCGGCGAGCAGCGCGTTGCCGATTTCCCCGGTGCGCACCGAGGTGACCGAGAGCAGTGTGTCGCTCAGGCCGTGGCTGTCCTCGCAAGCGCCCTGCAGGTAGATGCCCGGATGGAAGTCGGGCGTGGCCTTCAGGCGGTAGTAGCGGTCGACGTCGTGGTCGCCGAGGTAGGGCGCGAGCGGCAGCAGCAAGTCCTTGTGCTGGTCGCGCGCATAGCCGGTGGCCAGGACCACCGCGTCGTAGCGCACTGTGCTCTCGCGTTGCAGGTCGCGGTCGAGCAGTGCCAGGTGAACGCCGTCCGCGGAAGCGCGTACCGAGCGCACCTCGTGCTGGCGCAGCATGCGCAGGCGGGTGCCGCGCGCCACCTTCTGGTCGTAGAAGACCTTGTAGATCTGCTGGATCAGGTCGAGATCGGCCACCGCGTAGTTGGTCTGCGAGAACTCGTCGAGCAGAGCGGCGCGCTCTTCGCTGTCGCGGCTGTACATGTAGTCGGTGTAGTCGGCGTTGAACACCTCGTTGACGAACGGGCTGTCGTCCGAGGGCCGGATGGAACGCGCACGCATGATCAGGTCGACCTGCGGCGCGCCCGGTCGGCCCTGCAGGTCCATGAAGATCTCCGCCGCGCTCTGACCCGCGCCCACGATGGCTACCCTGCGGGCCTGCGGATGCCGCGCCATGTCCTTGAGGTAGCTGCTCGAATGGAAGACGCGAGCGTCGTCGCGCAGCGCGCGGAAGCACTCCGGAATGTTGGGCACGCCGCCGATGCCGACCACCAGGTTGCGCGCGAGCCGCTCCTGCACCCGGCCGCTCCCGTCGCGCGAGCGCACGCGCAGCAGCGACACCTCGCCCCCCTGCTTCTCGGGCAGTACCTCGAACACCTCTTCGCCGTAGCGGCAGGCGTCCTCGAACTGGCTCGCGGCCCAGCCCAGGTAGTCGTTGAACTCGTGGCGGCTCGGGAAGAAGCTCTTGAGGTTGATGAAGTCCGTCAACCGCCCCTTCTCGTAAAGGTAGTTCACGAAAGTGAAGCGGCTGGTCGGGTTGCGCAGCGTCGCCAGGTCCTTCAGGAACGAGATCTGCATGTGCGCCTGGTCCAGCAGCATGTGCGGATGCCAGGCGAAGCCGGTCTGCCGTTCGATGAACAAGGCGTCCAGCGGCCTGGCGCCGTGGCGTTTCTCCTCGAGTGCGATGGCCAGCGCGACGTTCGACGGGCCGAATCCGATCCCGATCAGGTCATGGATGTGCTGCATGCGATTTCAACTCCTCGGTGCTCTGTGTGTTGGATGCGGATGAACGGGCGGTGCGTCACGCTGCCAGCCCTTGCGGCCCGCGAGCGCGGTCTTCCAGGATGTGTCCGGCCTTCATGGTGATCACGCGATCGGCCAGGTGGAAATAGCGGTCGTCGTGCGAAATCACCACCAGCAGGTGGCCCTTGGCTCGCAGCTCCGGCAGAAGCTCGGTGTAGAAGAGATGGCGGAAGGTCGGGTCCTGGTCCGCCGCCCATTCGTCGAACACCAGCACCGGGCGGCCTTCGAGATAGGCATGCACCAGCGCCAGCCGCTTGCGCTGGCCGGTCGAGAGGTCGACGGTGCTGAAGGAGCCATCCTTGATGCTCACCTTGTGGGCGATCTCCAGGCGCTGCAGGTATGGCAAGGCCGCCTGCGGCAGCGCGCCCTCGCCTTTTTCGCCGGCTGTCAGGTCCTCGAACAGGTAGAAGTCGGAGAACACGGTGGTGAACAGCTGGCGGTAGTCGTCTCGCGCCTCGGGCGTCACGACGGCGTCGTCGCGCAGCACTTCGCCTTCCTGCGGCGCATAAAGGCCGAGCAGCAGCTTGATGAGGGTCGTCTTGCCGGAGCCGTTGTCGCCCACCACGAACACCATCTCGCCTCGACGCAGCTGCAGGTCGATCGGACCGAGCACGAAGGGCTCTGCGCCGTCCGGCGCGGCGAAGGCATAGCGCACACCCCGCATGCCGATGCCGCGTTCGAGCGTGGCGATGCTCGACGGACGCTCCAGATGCAGGTGCGGCTCCGGCGTGGCAAAGCGCGCGGAGAGATCTCCGATGCGCTCGAACGCGACCCTGGCGCGGCCCACGTTGGGCAAAGCGCCGGCGATGACGTCGATCGGCCCCTTCAGGAACAGCAGCACCAGCACGAATCCGCTGAGCACCACGGGCTCGGTGCTGCGGAATGCCGCCCAACCGAGGATCAGCGCGATCAGCAGGAAGAACAGGGCCGAGCCGAAGGCGGTCGCCATCACGTAGGTGTTGATCGCGCGGCCGTTGACGCGGCGGATGTCGTCGACGATGCGTTCGACCTGTCCGCCGAACATGCGCGTGCGGCGGTCGCGGTGCATGCGCAGTTCCTTCGCGCCTTCGCTGATCGCGCGGTAGGCCTTGTGCAGCTGGTCCTCGTGCTCGCGCGCCTTCCAGAAGCCGGCCTGGGCGCGGGTCTGCGCCATGGTCTGGATCGTCGCGCCGAGCACCAGAGCCACGACCAGCAGGCAGAACAACGGCAGCGACAGGAACGCCAGGTAGGCCAGGCAGCCGAGGGCAACGGCCACCGCAATCAGCGTGGAGGACAGGACGAAGGCGGCGTCGCTGATCATGTCCACGTCCTGCGACAGCACCGGCATCAGGCGGTGCGTGCGGTAGCGCTCCAGCGCATCGATGGGTGCCGAGAGAATCTTCTGCGCCAGGCTCTTGCGCACCTGCGCCACCAGGCGCTGGCCGACGAAGTTGGTCGACGCGTCCGAGGCCATGCGACCGAACAGCGCGACCGCGCACAACGCGATGAAGGTCAGCAGCAGGCCGCCCGCCATGCCGCCCTCCTGGTTGAGCACCTGGTTGATGGTGCGCAGCAGCGCGACCGTGGCGGCGCCCGCGCCGACACCCGCGACCGCGGACAGCACGATCCACGGAAGAAATGGTTTCAGCAGGCGCCTGATTTCTCCGCGAGGGCCGGTGGCGTCATTGGTGGATGTCATGCACGAACTCTTTCCGCCCCGAAGAGCGACGGCGACCCGGACGCGCGGAACATCCGCGGCCGAACCGGAAACGGCTGGGGAACGGCCTTGCCCCATGTGCACGGCCCGGCGGCACCGTGCCACCCTTTTGCATAGACGGCCGGGCGTCGCCGATGTTCATCGGCCGAGGCCGGCACCCCAAGAATGAACAGCGAGGGTGCTGGCGCGTCTCCTGTGGATGCACCCTGCGCACCGTTCCATCGCTTGGCGGCGGGCACGGCCATGATCCCGCTGCTGGAGCCGATCTTCCAGGGCGAGTTGGCCCCGCTCGGAGAGAAACTCCTGCACGCCAACACAGTCCCGCCCGATGCCGTGCGCGTTGCCGACCTGCTGCGTTCGGGCGAATTGCTGGCCGAGGCGCTGCAGCGCCATGCGAGATTCAGGAAGAGCACCGGGCACGACCTGCGGCCTGTCGCATCGGCATGGTGCCTCGAATACGTGGGTGCGCTACTGCCGCCGGTCGCCGCGGCTGCGAGCGTGCTGCAGCATGTCTTTCCAATGGCCGCCGAGCAGGTCTGGGTGCGGCTGGACGGCAACGGTTTACCCGCGAGCTTCCATATCCGCGAGATCGGCGAGGCAATGCATGGCACCAGCACCGCGCAGCGCTATGGGCCGCTGTTGGGCCAGCATCTTCGACCGTTGTTCGCGACCCTCTGCGGCCTCTCCCGACTCGCACCGAAGATCCTCTGGGGCAATGCCGCGCGACAGCTCGACCCCATCCTCGCGCAGGCCCTGGCGCTGACCGGCGGCTCGGCGTCGATCGCCGGGGATCAGGCGCACCTGCTGCACAGTCCCGAGTGGCCGACCGGCCACGGCAGCGCGCCGCAGCCCAACCCCCTCTTCGGCCGGCAGCGCGAGGTGCACCGCATCCACGGCGACGGATGGGCCGCGATGAAGCTCCACCGGCAATGTTGCCTCCACTATCTGCTGCCCGGCGAAAGCCATTGCGGCGCCTGCCCTCTCTCGTTGGAACATCGCAAAGCCGGCACCCGAGCGCGCCGATGAACAGATCGCGCCGCATTTCGTCTCCGGTGGAGGCGCATCGACGAGCCCGCATCGTCGCGTTCCGCGCCGCCCCCAACGAAGCCCACTCATCCATCGCACACCCATGTCCAAGGCAAAGCTCGTCTACATCCTGTCCTTGAGAAACGCCGCCGCCGACAGAGCCGGCCAGCACATCGACTACAAGGGCGAGCAGCGCTACATGAAGTCGCCGCTCGAGTACCTGGCCGAGGCGCTCGACACCACGCCCCTGGGCGACGCCTATTCGCTCGAAGGCGTCGTCTATGACGACGACGCGCAGTCGCCCCGGGACCAGGCCGCCCTCCAGGCCTACGGCTTCGGATGGCATCCCGATCGCAAATGGATCTTTCCGGCGGACCTGCGCGCGCAGGGCAGGCTGCTTCGGGACATGCTGCATCCGGTGCCCTCGGCCTACCGCCGAATGCCCATGGATGCGCCCGGGCGCGCCGCGGGCAAGAGCGCATTCGAACGCGCGCTGCTCGACAAGCTGCTCACGCTGGGCGCCGACGTCGTGCTGCTCGACGGGCTGCTCGTCATCCTCGACGAACTCGTCCGGCCTGAGAGCCGCTATTACCGGAAGATCGTCAACATCCATCCCGGCATCACCCGGCTGGAGTCGCCCTACCAGCGCCGCGGGGCCTACGCCACGCTCGATGCGCTGCACGGCGCGCAGGGCGACAGGGTGGTGGACTGGAAGACGATGACCAGGCAGCGTGTTCCGGTGATCGACAAGACCGGCGCCTCGCTGCATTACGTGGACAACGGGATCGATTCGGGCGAGGTCATCTTCGACGTGCTCGACACACCTGTCGGCCCAGACGACACCATCCTCGAGCTGCGCTGGAACAACTTCAACCGAAGCCTCTTTCCGGCCATGCACAAGGGCATGGCGTTGCTGGCACCCCACGTCCTGGGTCCGCAAATCAGGTAGCGGTGGGTCCGTTCGGCGTTTACAACTTTGTAATGCGAGCAATTCTCATTAAGATCCAGGCGCTTCCAATACTTTCAAAGCCCTTTCATGCACACATCCTCCCTCCCTCGCCAACGCTTGCTGCATGCATCGCTCGTGGCGGCCTTCGGAACCACCGCCGTTCTCTCGAGTTTCGGTAGTCATGCGCAAACGTCGGTCACCGCGCCGGCAGCCGCCACGGACCAGGCAACGGGCGCGACGCTGCCCGCGGTGACGGTGAATGCCGAGGCGGAGGAAAGCGGCACCGGCCACGTGACCGGCTATGTGGCCAAGCGCAGCGCAACGGGTACCAAGACAGATACGCCGATCATCGAGACACCGCAGTCGATCTCGGTGATCACCTCCGATCGCATGCAGGCGACCGGCGCGGTCACGCTCAAGGACGCCCTGAGCTACACCCCCGGCGTGGCGATCACCACCTTCGGCGCAGACTCGCGCTACGACTGGCTCACGCTGCGCGGCTTCGATGCCTATGCACCGGGCTTCTACCTGGACGGCCTGCCGCTGCGCAACAACGGCAACTGGGGCGTCTGGCGCACCGAGAACTACGGCGCCGAACGCATCGAGCTCCTGCGCGGCCCAGCCTCGGTGCTCTACGGCCAGGCCGGCCCGGGTGGCGTGGTCAACGTCGTGAGCAAGCGGCCCACGGCCGAGCCGCTGCATGAACTTCAGATGCAGATCGGCGACCACAACCGCAAGCAGATCGCCGGCGACTTCTCGGGCCCGCTCGACGCCGACGGCAAAGTGCTCTACCGCGTGGTCGGCCTGCTGCGCGATGGCGACCTGCCCGCGGGCAAGATGCCCGACCGCCGCCTCTATCTCGCACCTTCCCTGACCTGGCGCATGTCGGGGGACACCAAGCTGACGGTGTATGCGCAAGTCGACCGCACGCGTGCCGGCGTCTACAACCGCATCCGGCCGCAAGTCGGCTCCGTGATCCCGACCGCGATCGGCACGCGCATTCCGGCCACGCTGGAGACCGGCGACCCGAACTACGACCACTTCAACAATGACCAGTGGATGCTGGGCTATGAGTTCGAGCATCGGCTGAACGACACCGTCACGCTGCGCCAGAACGCCCGCTATGGGGCCTTGGAGGTCGACTACGCTGGCGTCTGGCCCCTGCGCCGCCTCACCACGGTAGACAGCAGGAATCCGCTGAACCCGCTCAACTTCATGTTCCTCGGCCGCTATCCCACCGGAAGCCGCGAGAAAGTCTCGACGCTCAGCATCGACAACCAGGTGCAGGCCGACCTGCGCGCGGGCGACTGGCAGCACAAGTTGCTGGTCGGCCTGGACTACCAGCGCAACCGCATCGACCAGTACAGCTTCTCGACCGGCACCGCGCCGACGATCAACATCTACGCACCGGTTTACAGCGGCCCGATCGTCGAAGGCGCGCCATGGATGAACTCCAACATGCGCCTGGCCCAGACCGGCCTTTACATCCAGGACCAGATCAAGTGGGGCGACCGCTGGTCGCTGACGCTGGGTGGCCGCTACGACAGAGCCGACAGCGACGTGTTCGACCGGCTGACGGGCAAGAGCACCGAGATATCGCAGAACAAGTTCACCAAGCGGGCCGGCCTCGTCTACCTGGCCCCGAACGGCCTCGCGCCCTACCTGAGCTACTCGGAGTCGTTTGCGCCCACGGGCCAGGTCGACCCGATCACGCGCGCGCCGTTCAAACCTGAAACGGGACGCCAGTACGAGGCGGGCATCCGCTATCAGCCGCCGGGAACCAAGCAGAGCTACAGCGCGGCCATCTTCGATCTGCGGCGCCAGAACTACATCTCGAACGACGCGAACTTCATGCCCAAGCAGACGGGTGAAATCCAGGTTCGCGGGCTGGAGCTGGAAGCCACGGCCGAAATCATGCCGCGCCTGAACATCACGGCCGCGTACGGCTATACGCCCCGCGCCATCGTCACCGCCAGCGCCAACCCGGCTGAAATCGGCAAGCAGGCCAATGCGGTGCCAAGGAACCGGCTGTCGGTGTGGGCGGACTACCGCTTCAGCAACGGCTTGAAGGTCGGCCTGGGCGCCCGCTACACCGGGTCGAGCTACGGCGACGGAGAAAAACTCGCGCCGAACAAGGTACCGGCCTCCACTGTGTACGACGCCATGGTCGGCTACGACTTCGAACGCTGGAACCTCGCGCTCAACCTGCGCAACCTGACCAACAAGAACTTCATCGCCAACTGCGACCAGTACGGCAAGTGCTACTACGGCGCTCCGCGCTCGGTCATCGCGACGGCAACGTACCGCTGGTAGTGAACGTGGCGCCGATGCGCCCTTGGCTCGGCAAAACGAGCCGCTGAAACGAAAGGCCCGCCGCATTCACTGCGCCGGGCCTTTGCTTTTTTTGCTTCTTGTCCGCTCGCCAACGATCGGACTGCGCCCATCAACACAGCGCGGCGAGCTCCTTCAGCGTATCGGCCAGCATCACGTCCGAAAGGGCCAGCCGGCGGCTGCCGGGTCGTTGCTGGCGCAGGGCGAGCATCATCCTGAGACTGAGCAGCGAGTCGCCTCCCAACTGGAAGAAGTTGTCATGGCGGCCGACGCGCCGCACGCCCAGCAACTGCGCCCAGATTGCCGCCAGTGTCCGCTCCGCGTCGTCACGCGGCGCCTCATGCGCCCTGCGGCCAGCAGGCGCCGCTGGAGGCAATGCAGCAGGGGATCGCACCCGCAGCCCTGCCATCACATCGATCTCGAGCGCGAGTTGCCCAGGGCGATGGACCAGGGCGTCGACGACTTCGGCGACTGCCGCACGCATGTACTCGCAGACACGCGTGGCGCCCACGGAACTGCTGACCTGCGCCGTCAATGCGAAGCCATCTCCCAGATCGCTCACCGACAGGCCGAGCGGGTAGTTGCTGCGCTCCTGCCCTGCGAGAAACTCGATGCCCTCCCAATCGGAGCCGCCCGCGGATGCGCGCCTGGGGCTATGGCGATAGTTCAGCAGCGAAGAGAACAGCGGAGCGCCCTTCGGCAGCCCGCTGCAGCGTTGGGCCAAGGTCAGGCTCGCGTGCTCGTGGTGCATGAGCTGCGTCAGCGCCGCATGCATTTCGCGCACGCATTGCTCGATGCTGAGCGCGCCCAGCCGGATGCGCAGCGGCAGCATGTTCATGCACAGGCCCATCGCACGTTCGGCGCCCTCGCCGCCCTGCATGCGGCCGAAAAGCACCGTGCCGAACACCACGTCGTCCTTGCCCGTGGCCCTGGACAACACCAGCGCCCAGGCCAGGTGGAACAGCGTCGCCGGGCTCACCCCATGGTGCTGCGCCTGGCGTCGAAGCTGCGAGGCCAATGCCGGGTCCAGCGCCAGGCGGGCGTCGTCGATGCCGGAGCCATCGCCCCGCACGTCGGTCAGTCCGAAGGGCGTGGTGGGCTCCGTCACATCGCCCAGCATTCGACTGAAGAAAGCCTCGTGCTCGTCCGTGCTCAACCCCAGCCTCGCGCGAGCCACGAAATCACGGAATGGCACGGGCGAAGGCAGTTTGATCTCGGGGTTCTGCTGGATCGATGCGATCTCATCCATCAGCAATTCCAGCGTCGTGTGGTCCGAGATCAGGTGATGGCATGGCAGCTGCAGCAGCCAGCGCCGGTTTGCCGCATCGTGCGCCGCCACCGCCTCGACCATCGGCGCGCGCCGCACGTCGATGCGGTAGCCGATGGGGTCGACGCGGGCGTTCAGCCGTTCGGCCACATCCATGCCCGCCGATGCCTCGTCTTCTTCGAGCCACTGCAGCTGCAGCCGGGCTTCCCGCCACACCACCTGCACCGGCTCCCTGAGCCCTTCCCATGCGATCGCGGTGCGCAAGATGTCGTGCCGCGCGATCACCCGGTCGAAGCTTTCGATGAAGCGCTCCAGGCGATCGCGGCTGTCGAAGCTCAGCAGCAGCGGATAGACATACACGTCGCCCCGCGTCTGCAGGAGGTGATGGAACAGGATGCCCTCCTGCAATGGAGCCAGCGGGTAGATGTCCTGGATGTTGGCCGCCCCACCCGGCACCGCCGCCTCGATGCGCCGGATCTCCTGCTCATCGAGCGCGACCAGCGTCACCATCTGCGCGCTGATCGCCTCGCACCCCGGCGGAATGCCGTTGGGCGGCACCTGCACCTGCGCGCGCCCCTGATCCTGCGCCAGCGCCTTCGCAAACGCCGCGAACCCCGGGTGCTCGAACAGCA
>NZ_JASMRZ010000105.1 GCF_030462475.1 Variovorax sp. CAN15
ACCGGTCCGCGCTCGGTCGCCGTGGCGGCGCCCCAGCGGATGGGCAGCGCGCCGAAGCCGCCGGCGTGCGAGGTCAGCCGGATGTGGCCGGTCGACGTCGAGGGGTGCAGCGGGGGGAGGGGCGTGGCGCCCATGGCGCCGCCGGGGATGGAAGGGATCGTTGTGCTGTCAGCAGACATTGGTAGCCCTCAAAAAATGCAATGTACCGATCACTCGTGCGGCTTGCAAGCAACGGGCCAAGGGTCGAGCCCGCGTCCTGCGGGCATGGCCGTGCCGATGGGGAACAATGCGCGGGGACGGCCGGATGGACCGGACGCGATGGAGGAAAGAACGATGCGTGTGCTTCCCTGTGTATTTCTTGCCCTGGGCCTGCTCGGCCTGAGCGCCTGCGACAAGGCCAAGGAAGGTTTCGCCGGAGGCTTCGATGCCGCCTTCAAGACCAGCTTCAGGGAAAGCTTCATCGGCAGCTGCGTCAAGAGCGCCGGGGAGCGCGGGAACAAGTCGGAAGAAGACCTGAAGAAGCTGTGCACCTGCGCGGCCGACGGCGTCATGAAGGACGCCTCCGTGGCCGACTTGCAGGATGTGGAGAAGATCAGGAGCAGGAGCGGCCCGATCATCCAGCAGTGCCTGAAGCAGCTTTGAGGCCGCCAGGCAAGCACGGGGAGCCCGTCCCGGCACAATCCGCCGGAACTATTTCGACAAGGCTGTAACCAGCCAGCCCGATGGAACGAAACACCGTAGGCAGCAGGAAGAACCCGGGCGACGTGGAAGCGGCGCTGCGCGGCCTGTTCCTCCGTGGCCTCGACGGCGACGCGAAGGCCTACCGCGACTTCCTGCAGCAGCTCAGCGCGCACCTGCGCGCCTTTCTGGGCAAGCGCCTCTTTGGCTGGCCCGATGAAGTGGAAGACCTCGTCCAGGAATGCCTGCTCGCCATGCACAACCAGCGCCACACCTACCAGAGCGACCAGCCGCTGACGGCCTGGGTGCATGCCATCGCGCGCTACAAGATGATCGACCTGCTGCGCGCCAAGTCGGTCCGCGAAGACCTGCATGACCCGCTGGACGACGACCTGGCCGTGTTCGCCGAATCGGCCGAGGAGGCCAGCGACGCGAAGCGCGACCTGGGTGGCCTGCTCGAGACGCTGCCCGAGCGGCAGCGCCTGCCCATCGTGCACGTCAAGATCGAGGGCCGCTCGGTGGCCGAGACCGCGAGCCTGACCGGCATGTCCGAGTCAGCCGTGAAGGTCGGCATCCACCGGGGGCTGAAGGCGCTGGCCGCCCGTTTCGGCAACGGCTGGGGAGCTGCGGCATGAAGACCGACGACCTCGTCTCGATGCTGGCCAACGGCGAGGTGGCCGTGCCGCGTGGCCGACGTCGCGCCAGCTCGCGCATCTGGCTGGCGGTGCTGCTGGGGCTGCCGTTCTCGTTCGCGATCCTGTTCGCCGGCTACGGCGTGCGGCACGACATCGTGCAGGCCATGTTCTGGCCGATGTTCTGGGTCAAGGTGCTGTTTCCGCTGTGCATTGCGGCGGCCGGCTTCGTGGCCGCCGAACGGCTCGCGCGGCCGGGCGTCAAGCCCCGTCATACCTTGATGGGGGCGGTGCTGTCGGTGATCGGGGTGTGGATGCTGGCGGTGATCGCCTGGTTCACCATGCCCGCCGACGAGCGCTTGCCCGCGCTGATGGGCCAGTCGTGGCGCATCTGCGCGGGGAGCATCGGGCTGATGGCGCTGCCGGTGTTCGCCGCAGCGCTGGTGGTGCTCAAGGGCATGGCGCCCACGCGGCCCGCGCTGGCGGGTGCGGCAGCCGGCGCGCTGGCAGGTGGCGTGGGGGCTTCGGTCTATGCGCTGCACTGCATGGAGCTGACTGCGCCGTTCCTCGCCGTCTGGTACGTGAGCGGGATCGCGGCGCCCGTGCTGGTCGGGGCGCTGCTGGGGCCGCGCCTGCTGCGCTGGTAGCCGGCCGGCCCGCTTCCGGGTCTGCTTCCGGCCCTCAGCGCTTCTTGCTGCCGAAGATCCCGCCCAGCACGCCGCGCAGGATCTCCTTGCCCACCGAGGTGCCCATGGTGCGCACCGCCGACTTGGCCATGGTCTGCACCAGCCCGTCGTGCTTGGCGCCGCGCGGGCCGGTGGTGCCGAAGAGCATGTCGTTGAGCATGCCGCCCATGCCGCTGCCCGAGGATTCGGCCGTGCCCTTGGCACCGGGCACCGCGGCGGCAGGAGCGTCGGGCGCGCTTTCGGCGCGGCCCTTGAGCTTTTCGTAGGCCGATTCGCGGTCCACCGACTTCTCGTAGATGCCAGCGACCAGCGAGCCGTCGATCAGCGCCTTGCGCTGCTCGGGCGTGATGGCGCCGAGCTGGCTGGCCGGCGGCAGCACGAACACGCGCTCGGTCACGCTGGGGCGGCCCTTTTCGTCGAGCAGGCTCACCAGCGCCTCGCCGACCGCGAGTTCGGTGATGGCGGTCTCGATGTCCAGCCCCGGCTTCTGCCGCATGGTGCTGGCGGCAGCCTTCACGGCCTTCTGGTCGCGCGGGGTGAAGGCGCGCAGCGCATGCTGCACCCGGTTGCCGAGCTGGGCGAGCACCGTGTCGGGAATGTCCAGCGGGTTCTGGGTGACGAAATACACGCCGACGCCCTTGGAGCGCACCAGCCGCACCACGAGTTCGATGCGTTCCACCAGCGCCTTGGGCGCCTCGTTGAAAAGCAGGTGGGCCTCGTCGAAGAAGAAGGCCAGCTTGGGCTGCTCCGGGTCGCCGACTTCGGGCAGCTGCTCGAACAGCTCCGACAGCATCCACAGCAGGAAGGTGGCGTACAGGCGCGGCGAATTCATGAGCTTGTCGGCCGCGAGGATGTTGACCACGCCCTTGCCGCCCACGGTCTGCATGAAGTCGGCGATGTTGAGCATCGGCTCGCCGAAGAACTTCTCGCCGCCCTGGGTTTCGATCTGCAGCAGCCCGCGCTGGATGGCGCCCACGCTGGCGGCGCTGATGTTGCCGTACTGGGTGGTGAACTGGCTTGCGTTCTCGCCCACGTACTGCAGCATGGCGCGCAGGTCCTTCAGGTCGAGCAGCAGCAGTCCGTTGTCGTCGGCGATCTTGAACACCAGGTTCAGCACGCCAGCCTGGGTTTCGTTCACGTCGAGCATGCGGCCCAGCAGCAGCGGGCCCATGTCGGAGATGGTGGCGCGCACCGGGTGGCCCTGTTCGCCGAACACGTCCCACAGCGTGACGGGGCAGGCCGAGGGCTCGGGCGCGTCGATGCCGCGTTCCTTCAGCGTGGCGGCCAGCTTGCCGCCGATGCTGCCCTTCTGGCTGATGCCGGTCAGGTCGCCCTTGACGTCGGCCATGAACACCGGCACGCCGATCGAAGAGAGCTTCTGCGCGATGGTCTGCAGCGTGACAGTCTTGCCAGTGCCTGTGGCGCCGGTGATGAGGCCGTGGCGGTTCGCCAGGCCGGGGAGGAGGTTGCACTCGATGGTGTCGTGCCGTGCGATCAGAAGAGGGTCGGCCATGGGGCGCTCCGTCGTATGGGAAGCGGGCAGTCTAATCAACCATCACTCCTATAATCCACGGCCCGCACGGTGGTTCAGGAAAAAGTTTCAGGAGGTTTTTTTGTCATCGACTGCCCAGCCCCCCATTCCCGCCAACGGCGATGCCTCCGAACAGTCGCCGATCGAAAAAGAGCTGGCGGTGCTGCTCGTGAACGCGCTCAATCTCGAAGTGGCTCCCGAGGACATCGTGCCGACCGAACCGCTGTACGGCGAAGGTCTGGGTCTCGACTCCATCGACATCCTCGAAGTCGCGCTCGAAGTCTCGCGCCGCTACGGCTTCCAGCTGCGTTCGGACGACGAACGCAACCAGCAGATCTTCCAGTCGCTGCGTACGCTCGCGGCTCACGTCGCGCAGCACCGCGTAGCCACCTGATCCCATGTCCCGATGGCGAATAGCGCTCCTGCTGGTGGTGGGTGTCGCATATGCCGGCCTCTCCCACTGGATGACGCTGTTCCACGCGAACCAGCCGTGGGCGGTGGTCGTGCTGCTGGGGCCGCTCTGGCTTGCCGCCATGGGCCTGGCCGGCAGCTGGTTCGGGCGCTGGGGCGTCGCCATTGCGGCGGCGGCCGGCATCGGAGGCTTCTCGCTCGTCTTCCTGGGTGAGGCGGGCGACCCCAACCGGCTGTACGTGATGCAGCACGTGGCCATCAATGGCGCGCTGTGCGGCTGGTTCGGCTCAACGCTGCGCGGCAAGGGCCTGCCGCTGATCACGCAGTTCGCGCAGCGCGTGCATCCGCTGCGCGGCCACATGCTGTCCTACACCACGCAGCTCACACGCATCTGGACCGGCTTCTTCGCGGTGATGGTGATGGCCTCGATCATCATCTACCTGACGCGGCCGTTCTCCGACTGGTCGCTGTTCGCCAACGTGCTGTCGCCGGTGATGGTGACGCTGCTTTTCGTGGGCGAACACCTGGTGCGCTACCGGCTGCATCCCGAATTCGAACGCACGCGCCTCGTGGACGCGGTGCGCGCGTTCTACGGCACGTCGACGGTTGACACCAGCCCCGGCGGCCAATGACACAGGCCCCGCCCGCGTGACGACAGACGACACCCGCCTCCTGCCACTGCTCGCCGACCGCGACCCCGACGCCCCCCTCGCATGGCGCGCCGGCGTGCCAGTGAGCGCGCGCCAGTTCCTTGCCGACGTCGCCCGGCTCGCGCCCACGCTCCCGGCAGAGGGCGCCGCCGTCAATCTCTGTGGCGACCGCTATGCCTTCGCGGTGAGCCTCGGCGCGGCGCTCGTGCGCGGCCGCGCGAGCATGCTGCCGCCCGATGCGCGCCCCGACACGATCTCGCGGCTGCTCGAATCCAGCGGCTCGCCCCTTTTCGCGCACACCGACGCCTCGCATATCCAGACGCCGGGCATCCAGCGGCTGTTGCTCGAGGGGCTTGCTGGTCCCGCAGGAGATGGAGCATTCGACGTGCCGCGTATCGACGCGGACATGCACGCCGCCAGCCTGCTGACCTCGGGCTCCACCGGCGTGCCCCAGCCCCACGCCAAGACCTGGCGCACGCTGGTGGGCGACGTGGCCGTGGCCGTCGAGCGCCTGTGCCGGGTGCTGGAGCGTCCGACGCTCGAGGGCCTGACCCTTGTCGCGACGGTGCCGGTGCAGCACAGCTACGGGCTGGAGTCGTCGGTTCTGCTGGCGATGCTGGGCGGTGCGGCCTTCGAAAGCGGCCGGCCGTTCTTCCCGGCGGACGTCGCGAAGACGCTGGCCTCGGTGCCGCGCCCGCGCGCGCTGGTGACCACGCCGTTCCACCTCAAGACGCTGCTGCTCTCGGGCATCGAGCTGCCGCCGGTCGACCTGATCCTGTCGGCCACCGCGCCGCTTTCGCCGCAGCTCGCGCAGCAGGCCGAGCAGGCGATGGGCGGCGTGCTGCTCGAGATCTACGGCAGCACCGAGTCGGGCCAGGTCGCCACGCGCCGCACCACCGACAGCGAGATCTGGGAAACCTTCGGAGAGATCCGCGTGCACGCCGAGCCCTCGGCCGACGGCGGCCCCGAGCGCTTCATCTTCAGCGGCGACTTCATGCCCGAGCCCACGCCCATGGCCGACGTGCTCGAACTGCTGGACGAGCGCCGCTTCCGCCTCTTCGGCCGCGCCAACGACCTGATCCACGTGGCGGGCCGGCGCAGTTCGCTGGCGCACCTGAACTTCCACCTCAACAGCATTCCCGGCGTGGACGACGGCGCCTTCTGGCTGCCCGACGAGGTGGCGGACGGCGTGGTGCGGCCGGTGGCCTTCGTGGTCGCGCCCACGCTGTCGGCGGGCGAGATCATCGCCGCGCTGCGCCAGCGGCTGGAGGCGGTGTTCGTGCCGCGCCGCGTGGTGCAGGTGAAGTCCTTCCCGCGCGAGGGCACGGGCAAGCTCACCGTGCGGGCGCTGCGCGAGTTCGCGCTGGCGCAACTGGCCGAAGACGACACGCCGGTGCAGATGGCCCATGCGGTGCCGGCCGATCACCCCGTGTTCGCCGGCCATTTCCCGGGCCAGCCGCTGCTGCCGGGGGCGCTGGTGCTGGCCGAGGTGATGGAAGCCATCCGCCGCGTGCCGGCGCTGGTGGCGCGGCTGGGCGAGCATCCCACGCTGGCGGCCGCCAAGTTCCTCTCTCCCGTGCGGCCGGGGGCCGTGCTTTCCATCGAGCTGAACCCGGAGGCCGGTGCCTCCCGCGGCGTGCGATTCGACGTTCGCTGCGACGGCGTGGTGGCTGTCACCGGCCGCTGGACGGGCGTGCAAGAGTCGGCGTGATGAAGCACACCGAAGTGGAGACGCGCGCCGTGAACGAAGCGGACCGCACCGCGCAGGCCGCACCGAAGGGCGAGAGCGGTGCCTGGGCGCATGCGCCCGAGCGCAGCAACATGCTCGCGCTGCGCTTCATCGTGATGATGGCGCTGGTGTTCGGGCGGCACGTCACGAGGCTGCTGCTGCCGCCGATCGCCCTGTATTTCCTGCTGTTCGCGCCGATGCAGCGACGGCACATCAAGCGCTACCTGTTCCGGGCCATTGGCCCGAAGGCGGGCTGGATCGACGGCTTCCGGCTGCTGCATGCCTTCGCCTCGACCGTGCTCGACCGCGTCTACTTCCTGCGCGGGCGCCTGGACCTGTTCAAGGTGAAGATCGAAGGCAACGAGCCGCTCGACGTCGAGCTGGCGAACGGGCGGGGCGCTTTCCTGCTCGGTGCCCACGTCGGCAGCTTCGAGGCGCTGGGCGCCTGCAAGCAGCAGACGCACCAGCGCCACATGCGCCTCGCGATGCTGATGTACCCGGACAACGCGCAGCGCATCACGGGCATCCTCAACGCCATCGCGGTGCCTGAAATGCGCCCGCACGTCATTGCGCTGGGCCGCCCGCACTCGATGCTGGAACTGCGCGACTGGCTCGACGGCGGTGGCATGGGCGGCATGCTGGCCGACCGGACGCTGCCCGGGAGCGAAGACCAGCCCGCGCACCAGCGCGGCAACAACATCGTGCTGCCGTTCCTCGGGCAGCCCGCCGTCTTCAACGACGGCCCCTTCCGCCTGGCCGCGCTGCTGCGCCGCAAGGTGTTCTTCATGGCGGGTCTCTACGGCGGTGGCGCGCGCTACGATGTCCGGTTCGACCCGCTGGCCGACTTCGGCGAGCGTGCCGCGAGCCCCGCGGAGCGCGAGCAGCGCATCCGCGCGGCGGTCGAAGCCTACGTGGCGCGCCTGGAGGCGATGTGCCGTGCGTACCCCTACAACTGGTTCAATTTCCATGATTTCTGGCTCGAAGATGCGGCTTGACCGGCTTTGCAGGGCATTCGTGCTCGCGCTGGCCTTCTGCGCCGCGCCAGCCTGGGCGGCGTTCGACCTGCCCGAGCTGATGACGCTGCTGGCCAAGCAGAAGAGCGGGGAGGCCCGTTTCACCGAGCAGCGCTTCGTGCACGGCCTCGAAGGCCCGCTGGACGCCAGCGGCACGCTGAGCTTCGACGCGCCCGACAAGCTGGTGCGCCGCACGCTGTCGCCGCGCGTCGAGACCATGGCGGTCGAGGGCAACACGCTCACGCTCTCGCGCGGCGGGCGCAACCGCACGCTGGCGCTCGACAGCATGCCCGAGCTGCTCGGCCTGGTCGAAGCCATGCGCGGCACGCTCACCGGCGACGGCGCCACGCTGCAGCGCTACTTCCGCAGCACCGTGTCGGGTTCCGCCGCCAAGTGGACGCTCGACCTCGCGCCGCTGGACAGCCGCCTCGCCGCGCAGGTGCGCAGCATGCGCATCAGCGGCCGCGCGGGCGACGTGCTGGGGCTGGAGATGGAATTCGTCGGCGGCGACCGCTCGGTCATGAACATCACGCCGGGCGCTGCCGCGGCCGTGCCGGCCGGCGCTGCGGGACGCGCCACGCCGTGACGGAACCGCGGCAGGCGGGGGCGCCGCCGGGCTGGCGGCGCAGGGCGGGCGTGCTGCTGGCATGGCTGCTGGTGCTGCTGTGCGGCGCGGTGGTCATCGCGCGCACGCAGATCGGCGCGGACCTCTCGGCCTTCCTGCCCAAGAGCCCCGACCTGCGTCAGCGCGTGCTCATCGAGCAGTTGCAAAGCGGCGTCGCCTCGCGCACGCTGATGCTGGGCCTCGAGGGTGGCAGCGTGGCGCAGCGGGCCGCGGTGTCGCGCGCGGTCGCGAAGGAAATGCGCGAGAGCAAGCTCTTCGAGCTGGTGCAGAACGGCGACGTCAGCGACTGGAGCGACAGCGGGACCTGGGTGTTCGACCACCGGTATCAGCTTTCGCCGGGCGTGAATCCGGGGCAGTTCACCCCCGCGGGCTTGCGCGATGCCATCACCGATACCTTGTCGATGCTGGGTACGCCGGCCGGCAACGTGATCAAGCCGTTGCTGGACCGTGACCCGACCGGCGAGACGCAGCGCATCGCAATGGAGCTCGTGCCCGCGAGTTCGCCGCGCAGCGAGGACGGCGTGTGGATGTCGCGCACCGGGCCGCGCGCGCTGATGATCGCCACCACGCGCGCCGCCGGCAGCGACCTCGACGCCCAGGCCGTGGCCATCGCCCGCGTGCATTCCGCCTACGAGACCGCGACGCGCGAAATGGGTGCCCAGGCGCCCAAGCTGCTGCTGAGCGGCCCGCCGGTGTTCTCGGTGATGAGCCGCGACAAGATCAAGACCGAGGCGATCCATCTCGCCGTGGTGGGCGGCATCGTCATGGGCGGGCTGCTGTTGCTGGCCTTCGCATCGCCGCGCGCGCTGGTCATCGCCTTCCTGCCGGTGGCCACCGGCGTGGTGATCGGCACCGCGAGCGTGAGCCTGGTGTTCGGCTCGGTGCACGGCCTCACGCTGGGTTTCGGCAGCACGCTGATCGGGGAGACGGTCGACTACGCCATCTACTACCTGATCCAGGCGCGCCAGGTCGGCGCGGGCGCCGTGGCCGGCACCGGCTGGCAGCGCTGGCGCGACCTGAACTGGCCCACCGTGCGGCTGGGGCTGCTGACCTCGGTGTGCGGCTTCGCGGCGCTGGTGTTCTCGGGCTTTCCGGGGCTGGCGCAGCTGGGCGTGTTCTCCATCGCCGGCCTCGTCTCGGCCGCGCTGGCCACGCGCTACGTGCTGCCTGTGCTGGCACCCGATGGCGCCACCGGCATGGGCATGCGCCGCTACATGGCGCAGTTGGCCGGCGCGCTGGTGCGCGGCCTGCCGCGCCTGCGCTGGCCGCTGGGCGTGCTGGGCGTGGCTGCGCTGGCGCTGGTGCTGTGGCAGGGCGGCCACCTGTGGCGCGCCGACCTCGGCGCCATGAGCCCGGTGCCCAAGGCCTCCCAGCAGCTCGACGAGATGCTGCGCAACGACATCGGCGCCAGCGATGGCGGCGTGTTGGTGGTTGCCTTCGGCGACGACGAACAGGCCGCGCTGCGCCACACCGAGGCTGCCGCCGCGAAGCTGGACGCGCTGGTCGACAGCGGCGAGCTGGTCGGCTACGAGACCGTCACGCGCGTGCTGCCCAGCCTGGAAGTGCAGACGGCGCGCATCGCGGGCCTGCCCGATGCCGCGACCCTGCGCGCCAACCTGGCCGAGGCCACCAGGGGCCTGCCGTTGCCGGCCTCGCGGCTCGAGCCTTTCCTGGCCGACATCGAGGCCGCGCGCAAGCTGCCGCCGGTGCAGCGCGCCGAGCTGGCCGAGGGGCCGCTGGGCCCGGTCCTGAACACGCTGATGTACCAGCGCCCCGGCGGCGGCTGGGGCACGCTGCTGGTGCTGCACCCCGGCGCGAAGTTCGACGAGGCCCGGCTCGAAGCGGCGCTGTCGGGCCTGCCCGAAGTGCAGGTGGTCGACGTGGGGCGCGAGCTTGCGAGCCTGTACCAGCGCTACCTGCATGAGGCCTTCGTGCAGGTGCTGCTCGGCGCGCTGGCGGTGGTGGTGCTGCTCGGCATCTACCTGCGCTCGTGGCGCCGGCTGCTGGCCGTGTGCCAGCCGCTGGTGTTCGCGGTGGTGCTCACGCTGGGCGGCATGGCCGTGCTGCAGGCGGCGCTGGGCATCCTGCACCTCGTGGGGCTGCTGCTGATCGTGGCGGTGGGGTCGAACTACGCGCTCTTCTTCGACCAGCTGCGCACCACAGGGCGGGCCGACGAGGACACGCTGGCCTCGCTGATGCTGGCCAACCTGACGACCGTGGTGTCCTTCGGGCTGATCGCGATTTCGGACATTCCGGCGCTGTCGTCCATCGGCCGGGTGGTCGCGCCGGGGGCGTTGCTGGCGCTGCTGCTGTCGGCGGCTTTCGCACGACGAGTGGGGCCTTCGAAGGCTTCGCGCGGCGCATGAGGGGAAAATCCGGGCCCATGTCCTCCGCTTCCGCGTCCACCAACGAATCCTGGCCCTGGCCGCCGACCATCCGCGCCAGCGCGGCATGGCACATTGCCGCCATCGGGGCGGGCGTGCTGGTGCCGGGCGCCTTGCCGTGGGCCGTCGGCGCGATCGTGCTGAACCACGCGCTGATCACCGGCGCCGGCCTCACGCCGCGCAGCAGCCTGCTGGGCCCGAACGTGACGCGGCTGCCCGAGGCGGCCGGGGCGCGGCGCGAAGTCGCCATCACCATCGACGACGGCCCGGAGCCCGAAGTCACGCCGCGCGTGCTCGACCTGCTCGACGCGCACGGCCAGCGCGCCACCTTCTTCTGCATCGCCGAGCGCGTGCTGGCGCAGCCCGCGCTGGCGCGCGAGATCGTCGCGCGCGGCCACAGCATCCAGAACCACACGGCGCGGCACCGGCACAATTTTTCGTTTCTCGGGCCGCGCGGTTTCGCCGCCGAGATCGCGCGGGCGCAGGACATCCTCACCGAGGTCACCGGCCAGCGCCCCACGTGTTTCCGCGCGCCGGCCGGCCTGCGCAACCCCTTTCTCGAACCCGTGCTGCACCGCCTCGGCCTCTCGCTCGTGAGCTGGACGCGGCGCGGCTTCGACACCCGCGAGGGCGACGCCGCCAAGGTGATGGCGCGCCTGAGCCGCAACCTGCAGGCGCGCGACATCCTGCTGCTGCATGACGGCAACGCCGCGCGCACCGCTGCCGGACAACCTGTTTTGCTGGAGGTATTGCCCTTGTTGCTCGAACGCCTGCGCGCCGACGGACTGCGCGCCGTGACCCTGCCTGAAGGGATGAAGTCATGAACGCCGCAATGTCGTCTTCACTCTCGACCGAGGCCGCCTGGCGCGAGCTGCACGAGGCCGCCACCATTCCCTACAAGAAGGGCGGCAGCTTCGCCTGGCACTTCGCGCGCGGCAAGCTGGGGCGCGATCCGGTGTTCCGTGGGCTGCTCGAGCGCGGGCTCTTCGGCGCGCAGCATCACCGCGTGGTCGACATCGGCTGCGGCCAGGGCCTGTTCGCGAGCCTGCTGGCCTCGATGAGCGCGATGCAGAAGCAGGGGCGCTGGCCTTCGTCGTGGCTCGCCACGCCGCATGGCGCCGACTACACCGGCATCGAGCTCATGCCCAAGGACGTGGCGCGGGCCGAGGCCTCCATCGGCCACCTGGAGCCGGCGCCTCGGCTGGTCTGCGCCGACATGTGCAAGGCCGACCTGCCCGACTGCGATCTCGTCGTGATACTCGACGTGCTGCACTACGTGAACCTCGAGGCGCAGGAGGGGGTGCTGCTGCGCGTGCGCGACGCGCTGCGCCGTGGCGGCAACCCTCACGCCCGGCTGCTGCTGCGCGTGGGCGATGCGTCGAGCCGCCGCGGCTTCGCCATCAGCCAGTGGGTGGACCGCACGGTCACGCGCATCCGCGGCCACAAGGTTTCGCCGACCTGGGGCCGGACACTGGCCGAGTGGACGGCGCTGCTGGATCGCCTGGGTTTCCGCGTGCGCAGCATTCCGATGAGCGAAGGCACGCCCTTCGCCAACGTGCTGCTGGTGGCCGACCTGGAGGCGGCCGCTTGACCGCGCCGCAGACGCTGGACCGCGCGGGCATCGCCCTGCGCATTCCGCACAGCGGCAGCATGTGCCTGCTGGAGCGGCTCGAAGGCTGGGACGCCGACTCCATCCGCTGCAGCACCACGACCCATTGGCAGGCCGACAACCCGCTGCGCACCGGAAGCGGCCTGCTGGCGCCGAACGCCATCGAATACGCCGCGCAGGCCATGGCCCTGCACGGCGGGCTGCTGGCCGAGGAGGGCAGCGCGCCCTCGGCCGGTTTTCTCGCGAGCGCGCGCAACGTGAAGCTGGCGGTGGCGCGGCTGGACGACGTGGCCGGCGCCCTGCATGTCGCGGCCCGGCGCCTGTCGGGCGACGACCGGCAGATCTTCTATGAATTCACGGTGAAGGCCGAGGACGGCCGCATGCTGGCCGAAGGCCGCGCCGTGGTGGTCCTGAACACGCCGCTCGTCGCGGCGGCATGAATAAACAAGAAAGCACGGCGTCGCCATGAGTCTCGAAGGAAAACGCGCACTGATCACGGGCGCGAGCGGCGCGCTCGGCGCCGCCATGGCCGAGCGCCTCGCACGCGACGGCGCCACTGTGCTGCTGCATGCCAATTCGCGGCCCGAGGCGGTCGAGCAACTGGCGGCCTCGATCACGGCCGCGGGCGGCAAGGCAGAATGCCATGTGTTCGACTTGTGCAGCGACGAGGCGGCCGCCGCGGCATGCGCGCGCATCCTCGAGGGCGGGCCGGTGCAGATCCTCGTCAACAACGCGGGCGTGCACGACGACGCCGTGCTGCCCGGCATGCGCGCCGACCAGTGGCACAAGGTGATCGACGTGTCGCTCAACGGCTTCTTCCGCGTCACGCAGCCCTTGCTGCTGCCGATGATGCGCACGCGCTGGGGGCGCATCCTGAACATCTCGTCGGTGGCCGCGATTGCAGGCAACCGGGGGCAGGTCAACTACGCCGCGGCCAAGGGCGCGCTGAACAGTGCGACCAAGGCGCTGTCGCTCGAAGTGGCCTCGCGCGGGGTTACCGTGAACGCCATCGCGCCGGGGATCATCTCGTCGCCGATGGCGGATGCGGTGTTCGACCCCGCGGTCATCAACCAGATGGTGCCGGTGAAGCGGGCCGGGACGCCGCAGGAAGTGGCTGCGCTGGCTTCGTTCCTCGCGAGCGAGGAGGCCGGCTACATCACGGGGCAGGTGATCTCGATCAACGGCGGGATGATCTGAGCGGCTGCGTCCGGAGCGTGGTGCCGGCTATTGCGGGTCGATGTGGCCGGTCTGCTTCCACCTGGCGATCCGCGTCATGTGGTGCTGCAGGTAGAGGATGCTGAAGAAGAAGGTCATGGCGCCGGACAGCCTCAGCCCGATCGGTTCGACGCTGTTGTAGTGGTCGAGCATCGAGCGCCGCATCGAGTAGTACCCGCAATAAAAGAGCACGCACGCCAGGATCTGTAGCAGCCCCCCGACCCCCTGGATGCCTTCGGAACCCGAGGCATCCATCACATTCCCGATGACCGCCAGGGCGACGTTGCCGGCCAGGTACAGGGTCGCATTGGATCGGGGATCGATATTGCGGCGCACCCACGTGGAGTGGAAGAACGGCCAGACGATGGCGAAGATGCCGAAGGTCAGTACCGTGAACAGCAGGACAAGCGCCCAGTGCAGCTTCGGTGGCAGGCTTTCCTGCGATACCGGCGACTGTTGCCCGTAGGAGGACGGCGGCGCGGCATAGCCCGGCACCGGGGGCACCTGGTGGGGCGGGAAAAGAGGCGGTGGTGCAACGGGAGGCGGCGTGGACTGCGCCGTGCGCTCGCCGAACAGTTGCAGGGCCGTCTGCCATTCGGCCATGCCTTCGCGCCAGACCATGTCTGTCGGGGCGATGTTTCCCCGGGCGTACAGCGACCTGGCTTCGCTCTCTTCATAGGGGCCGAAGGCCTGGCCGTTGCGGTTGACGTGGATGTCCAAGGTGAATCCCCCTCTTGCTGGTGTTCTGGATATCGAGTCGGATCAGGTGTGTTCGGGGCGGTCCCTCGATCCGCCGGTCGAAGCACTCAAAGAGGCAGCGTGTCGAAGGCGGCGTACGCAGTGGCCAGCCACGACTTCACCCGCTGGCGCTCCAGCAGCCCCAGCGCATGCGGCCCGTCGCGGTCGTTCACGGCCTTCCAGAAGCTGGTGTTCTGCGCGTCGATCTTGCGCATGCTCGCGTCGTGCAGGCGGGGCAGGGCGATCACGCGGGCGCCGTTCGCGGTTGCCTTCGAGAGCGACTGCGAACCCAGCAGCATCCCGAAGTCGCTGCCGCGTCCGTAGTTCTGCACCACGATGTAGTTGGGACGATTGCCGAAGGTGTCGATCAGCGTGCCGAGCAGGTCGGTGGAGTCCTTGCCGTCGTCCAGCACATGCCAGAAGTTGACGGTGACCCCGATCTCGGCGAACACGTCGAAGAGATCCGATTCCTTGATCCAGCGTGCCAGCGGCGCCAGCGTCTGCGCCGCGAGGTCGACGATCACGCTCTGCTGCGGGTTCGTCTCGAAGCCATTGACCACCGTGTCCAGGCCCTCGAAGCTGTCGACCACCACCGGCGAGGCGAAGCCTTCGTAGAAGCGGGTGAACGAGCTGTGGGAGCGGTCGGTGTCGAAGCCGGTGAAGGGCCGGCTGTGATCGATGAAGTACTGGGCCAGCACCCGCGCGGTGACCGACTTGC
This sequence comes from Variovorax sp. CAN15, assembly GCF_030462475.1. Lineage (GTDB taxonomy): Bacteria > Pseudomonadota > Gammaproteobacteria > Burkholderiales > Burkholderiaceae_C > Variovorax. The sequence continues at coordinate 14,620 of NZ_JASMRZ010000105.1, forward strand.
CTACGCCGCCTTTTTCGCCGCCGATGAAGTTGATGGAGCTCATGAGTTGCTGCTGCCTCGAATGGGTTCAGGAAGAGGAGAGGGGGAGGGCCGGGCCATTCTAGGTGGCCGCCTTTTTCGATCTGCCACCTTTTGCAACGGCCTGAAGCAAGGGACGCGCCTGCAGGCGTTGCTCCAGCCGCATCTTCCATTCGGCAGGAAGCGTCGAGGCCTCGATCATCGCGGGCCACGTGTCGCGGGCCAGCCGGGCCGTCTCGGTGATCGTTCGCCGCACCAGCGGCTCGTGCATTCCGCTGGAAAAGCAGAAGGCACGCACGCTCGAGGGCGTGAACATGGCGGATCGCCTGGAGGCCGTGCCCGCTGCAGCGGGCAGCAGCGGCAGCGCATGTCCTTCGACGCCCTGCAGCGCCGCGTAGGCGACGATGTCGTAGGCCGGCGCGAAGCTCGGCGTGACGCCGTCGGCGTACAGCACGCCGAAGTTCTTCAGATGCGCATCGGGGTTGCCCAGCAGGTCGTTCACCACGAGGCGCCGCACGAGTTCGAGCACCGCCTCGTCGCCCAGAGAGGGAAACGCGCGCATCGCCAGTGCCATGTCCAGATAGCTTGCGCCGTACTTGTGCATGGGGTCGACGGCGAGCACCTGCGCGAAGTCCTCGAAGTGGATGCGGCGCGCGCCGTCCCGGTCGAATCGGGTCACCGCCAGGAACTCGGGCTCGTCGGGCAGCGCATAGCTGTGTTCGGCCGCTATCGCCGAGAGAGGGGCGAGTTCGGCATGACAGATCTCGACGCCTGCCGCGCCAGCCATCCGCAGCGACAGCATTTCGAGCTGTGGCATGTGCGGCCTGCCCGCCACGGGCAGCTTGGCGATGACCCGGGTGCTCGCACCGGCGCGTGTGCGGGCGACGTAGCGGCCACCCTGGC
>NZ_JASMRZ010000106.1 GCF_030462475.1 Variovorax sp. CAN15
GCCTGGCGGCCCGGCGGAGCCGGTTCCGCGGGCGCCCTGGCCTGGCCTGCTCCGCGGCCTTCCGCCACGGCGGGCCTCGCTGCCGCGCCTGCCGGGAATCGGGCCGGGTGCCAGGGAGAGCCGCTCGCATGAGACGCCCTCACGAACTTGCGCGGCCCTACATCGCGGCCTTCGCATCGCGCTTCCTGCAGATGCTGCAGTACCGCACCGCCGCGCTCGCCGGCTTCGCCACGCAGTGCTGGTGGGGCGGCATCAAGGTGATGGTGTTCGCGGCCTTCTACGGCCACGCGGCCATCATCGGTGCGAGCAGCTCGATGTCGCTCGCGCAGGCCATCACCTATACGTGGCTCGCGCAGGGGCTGCTCGTGCTGCTGCCCTGGCTGGGCGACCCGGAGGTGGGGCAGGCGGTGCGCACCGGCGCCGTCGCCTACGACCGGCTGCGGCCCGTCGATGCCTACGCGCTGTGGTTCGCGCGCAGCGCCGGCTGGATCGCCGCGCGCGTGCTGCCGCGCGTGGCGCTGATGGCTGCGTTCGCCATGGTCGCGCTGCCGCTGGCCGGCCTCGGCGAGTGGGCCTGGCAGCTTCCCGCGGGCGTGGCGGCGGGGTTCGCCTTCGTTCTTTCGGCCGTGCTCGCGCTGCTGCTGTCGACTTCGATGGTGATGCTGCTGAACGTGGCCGCCACCGCCGCGCTCAACGAACGCGGCATCAGCGCGGTGGCCACGCCGGTGGTCATCGTTCTCTCTGGCAACCTGCTGCCGCTCGCGATGCTGCCCGACGGCTGGCAGACCGCGCTGCTGGTCCAGCCGCTGGCCGGGCTGATGGACATTCCGGCGCGCCTGTACTTCGGGCAGCTGCAGGGCTGGCAGGCCATCGGCGGGCTGGGGTTGCAGGTCTTCTGGATCGCGGTGCTCGTGGCCTTCGGCCATTTCGCCATGGGCCGCACCATGCGCGGCCTGCAGGTGCAGGGCGGGTGAACGCCATGGGATCGCTTCCGCTCTTCTTCCGGCTGGTGGGCGCGTCCCTCGGCGGACAGGCGCGCTACCCGGCCTCGGCGCTGATGCTGACCGTCGGCCAGTTCCTCGGCACCGGCATCGAAGCGATCGCCGTGTGGGCGCTGTTCCACCGCTTCGGCGACGTGCAGGGCTGGCGCATCGGCGAGGTGGCGCTGTTCTACGGCCTGGTGAACTGCATGTTCGCACTGGCCGATGCGCTGGGCCGCGGCTTCGACGTGCTCGGCACGGAGTTCCTGCGCACCGGCGCCTTCGACCGGCTGCTGCTGCGCCCGCGTCCGCTCGCGCTGCAGCTGATGGGCAACGACTTCCGCATCAGCCGCCTGGGCCGCCTGCTGCAGGGGCTGGCGATGGTGGTGTTCGCGACGCAGCAGATGGGCATCGCTTGGACGCCGGGCGCCGTCGGCATCGCGCTGATGGCCGTCGCGGGCGGCGTGGCGCTGTTCCTCGGCATCCTGGTGCTGCAGGGAACCCTGGCCTTCTGGACCGTCGAAAGCCTCGAGATCGCGAACGTGCTGACCTACGGCGGCGTTCAGGCGGCGCAGTACCCGCTGGCGCTCTATGCGCAGTGGTTCCGGCGCGTGCTGACCTTCATCGTGCCGCTGGCCTGCGTGGCGTACTACCCGGTGCTGGCGATTCTTGGGAAGGCCGATCCGCTCGGGGCGCCGGCGTGGGTGGGCCTGGTGTCGCCACTCGCGGGGTTCGTGTTCCTGGCGGCGGCGTTCGGGGTGTGGCGCGTCGGGTTGCGCCGCTATGCGTCGACGGGCAGTTGAAAAACCTCAGGCGATCAGGAAGCGTACGCGGTAGCGTAGGGTGCGGGTCCGCTTTGCTCCCGCCAGTTCCTCGAAGTCGCTTCCTGGGCTGGCGGAAGCCGATGCTGCGGCGCCTCCGGCGTACGCCCACGTGTGATCGCCATAGGCACCCGAGTTGTCCGCCTGCGAACCGAGTTCCTCCACCTGTGCGACTGCGCCCAGCGTGACACCTGCTTCCTTCGCAAGGATCAGCGCCTTGCCACGCGCATGCCGGATGGCAGCCATCCGTGCCTCGGTTTCGGCGCCATCCTGCGCTTCAAAGCGTGGCTGCTGCATGTCTACGCCCATGGTGTAGCGGGAGTTCGTGAACAGCGGCTCGAGCGCATCCAGCGCCTGATAGAGACGACGCGTTTCCTTGCAGGCGATCAGCACGCGATGCGCCACTTCCTGGCCCACGCTGCGCTTGAGATACCAAGGCTGCCAGGCGTCGCGCCCGCCTTCCGTGATCTCGTCGGACGTGAGGCCCGCTTCTTTCAACGTCCGGATCGTGTCATTGCGAAGGCTCGTCGCTTCGGCCAACGCCACCTCGGTCTTCGAGGCCTTTACTGTGATCGTCAATGTGGCTCGTTGCTCGGTGACCCGTTCGATCAAATCACCGAGCCCTGCGACCTGGATAAAGGTTTCCATGACGGCTCTCTAGCCCGCGCTCTGCAGCGCCAGCCCCGCATGCTCGCGCAGCGGATGGAAGTGGATCTTCGGAAAACGCTCCTGCGCCAGCCGCACGTCGTAAGGCGACGTGCACAAAAAAGCCAGCGTGTCCGCCGCGTCCTTCGCCATGCGCTGCGGATACGCGTTGACGAACTCGCGCAGCTCTGCAGGTGTGTCGGCCGTGATCCAGCGCGCGCCGGTGTACTGGCAGCCTTCCAGGCGCACGTCGGCGTCGTACTCGGCCTTCAGGCGGTGCTGCACCACTTCGAACTGCAGCTGGCCGACCGCGCCCAGCAGCATCGGGCCGCCGATCTCGGGGCGGAACACCTGGATCGCGCCTTCCTCGCCGAGCTGGGCCAGGCCCTGCTGCAGCTGCTTGGTGCGCAGCGGGTTCTTCAGGATCACGGTCATGAAGAGTTCGGGCGCGAAGAAGGGCAGGCCGGTGAACTGCAGGCTCGCGCCGTCGGTGATGGTGTCGCCCAGCTGCACGCCGCCGTGGGTGGTGAAGCCCACGATGTCGCCCGCGTAGGCCTCTTCCACCGCCTCGCGGCGCTGGCTCATGAAGGTCACGACGCTGGTGGGGCGCAGTTCCTTGGCGGTGCGCTGCACCTTGAGCTTCATGCCCGGCGTGTACTTGCCCGAAGCCATGCGCACGAAGGCGATGCGGTCGCGGTGGTTGGCGTCCATGTTGGCCTGCACCTTGAAGACCACGCCCGCGAAGTCCTTGTCCTCGGGCTGGATCTCCTTCACCACCGGCTGGCGGTTGACCAGCGTGGTGCTGGTGCGCGAGCGCGGCGAGGGCGCCAGGTCGACCAGCGCGTCCAGCACTTCCATCACGCCGAAGTTGTTCACGCCGGAGCCGAAGAACACGGGCGTCTGCTTGCCGGCCAGGAAGGCCTCGCGGTCCCAGGCGGGCGATGCGCCGGTGGCGAGCTCCATGCTTTCCATGGCGGTCTCGAAGTCGGCGCCGAAGCGCTTGACCAGCGTGTCGCGCTCGGCAAGCGGGATGGTCTCGAAGTCCTGCGGCAGGCGCTCGCTGCCCGACTCGAACACGGTCATGGCCTGCGTGCGCAGGTTCATGATCCCGCGGAAGCTCTTTCCCTGGCCCACGGGCCAGGTCATGGGCACGCAGGGCATGCCGAGCTCGCGCTCCACCTCGTCGAGGATGTCCAGCGGCTCGCGCACTTCGCGGTCCATCTTGTTGACGAAGGTGATGATGGGCGTGTCGCGCTGGCGGCAGACCTCGATCAGCCGCCGCGTCTGCGCTTCCACGCCGTTGGCCGCGTCGATCACCATCAGCGCCGAGTCGACGGCGGTGAGCACGCGATACGTGTCTTCCGAGAAGTCCTTGTGGCCCGGCGTGTCGAGCAGGTTGATGACGTGGTCGCGATACACCATCTGCATCACCGACGAGGCCACCGAGATGCCACGCTGCTTCTCGATCTCCATCCAGTCGGATGTGGCATGGCGCGAGGCCTTGCGCGCCTTCACCGAGCCGGCGATCTGGATCGCGCCGGAGAAAAGCAGCAGCTTTTCGGTCAGCGTGGTCTTGCCGGCGTCAGGGTGGGAAATGATCGCGAAGGTGCGGCGGCGGCGGGTTTCGGCTACGAAAGACAAGGTGGGCAATCTGCGGGGGGAATCCGCGATTTTAAAAGGGCGGCGGTCCTACCCTCCGCCCGGCCCTGCCGCAGGAGGAAACCACCCCTCTTCAGCCCCCGTGCACCTCGCCCATCCCGTACGCCCGCATCTGCGCCTCGAAGCGCGCCACGTCGTGGCTCAGCACCACCAGGTCGTGAGGCACACCCTGGCGGTCCTTCACGTGCTTGCTCAGAAGCGCCTCGGGCCTGAAGCCCAGGGCCTGGAAGACGGAGATGGCGCCGCGCTGGTCGACGGTCATGCGCGCGACCAGCTTTTCGGCCCCGCGCTCGATGGCCAGCGCGCAGGCCTCGCGGGCGAGCTTGTGCCCCAGGCCGCTGCCGCGCAGCTCCGGCGCGGCGAGCACGCGCAGTTCGGCGACGTGGCTCGACCAGGAGTGCGGATCGCGGATCACCGCCGCGCAGCCGAGCACGGCGTCGCCGCGCATCGCGAGCACGCTGTCGATGTCGCCGCGCTCGATGGCGCGCACCCAGGCGTTCATCACCTTGGGCTGGGTGATGTCGCGCGGCAGGAAGAGCAGGTCGTGCGCCGGCAGGGCCTGCGCGAAGGCAAGCACGGCATCGGCGTCTTCGGCGGCCATCAGGCGCAGGACGATGCTGCCCTCGCTGCTGGTCACGGTGCGCGGGTAGGTCCGCGAGAAGGAGTCGGTCACGGTGGTGATGCTCATGTCGATCGCACTCCAAGCCATTCGTCGAGTCTGGGCCACAGCCGGCGCACCGCGTTGGGCCCGGCGGCGAGGCTGACGTGGCCGCCCTTGAGCACCACTTCCTCCTTGTCGGTGGAGCCTATGCCGGCGACGAGCGGCTGCCCGGCCTCGTAGGGAACGATGTGGTCGTGCTGCGCGAGCGCGTGCAGCACCGGCACCCGGATGTTCTTCAGCAGCACCTTGCGTCCGTCGAGCACCAGCTCGCCCTTGTGCAGCTTGTTGCCCCACATGAGTTCCTTGACGGTCTGGCGGAAGTACTCGCCGGCCAGCGGCAGCATCTCGTTGCCCCAGCGGTCGAACATGCGGTACGACTTGACGAATTCGTCGTTGTCCATGTTGTCCCACAGCTGCACCATGCCGGCGCTTCGGCCGGCGGGGCGCAGCATGTCGAAGGAGGTGAAGAGCATCTCGGGCGGCACGTTGCCCACGGTGTCGATGAGCCGGTCGACGTCGAAAAAACGGCGGTCCGACCACGCGTGGAACAGCTTCATGCGGCTGAAGTCGATGGGCGTGGTGAAGAGCGCGAGGTTCTTCATCGGCCCGCCGGGGTGCAGCGCGGCGTAGAGCGTGGAGAGCACGCCGCCCATGCAGTAGCCCACGAGCGTGACGTCTTCCTCGCCCGAGCGCTCCTGCACGCGCCGGATCGAGTCGGGAATGAAGTCGAGCACGTAGTCCTCGATGCGCAGGTGCTTCTCCTGCGGTCGCGGCGCGTTCCAGTCCATCATGTAGACGTCGTAGCCCTGCAGCAGCAGGTGCTCGACCATGCTCTGGCCCGGCGCCAGGTCGAGGATGTAGCCGCGGTTGGTGGTCGCCATCACGATCAGCAGCGGCACGCGGTAGATCTCGTCGGCCATCGGCCGGTAGTGGTACAGGCTCAGGGTGCCGCGCCGGTGGATCTCGTCCTTGGGTGTCTGGCCGACGGCGGGCGCGGTCGTGGTGAGGAAGTCCAGGCCCTTGAGGTTGCGCTGGATCGCGCGCTCGATCTCGGCGGCCATGTCGACAGCGATGTCAGGCAGGGCGAAGGGCGTGTCGGCGGCGGTGCTCATGCCGGGCGCTTTCCTGCCGGGGGCTTGCGCGTGCGGGGCGGGGTGGCGGGTGGCGCCGCAGGCGCCGCCTTCGGAGGCTGCCGGGTGCGGCGTGGTCCTGGCGCTGCCGCAACGGAGGAAGCGGGCCCGCCCTCCACCGCGCGGGCGATGCGCGCCAGGTGGTCGTCGATGCGCTGCAACTGCTCGCCCAGCACCTGCAGGTCGGCGCGCGTCGGCAGGTTCAGCATCGTGAGGTAGCGCGCCATCAGTTCGCCCAGCGCCTTCTGCGCGGTGAGCGAGGCGTTCATGCCGCCGTGCATGCCCTGGCGGAACGGGTCCGAAGACATGGTCTCGTTGGCGAACTCGTTGGTGCTTTTTTCCCACTGGGCCGTGAGCTCGCGCCACATGGCCATCGGGTCGAGAGGGGAGAACTTGTTCGTCATGGCGGATGCTCCCTGGTCGCCTTGTTTCTTCTGCTTCAGTCGCCCGGGTGCCGCGCCGTGTGCGCCGCGATGGCGTCGACGATCTGCGGCCACATCGGGATCGGCAGCGCGTGCCCCATGCCCGGGATGCGCAGCAGTTGCGCGCCGGCAATCGCGTCGGCCACGTCCACGCCGCAGGCCACCGGCACCAGCGGGTCGTCGTCGCCGTGGATCACCAGCGTGGGCACGCGCACGTTGCGCAGCGCGGGCTTGCGGTTGCCCGAGGCGAGGATGGCCGCGAGCTGCCGCGCCACGCCGGCCGGGTTGAGCCCGCGCAGGAAGACGAGCTGCGCCTTCTCGGCGTCGCGCGCTTCGTCGAGCGGAAAGCTCCGCGGCCCGCGCAGCACGCGCCATACCTTCGCGTAATGCGCCTGGTAGGCCGCGAAGGTGGTCGGCGCGGGCGAGAACAGCACCGCCATCGCCTCGGGCGTGGGCGGCGGCAGTCCCGGCGCGCCGGTGCTCGACATGATGCTGGTGAACGACAGCATCCGTTGCGGATGGTGGATGCACAGTTCCTGCCCGATGGCCCCGCCCATCGAGGCGCCGACGACGTGCGCCCGCGCGATGCCCAGCGCGTCGAGCAGCCCGACGCAGTCGTCCGCCATGTCGCGCAGGGTGTAGGGCGCTCGCAGCGGCAGGCCGGCCATCGCCTGTGCCATCAGCGCCTGGATGTCTGGCACGCCGAGCAGCGTGAGGTGCGTCGAATGGCCGATGTCGCGGTTGTCGAAGCGGATCACGCGGTGCCCGCCGGCCTCGGCGAGCCGGGTGCAGAAGGCGTCGTCCCACGCCACCATCTGCGCGCCGAGGCCCATGACCAGCAGCAGCGGCTCGGCGGCCGGGTCGCCGAAGCTGTCCCAGGCCAGCTCGATGCCGTTGGCGCGCGTGCGTTGCTCGACGCGGGGCGGGGCTGCGGTCATGGCCGGGCGCGGCGGGGTATTACTTGCGCTGCAGCATCTTCGTCACTTCGTCCACGTTGGACTGGATACGCTGGCGCACCACGTCGAACGCATCGGCCTGCGACTTGGCGGCGAGGTTGGCCAGTTCCTTGATGTCGTCGATGGCGCGCTGGAACGACTGGCGGCCCAGTTCGTCGAGCTTGGCGAGATTTGCCTTCGGGTCCTTGCCGGGCATTTCCTTGGCGGCGGCCTGCCACTCGGCGATGGCGCTCTTGATCATCTCGGTCTGGCGCTGCACGACGGTCTGCAGGCCCTGGTAGGACTTCTCGTTGGCCTCCATCAGCGCCGCGAGGTCTTTGCGTCCCGCTTCCAGCAGCTTGCCGGCGCCGCCGGTCAGGTTCATGCCCTGCAGCCGGTCGGCCATGCCCTTCAGCGGATTGAGCATGTCCGCGACGTCGGGCGCCGCCTTCTTCGCGCTGGCGGTGCTGCTGCTGGCGGTGGTCTTCTTGGCGGCGGCTTTCTTGGCAGTGGCCATGGTGCGGAATCTCCTGTGACGGTGGACGTTTGGATGGCAAGGACCAGCCTGACGGCAAAAATCCCTCGCCACGATACGCCGCGACGGTGCACCGGAGGTCGCCGCAGCGACAAAAATGCCTGCGGGATTTCCCTTGGGTACTCCCGCCGTCTCTTTCGCCTTCGTTCCTTACATCGGCGGCGCGAAGCCGTTGCGCCCGGCCGTCACGCGCAACGCGGTGGGCGTGCCGTTCTTCTCCTGCGCATTGACCAGCACCCGGGCGCCCGGCACCAGCAGCGCATCGGTGCCGGGGCGGAAGGTGACCACCGGAACGTCGGGCGGCACCACCACCGTCTTCTCGCCGCCCTTGTAGGTCAGGTGCAGCTGCTGGCCGCCGCGCACCGACTTGGGCGCCGCGGCCAGGTCGGCGACGGTGGCGTTGGTCATGGTGCTTTCGGGCAGCAAGTCCCACGGGCGATGGCCCTCGCCGGTGCCTCGCGCGGCCTCGGGGAACACGACGACTTCGAGCGCCTTCTGCGTGCCGTCGGGCTGCGGCATGGCGGCGGTGCCGATGAAGCTGCCGCGCTTGATGTCCGAGAGCTTGATCGGATAGACCTCCGACACGGGCAGGCCGGCGGGTCGCGCGAGCGAGACGACCTCGCCGCTGCGGTCCTGCACGACCAGGGTGGTCGCATCGACGCGCACGAGCGTGCCGCGGATGCGGACGGTGTCGGCGTTCTGGGCATAGGCGAGGAGCGGCACGCCAACTGTGCCGGAAAGCACAGTTGCGGTGAGCAGGACAGAAGTAAGCCTCTTGGACATGAGCAGGAGTTCCGTGATTAGTCGGCGACCAATCTACGCCTCCGTTGCGATGCCTGCTTTCCGTGATGTGGGATATCCCGCGATTGGCGTCGCCTTTGCCCCCGACTACAATCCGCCTCCTTCCGAGGAGCGTTGCAGCGCCGTCAGGCGTGAGGCTCGGACCACATATCGCAACGACGCTCACCCGCTGTTCTTGCGGTGAGCCCATTCCCGTATCCGGCGGCATCTTTCAAACCAGTTTTGTTGGAGTTCCCATGAGCGCTGTTCTCAAGCCCACCCCCGTTTCGACCGCCGACCAGGCGATCGCCGACCTGTCCCTCGCCGCCTGGGGCCGCAAGGAAATCAAGATCGCCGAAACCGAGATGCCCGGCCTGATGGCCATCCGCGAGGAGTTCTCGAAGTCGCAACCGCTGAAGGGCGCGCGCATCACCGGCTCGCTGCACATGACCATTCAAACGGCCGTGCTGATCGAGACCCTGCAGGCACTTGGCGCGCAGGTGCGCTGGGCCTCGTGCAACATCTTCTCGACGCAGGACCACGCAGCCGCCGCCATCGCCGCCGCCGGCACGCCGGTGTTCGCGATCAAGGGCGAGTCGCTCAAGGACTACTGGGACTACACCCACGCCATCTTCGACTTCGGCCCCAAGGGCTCGAAGGGCGAAGGCCCGAACATGATCCTGGACGACGGCGGCGACGCCACGCTGCTGATGCACCTGGGCCAGCGCGCCGAGAAGGACCTGGGGGTGCTCGCCAACCCGGGCAGCGAGGAAGAGCGCATCCTCTTCGCCGCCATCAAGGCCAAGCTGGCCGTCGACGGCACCTGGTACACCCGCAAGTCGGCCGAGATCATCGGCGTGACGGAAGAGACCACCACCGGCGTGCACCGCCTGAACGAAATGTCGGCCAAGGGCACGCTGCTGTTCCGCGCCATCAACGTGAACGACTCGGTCACCAAGAGCAAGTTCGACAACCTGTACGGCTGCCGCGAGTCGCTGGTGGACGGCATCAAGCGCGCCACCGACGTGATGATCGCCGGCAAGGTGGCTTGCGTGGCCGGCTACGGCGACGTGGGCAAGGGCTCGGCCCAGGCGCTGCGCGCGCTGTCGGCGCAAGTGTGGGTGACCGAGATCGACCCGATCAACGCCCTGCAGGCCGCGATGGAAGGCTACAAGGTCGTGACGATGGAGTACGCCGCCGACAAGGCCGACATCTTCGTGACCACCACGGGCAACAAGGACGTGATCCGCCACGAGCACATGGCCGCCATGAAGGACCAGGCCATCGTCTGCAACATCGGCCACTTCGACAACGAGATCGACGTCGCTTCGATCGAGAAGTACGAGTGGGAAGAGATCAAGCCGCAGGTCGACCACATCAAGTTCCCCGACGGCAAGAAGATCATCCTGCTGGCCAAGGGCCGCCTCGTGAACCTGGGCTGCGGCACGGGCCACCCGAGCTTCGTGATGTCGTCGTCGTTCGCGAACCAGACCATCGCCCAGATCGAACTGTTCACCAAGCCCGACGCCTACCAGGCCGGCAAGGTCTACGTGCTGCCCAAGCACCTCGACGAGAAGGTCGCGCGCCTGCACCTGAAGAAGGTCGGCGCCATGCTGACCGAGTTGACCGACGCCCAGGCCGCCTACATCGGCGTGGACAAGAACGGTCCGTACAAGCCGGACACGTACCGCTACTGATCGACAGCGCATGCGCGCCGATCAACTGCTGGTGGAACGCGGCCTGGCCGCGTCGCGTTCGCAGGCCGTGCGGCTCATCGCCGGCGGCATGCGCTGGCGCGACGCGGGCACGAGCGACGCGTGGCGCAACGTCGCCAAGAACAAGGACGAAGTGCCCGAGTCGGCCGAGCTCGAACTGGTCGACGCGGCCGAGGCGCGCTATGTGTCGCGCGGCGGCCTCAAGCTCGAAGGCGCACTGGCCGCGAGCGGTGTCGATCCGTCCGGCAAGCTGTGCCTCGACGTGGGCCAGTCGACCGGCGGCTTCACCGACTGCCTGCTGCAGCGCGGCGCCGCGAAGGTGGTGGGCGTCGACGTCGGCCACGGGCAGCTGCATGCGAAGCTGCGCGAGGACGAGCGCGTGGTGCCCATCGAGGGCGTCAATGCGCGCGCGCTGTCGCCCGACGACCTCGGGGAAGAGGGCGAGTCGCGCTTCGACCTGATCGTGGGCGACCTGTCGTTCATCTCGCTCACCCTGGTGCTGCCGGCGGTGGTCGAGTTCCTGGCGGACGACGGCCGCCTGCTGATGCTGGTCAAGCCGCAGTTCGAACTGCAGCCGGGCCAGGTCGGCAAGGGCGGCATCGTGCGCGACGAGGCCATGTACGCGGTGGTCGAGAAGCGCCTGCGCGATGCCTGCGAGGCGCTCGGCCTGAGGGTGCTGCAGTGGTTCGACAGCCCGATCGCCGGCGGCGACGGCAACCGCGAGTTTTTCATTCACGCCGAGCGCGCCGTGCGCGCGAACGGCTCCTGAGGAGACGCAGGTGCGCCTTCCGTTGAGTTTCGAATTCTTCCCGACCAAGACGCCAGAAGGCGCGGTCAAGCTGCGCGCCGTGCGCCAGCAGCTGTATGTACGCAAGCCGCAATTCTGCTCGGTCACCTATGGCGCGGGCGGCTCCACGCACCAGGGCACCTTCGGTGCGGTGCAGGAGATCCTGTCCGAGGGCGTGGACGCGGCGAGCCACTTCTCGTGCATCGGCGCCACGCGCGCCACGGTGCGCGAGCAACTCGCCGAGCTGAAGGCCATGGGCGTCAAGCGGCTGGTGGCCCTGCGCGGCGACCTGCCCAGCGGCTACGGCATCGGCGGCGAGTTCCAGTACGCGAGCGACCTCGTCGGCTTCATCCGCGAGGAGACCGGCCGCGACTTCCACATCGAGGTGGCCTGCTACCCCGAGATCCACCCGCAGGCCCGCTCGCCCGAAGCCGACCTGCAGGCCTTCGCCGCCAAGGTGAAGGCGGGCGCCGATTCGGCGATCACGCAGTACTTCTTCAGCCCCGAGGCGTATTTCCGCTTCGTCGACGACGCGCGCAAGCTGGGGCTCGATACGCCGATCGTGCCGGGCATCATGCCGATCACGAGCTCGACGCAGCTCATGCGCTTCTCGGACGCCTGCGGCGCGGAGATTCCGCGCTGGATCCGCCTGCGGCTGCAGGGCTTCGGCGACGACACGGCCTCGATCAAGTCCTTCGGCCTCGACGTGGTCACCGACCTGTGCGCGCGGCTGCAGGAAGGCGGCGCACCGGCGCTGCACTTCTACACGATGAACCAGTCGGCGGCCACGCTGGCTGTGCTGGAGCGCCTCGATTGAGAAGGCGCGCGGGGCTCCGGGCGGCTCTCGTCGCGGCGACCTGCGTTCTCGCGGGGTGCGCCATGCCGCCCGCCACCGACGCCGAGGGCGGCGGTTCGACCGGGAAGCTGCTGCCCCTGCCCCGCGCCATCGCCGTGCCCCCGGGCGCGGCCGCGCGCTCCAGCGTGCCATCGGTGCGCTATGACCTCGCCGTTTCCGGCACGGGCGAGCAGGCCCCGGACGACGGCGTCCCCGACGACGGGCCGCGCGAGATATTCGAGCGCGGCGGTGCCTCGTGGTACGGCATCCAGTTCCACCAGCGCAAGACCGCCAGCGGCGAGCGCTTCGACATGACCGCCATGACGGCGGCCCACAAGACCCTTCCCTTCAACACGCGCGTGTGCGTGCGCAGCCTTGTCAACGGCAGCGAGGTGCTGGTGCGCATCAACGACCGCGGACCCTACGCGGCAGGCCGCGTGATCGACCTGAGCCGCGCTGCGGCCGACCGGATCGGCCTGACGGGGCTGGGCATCAAGCAGGTGGCGCTGACGGTCGTCGACCGCGACGGCATGCGCTGCGGCGGCTTGCCGGTGGAAGCCGGGGACGCGGCGGCGCCCGTGGCGTCCGGCGAACCGCAGCAGCGCGTGCGTGCGCCGGCTCCGGCGCGGCGCAAGGCGGCTCCGGCCCGTCGTCGCAAATAGAAGATCGAGAGATCGGCTGGTTCAGCCGCCCGAATCGAGCGAGAAGGCAGCGTTGCGGTCCTGGCCCAGGCGCTCCACCAGTTGCGGCAGCGCGGCCGCCAGCAGCGGCTTCAGCGTGTACGGCGGGTTGATCAGGAACATGCCGCTGGCCGGCAGGCCCGGGCGGTGCGTCTCGCCCGAGGCGGCGTCTTTCGTGATCTTGCTGGACTTGACCGTCAGCGTGGCGTGCAGCCACGGCTTGCCGGCCTTGGTCGCCATCGTCTTGAGCCGGCGCGGCAGGTCGTGCGCCTCGGGGCGCGGAATGATCGGATACCAGACCGCGTAGGTGCCGGTGGCGAAGCGCTTGAGCGCCTCGGCCATGAAGTCGAGCACGCGGCCGTAGTCCGTCTTCATCTCGTAGCTGGGGTCCATCAGCACCAGCGCGCGGCGCGACGGCGGCGGCAGGAACTTGGTGGCGCTGCCGAAGCCGTCGTCGCGCAGCACGGCGATCTGGCGGCCAGCCTCGAGCTGGGCGATGTTGGCGTCCAGCGTGCGCGCGTCGGTGGGGTGCAGTTCGAACAGCTTGAGCTTGTCGTGGTCGCGCAGCAGGTGCTGCACGATGAACGGCGAGCCGGGGTAGACGCGGGCGCCGCCCTTGGGATTGAAGTCGCCGATCACGCTCAGGTAGCGGGCGATGGCGTCGGCCAAGGGCGCTGCGGCCTCGGGCGCTGCTTTTTTGATAGCAGGCTTCGCCGATTCTGCGGGGCTGGCGGGCGCCTTGCTGTCCGAGAGAAGGCGCAGCACGCCGTCGGCAGCCTCGCCGCTCGTGCCGGCGTAGTCGCCGTCCAGGCGGTAGAGACCGGCGCCGGCATGGGTGTCGACGACGGTGAGGGCGGCCTCTTTTTCGAGCAGGTGATCGAGCGTGGCAATCAGCACCGTGTGCTTGAGCACGTCGGCGTGGTTGCCGGCATGGAAGGCGTGGCGGTAACTGAACATAGGGGGAGGATGGTAACGGTGTTGGGGCTGGATACGGGCGAATTTGCCTGCGCCAGGCCATTCTTCGTATAATCGCGGGCTTCGCAGCGTTTTTGTGGCCCCGCGGCGAAGACTTCAAACCCACCTAAGAGATTCCCGTCAGAGGAACGCCGACCGTGGAAAAGGGCCCGCCAAACCCTCTTTTCAAGAGAAAAACTCATGACCAAAACGTTCAGCGCCAAGCCCGCTGACGTGACGCACGAGTGGTTTGTGATTGACGCGACCGACAAGGTCCTCGGACGAGTAGCCAGCGAAGTTGCTCTCCGTTTGCGCGGCAAACACAAGGCCATTTACACGCCTCACGTCGATACCGGTGACTTCATCGTCATCATCAACGCATCGCAACTGCGCGTCACTGGCGCCAAGTCGATCGACAAGGTGTACTACCGTCACTCGGGCTACCCGGGCGGTATCACGGCGACGAACTTCCGCGACATGCAATCGAAGCACCCGGGCCGCGCCCTGGAAAAGGCTGTCAAGGGCATGCTGCCCAAGGGCCCGCTCGGTTACGCAATGATCAAGAAACTCAAGGTGTACGGTGGTGCTGAGCACCCGCATACCGCCCAACAGCCCAAAGTGCTGGAACTGTAAGGAGCCTTGAGAATGATTGGTGAATGGAACAATGGCACCGGCCGTCGCAAATCGAGCGTCGCCCGCGTGTTTCTGAAAAAGGGCTCGGGCAAGATCACGGTCAACGGCAAGGACATTCAAGAGTTCTTCGGCCGTGAAACCTCGATCATGATCGCGAAGCAACCCCTCGCGCTGACCAACAACCTCGAAACCTTCGACGTGATGGTCAACGTGCACGGCGGCGGCGAATCGGGTCAAGCCGGTGCCACGCGCCACGGCATCACCCGTGCGCTGATCGACTACGACGCAGCGCTGAAGCCGGTGCTGAGCCAGGCTGGCTACGTCACGCGCGATGCACGTGAAGTCGAGCGTAAGAAGGTCGGTCTGCACTCCGCCCGCCGTCGCAAGCAGTTCAGCAAGCGCTGATCCGCTTCCTGCGAGCAGGAAGAAGCCGCCTTCGGGCGGCTTTTTCATT
This sequence comes from Variovorax sp. CAN15, assembly GCF_030462475.1. Lineage (GTDB taxonomy): Bacteria > Pseudomonadota > Gammaproteobacteria > Burkholderiales > Burkholderiaceae_C > Variovorax. The sequence goes on from NZ_JASMRZ010000106.1 coordinate 14,627, forward strand.
GGAACGCCCGTTGGCCTGGGGTGCTCCAACCCCACTTGCAGCGGGGTGCGAGCCAGCCTGGCCTGCCGAGATTGCGTCATTGCAGTAGGATTCGTTTCATTGGCCGCACATTCGGCCCCCAAGGAGTTATTGACCCATGAGCGCCGTAGCCGAAAACATCCAGACCCAGATGCCCGAGCCGATCGTCTTCACCGACAGCGCGGCAGCCAAGGTGGCCGACCTGATCGCCGAAGAAGGCAACCCCGACCTCAAGCTGCGCGTGTTCGTGCAGGGTGGCGGCTGCTCCGGCTTCCAGTACGGGTTCACCTTCGACGAGATCACCAACGAAGACGACACAACCATGACCAAGAACGGTGTGTCGCTGCTGATTGACGCCATGAGCTACCAGTACCTGGTCGGTGCCGAGATCGACTACAAGGAAGACCTGCAGGGCGCCCAGTTCGTGATCAAGAACCCGAACGCCACCAGCACCTGCGGCTGCGGATCGAGCTTCTCGGCCTGATGCCTGGATGCCGCTGACCAGCCTCCCCCAGAAAGCCGCCTTCGGGCCAATGCCGCTCAGTTAAGCAAAGGCCCTTCGGGGCCTTCGCTGTTTGTACAGTGCAGGCTGTATGAACAAAGCCGAGCCCGGACGAGGCCGGCGGACGGCCGATGCTGCTGCAAGAGTACCTGTGCGAGACCCATCAATACGCCACGCCCGAGCAGTGGGGAGTCGTGCGAGGCAGCCTGCCTGCGCAGTG
>NZ_JASMRZ010000107.1 GCF_030462475.1 Variovorax sp. CAN15
ACAGCATGGTCACCCAGCTCAGCGGCGGCCAGCAGCAGCGCGTGGCGGTGGCCCGTTCCCTCGCCATGGACCCGCCGCTGCTGCTGGCGGACGAGCCCACGGGCAACCTCGACACAAAGTCGGCGGACTCCGTTTTCGATCTGCTGCGAAAGGCCAACCGCGAGCGCGGCATGGCGATTCTCTTCGTCACGCACAACCCCGAACTGGCCGGGCGCTGCGACCGCATCATCCAGGTCGTGGACGGCATGATCCGCGATTGATGCAGGTCAATCCGAAGGCCGCGGCGATGCCCAGAATGGACGCGTGAAGAGCGGGCAGGCATCGCGGTCGCAGACGCAGCCGTGCCCCGCAAGGAGCCATCCCGTGTACCGACGAATACTCGTTCCCATAGACGGCAGCCCGGCATCGGCCCAAGGCGTCGCCGAGGCGATCCGCCTCGCCCGGCCGATGGGAAGCCGGGTGCGGCTGCTGCACGCCATCGACGATCTCTCGGTTTCGCGCGCCGGCTATGCCCACGACGGCGCGCCGCAGTTGCGCGCCGAAGCCGCGCGCATGCTCGCCCGAAGCGCCGAGCGCGTCCGCCGCGCCGGCATCGAGGTAGACACCGTGCTCTACAACGAAACGGACGGCACGGTGGCCAGCCTCGTCGCCGACGAGGCACGCGGATGGCACGCCGACCTGATCATTGCCGGCACGCGCGGCCGGCGCGGCCTCGGGCAGCTGCTGCTGGGAAGCAGCACCGAGCGGATCGTGCGTGGCTCCAGTGTTCCCGTGCTGCTGGTGCACGCGGGCGGGGGCGAGCAGGCGGATGCCGGGTAGCCTCAGCCTTGTCGTGCGCGGCGCTCTGCGAGTTCGAAGATGCCCATGCCCGCGAGCATCGCGAGCACGAAGACGAGCCCCTTGGTTTCGCCCATGCCGAGGGCGACGAGGCCCGGGCCGGGACAGAAGCCAGCGATGCCCCAGCCCACGCCGAAAAGAATGCTGCCGAGGACCAGGCGCCGGTCTATTTCGCGCGCGGATGGCAGGCGCATCGGCGAGCCCAGCAGGGACGTGCTGCGCCGCCTTGCCGCCAGGAACGCGACCGATCCGACGGCGATGGCGCCCGCCATGACGAAGGCCAGGGACGGGTCCCAGTTGCCGGCGAGGTCGAGGAAGCCGAGCACCTTGGCCGGGTTGGCCATGCCCGAGACGATGAGGCCGAGGCCGAAGACGAGGCCGGCGAGCAGCGAGGCGAGTGCGATCATGGCGCTCTCCTCAGATGCCGAGCAGATGGCGCACCACGAACACCGTGGCGAAGCCCGCGCCCATGAACGCGATGGTGGCCACGAGCGAACGCGGCGACAGGCGCGAGAGGCCGCAGACGCCGTGGCCGCTGGTGCAGCCGGAGCCGTAGCGCGTCCCCAGGCCCACGAGCAGGCCGGCCAGCACCAGCGCGCCGTAGCCCGCGTCGATCTGCGGGCGGGGCAGCACCGTGAAAAGCAGGTAGACCGACGGCGCGCCCACAAGCCCGAGCACGAAGGCGGCGCGCCAGCCGATGTCGCCCCTCGAGGGCCGGAGCAGGTCTCCCAGCACGCCGCTGATGCCCGCGACGCGTCCGTTGAGCAGCACGAACATCGCCGCGGCGATGCCGATGAGGGCCCCGCCAGCCAGCGAGGCGAGGGGCGTGAAGTAGCTCCAGTCGACGGACATCATTCCTCCTGGGGGCAGTAGAGGCGATAGAGCACGCCGAGGAGCTCCAGCATCGCGGGATCGGCCACGCTGTAGAAGATGCTCTTGCCCTCGCGGCGGGTGTTGACCACGCCCTCGTTGCGCAGCACGCCCAGCTGCTGCGAAAGCGTGGGCTGGTGGATGCCCAGCGTCTGCTCGAGGTCGCTCACGCACATCTCGCCCTGCGAGAGCTGGCACAGCAGCAGGAGGCGGTCTTCGTTGGCCAGCAGCTTGAGCGCCGCGACCGCCTTGCCGGCGGCGCCGCGCAGCACTTCGGGGTCGATGGCAAGAGTGGAATTCTTCATCGGGACTGGTTGACGTTTTCAATTTGAATATTATATTTAAACATATATTGTTTGTCGCAAGACCGAACTTCCACTCACGGAGCAACCATGACAGCGTCCACGACGATCCAGGGCTTTTTCGATTCCGCCACAGGCACGGTTTCCTATGTCGTCTGGGAGCACGCGGGCAGGCATGCCGCGGTCATCGACCCTGTGCTCGACTACGACTTCAGGTCGGGCCGCACCGCCACCGCGTCGGCCGACAGGCTGCTGGACTACCTGCGCGAACATGCGCTGCAGCTCGACTGGATCCTGGAGACGCACGCGCATGCGGACCACCTGTCAGGCGCGCGCCATGTCCAGCAGCATGCGGGCGGAAAGATCGCCATCGGCGAGAACATCCGCGTCGTCCAGTCGACCTTCGGCAAGCTCTTCAACTTCGAGCGCGCCTTCCTGCCCGACGGAAGCCAGTTCGACCACCTGTTCAAGGACGGCGAAGTTTTCAGGATCGGCGAGGTCGAAGCCACCGCCTTGCTGGTGCCGGGCCACACACCCGCGGACATGGCCTACCTGATCGACGGCGCGGTCTTCGTTGGTGACACGCTCTTCATGCCCGACCTCGGCAGCGCGCGCGCCGACTTTCCGGGCGGCGACGCCCGCCAGCTCTACGAATCGATGCGCAAGCTTCTGGCGCTGCCGCCCGACACCGCCATGTACGTCTGCCACGACTATCCGCCGGCGTCGAGGCAGGCCAGCTGGCAGACCACGGTCGCCGAACAGCGCGCCCGCAACATCCACGTGCGCGACGGCATCGGCGCCGACGAGTTCGTGGCGATGCGCACGGCGCGCGACGCGACGCTGGACGTGCCCACGCTCATCCTGCCGTCGATCCAGGTGAACGTGCGCGGCGGGCAGATGCCGCCCGCCGACGACAACGGCGTCGCGTACCTGCGCATCCCCGTGGATGCGCTTCCGGTACACCGGCGCCCGGCGGCCAGGTAGCCAGCCGCCGGCAGCCTCAGTGCGTCTCGGTCAGCTGATCGAGGATCGCCGGGTTCTCCAGCGTCGACACGTCCTGCGTGATCGCTTCGCCCTTGGCCACCGAGCGCAGCAGGCGGCGCATGATCTTTCCGCTGCGCGTCTTGGGCAGGTTGTCGGCGAAGCGGATCTCCCTGGGCTTGGCGATGGGGCCGATCTCCTTGCCGATCCACGCGCGCAATTCGGCGGCCAGGCGGTCTGCGTCCTTGCCGGTGGGGCGAGGCTGCTTGAGCACCACGAACGCGCAGATCGCCTCGCCCGTGGTCTCGTCGGGACGGCCCACCACCGCCGCCTCGGCCACCAGCGCCGTGCAGGCCACGAGCGCCGATTCGATTTCCATCGTGCCCATGCGGTGGCCGCTGACGTTCAGCACGTCGTCGATGCGCCCGCCGATGGTGAAGTAGCGCGTGAGCCTGTCGCGCGCGGCGCCGTCGCCCGCCAGGTAGTAGCCGCGCAGCTCCGGCGGAAAGTAGCTCGATCGGTAGCGCGCGTCGTCGCCCCACACGGCGCGGATCATGCTCGGCCATGGCTTCTTGATGACCAGCAGGCCGCTCTCGCCGTCGGGCACGTCGTTGCCCGTTTCGTCGACGATGGCCGCCGCGATGCCGGGGAAGGGCAGGGTGCAGGAGCCCGGCACGAGATCGGTGGCGCCGGGCAGCGGCGTGATCATGTGGCCGCCGGTCTCGGTCTGCCACCAGGTGTCGAGCACCGGGCAGCGGCCGCCGCCCACATGCTGGCGATACCACTCCCAGGCGGCCGGGTTGATCGGCTCGCCCACCGAGCCCAGCACGCGCAGGCTGCCGAGATCATGGCGGTCGGGGTGCACGGCCGGGTTGCCCTCGGCCGCCTTGATCAGCGAGCGGATGGCGGTGGGCGCCGTGTAGAACACCGTGACGCGGTGCCGTTCGATCATCTGCCAGAAGCGTCCCGCGTCGGGATAGGTGGGCACGCCCTCGAACACCACCTGCGTTGCGCCGATGGCCAGCGGACCGTAGGCGATGTACGTGTGGCCCGTGACCCAGCCGATGTCCGCCGTGCACCAGAACACGTCGTCGTCGTGCATGTCGAAGGTCCATTTGGTCGTGAGCGCCGCGTGCAGCAGATAGCCGCCGCTGCTGTGCTGCACGCCCTTGGGCTTGCCGGTCGAGCCCGAGGTGTAGAGCAGGAACAGCGGGTGCTCGGCGCCGATCCACTCGGGCTCGCAGCTGTCGTCCTGGGCCTGCGTGATCTCGTGCATCCACACGTCGCGCGGCGTCCATGCGATGGGCTGGCCGGTGCGGCGGTACACGATGACCGATTCCACCGCCTCGCAGCCGCCCAGCGCGATCGCCTCGTCGACCATCGCCTTGAGCGGCAGCTGCTTGCCCGAGCGCACCTGCTGGTCGGCGGTGACGACCACCGCCGCGCCGGTGTCGGCGATGCGATCACGCAGCGCATGCGCCGAGAAGCCGCCGAACACCACCGAGTGCACCGCGCCCAGCCGGGCGCAGGCCTGCATCGCTACAACGCCTTCGACCGACATCGGCATGTAGATGACGACGCGGTCGCCCTTCTTCACCCCGCGCGCCTTCAGCGCATTGGCCATGCGGCAGGTCTGCGCCAGCAGCTGCGCGTAGGTCGTGCGGGTGACGTTGCCGTCGTCCGACTCGAAGACGATCGCCACCTTGTCCCCCCGGCCGGCCTCCACCTGGCGGTCCAGGCAGTTCCACGAGACGTTGAGGGTGCCGTCCTCGAACCAGCGGTAGTAGGGCGCATCGCTGCCGTCGAGCGCCTTGGTGAACGGCGTCTTCCAGCCGATGAATTCGCGCGCGAGGCGGGCCCAGTAGCCCTCGTGATCGGCATCGGCTTCGGCCACCAGTGCGTCGTAGGCGGCGCGGCCGGCGACGTGGGCGGTGCGGGCGAGCGCCTCCGGTGGTGCGTAGGTCGGAAGACGGGACGGGAGATCGGGTGCGTTCATGTCTCGTGGCTTTCGTTTGGGAGGCCCGATCTTGCCGGCGGCGAAGAGGAGAACCTTGCGCCAGCGCAAGCTTCGGCGCGGCGCGCGCGTTCCTAATCCGCCCATTGCAAACAAGGAGACCCCCCGATGGAAGACGATCTGGTCGCGCGCGTCGCCGCGCATTCCCAATACAGGCAACTCAAGCGCAGGCGCGACCGCTTCGGCTGGACGCTGGCGGTGCTGATGCTCATCGTGTACTACGGCTTCGTGCTGCTGGTGGCCTTCGACAAGGAGTTCCTGGCGCGGCGCATCGGCGACGGCGTCATGACCCTGGGCATGCCGATCGGCTTCGGGGTGATCGTGTTCACCGTGGTGATCACCGGCTACTACGTGCGCCGCGCCAATGCGGAGTTCGACAACCTGTCCGATGCCGTGGTCAAGGCCGTCCAGAAGGAGGCCAGGCAATGAGCGCCGGTCTGCCGCACGTCTCGCGCGTGCCCTTCGTCCCGCGCATGCGATCCGCCGCTGCCTTCCTCTCCCTGTGCGCCGTCTCGGCGGGTGCTTTCGCGGCCGGCGCCGACCTGGGCCAGCTGCAGAAGCAGGCCACCAACTGGACCGCCATCGGCATGTTCGCGCTGTTCGTGGTGGGAACGCTCTTCATCACCAAGTGGGCCGCCGCGCGCACCCGCTCGGCGTCCGACTTCTACACGGCCGGCGGCGGCATCACGGGTTTCCAGAACGGGCTCGCCATCGCCGGCGACTACATGTCCGCGGCATCGTTCCTCGGCATCTCGGCGGCGGTGATGGCTTCCGGCTACGACGGGCTGATCTATTCCATCGGCTTCCTCGTGGGCTGGCCGGTCATCACCTTCCTGATGGCGGAGCGGCTGCGCAACCTCGGCAAGTTCACCTTCGCCGACGTCGCGGCCTTCAGGTTCAGGCAGACGCCGGTGCGCATCTTCGCGGCCTCCGGCACGCTGGTGGTGGTGGCGTTCTATCTCATCGCGCAGATGGTGGGCGCGGGGCAGCTCATCAAGCTGCTGTTCGGCCTCGAGTACTGGGTCGCGGTGGTCATCGTGGGCTCGCTCATGATGGTGTACGTGCTCTTCGGCGGCATGACGGCCACGACCTGGGTGCAGATCATCAAGGCCGGCCTGCTGCTGGGCGGCGCGAGCTTCATGGCGATCTCGGTGCTCTGGCACTTCGGTTTCAGCCCCGAGGCGATGTTCGCGGGCGCGGTCAAGGTCAAGACCGACCTGGCGCTGAAGGACGGCAAGACCGCCGAGGTGGCCGCGAGCATCGGGCAGTCGATCATGGGGCCGGGCAATTTCGTGAAGGACCCGATCTCGGCCATCTCCTTCGGCATGGCGCTCATGTTCGGCACGGCCGGGCTGCCGCACATCCTGATGCGCTTCTTCACCGTGCCCAGCGCCAAGGAGGCGCGCAAGTCGGTCATGTGGGCCACGGGCTGGATCGGCTATTTCTACCTGCTGACCTTCATCATCGGCTTCGGCGCCATCACCTTCGTCCTGACGAACCCGGACTTCCTCGACGCCAAGGGAGTGCTCAGGGGCGGCGGCAACATGGCGGCGATCCACCTCGCCAGCGCGGTGGGCGGCAACGTGTTCCTCGGCTTCATCTCGGCGGTGGCCTTCGCGACCATCCTCGCGGTGGTGGCGGGCCTCACGCTGTCGGGCGCTTCCGCCGTGTCGCACGACCTGTATGCCACCGTCATCAAGAAGGGCGACGCGGGCAGCGCGGCCGAGCTGCGGGTGTCCAGGATCACCACGCTGGCGCTCGGCGCGCTGGCGGTGCTGCTGGGCATCGTTTTCGAGAAGCAGAACATCGCCTTCATGGTGTCGCTGGCCTTCGCCATCGCGGCCTCGGCCAACTTCCCGGTGCTCTTCATGTCGGTGCTCTGGAAGGGCTGCACCACGCGCGGAGCGGTGATCGGCGGCTTCCTGGGGCTGGTGTCCTCGGTGGTGCTGACGGTGGTGTCGCCCTCGGTCTGGGAGGCCACCTTCGGCCATCCGGCCGGCTCGGCTCCGTTCCCGTACGCCTCGCCGTGCCTGTTCTCGATGAGCATCGCCTTCGTGGGCATCTGGCTGTTCTCGGTGCTGGACCGGAGTGCGCGCGCGCAGGTGGATCGCGGCGGTTTCCTCGCGCAGCAGGTGCGCTCCGAGACAGGCATCGGCGCGCATGGCGCGAGCGGGCACTGAACGAGGCCGCGTGCTGGCCGCGGCCCGGCGCCGCGGTCAGTCGGCGCCGATCAGCACCTTGACGTGCGCGGCGGCGCTGCGGGCGAGCGCGCTGAGCGCGTAGCCGCCTTCGAGGCAAGAGATGACGCGGCCACGGCAATGCCGCAGCGCCACGTCCATGAGCTGCCGGGTGACCCAGGCGTAGTCGTTCTCCACCAGGCCGAGGTTGCCCATGTCGTCCTCCCTGTGCCCGTCGAAGCCCGCCGAGACGTAGACGAGCTGCGGGGCGAAGGCTTCGAGCGCCGGCAGCCAGCGGCCGGTGACGGCCGCCCTGAAAGCATTGCCGCCCGAGCGCGAAGGCAGCCCGACGTTCACCATCCGCGGACCGTTGTCCTCCTCGCCCGAGAAGGGATAGAGCCCCTGCTCGAAGATGGAGCACATGAGCACGCGCTCGTCGTCGCGGAAGATGTCCGCGCTGCCGTTGCCGTGATGCACGTCGAAGTCGATCAGGGCCACGCGCTGCAGGCCGTGAACGTCCAGCGCGTGGCGGATGCCCACCGCCACGTTGTTGAAGAAGCAGAAGCCCATGGCCGCGTCGCGCGTGGCGTGATGGCCCGGCGGGCGCACGTTGCAGAAGGCCGTGGGCGCCTCGCCGGCCAGCACCAGGTCGGTGGCCAGCACCGCAGCCCCGGCGGCGCGCAGCGCGGCCCGCAGGGTGTGCGGGTTCATCAGGGTGTCGGGGTCGACGAAGCGGTGCCCCTCGACGGGTGCCATCGCGACGAGTTCGCGCACATGCGACATCGTGTGCGCGCGTGCCAGCTGGGCCTGCGTGGCAAGCGGGGCGTCGTACGGGGCCATGTGGTCGAGCAGGCCCGCGATCAGCAGACGGTCGTGGATGGCGGAAAGCCGCTGCGGGCTTTCCGGATGGCCCGCGCCCATGTCGTGGCGCGCGCAGTCTGCGTGGGTGATGTAGGCGCTCAGCATGCGGGCTCCTTGCTTCTTCGAAAGCCGGGCGGCCCTCGAGGGGAGCCCGCTGCCGGCGGTGCCGGTCGCGTGACGGCTACTGGATCTTCAGCGTGGTGCGGGCCGAGCCTTCGCGCTTGGGCAGCGTGAGGTGCAGCACGCCGTCCTCGAGCTTCGCCACGGCGGTCTTTTCGTCGACTTCGCTGGCCAGCGAGAAGCCGCGCGACATGCTGCCGCGATAGGTCTCGCGGACGATGGAGCGGCCCTGCTTCTTTTCCTCGTCCTTCCTGATCTCGGCCGAGATGGAGACGTAGCTGCCGTCGATGGAGACGCGCACGTCTTCCTTCCTGGCACCGGGGATCTCGGCGGTGACGAGGTATTCCTTGTCGTTCTCGTTGATGTCGAGCCGGATGTCGGCCGGCAGTTCGGCCTCGTCGATCAGCTGCAGGGGACGCGCCCAGCGGCGCATCATGTCGGGAAAGAGGTTCTCGATGCGGTCCAGGCGGGACAGTGCGGTGTTCATGCGCTTTGCTCCATGAGTGGGTTGAGGGATCTTCAATCTAGGCGCCCGCCGCCGGAGTTCCGTTGCGCTGGATCAAGCGCGTCCGCGGTTGGCGCGAGAGGATGCGATCCATCGTCCACGATCGAAAAGGAGAGCCCCATGCGCCGGATTCCCTTCCTGTGCGAAGCCAGCCGCGCGGCCGGCCGGACCATGCCGGCCGTCGCGCTCGCGCTGGCGGCCTGTACGGGCCTGCTCGGCGGCACCGCCTCGGCCCAGTCCCGGGGCGAACTGCTCTACAACACCAACTGCGTCGCCTGCCACAACGAGAAGATGCACTGGCGCGGCAGGAAGCTGGTCAACCACTGGGACAGCCTCGAGGAGCAGGTGCGGCGCTGGCAGCAGGCCTCCTCGCTGGGCTGGCGCGACCAGGACATCATGGAAGTCGCCCGCTACCTGAACGACCGCTTCTACGGCTTCACGCCGCCGAGCGCGACCAGCCTGCTCAAGCCCTCAGTTGCAGCACCATCCGCCGCAGGCCCGACGAGGGCGGCTCCGCCGGATCGGCCTTGAAACCCATCGCGGCCGCGAGCTTCAGCATCCGGGTGTTCTCGCGCAACACGACACCCACCAGCCGTGCCGTGCCGCGGCTGCGCGCATGTTCGATCAGCCGATCGAACAGGATCGCGCCCAGCCCCTGGCCCTTGAGCTCGGAGCGCACGACGATGGCGAACTCGGCCTCGACGTTGTCGGGGTCGCTCACCGTGCGGGCAACGCCCAGCGTGTAGGCGTTGCCCTGCGCATCGATGTCCTCGGCGATGAAGGCCATCTCGCGGTCGTAGTCGATCTGGGTCAGCCGCGCGAGCTCGCTGCGGGCCATTTCCTTGCGCACCGAGAAGAACCGCATGCGCATGTCCTCCGCGTCCAGCGACTCCAGGAAGCGCCGGTGCTGCGGCTCGTCCTCGGGCCTGATCGGCCTGACCACGATCTCGCGCCCGTTCCATTTCTGCGTGCGCACCCACTGGTCGGGGTAGGGCAGTATCGCGAAGCGCCCGGTTCCGTGCGCCGGCATGCGCGACACCCGCATGCGCGCGTCGAGCGCCAGTGCCCCGTTCTCGTCGACCCACAGCGGGTTGATGTCCAGCTCCGCCAGTTGCGGCAGGTCGGCCAGCACCCGCGAGACCGCGACGAGCACGTCGTGCAGCGCATCGAGCCGGGCCGGCGGATGGTCGCGATAGCCCGCCAGCAGGCGTGACACGCGCGTGCGCGACACCAGTTCCGCGGCGAGCGCGCGGTTCAGCGGCGGCAGCGCGATGGCCGTGTCGCCTGCGACCTCGACCGCCGTGCCGCCCTGGCCGAAGAGGATCACGGGGCCGAAGACCGGATCGACGCTGGCGCCGACGATGATCTCCTGCGCATGCGGGCGGTGCACCGAGTGCTGCACGGTGAAGCCGTCGATCCGCGCCAGCGGCCTGGCGTTCCTCACCGCGTCGAGCATCTCGCCGGCCGCGCCGCGCAGCGCGGCTTCGTCGCAAAGGCCCAGTCGCACACCGCCGACGTCCGACTTGTGCGTGATGTCGCGCGAGAGGATCTTCAGCGCCACCGGGTATCCCAGCCCCTTGGCAGCCTCGACGGCCGCCTCGGCCGTCGGCGCGACGGCGACGGTGGGTACCGTCTCGATGCCGTAGGCCTGCAGGAGCGACTTGGCCTCCTGTTCGTCGAGCCATTCGCGCTGCTCGGCCAGCGCCGAGCCCAGCGTGGCGCGCACCGCGGCGGCGTCCGGCACGGCGCCATGGCCGGTGCCCGGCGTCTCCATCAGGATCTCCTGGTTGCGCCTGTAGGTCTGCAGCATCGCGAAGGCGTGCACCGCCTCTTCAGGCGTGGCGTAGTCGGCCACGCCGGCATCCTCGAAGAGCCTGCGCGCCTGGGCCACCGCGTCGTCGCCGAGCCAGGCGCTCATCACGCGCGAGGCGTGGCCGCGCACCAGCGGCAGGCAGGCGCGCGCGATGTCCTCGCTGCGCACGATGGCCGTGGGCGCATGCATGAAGAGCACCGCGCCGGCCGACGCGTCGGCCAGCAGCGCGCCGAGCGTCTCGGCATAGCGTTCGGCCGGCGCGTCGCCGATGATGTCGATGGGGTTGGCGCGCGACCAGTTCGCCGGAAGCAGCGCGTCGAGGCGGGCGAGCAGCGCGCAGCCGGGGTCGGCCAGCGCCACGCCCTCGCGCGCGGCCGCGTCGGCCGCCATCACGCCTGCGCCTCCGCCGTTGGTCATGACCGTGAGCCTGCCGTGGCCGTTGCCCCGGAAGCGCGACAGGGTTTGCGCGGCGACGAAGAGCTCCTGCAGCGTGTCGACGCGCAGCATTCCGGCGCGCCGCAGCGCGGCGTCGTAGACCGCGTCGGAGCCCGCCAGCGCGCCCGTGTGCGAGGCAGCGGCGGCAATTCCGTGGCCGGCGCGCCCGGCCTTCAGCACGATCACCGGCTTGTTGCGGGCCGCCGCGCGCGCGGCCGACATGAACTTGCGCGGCGATTCGACGGACTCCACGTACAGCAGGATCGATCGCGTGCGCGCATCGCTGGCCAGGTGGTCGAGCAGGTCGCCGAAGTCGACGTCGCAGTGCTCGCCCAGCGAGACCAGGTGCGACAGACCCACGCCGCGGCTGCGCGTCCAGTCGAGCACGGCCGTGACCAGCGCGCCCGACTGCGAGACGAAGGCCACGTCGCCCGCCAGCGCGTCGGTGTGCGCGAAGCTGGCGTTCAGGCCGATGTGGGGGCTCAGCAGGCCCAGGCAGTTGGGGCCCAGCAGCCGCAGGGTGAAGGGGCGGGCCGCATCCAGCGCCGCCTGTTTCTGCCTCGGGTCAAGGCCGGCCGTGATGATCACCGCCGCGCGGGTGCCCAGCGCGCCCAGCTCGGCGATCAGCGGCGCCACGGTGGCCGGGGGCGTGCAGATCAGCGCCAGGTCGGGCGCGGCGGGCAGGTGCGCCGCGTCGGGGAAGACGGGCACGCCGTCGAGCGAGGCGTGTTTCGGGTTCACCCCGTGCACCGCGCCCTTGAAGCCGCCTGCACGCAGGTTGCGCCACACCGTGGCGCCGACGCTGGCGGGCCGGCTGGAAGCGCCGAACACGGCGACGGAGGCCGGCGACAGCAGGCGGTCCAGATGTCGGATGCTCATGGCGTTGATGGCTGTGTGGCGGGGCGCCCATCGTGCAAGGCCGAACGGCCCGCCGGCTTGATGCATGTCAACCCGCCGTGCGGACAAGGGCGCAAGCTCCGTCAGCAAGGAGTCCGCCATGGATACCCGTTTGCCTGGAGCCGCGCCCGATGCCGCCGATATTTGATCCGTGGCAGGCGTACGTGATCGCGGCCGAGGTCTCGATGGCCACGAACGCGGGCGCGGGGGCGCTCGCCGCGCTGCGCTCGCAGCGGCTGGCGCAACTGGTCGCGGCCGCGGCGGCACATTCGCCGCGCTACCGGCGCCTGCTGGCGGGATGCGATCCGGCCACCGTGCGGCTGGAAGAACTGCCGGTGTCCCGCAAGGCGGAACTGATGCGCGACTTCGCCGACTGGGTCTGCGACCCGGCGCTCTCGCTGCCGGCACTGCGCCGCTTCGTCGCCGAGCCGGCGAACATCGCGGCCGACTGCCTCGGGCCCTACACGGCATGGGAAAGCTCTGGCAGCACCGGCGAGCCCGCGATCTTCGTGCAGGACGCGCGCGCGATGGCCGTGTACGACGCGCTGGAGGCGCTGCGCCGTCCGCTGCTGCGGCCCCTCGACCGATTGTTCGACCCATGGAGCCTGACCGAGCGCATCGCCTTCGTGGGCGCGACCGGCGGGCATTTCGCGAGCACCGTATCGGTCGAGCGGCTGCGCCGCCTGCAGTCCGGCCTCGCGCCGCGCCTGCGCGGCATTTCCTTCCTGCAGCCGCTGGACAGGCTGTGCGCCGAGCTCGATGCGTTCAGCCCCACGGTGGTGGCCACCTATCCCAGCGCCGCCATCGTGCTCGCGCAGGAGCGGGAGGCCGGCAGGCTGAAAGCCGCGCCGCGCGAGATATGGACCGGCGGCGAAACGCTCTCCGCAGCCGGCCGCGCCTACCTGAAGCAGGCGTTCGGCTGCCCCGTCGCCAACAGCTACGGCGCGTCGGAGTTCCTGTCGCTGGCCTTCGAATGCTCGCGGGGCGTGCTGCACCTGAACAGCGACTGGGCGATCCTGGAGCCGGTCGACGCGCACGGCCGGGCGGTGCCGTCCGGCCACGCAGGAAGCACGACCCTGCTGACCAACCTGGCCAACCACCTGCAGCCGCTGATCCGCTACGACCTGGGCGACCGGGTCAGGCTGCTGCCAGAGCCCTGCGGGTGCGGATCGCACCTGCCGGCCATCGAGGTGCACGGCCGCGACGACGACACGCTGTGCCTGCCCGGCGGCGCGGGCATGCCGGCGGTGCAGGTGGTGCCGCTGGCGGTGAGCACGGTGCTCGAGGAGGAGGCCGGCCTGTTCGACTTCCAGCTGGTGCAGCAGGGGCCGCGCGACCTGCTGCTGAAAACCCGCGGCGAGGGAGAGAAGGCGCAGCGGACCCTGCACAAGGCCCGCGAGGCGCTCGCGGCGTTCCTCGAAGCACAGGGCGCGAGGGGCGTGCGCATCCAGTGCCGCGCGGGTGAGAGCACGAAGTGCGGGCGCAGCGGCAAGTTCCGGCGGGTGGTCTCGCAGGCCGCAAAACCGGGCGACGGGTGTTGACCTGCATCAAGGTCCGCGCCGCGGCGGTCCGCAGAATCGCCGGCACTGTTCAAGAGGTACGAATGCAATCCCTGCTTTACTCCGGCGTCCTGGATCTTCCGTGGTGGGGCGTGCTGCTGGCCGCGCTCGCGCTCACACACGTCACCATCGCTTCCGTCACCATCTTCCTGCACCGCCACCAGGCGCACCGCGCGCTCGACCTGCACCCCGCGGCGAGCCACTTCTTCCGCTTCTGGCTCTGGCTGACCACCGGCATGGTGACCCGCGAGTGGGCCGCGGTGCACCGCAAGCACCACGCCAAGTGCGAAACCCCCGAAGACCCGCACAGCCCGCAGGTGCACGGGCTCAACCGTGTGCTGTGGGGCGGCGTGCTTCTCTACATGCGCGAGGCGCGGCACGCCGAGACCCTGGAACGCTACGGCCAGGGCACGCCCGACGACTGGCTGGAGCGGCATCTCTACTCGCGGCACAAGACCCTGGGCATCGTGCTGATGGGCGTCGTGGACATGGCGCTCTTCGGCGTCGTGCCGGGCGCGCTGGTGCTGCTCACGCAGATCGCGTGGATTCCGTTCTGGGCGGCCGGCGTGGTCAACGGCATTGGCCACTACTGGGGCTACCGCAACTGGCCGGCCCGCGACGCCAGCACGAACATCTTTCCCGTCGGCATCCTGATCGGCGGGGAGGAACTGCACAACAACCACCATGCCTTTCCGGCCTCGGCGAAGCTTTCGAGCAAGTGGTTCGAGTTCGACATCGGCTGGCTCTACATCCGCACGCTGCAGGCGCTGGGCCTGGCCCGCGTGAAGCACGTGGCGCCCACGCCGCGCCTGGTTGCGCCCAAGGCGAACGTCGACCTGGCCACGGTGCAGGCGATCATCCGCTGCCACTACGACGTGCTGTCGAACTACACGCGCTCGCTGAAGAAAGCCTGCGTGGCCGAGCTCGGCCGCCTGCGCGGCATTTCGCCGGAGGCCGCGCGCGCCCTGAAGGCCGTCAAGCCCTGGCTCGGCAAGGACCAGGGCCTGCTCGGGCCCTCGCGGCAGCAGCAGGTGATGCAGGCGTTGAAGGCCTCACAGGCGCTGGCTACGATGTATTCGATGCGCGGCGAGCTGACCGCGTTGTGGAGCCGTTCCACCGCCACGGGCGAGCAGCTCGCCAGGCAATTGCAGGACTGGTGCCAGCGCGCCGAGGCGAGCGGCATCGCGCCACTGGCGGATTTTTCGCGCCGGCTGCGTTCATACGCCTGAACGCACTCGAAAGCACCGGCGCCGAGGAGTAGCGGATGAAGCCTGTTGCGGCACTTTCGGTTTCCATCGTGGCCGCCGTCCTTGCGACAGCCTGCGGCGGCTTTCCGCCAGCCGCACCGGGCGGCGCCACGCTCACCGGCTCGCTCGCTTCTTCCGTGCCCGGCAGCGTGGCCGCCAGGGCGATGGACGACAGCGACCGCCGCCGCGCGGCGAGCGCGCTGGAGAGCCTGGGCAACGGCGAATCGTCGTCCTGGCGCAACCGCGACACCGGCGACAGCTTCGTCTTCACGCCCACGCGCAGCTTCGAGCGCGGCGGTGCCCGCTGCCGCGAATTCCGGCTCGAAGTCGTGGTCGGCGGCCGCCACGACGGCATCGGCGGCAACGCATGCCGCCAGGCCGACGGCTCCTGGCGCATGGCCGCCTGAGGCATGCGGGACAGGGCCGGCGGCCCGGCCCTTGGTGGTGGCGGGCCCTTGTGGCGGATGAGCGCCGGCGGGCCGTGGCGCCGTTCAGTGCGCCATCCAGACCGGGACCGAAGCCCGCTCCAGCACCGTGCGCGTGGCGCCGCCGAACACCAGCTCGCGTGCCGGGCTGTGGCCGTAGGCACCCATGACGATCAGGCCGGCGCCGGTCTCCCGCGCGAGCGAGAGAAGCGCCTCGCCGGCATGCCTGTCCTCMTCCGGCGCCTTGTGTTCACGCGTCTGCCCGACGCCGTGCAGACGCAGGTA
>NZ_JASMRZ010000108.1 GCF_030462475.1 Variovorax sp. CAN15
CCTGCGCATGAAGGTCTCGCCGCAGGCGCGCAAGAAAGATCCGGGCCTGCCGCTGACCTGGGACGTGCGCGCCATCACGCGCGAGATCGACGGCAAGCCGCGCACGCTGTTCACTTCACTGGCCGRCCCCGTGCGCTGGGCCGCCGAGGACGTGTTCGCGCTGTATCACGAGCGCTGGGAGATCGAACTCGCGTACGGGGAGATCAAGACCGACATGCTGCGCCAGTCCATGACGCTGCGCAGTCAGCACCCCGACGGCGTCGAGCAGGAACTGTGGGCGACCCTGCTGATGTACAACCTGATCCGTCTGGAAATCACGCGCATCGCCGACGAAGCCAAGCTCGAGCCTTGTCGCATCAGCTTCATCACGGCCTTGCGCTACATCGTCGACGAGTGGCTCTGGAGTTCGAGCAGCACTGCGCCCGGTGCGATCCCCGCCAAGCTGCGCGCCATGCGCCAGAACATCCGCCGCTTCGTCCTTCCACCCCGCCGCAGCGAACGCCGATATCCTCGCGCCGTTCGCATGACCAAGACGCAGTACCCCATCAAGAAAAATGCCGCTCAGAATTAACTGAGCGGCATTGCCGCGCAAGCGGCCCTTTTCTTTTTGCTTCGCTTCGCGCGATGCGTCAGGTCGCCACCGCCTGTGCATGCTCGCGCACGGGCACACCGCTCGCCATGCGCACGCACAGGTCGAAGGCCTGCTGCAGTCCCTCGATCTTCGCGATGCCCTTGCCCGCGATGTCGAAGGCGCTGCCGCTGGCCGAGGTGGCCACCGGCACCGGCAGGCCGCCGTGCAGCGTCACGCCCTGCTCGAAGCCCATGAGCTTCATCGCGATCTGGCCCTGGTCGTGGTACATCGACACCACCGCATCGACGTCGCCGCGCCGCGCGCCGATGAACACCGTGTCGGGGGAGAAGGGACCGCGCGCGTCGAGGCCCTCGGCGCGCAGCTGTTCGATGGCGGGCGCGATGATCTCGATTTCTTCCATGCCGATGGAGCCGCCGTCGCCCGCGTGCGGGTTGAGCCCCGTTACCGCAATGCGCGGATGCGCCACGCCCGCGCGGCGCAGCGCGGCGGCGATGATCTTCACCGCGTCGCTCACGCCCTGCACCGTGATGTGGCTCGCCACGTCCTTCAGCGGAATGTGCGAGGTCACGCGCGAGGTCCACAGCGAGCCCGTGAGGTTGAACTCGCATACGAAGCCCGTCACCGCGAAGCGCTCCTGCATGTAGCGCAGCTCGTCCTCGTGCACCAGGCCGCCCAGGCGCAGTGAATGCTTGTTGAGCGGCGCGAAGAGGATGCCCTCGGCCTGCCCGCGCCGCACCGCCAGCGTGGCCAGCTCCAGCGCCTCGAACGAGGCGCGGCCCGACTGCTCGTTCGATTCGCCAAGCACCGGCTCGCGTCCTTCCATCCAGTCGCACGCGAGCAGGCTGGGGCGGCCGTCCTCGAAGCGCAGCGCGTCGAGGCTGTCCACCCGCAGCGGGTTCAGCTTCTCGCCCGCGATGCGCTCGCCAGCCGCGAGCACCGCCGGATCGGCGATCAGCAGCACGCGCGCGGCGTCGAGGTTGCGCTGGCGCGCCAGCAGCTTCACCGCCATCTCGGGGCCGACGCCGCTCGGGTCGCCGAGCAGCACGACGATGCGGGGCCTGGCGGAAGTCGCGCCTGAAGACTTGGAGGAGGGGAGGGACATGGTGTCGGTCGGATACGGTTGAAGGGAAGAGACAAAAAAAGAGAAGGAACCGGCCGCTTCATTCGGCCTTGATGTTGGCGTCGCGCACGAGCTGGCCGTAGTGGTCGAACTCCTGCCTGTTCATCGCCGCGAAGGGTTCGCCGGTCAGCCCGCCGGGCTCGCCGCCCAGTGCCTTGATGCGCGTCTGTACGTCGGCCAGCTTCAGCGTGCGCGAGAGTTCGGCGCTCAGCCGCTCCACCGCGGGGCGCGGCGTGCCGGCCGTGACGTACAGGCCATACCAGGTGGACACGTCGGCGCCCTTGATGCCCTGCTCGGCCAGCGTCGGCACGTCGGGCAGTTCGGGCGAGCGCTGCGGCGCGCTCACCGCCAGCGCGCGGAACTTGCCGGCCTTGATCTGGCCCATGGCCGAGGAGGTGCTGTCGAACATCATGTCGACCTCGCCCGCGATGATGTCGACGTGCGCCTGCGAGCTGCCCTTGTAGGGCACGTGGATCGACTTCATTCCGGTGGCGAGGTTGAAGGCCTCGCCGCCCACGTGCTGCGTGCTGCCGATGCCCGAGGAAGCGTACTTGAAGCCGCCCGGCTTCGCGGCCATGGCCGCCACCAGGTCCTTCACCGACCTGTAGGGCGAGTTGGCCGACACCACCAGCACGTTGGGCATCACGGCGACCAGGCCGACGGGCTGCAGGTCCTTCAGCGGGTCGTACTTGAGCTTGAGGATGTGCGGCGCCACCGCCTGCGCCGTGTTGGTGGCCAGCAGCAGCGTGGCGCCGTCGGCAGGCGCGCGTGCCGTGAGCTCGCCCGCGATGGTGTTGGAGGCGCCGGGCCGGTTCTCGACCACCACCGGCTGCTTCAGCGCGGGCGAGAACTTGTCGGCCAGCACGCGCGCCAGGATGTCGGTGCCGCCGCCGGGCGAGGCGCCGACCATGATGCGCATCGGCTTGTCGGGGTAGGCCTGCTGCGCGCTGGACGCTGTTGCCGTCAGTAGCGCCATGGCCACGAGCCCTGCCGCGCGGGCGAAAAAGAGAGGCTTCATCGAGGTTGTCTCCTGCTTGTAGTGAGGGCAAGCGTACGGAGCATTGCCAGCTCGATCCAATCGAAAAAGCCCGGAGGTCCATATACTTTTGTGCATGACCCAAGGGCTTTCCGACGCCTCGCTGATGCTCCTCGTGCGACCGCGCCAGCTGCTGCTGCTGGCCCGGCTCGATACCCATCGCCATCTCGGCCGGGCGGCCGAGGCGATGAACATCAGCCAGCCGGCGGCCACCAAGCTGCTCCAGCAGCTGGAGGATTCGCTGGGCGAGAAGCTCTTCGAGCGCTTGGCGCGCGGCATGGAGCCCACGCCCTACGGCGAGATCCTGATCCGCTATGCCCGCCGCGTGCTCAGCGACTTCGGCACCGCCCGCGAGGAAATGCTGGCCCTGCGCTCCGGCCTGAGCGGCGCGCTGCGCGTGGGCAGCGTGCCGGGCGCGGTGCCGGGGTTGCTGGCGCCGGCGCTGGTGGAGTACCACCGCCGGCATCCGCAGGTGGCGGTGTCGGTGGTGGTCGAGACCAGCGACGTGATCCAGGCGCAGCTGGAGCAGGGTGACGTCGACTTCGTGCTGGGCCGCCTCACCGACGGCCACGACGAGGCGAAGTACGCGAGCGTGCCGCTTCTGGGCGAGTCGCAGGTGGTGGTGGTTCGTGCCGCCCACCCGGTGTTCGAGCGCGGCGCCGTCACGCTGGCCGAGATCGCGGGCTGGTCGTGGGTGCTGCAGCCGCCGGGCTCGCCGCAGCGCGGGCGCTTCGAGGCGGCGATGCGCGAGGCGGGAATCGCCGAGCGGCTGGACATCATCGAAACGGCATCGCCCAGTGCCATCACCGCGTTGCTGGAGAACTCCGACATGGCGGCCGTGATGCCCTCCTCGCAAGCCGAACACTACGCCCGGCTGGGCGTGCTGCGGGTGGTGCCGGTGGAACTGCCGGTGCGGGTGCCGCCGATCTGCCTCATCACCCGCGCCGACCGGGCGCTGTCACCTGCGGCGGCGCAGCTGCGGCGGCAGCTGCTGGGCGGCGCCTGAAGCCCTTTGGCTTGCTGTTTTCCATGCTGTATTGCGTTAACTAGGGAATTCACTAGCCAACTGGTGCATGAAAGTACTGGTGATGGCGGCGTCAGTACCAAAATCGCAGGCACGCTTCTCCAGAATTCCCGGCACGGCGACCCGACAGACAAGAGGGCGTCGCTCACCTCTAGGAGACAACATGAAGCGTTTTCTGAAAGCGGGCCTCGTCCTCGCACTCATCGGTACGGGCGTCGTCTCGCAGGCCGCCACCGAACTCGTGATCGCGACCGTGAACAACGGCCACATGATCGAGATGCAGAAGCTCACCCCCTTCTTCGAGAAGGCCAACCCCGACATCAAGCTCAAGTGGGTGACGCTCGAAGAGGGCACGCTGCGCCAGCGCGTGACCACCGACATCGCCACCAAGGGCGGCCAGTTCGACGTGATGACCATCGGCCTGTACGAGACGCCGATCTGGTCGAAGAAGGGCTGGCTCAAGCCCATCGCCACCGACGCCGCCTACGACGTGGACGATCTGCTGCCCGCTATCCGCGACGGTTTGTCGAACGAGGGCAAGCTCTATGCCGCGCCCTTCTACGGCGAGAGCTCGATGCTCATGTACCGCAAGGACCTCGCCGACAAGGTGGGCGTGAAGTTCCCCGACCAGCCCACCTGGGCGCAGGTGAAGGAGTTCGCCGACAAGGCCAACGACCCGAAGGCCGGCGTCTACGGCATGTGCCTGCGCGGCAAGCCGGGCTGGGGCGACAACATGGCCTTCCTGACCACGCTGGTCAACACCAACGGCGGCCAGTGGTTCGACATGCAGTGGAAGCCGCAGATCGACACCAAGCCCTGGAAGGACGCCATCACCTTCTACGTCGACCTGATGAAGAAGGACGGCCCTCCGGGAGCCTCGGCCAACAGCTTCAACGAGAACCTCGCGCTCTTCAACGAAGGCAAGTGCGCGGCCTGGGTGGACGCGACCATCGCGGCCTCGTTCATCAGCGACCCGAAGCAGTCGAAGGTGGCCGACAAGGTGGCCTTCGCGCAGGCGCCGACCGCCGTCACGCCCAAGGGCGCCAACTGGCTGTGGTCGTGGAATCTCGCCATTCCGGCCAGTTCGACCAAGGACGAGGCGGCGCAGAAGTTCATCAAGTGGGCCACTTCGAAGGACTACATCGCCCTCGTGGCCAAGGAAACCGGCTGGGCCTCGGTGCCGACCGGCACGCGCAAGTCGACCTACGCGAACCCCGAGTTCCAGAAGGTCGCCAAGTTCGCCGCGGCCGAGAAGAAGGCGATCGACAGTGCGAACCTGACGGACAGCACGCTGCCGAAGTCGCCGTACGTCGGCGTGCAGTACGCGGCCATTCCTGAGTTCCAGGCCATCGGCGTGGCGGTGGGCCAGCAGATGAGCGCGGCGCTGGCGGGCAAGGTGACTGTCGACCAGGCGCTGAAGACTTCGCAGACGGCGGCCGAGCGTGAGATGAAGAAGGCGGGCTACTACAAGTAAGCCTGCCGGGCTTGCTCCCTCCCCCGCTGGGGGAGGGTCGGGGTGGGGGCACGCGGCGCTCGCGACAACGCCGCGCCTGAACAGGCAGCCCCCATCCCCGCCTTCCCCCAGAGGGGGAAGGAGCCAGGGACCACAAGAAGGGATACCTCATGAAAAGACTCCTGCCCCGCGCCCTCATGGCGCCCGCGGTGCTCACGCTCTTCCTCTGGATGATCGTGCCGCTGGCGATGACGTTGTACTTCTCGTTCGTGAACTACAACCTCATGCAGCCAGGCGAGCACACATTCGCGGGCATCGAGAACTTTCACTACTTCATCACCGACCCCGACTTCTGGCCGGCCACCTGGAACACGCTGCTGCTGATCGGCAGCGTGATCGTCATCACGGTGGTGTTCGGCGTGCTGCTGGCGTTGCTGGTGAACGAGCCCTTCCCGGGTCGAGGCATCGTTCGCGTGCTGCTGATCTCGCCCTTCTTCGTCATGCCCGCGGTCAATGCGCTGCTGTGGAAGCACATGATGATGAACCCCATCTACGGCGTCCTCGCCGACCTGTGGCGCTTCTTCGGCGCGCAGCCGGTGGACTGGCTCACCGACGTGCCGCTGCTGTCGGTGATCATCATGGTGGCCTGGCAGTGGCTGCCTTTTGCGTGCCTGATATTCATCACCTCGCTGCAGTCGCTCGACCGCGAGCAGATGGAGGCTGCGCGCATGGACGGCGCGAGTCCGGTGCAGCGCTTCTTCTATCTCACCATTCCGCACCTCGCGCGCCCGATGGCGGTGGTGATCATGATCGAGATGATCTTCCTGCTCAGCGTGTTCGCCGAGATTGCCATCACCACCAACGGCGGCCCGGGCAACGCGAGCACCAACATGACCTACATGATCTTCAAGCAGTCGCTCATGAACTTCGACGTGGGCGTGGCTTCGGCGGGCGCGCTGTTCGCGGTGGTGCTGGCGAACATCGTGGCGGTGTTCCTCATCCGGATCATCGGCAAGAACCTGGATTAGTCATGTGGCACACCCCCAGTCTTCGCGCACTTCGTGTCGCTTCGCCAACCCCCTTGCAGGGGGCAACACCGACGGCCCGGCAAAGCCGGTTCCGTGGTGTTCCTGGAACTGATCCAGTCTCGAATCAACCAGCAGTGGAGTAGCCAGATCATGCAACCCAGCAACTTCCTGCCGCAGCTGCTGCGCACCGTGGGTGCGTGGGCCGTCGCGCTGCTGCTGTTCTTTCCGCTCGGCTGGCTGTTCCTCACGGCCTTCAAGACGGAGCTGCAGGCCATCCATGTGCCGCCGCTGTTCATCTTCGAGCCCACGCTCGACAACTTCGGCGAGGTGCAGCGCCGCAGCGACTACCTGCTGTATGCGCGCAATTCGCTCATCACCAGCCTGGGCTCGACCATCCTGGGCCTGCTGATCGCGGCGCCCGCCGCGTACTCGATGGCCTTCTTCCGCACGAAGAAGACGCGCGACATCCTGATGTGGATGCTCTC
Source organism: Variovorax sp. CAN15 (assembly GCF_030462475.1). Classification (GTDB taxonomy): domain Bacteria; phylum Pseudomonadota; class Gammaproteobacteria; order Burkholderiales; family Burkholderiaceae_C; genus Variovorax. The sequence goes on from NZ_JASMRZ010000108.1 coordinate 6,739, forward strand.
CACCAAGATGATGCCGGCCGTGGGCGCGCTGGTGCCGATCTACGTCATTGCGCAGACGGCGGGCATGCTGGACTCGCTCCCCGCGCTGACCATCGTGTTCACGCTGTCGAACCTGCCGATCATGGTGTGGATGCTCTACAGCGCCTACAAGGACATTCCGAACGAGATTCTCGAAGCGGCGCGCATGGACGGCGCCAGCCTCTGGACCGAGTTCCGCCACGTCGTGATGCCGCTGTCGGTGGGCGGGCTCGCATCCACCGGCCTGCTGTGCCTGGTGCTGAGCTGGAACGAGGCCTTCTGGGCGCTGAACCTCACCTCCGCCAAGGCCGGCACGCTGGCCACGCTGATCGCCTCGTATTCCAGCCCCGAGGGCCTGTTCTGGGCCAAGCTGTCGGCGGCTTCGCTGATGGCCATCGCGCCCATCGTGGTGTTCGGCTGGTTCAGCCAGAAGCAGCTGGTGCAAGGCCTGACCTTCGGCGCCGTGAAATGAACGCCACCTCCAGTCTTCGCGCACTGCGTGTCGCTTCGCCAACGCCCTCGAGGGGGCGCTGCCCGTGGCCCGGCAAAGCCGGTTCCGCGGCAGCCTGCGGATCGCGTCGCGCGCTTTCGAACAACGTCGGCGCATCGCTCGCCTGCCGGCAAAACATCAAGGAGTCGTGAATGGCCTACCTCGAACTCAAGAACATCAAGAAGAGCTTTGGTGAAGTCAACATCATCAAGGGCGTCGACCTGCAGATCCAGAAGGGCGAGTTCATCGTCTTCGTCGGGCCTTCGGGCTGCGGCAAGTCGACGCTGCTGCGGCTGATCGCGGGGCTGGAGCCGATCACCAGCGGCAACCTGCTGCTCGACGGCAAGGACATCACCTGGGCACCCTCGGGCAAGCGCGACCTCGCGATGGTGTTCCAGAGCTACGCGCTCTATCCGCACATGAGCGTGTACGACAACATGTCCTTCGCGCTGAAGCTGGCGGGTGTCTCGAAGAGCGAGATCAAGACGAAGGTCGAGTACGCGGCGAAGACGCTGAATCTCACGCAGTACCTCGACCGTACGCCCAAGGACCTCTCGGGCGGCCAGCGCCAGCGCGTGGCCATCGGGCGCGCCATCGTGCGGGCACCGAAGGTGTTTTTGTTCGACGAGCCGCTGTCGAACCTCGATGCCGCGCTGCGCGGCAACACGCGCGTGGAGATCCACAAGCTGCACCGCGCGCTGGGCGCGACCACCATCTACGTGACGCACGACCAGGTCGAGGCCATGACGCTGGCCGACCGCGTGGTGGTGCTGAAGGACGGGCTGATCGAGCAGGTCGGCACGCCGCTGGAACTGTACGACCGCCCGGCCAACCAGTTCGTGGCGCAGTTCATCGGCATGCCGTCGATGAACATGGTGGCGGCGAACGCCATTCCTTCCTTCTCCGCCGCCACCGGCGGGCGCCTGCCGGCCGACGGCTTCCTGGGCGTGCGCCCCGAGGGACTGCGCGTGCATCCGAAGCAGGGCGCGCCGGTGTCGGACGTGCTCGGCCGCGTCGAGCTGATCGAGGCGCTGGGCGCCGACACGCTGATCCACGTCGACGTGGCCGGCGTGCCGCTGATCGCGCGGCAGAACGACCGCACGCCGCTGCAGGCCGGCGACGACGTGGCGGTGGAGCTCGATCCTTCGGTGCTGCATCTCTTCAACCGCGAAGGCCGCTCGGTCGCCGCGTGACCCCAACCATCCGCCCACCGTCTTTTCAACGGACCTTCTCGTGACCATTGCGCAACTTTCACCGGCTCCCACGGAGTTCACGGTGCTCCATCTCGGCCTGGGCTCGTTCCATCGCGCTCACCAGGCGGTGTACCTGCAGCGGCTGATCGACGCGGGCGATACCCGCTGGTCGCTGTCGGGTGCCAACATCCGGCCGGACATGGCCGATGTCATCGCCGCGCTGCAGGCGCAGGGCGGACGCTACACGCTGGAAACCGTCTCGCCCGCGGGCGAGTACCGCTACGAGGAGATCGGCGCCATCCGCGAGGTGCTGGCCTGGGAGCGCTCGCTGGGCGGCGTGATCGCGCGCGGCGCGGCGCCTTCGACGCGCATCGTGTCCTTCACCGTCACCGAGGCGGGCTACTACCTCGACGACAAGGGCAGGCTCGACCTGTCCTTTGGCGACCTCGCGGCCGACGTGGAGCGTGCGCGCCGCGGTGAAGGCGGCGAGACCGAAGGCAAGGGCGTGACCATCTACGGCGCCGTCTGCGCCATCCTGCGCGCGCGCAAGACCGCGAACGCGGGCCCGCTGACGCTGCTGAACTGCGACAACCTGCGCCACAACGGGGACCGTTTCCGCGCCGGCCTGCTGGAGTTCATCGGCCTGGCGGGCGATGCCGACCTGCTGGCCTGGGTGAACGCGAACACCCGCTGCCCGAATGCGATGGTCGACCGCATCACGCCGCGCCCGCCGCCCGAGCTGCGCGCGCGCGTGAAGGCGGCCACGGGCCGCGACGACGCGGCCGCCATCACCGGCGAGAGCTTCATCCAGTGGGTGATCGAAGACAACTTCGCGGCCGGCCGGCCCGACTGGGGCCGCGTGGGCGTGGAGCTGGTCGAGTCGGTGCAGCCGTATGAAGAGGCCAAGATCCGCATCCTCAATGCCACGCACAGCTGCATTGCCTGGGCGGGCACGCTGGTTGGGCACGGCTTCATCCACGAAGGCACGCACGACGCGGCCATCCGCAAGATGGCTTTCGACTACGTCACCGACGACGTCATTCCCTGCCTGAGCCCGAGCCCGATCGACCTCGAGGCCTACCGCGACGTGGTGCTCGACCGCTTCGGCAACCCGGCCATCCGCGACACCAACCAGCGCGTGGCGGCGGACGGCTTCTCGAAGATCCCGGGCTTCATCGCTCCGACGGTGCGCGAGCGCCTCGCTGTCGGCCAGCCCGTCGAGAGCGTGGCGATGCTGCCCGCGCTGTTCCTGGCCTTCCTGCAGCGCTGGCACAAGGGCGCGCTGCCCTACGCCTACCAGGACCAGGGCATGGACGAGGCGGTGGCGCACGCCATCTGCGACGCGGCCGACCCGGTCGTCGCGCTGTGTTCCGACGCGGGGCTGTGGGGCAATATCGCGGGCGATTCGCGCCTGATCGACGCCGTGCGCCGCGCGGGCGAGCGCGTCGCGCGCTTCGTGCAGGCGGCGGAGCGCAAGCCATGAGCGGCAGGCTGCAGGGCAGGCATGTGCTGCTGACCGGCGCGGGCGGCGGCATCGGCCTGGCCGTGGCCGCGGCCTGCATCGCCGAAGGCGCGCGCTGCACGGTGATCGACCGCGCGCCCGCCGCGCCCGAGGCCGTGCGCGCGCTGCAGCAGGGCCACCCCGACAGCCTGGCCTATCTCGCGGCCGACGTGACCGACACGCAGGCCATCGCGCACATGCTGGCCGAGGCGCAGGTGGCCTTCGGGCCGGTCCACACGCTGTTCAACAACGCGGCGGTGTTCGACCTCGCGCCGCTGCTCGACAGCGACGAGGCTTCCTTCGACCGTCTGTTCGCGGTCAACGTGAAGGGCATGTTCTTCGTGATGCAGGCGGTGCTGCGCCACATGGTGGAGGCGGGCACGCAGGGCGCCTCGGTCATCAACATGGCCTCGCAGGCCGGGCGCCGGGGCGAGGCGCTGGTGTCGCACTACTGCGCGACCAAGGCGGCCGTCATCAGCTACACGCAGAGCGCCGCGCTGGCCATGGCGCCGCACGGCATCCGCGTCAACGGCATCGCTCCCGGTGTGGTCGACACGCCGATGTGGGACCATGTGGACAGCCTGTTCGCCAAGGCCGAAGGTCTGCCGCCCGGAGAGAAGAAGCGGCAGGTCGGCCTGGCGGTGCCGCTCGGACGCATGGGCGTGCCGGACGACATCGCGGGGGCGGCGGTGTTCCTCGCCAGCGACGAGGCGCGCTACATCACGGCGCAGACCCTCAACGTCGACGGCGGCAACGTCATGAGCTGAAGACCAGATGAACCACGACTTCCACCTGTACCTCGACAGCGCCGACATGGCCGAGCTGCGGGCCTGCCTGCCGCACCCGGTGGTGCACGGCGTGACGACCAACCCGACGCTGCTCAGGCGTGCAGGCATCGGCCGCGCCGAAGTGCCGGGCCTGCTGCGGCGCTGCATCGAGCTGGGCGCGCGGCAGGTGCAGGCGCAGGTGTATTCGCAGGATGCCGACGGCATGCTGGAGGACGCACAGGCGCTGCTCGCGCACTTCGCGCCGGGCCAGCTGGTGGTGAAGATCCCGGCCACGCGCCAGGGCTTCGTCGCTGGCGCGCGGCTCATCGAACAAGGCGTGCCCGTCACCTGGACAGCCGTGTACGCGCCCGAGCAGGCGCACTTCGCGTCGCAGCTGGGCGCCGCCTATGCCGCGCCGTACCTGGGCCGGCTGGAAGACTCCGGCGCCGACGGACTGGGGCTGATCGCGCAGATGCAGGCGCTGGTCGCCCAGCGGCCCGCGTCGGGCACGCGGCTGCTGGTTGCGAGCATCCGCTCGCGCCAGGCCTATCTTTCGCTGCTGGGGCTCGGCGTGGGGGCCATCACCATTCCGCCGCGCCTGTTTTCCGAATTGCTCGACCATCCCGCCACGCTGGCCGCCGAAAGCGGCTTTCTCGCCGACGCGCGCGACCTGCCGGCCTGACCGCGCCAGAATCCAGACACCATGCGCATAGCACTCACGGGCGAAGCCCTCATCGATTTCACCGCCAGCGAGGCTGGCACCCTGGCGTTCCTCGGGCACGAGGGAGGTTCTCCGCTGAACACGGCCGTGGCTTGCGCGCGGCTCGGGCAGCCCACGGGCTTTCTCACGCAGCTTTCCACCGACCTGTTCGGCGAGCGGCTGATGGGCTTCCTGCAGCGCAACGGCGTGGACACCAGCTTCATCCTGCGCAGCGGCGCGCCATCGACGCTGGCCTTCGTCGAGCGAACGCCGCAGACCAACCGCTACGCCTTCTATACGCAAGGCAGCGCCGACGCCACCTGGGCGCCCGAACCGCTGCCGCAACTGCCGGCGGAGTGCCGCTTTTTGCACTTCGGCTCGATCTCGCTGCTGCAGGACCCAGCCGCCGCGCGCATCGCCGACCTGATCGCGGCGAACCGGGGGCAGCGCGTGATCGTGTTCGACCCGAACGTGCGGCCCAGCCTCATCACCGACATGGGCGCCTATCGCGAGCGCGTGAACGGCTGGTTCGGCATGGCCGACCTGGTCAAGCTCAGCGACGAGGATGCGGCGCTGCTCGCGCCCGGCCAGCCCGTCGATGTGCTGGCCGCCGAGTGCCTGAAGGCCGGCGCGCGCGCCGTGATCGTCACGCGCGGCGGCGACGGCGCGACGCTCTGGCGCATGGGCCATGCACCGCTGAGCGTGGCGGCGCCGCGTGTCACCGTGGTCGACACCATCGGCGCGGGCGACACCTTCACGGCGGGGCTTTCCGTGGCGCTGCTTTCGCAAGGCGTCGAGCGGCCGGAGCAGCTCGACGGGCTGAGCGACGAAAGCTGGAAGGCCGTGATGGGCTTCGCCGCCACCGCCGCCGCGCTGAATTGCACCCGCGAGGGTGCCGATCCACCGACGCTGGAAGCGGTTCACGCCGCGCTGGCGAAGGCACAAAATACCGCTGTTGCTGCTGCTTCCCGGCCCTGAGCCGTGCTGCCATCATGACGACGTCCACCCGCAAGCGCTCGATTCCCCGCCAGCGCCAGCCCGAACTGGAGCGCGACTTCGCGCGTTCCCCCTCGCTGGGCTACGAGGCTCCCGAAGAAACCGGCGTGGTGCGCTGCCTCGCCCACGGCTTTCCGAGCCCGCTGGTGCGGTGGCACTTTCATGAAGAGTACGAACTGCACCTGATCACCGAGACCTCGGGCAAGGCCTTCATCGGCGACTGGATCGGACCCTTCCAGCCGGGGCATCTGGTGCTGTGCGGGCCGAGGCTGCCGCACAACTGGATCTCGCTCGACGTGCCCGAGGGCGGCGCGGCGGGGCGCGACAGGGTGATCCAGTTCCGCCACGAGCCCATCGAGCACGCGGCGGCGCAGATTCCCGAGCTGCGCGAGGTGATGCAGCTGCTGGAGCGGGCGCGCCATGGCATCGAGTTCTTCGGCATGTCGCAGCAGGCGCAGGCGCACTGGGACCGCATCAAGGCCGCGCGCGGCGTGCGCCGGCTGGGCCTGTTCCTCGACTTCATGGCCGACCTGGCGCAATGCACCGACTACCGGCTGCTGTCGAGCGTGCAGATGCAGGGCGCGCAGGGCGCCGACGGCGACGCGCAGGTCGACCAGATCAACGGCATCGTCAACCGCATCACCAACAACATGGCCGAGCCGATCTCGATGTCGGACGTGGCGGCCGAGCTGGGCATGAGCGAGAGCCGCTTCAGCCGCTTCTTCAGGCGCTCCACCGGCAACAGCTTCACCGACTTCGTCAACCGCGTGCGCATCAACAGCGCCTGCCACCTGCTGATGCAGACCGACCACTACGTGACCGACATCTGCTACCAGGTGGGCTTCAACAACGTGGCGAACTTCAACCGCCGCTTTCTCGAGATCAAGGGCATGACGCCGAGCGAATTCCGCCGGCAGGCGGACACGCGCTTCGGCGTATGAGGTTCGCCCCCCAGGCTGCGCGCACTTCGTGTCGCTTCGCCAACCCCCTGCCGGGGGCAACACCTGAGGCCCGGCAAAGCCGGTTCCTCGGTGTTCCTTGAAAGGAAGCGAGCTCTTCGTCCATCGGCCGCGCGGAAGCACGGAAGGTCTGAACAAATCAAATAAGGGGATTCATCTTGTATCTGGGACTCGACCTCGGCACGTCCGAGCTCAAGGCGCTCTTGCTCGCCGACGATCACCGCATCGTCGGCGTGGCCCGCGCGCCGCTCACGGTCGAACGGCCGCAGCCGCTGTGGTCGGAGCAGGCGCCGCGGCAGTGGTGGCAGGCGCTCGAAGAGGTGATGGCGCAACTCAAGGCCTCGCACGGCGAGGCGCTCGCGTCGGTACGGGCCATCGGTCTGTCGGGCCAGATGCATGGCGCGACGCTGCTCGACGAAGCTGGCGAAGTGCTGCGCCCGGCGATCCTCTGGAACGATGGGCGCAGCGGTGCGCAGTGCGAGGCGCTCACGCGCGCCGTGCCGCGGCTCGGCGAGATCGCGGGCAACCTGGCGATGTCCGGCTTCACCGCGCCCAAGCTGCTGTGGGTGCGCGAGCACGAGCCCGAAATCTTCAGCCGCGTCGCACGCGTGCTGCTGCCGAAGGACTGGCTGCGCTTCATGCTCAGCGGCGAGGCGGTCAGCGAGATGTCGGATGCGGCAGGCACGCTGTGGCTGGACGTGGGCGCGCGCGACTGGTCCGACGAACTGCTCGCGGCCACGGGGCTCACGCGTGCGCACATGCCGAGGCTGGTCGAAGGCAGCGAGGTGTCGGCTCAGCTCAAGCCCGAGCTGGCAGCGCGCTGGGGCCTGCGCGATGGCGTGAAGATCGCCGGCGGTGCGGGCGACAACGCGGCCAGTGCGGTCGGCATGGGGCTGGTCGAACCGGGGCAGGGCTTTGTCTCGCTGGGCACCTCGGGCGTGGTGTTCGTGTCGACCGACCGCTTCCTGCCGAATCCCGCGCAGGCGATGCATGCCTTCTGCCATGCGCTGCCGAGGCGCTGGCACCAGATGTCGGTGATGCTCTCCGCCGCGAGCGCGGTGAGCTGGGCGGCGAAGACTTTCAAGTTCGTCGACGAGGCCGCGCTGCTCGAAGCAGCCGCATCCATACCGTCGGCACGGCGCGAGCGCTGCCCGCTGTTCCTGCCGTACCTGTCTGGCGAACGCTCGCCGCACAACAACCCCAATGCCCAAGGCGTTCTCTTCGGGCTCACGCATGCACACGGACCGGCGGAAATCGCCTACGCCGTGGTCGAGGGCGTGAGCTTCGGCCTGCGCGACGGCTTCGACACCCTGCGGCTGCCGGCCGATATGCCGCTGCGCGAAATGGCGCTGGTGGGCGGCGGCGCGCGCAGCGTTTGGTGGGGGCAGTTGCTGGCCGACATCTTCCAGGTTCCGCTCACGCTCTATGCGGGCAGCGAGACGGGCGGGGCGCTGGGCGCGGCGCGGCTGGCCTGGCTGGCGGATGGGGGCGAGGTGGCAGAGGTGTGCACGCTGCCGCCGGTGAAGCAGAAGCTGGTTCCGTCGACCGATGGAGCCGATGTCCACAGGACGAGGCATGCGCGCTTCCAGGCGCTCTACAAGGCGGTGCAGGCGCAATTCCAGTAGCAGAGCGATCACGACCGCCCACGAAAAAGCCCGGCGCAAGCCGGGCTTCAGGCTGCTGACAAACCCTCAAGCCCTCGCGTTGCGAGGGTTTTGTGCTTTTTAATGGCGGGATGCTCAAGAGCCCGACACCTGCGCAGCAGGAACTGGAGATGGTGACGCTGGAGATGCTGGTGCCGCAGGATCACCTGCTGCGCAAGATCGATGCGGCGGTGGATTTCGAGTTCATCCGAGCGAAGGTTTCGCACCTGTACTGCGCCGACAACGGCCGCCCGGCGCTCGATCCGGTGGTGATGTTCAAGCTGCTGCTGGTGGGCTACCTGTTCGGG
>NZ_JASMRZ010000109.1 GCF_030462475.1 Variovorax sp. CAN15
ATGAAGGCGCACATCGGCGTGGATGCAGACTCGGGGCTGGTGCACACGGTGACGACCACGGCGGCCAACGAGGCAGATGTGGAACAGGTGAGCGATCTGCTGCACGGCAAAGAGGACGAGGTGTGGGCAGACTCAGGCTATCGCGGAGCACAGAGCCGAGTGAAGCGCAGCGTGCAATGGCACATTGCCGGCCGGCCCAGCGATATGGCGAAGATGTCGGAGGGCCGCGCCAAGGCCAGGGCGCGCAAGCAGGAATACCAGAAGGCCAGCATCCGAGCGAAGGTGGAGCACCCGTTCCGGGTGATCAAGCGGCAGTTCGGCCTGGCGAAGGTGAGGTTCAAGGGGCTGACCAAGAACACGGCGCATGTGATCACGCTGTTTGCGTTGTCGAACCTGTGGATGGTCAGAAGGAAGCTGATTGCGATGATGGGACAGGTGCGCCCGCAGGCAGCATGAAGGGGCCGCAGAGGCTCTGGAACGCGCGGAATGTCCAGTGCGACGAGCCTGCGAGTGCACCGGGCCCAAACGCAGCCTCGTCAGCCGGCCAATTTACGACTTGATCAGACGTTCCCTAGCAGCTTGCCGTTTCGGAACGTGCCCCGGCTGCTCTATCGCTGGCCAACATGGAGTTTTTCCGTGACATGCGAGAGCGGTCCGGAAGTCGCCGCAGATGCAGCGCTCGCGCAAGAGGCAGGAGCCGAATTCCCTGGCGGCCCGCCCGTCAATCGCATACGCGTTGTTTTTGCACAGGACGAGAGCCAGCTCTTCACGAACCACATCATCTGGATTGCGGACTGGCTCAAAGAAATCCCAAGCGCCGTGGTCTACGACGAGGTAGGCAAGTGTCTGTGGTGACAGGTCCTTCAGCGACGAGGTTCGGCCAAATGCGGACGGTCGCACGATGCGCCTATCGACCAAGCGTCTCGTCGCCTTCTTCGGGGAAAGCGCTCTTGCGTTGCCGCGTATCGCTTTGTATCTTGTACCGCCACGGGTTGGCTCTTCTTGCCGACGCATCAAAACTACAAGGACAAGATGAAAGCTCTTTTGCTGCTCACAGCCGCCGCACTGCTCACCGGATGCGGTACTACCTCAGGACGGCTTGGGCCACTTCCCGAGGTCTCCGACAGCTCAACCGCAGCAAAGGTGGTAGTCGTCAGAATCAGCAGCTTCGTTGGCGCAGGCAACGGTTACACGGTGGCCCTGGATGGGAAAGACGTCCTGGGAATTGCCTCCGGCGAGCACGCTGAGTTTTCGGTCACCCCTGGAGAGCACTATCTCGCCGTGAAATGCTTTGGGGGATTTACTCCGACCTGGAAGGAGGACTCGCTCAAGTTTGGCGCGAAGCAATCATCGTCGAGCTACTTCGTCGTAAGCCCAAACATGAGCTGCGCTGCAGTCAGGGCCGCCGAGGAATCCGAAGCCAAGAAGCTCCTCGCAAATAGCAAGGCTGTGAATCTGGACAAGCTTGTGAGCAAATAGCAAAGTAGCCTTCGACGCGTTTCGGCCAGAACCCGTCGTTCCGTGAGCAGGTCCAATTCGCCTCATAGCCGACCTTCGCGGCGCGCACACAACGCTTTCTGTGGGCTCGAGAGTCGCTTGCCCTGAAGCATGTGCAAACCAACCGATCGGCCATCAACAATCAGCTCAATACTGGCGCCGACTTCCAGCAACGCAGCATGACCTTTGAAGAGAACTTTCGCACTTGGCTGGCCCAAGCTTTGTCCGAGCCGATACCAGCGTCCGTTTCGGCATACTCCTTCAACCTCTTCGAGTATCCGGAGACCCCGGAGGTAAAGTTTGGCATCGAATTGATAGGCACTGGCTCGTTTGACCCTGCAGACGCCGACTGGGCCTGCGATGAGGTGTGGGAACCAGCAGAAAGGAGATTGGAGATTCCGACCAGCTATTCCAGTCGAGAATGGGAGGAATGCCAACGCCGTCTCCACAACCTTGTGCTGAGCTGTCTCGACTTCCAACCTGGTGGGGCAATCCTCAGGCAGAAGCAGGCGGTCGGTCTGGGCTTCGTTGATGGAGAACTGCAGCTAGTCTGGCAGAGATAGCTAGTTCGGCAGACAGCCACAACCAGACCTTCGCCATGAAGCTAGAAAATTGCCCAGCACCTGCAACGGTGGACTACGTCAAAGTCGGTCGTGAGTCGCACGAGTTGGCGCTTCGCCACGGGCGGGATGCACACAGATATGCACTGCGAATGTCTCAGCAAGCCAAGGACGCTGGCGATGCAGACGCTGCCGCATTCTGGTACGCGGTAAACCGGACGCTAGAGCCGAGGGCGTAGCAGGCCACTTGCCGGGCTGGCTCCCTTGGGCCTTCGCGATAGTTGGGCGACCAGCTACAGTCGGCCAGAACCCGTCACTCGAGGCCGAGGCAGAATTCAGCCGGAACCGGACTTTCAACCACAACCAATCAAGATGGCGCACACATGAGTTCATTGACCTGGAACGACCTGTTCGTCGATGCGGCGCTCCTAGACTTCAGCGGTTTGCTTGCGGAATGGCCGGGGAAAGTCGTAGGGCAGGTCCGATTGATTGGAGCATCTGCCTTCGGTGACCTGTTCTTTGAACGGCGCTCTGGTGAAGTCGAGAAACTCGACATGCTTGACGGCTGCGTTCACTCCGTTGCAGGCGACTTTCAACGCTTCTCCGAGCTGATGAACTCCCGCGAGTGGCAGCAGCAAAACCTCCTGAGTGAGGGTGTGGCTCTCCTCAAAGAGAAGGGGGTGCTCCGCGGACAAGGTCAGTTTTACGGCTTTGCTCCACACCCCATCTTCACCGGTGCAATCGACTGGTCAAAAGTGATGCCGCTTGACGCCGTTGTTTGGAATTCGATTTGCGCACAGTCTGTGGCGAGTGCGGCCACGCCATAGATGGCTATAGTCCGCCACAAGCGGAAGATCGGAAGGGCAACTTGTCATCCTTGATGTATCTAGAAGATGGGCGGGCACTGGTCCGTTCCAATCTGGGCTACTGCGGCATGTTGGTCTTAATTGCTCGCGAGATCCCCGAACATCACAAGAGGCTGCGCACATGGTTAGAGGACCTCTCTGACCGAACTGCACCCTTCTGCGAGTTCGACATCCGCGGGCTGTCGGACGAGCATCGACAGACGTTTTGGACTGCCGCCGCTCGCGCTGGCGTGATCGTCCGAGCGAAATACGATGGCGACGCAGTGCCAAATGACGCGTGGGCGGCGGAAAGCCTCCTGCATTTGTTGCGAATGCATAGCAGCATCGTGGCTGGCGAGCCGCCGTCGGCGCTCAACGACCTGGATGTGACGAAACCGTATTCAGGGATGCCTGAAGATCTTGACCTGCTCTGGCGTGATGCGACAGCCTGACAGGTCTCTGTCCAATCGCCGCTTGGGCCCTCCTGCGACGGCTGCGTGACCGGCTACGGCCGAGGATTACGGTAGGGACGCCCATTACTGGACGCCCCCCGCACAGATCCGTACGTGCCCGATTCAGGCATACGGCTCCTACCTTGGGTGAGTGACGGCAAAGCGCTGGTCAGGCCACGGACGAAGGATTCGGGGAGGCGGTAGCCACGCATCAGCGAGCTTCGTCATTCGTTGCCACGTCATGTGATCCTTCTGGCTTCGACGCCGAAGCGTTCGTCGCCAGAGATCGCTGACATAGTGGCGGAACGCGCCGAGCGCCCGGGCATTCGTCGGCACCGCGTGGTATGCGAAGAACCCCGTGACCACTGCCCTCAGCCATCGGCCCTGTTCGGGGATAGCGTGGTGCATGCGGCTACGCAGTTCCTCCTTGACCTCGCGAAGCTTCGCTCGCATGCGGTCGCCCCGGCTCTTGCGCTGGAGCTGGAAGGCCCCGCGTCGAGACCTGCCACAAATGAACGTGAACCCCAGGAAGCTGAAGGTTTCCGGCTTACCCAACCCGCGCTGCCTTCTTCTCACCGCCGCGTGGCGGCCGAACTCCAGCAGCCGGCTCTTGTCCCCATGAAGCTCGAGCGCGAACTGCTCGAGCCTATGCCGCATCGCATCCCAGAAGCGCCTCGCATCGGCTTCGTGCTCGAAGCCGGCAACAATGTCGTCGGCATAGCGCACGACGATCACATTGCCGCTGGCTTCTCGCCCCCGCCATTGTTGAGCCCAGAGATCGAAGACGTAGTGCAGGTAGACGTTGGCCAGCAGCGGCGATGCCACTGCTCCTTGAGGTGTCCCCTTCTCACTGACGCTCCAGTTCCCGTCTTCCAGGACGCCCGCCTTGAGCCACTTGCGCACAAGGCGGATGACGCGCTCGTCGCCAATCCGGTGCTCCAGGAATCGGACTAGCCAGTCTTGGCTCACCGAATCAAAGAAGCCTCGAATGTCGGCGTCGAGAATCCAGTTCACCGGGGTGTTGCAGATCGCCACCGACAGTGCGTCCAACGCGTCATGCGGCCTGCGCCCGGGCCGAAACCCGTACGAGAACCCGAGGAAGTCTTCCTCATAGATGGCGTTGAGCACCGCGATGAGCGCGCGCTGGACGATCTTGTCTTCCAGCGCTGCGATCCCCAGCGGGCGCTGTTTGCCGTCTGGCTTCGGTATCAACCGCCGCCTGACGGGTAGTGCCCGGTAGCTACCGCTGTGGACCTTCGCATGCAGCTCCTGAAGGTTGCCCTCCAGGTTCGCCTCGTAGTCCTGCCACGTCAGGCCGTCCACTCCGGGTGCGGCGCGGCGCCTGAGCGCCAGGAACGCGTCCCTCAGCAAGTCGACCGTCACGTGGTGCAGCAGCGCAGTGAACTTCTCCTTCTTCCGCTGCCTTGCAGCGTTGCGTACACGGTCCAACCCCTGTGACACGCTATCGCGGGCCTGTGTCCGTCGCGTGTGCGGTTGGCCCGTGTTCCCCTTGGTCCCCGTCCTTAGCTCAGCCCACTCCGCAGTCGGTCGCCCGACCTTGTTCGCAGGCTTCATCGCTACTATGGCGGAGTCTGACTTCTCGGGTCCGTTCATCATCGGCTACGGCTCCTCGCCTTCCCGATGCGGGCCAGCCCAATACCGCGGCTGGTCAAACCCGAGATCTCCCGGTTCCCGTGCAAAGAGCGTGCGTGCATGCCAGGTTCTACGACCACGCCGGGTTGCCCAAGTGCTTGCGTGGACGCACTTGGACATGTTGCCTTCCGCTACACAGACAGCGTCAGCACCCGGGAACAGTTTCCTATCGCGGCTCAATGGCTGGCCTGCACGTACCCCTACCGACGCTTCACGTGCATCCTCACGAATGCACGCGCACGGCTCGGGGCCGATGTGGTTCGCTACTCCTTCATCGCAGTGGACTTGCACCACCTACTCCTTGCCGGTCTCCCGGCGCACCTGTGTGAAAACGCCGCTGTCGTGCCGGTGGTCCGAAAGGCGACCTCTCAGATCGCGTCAGGATCGACGATTGAGGTTCAGGGAATGGTTGGGCTACCCACGAAAACACGACCGTCGCACGTTTTCACACAGCCTCGGCCCAAAGCGGCTGTAAGCATTGCTCCAAAGCGGGCACTTACGAAACATCTAGCTCTGGCTTGCTTCTATGCGTGCTCTTCTTATGAAAGCACTATCTGACGCGAGGATCTCAACTCATAAAAGCGACTCGAACTACCTTCTACCTGCGCCCGAATTTGAACCTTTGCCGACAGTTCATACGTACCACTGATTAGCTCATTCGGTCCATCCTGGTCCTCCAGCACATCGGCAGCTAGAACCAGTTCCGTTCCCGGCGAGATGACGAACTCTGCACCGGGAAGAAAGCTCGAAATGTTCTTGGTGTACCCCGCGCAAATATTGTCGTCGTCACCACTTACGAGAAGACATCCCGTGATGTGGATAGGGCCATGCAGCACAACTGCCTTCTCGAATTTCAATTGATAAAGAAACGGTAGGGACAACCCGTCCGACGCGTATGAGAAATCCTGCAAAAGCGCAATCGACAGTTTCATGATTTGATTGTTGGCATCAGAGTTGATACTCGATCGCTGCAGCAGCGAGGGACCGCTCTTGGCCGACAACGGTCTATCGTGAGCATAGCCCGATGCGCGGCAATCGCCGCAATGCGACCGCTCGCATGGACTTTCGACGATCGGCATGGAGCACATAGGTGCCACCGAGGTGTGCCTCACAAGCAACCTCGATCGAGCCGAGCCCTCTCCATCACGAAGGCTCGAGCCGTCGTCCCTCAAAGAGTCCGCTCGGCAAGCGGGCCGCGAACGCCGCAGCCCGCAGACCAGCCGCTACCCGCCAGCCTCAGGCGTCCCACGTCGCGCCTTCTCGCTCACCTGAAACAACTCCCCTGCCTTGCGAGCCATCTCGGCCGCAAGCCAAAGCAGGTTGTTCAATTGCCGAGGCCCATCCCCGCTGCACCAGTCGATGTCTTCCCCGTGGCAAACCCACAGAAGAGCTTCAAGCTGAGTCAGGGTGTTTTCAAGAAGATCCGCCGGGTCTTGGGCGTTGTCTTCGGAAGCTACCGGCGTAGTTGGCCGGGCTATAGTCTTGGTAGCCATTTTTGTGCGGTCCTTTCGGGGGTAGTGCACGAACTTGGTTAGACGGCTGGGGTGCTCGTAACACCCTGGCCGTCGCCTTTTGATACCTCGCATCTGCATCGCTGCTTTCGCACCGACAACCTGCCGCGAGGCAAGCAGCCTTCAAACATCTCGGTGGTGGCTTGGTGTGTTGCGCCTTTCTGCTCCCCCTTGGTGGGGTATCGAGTGACAGGGGCATTCACTCTAGAGAAGAACCGGGCAAGTCGTCGTTCCGCACAGCACGAAGTCGCGGAGACTGCCAACAAATGCAGCTTCTGCAATGCGCTGTGCGAAGACCCTGCGGGCCTCTCACCGAGTCAGCCCCAGCGGCTCCAAACGCTAACCCCGTCGGCGTGAGCGTCGCCCTGAATGAACCCGAGCCCGAGCCTCAAGACATTCCACGCGCCAGCAGATGGTCAACAAGCCGCCTCTGCGGAAAGCTCAACGCCTCCTGCCGCGTGCACAGATACATCCGCCGCGAAGCCCACGCATCCGTGAGATTGATGAAACGCAGCTTCATCTCCTTGCGATAGGTCACCGCCGCACCTTCGGGCAGGATGCCCACGCCCATGCCCGCTTCGATCATCCGGCACACGGCCTCGAAGCTCTTCACCCGCACGCGCAGGCGCAGCACCTTGCGCGCGCTCATCGCGGCGTCTTCCATGGTGCGGGAGATGGCGGAGTCGTCTTCCAGGCCGACGAAGTCGTAGTCGAGAAGTTCCTCGAACGACACCTCGCGCCCGCGCCATGGATGCTTCTGCCGCACGATGGCCACCAGGCGGTCGGTGCGGTACGGAATGAAGTGCAGCGCCGGGTCGGCGGCCTCGCTGGTGATGACGCCCACATCGGCCTGCCGGTCGCGAATCGCCTGCACGATGTAGACGCTGCGGTGCTCTTCCACGCTCACGCGAATCTCGGGATAGCGCTGGCGAAAGCTCGCCACGTCGTCGGGCAGGAACTGCCCCATGGCCGACGCATTGGCATGCAGCCGCACGCGGCCGGTGGCGCCCTGCGCGTAGTCCGAGAGGTCGGCGCGCATGCGGTCGACGTCGCGCAGTATCTGCCGCGCATGCATGGCCAGCGACTCGCCCGCGCCGGTGGGCGTCACGCCCTTGGAGGTGCGGTTGAGCAGCGCCACGCCCAGGTGGCTTTCGAGAATGGCGAGGCGGCGGCTGGCGGCCGACAGCACCATGTGGCTCTCGGCCGCTGCCTTGGACAGGCTGCCGTGCTCAATGGCGCGCAGGAAAAGCGCCAGCGAATCGAGGTCGGGTCTCATGGTGTGCGGGGGTGGGTCTGCAAGGCCGACATTGTCGGGCCGGTGGGGACCGGGGCTTCGGCCGAAATACTTTCGGCGGATCGCGCTCGCAAAAGACAGATCTTCCGGAATGGATCGCTCTTTGCCAAAACGAAGAAGCACTTTCCGTGGACAAGCCGGAAGAATCGTTGCTGCCCCGGCGTCTACCCCGCCGGGGCATCCCGCGAGCCGGCCCTCTACAGGGGCCATGCCCGCATTCCGACGAGTCCTACCCGGAGTCTTTTCCTGTCATGGCATCCCACGAACTGGCCAGCGTTGCGCTGGACGACAAATACACGGCCACCGAAGGCCGGATCTATCTCAGCGGCATCCAGGCACTGGTGCGCCTCATGCTCGTGCAGAAATGGCGCGACCAGAAGGCCGGGCTGAACACGGCGGGCTTCGTCTCGGGCTACCGAGGCTCGCCGCTCGGCGGCCTCGACGAAGCGCTGTGGAAGGCACAGCCGCAGCTCGAAGCCAACGCGGTGAAGTTTTTGCCCGGCGTGAACGAGGAACTGGCCGCCACCGCCGTGTGGGGCACGCAGCAGGTGCATCTGACGGGCGAGTCCGCCGTCGACGGTGTGTTCGCCATGTGGTACGGCAAGGCGCCCGGCGTGGACCGCTGCGGCGACGTGTTCAAGCACATGAGCCACGCGGGCACCTCGCCCAACGGCGGCGTGCTGCTGGTGGCGGGCGACGACCACGGCGCCTCCTCTTCCACGCTGCCCAACCAGAGCGACCACCTGTTCGCCGCATCGATGATCCCGATGCTCTATCCGCAGAGCGTGGAGGAGTACATAGAGCTCGGCCTGCACGGCTTCGCGATGTCGCGCTTCGCGGGCCTGCCGGTGGGCTTCAAGGCGCTGGCGGACACGGTGGAATCGTCGGGCTCCATCGCGGCCGGCGCGCTCGACGTGCACACCAGGCTGCCTTCCGACTTCGTCTTCCCGCCCGGCGGCGTGCATGCGCGCCTGTCGACCGACACGCTCGGCGTGCAGGCGCGCAAGCAGGAAGCGCTGATGCAGGACTACAAGATCTATGCGGCCATCGCCTACGCACGCGCCAACCGCCTCAACCGCGTGACCATCGATTCGCCGAAGGCGCGCCTGGGCATCGTGGCCTCGGGCAAGTCGTACCGCGACGTGCTCGAAGCGTTGGAAGAGCTGGGCATCGACGCGGACGAGGCCGCGCGCATCGGCATCCGCCTGTTCAAGGTGTCGATGCCGTGGCCGCTGGAGCCCGATTCGATCCGCGAATTTGCCGACGGGCTCGAAGAGATCCTGGTGGTGGAGGAAAAGCGCCAGATCGTCGAGTACCAGCTCAAGGAACATCTGTACAACTGGCGCGAGGACGTGCGCCCGCGCGTGATCGGCAAGTTCGACGAGCAGGGCGAATGGGGAGCGCATCCGCGCGGAAAGTGGCTGCTGCCGGCCACGGCCGACTTCTCGGTGGCGCAGATCGCGCGTGTCGTCGCGGCGCGCGTGGCGCGCTTTCACACCAGCGACCGCATCCGCACGCGCCTCGCGATCCTCGACGCGAAGGACGTGGTGCTCGGCAAGGCCGTGGCCACGCCCTCGCGGCCGGCCTGGTACTGCTCGGGCTGCCCGCACAACACATCGACCAAGGTGCCCGAAGGCAGCCTCGCACTCGCGGGCATCGGCTGCCACGTGATGGCCACCGCCATCTACCCCGAGCACAACCGCACGACCACGCACATGGGCGGCGAAGGCGCGCCGTGGCTGGGGCAGGCCTGGTTCTCCAGGCGCAGGCACGTGTTCGCGAACCTGGGCGACGGCACCTACTACCACTCGGGCTCGCTCGCCATCCGCGCGGCCGTGGCGGCGGGCGTGAACATCACCTACAAGATCCTCTACAACGATGCGGTCGCGATGACAGGCGGCCAGCCGGTGGACGGCCCCATCACCGTGCCGCGCATCGCGCACCAGATGGCGGCCGAGGGCGTGAAGCGCCTCGCACTGGTGGCCGAAGACCCGTCGCGCTGGTCCGACCGCAGCGTGCTGCCGCCGGAGCGCGAGGGCTTCGCGCTCACTGTGCACCACCGCGACGACATGGACGCGGTGCAGCGCGAGCTGCGCGAGTTCGAGGGCGTCTCGGTGCTCATCTACGACCAGGTGTGCGCCGCAGAGAAGCGCCGCCGCCGCAAGAAAGGCGAGTTTCCGCAGGCAGCGCGGCGCGTGTTCATCAACGACGCGGTATGCGAGGGCTGCGGCGACTGCGGCGAGCAGTCGAACTGCACCGCCCTGCTGCCGAAACAGACCGAACTGGGCCTGAAGCGCGCGGTAGACCAGAGCGCCTGCAATGCAGACGAGTCGTGCATCAAGGGCTTCTGCCCCAGCTTCGTGACGGTGGAAGGCGTGAAGCCGCGCAAACAGGCACCGGTAGCCGCGAAGGCCGCAGCCGAAGAAGCGCCGCTACCCGAACCGAAGCAGCTCGCGCTCGAAGGCATGCACAACATCCTGATCACCGGCATCGGCGGCACGGGCGTCATCACCATCGGCGCGCTGATCGGCATGGCCGCGCACCTCGAAGGCAAGGGCGTGAGCGTGCTCGACATGACGGGCATGTCGCAGAAGAACGGCTCGGTGACCTCGCATGTGCGCATCGCGCGCGACGCGGCGCAGCTGAAGGCGCAGCGCATTCCCACCGGAGAGGCCGACCTGATCCTGGGCTGCGACATGCTCACCGCCGGGGCGCCCGACGCCATCGCGCGCATGCGGCCGGGCCGCACCTATGCGCTGGTCAACACCTTCGAGCAGCCGACCGGGCACTTCGCGCAGCAGCCCGACTGGCAGTTTCCGGCGGCGCAGGTGCGCGCGCTGATCGAGGAATCGGTGGAAGGCCGCGCCGACTTCGTCGACGCGACGCAACTGGCCACGCGGCTCATGGGCGATGCGATCGCGGCCAACCTGTTCCTGCTGGGCTTCGCATTCCAGAAGGGTTATGTGCCGCTGTCGGCCGAGGCGCTGGACAAGGCCATCGAGATCAACGGCGTGGCGGTGAAAGCCAACCAGGCCGCATTCCGCTGGGGCCGCAAGGCGGCGCTCGACCTCGCGGCGGTGACGCGCGAAGCCGCGCCGCAGAAGGTGGTCGCGCTGCAGCGGCCGCAGAGCTTCGAGGCGCTGGTGAAGAGCCGCACCGAGTTCCTCGTGTCGTACCAGAACGCCGCATACGCGCAGCGCTATGCCGAGCTGGTCGAACGTGTGCGCGCGGTCGAGCAACGCAAGCGCGGCGGCAACGTGCTGGCGAAGGCTGTCGCCTCGGGCCTCTTCAAGCTCATGGCCTACAAGGACGAGTACGAGGTCGCGCGTCTCTACACCAACAGGGGCTTCATGGAAAAGCTGGGCGAGCAGTTCGAGGGCAAGCCGGTGCTGCGCTTCCACCTGGCACCGCCGCTGCTGGGCCGGCGCGATGCCGAGGGCCGCGCGCTGAAGACCAGCTTCGGGCCGTGGATGATGAGCGCGTTCCGCGTGCTCGCCGGTCTGCGCGGCCTGCGCGGCACGGCCTTCGACGTGTTCGGCCGCACCGCCGAGCGGCGCATGGAGCGGCAGCTCATCGAGGACTACCGCGCGATGGTCGAGGACTTGCTCGCGCGCTTCGACGCCATCGACTTCGACACCGCCCTGTCGCTGGCGCGGCTGCCGGAGCAGATCCGCGGCTTCGGGCATGTGAAGCTGGAAAGCGTGGTGTCGGCGCGGGTGCGATGGGCTGCGCTCGCGAAGCAGCTCGACGCGCGCCCCACGCCGCGGGCCGCGCTGCCCACGGCAACGCAGGTTCAGCCGGTGCCGGCCTGAGCGGCGGGAGGCCCCCGGGGCGGCCGAGCCGGCCTGGGAGGATCAGGGCAAAATCCTCCTCCCGCCGCCGGTCGGCCCCGCCCTCCATGCCGCCCTCCTCCATCTCCCACCCCGTTCCCGGCCCGACGCAGACCACGCCGGCGCCCTCCCCGGCCCGCCAGCGCCGCCGGCATCGCACCGTGGCCGCCTGGGTGGCCGCATGCGCCCTGGCCCTGCTGCTGATCGGCCTCGCGGGCCAGTGGGCCGCGAACCGCGAAGCGAACTTCCAGGCCGATTCGATACGCCGCGCCATGGAAGTGCATGTGCTCGGCCTGCGCGACGCCGCCGGCAAGTACAGCTACCTGCCCTTCACCGCCGGCCTGCACCCCGACGTGCTGGCTGCGCTGGCCAAGCCCAATGACGCGGCCGCCAAGCAGCGCGCCAACCTGTACATCGAGCGGGTGAACCGGCAGGCCGGGTCGGACGTGCTCTACCTGATCGACCTGCAGGGCCTCACACTGGCGGCCAGCAACTGGGCAACGCCGCAGAGCTTCGTCGGCGAGTCGTATGCCAACCGGCCCTACTTCATCGACGCGCGCGCGGGGCGCAACGGCCTGTTCTACGGCGTGGGCCAGACCACCGGCGAGCCGGGGCTCTTCATCTCGTCGCCGGTGCGCGGCGAAGGCGGCGAGATCCGCGGCGTGGTGACGGTCAAGGTCAGCCTGCGCCAGGTGCAGGAAACCTGGAACTTCGTGCGCGACCCCATCCTGCTGAGCGACGCGCGCGGCGTGGTGTTCCTGAGCTCGGTGCCGGCGTGGATGTACCGCGCCTCGCGCCCGCTGGAAGCCTCCGAACTAGAGGGCATGCGGCGCGACCAGCAGTACGGCACGCACACCAGCTTCGCCGCGCTGCCTTGGAAGGTGGAGCGAGAGGAAGGGGAGCCCGGCTACCTGGTGCGCACCAGCATCGGCGGGCGGCCCCGCCAGTACCTCGCGGTGGACGAGCGCCTGCCCGACCTCGGCTGGACGCTGACCGTGATGACCGACCACGCGGAAGTCGCCAACGCGCGCGAGCGTGCCTGGATGCTGGGCCTTCTGTGCGCCGTCGTGCTGCTGCTGGCCGGCCTCTACTGGCAGCTGCGCGAACGCCGCTTCGCCGAGCAGCGCGACGCGCGTCGCGTGCTGGAGCTGCGCGTGCGCGAGCGCACCCACGAACTCGACGAGGCCCACGCCTTCCGCAAGGCGATGGAAGACTCTCTGCTGGTGGGCATGCGCGCCCGCGACCTCGAGGGCCGCATCATCTACGTGAACCCGGCCTTCTGCGAGATGACCGGCTACGGCGCCGACGAGCTGCTGGGCAAGCTGCCGCCCTACCCCTACTGGCACCCGAACGACGTGACGCAGCACTGGCGCCACTACGACGCGATGATGAGCGGCCAGCCCGTGCGCTCGGGCTTCGAGTCGCGCCTGCGGCACCGCGACGGGCACGAGGTCATCACCATGGTCTACACCGCCGCGCTGATCGACGCCGACGGCAAGCACAGCGGCTGGATGAGCTCGGTGGTGGACATCACCGAGCAGAAGCGCGCCGAACTGCGCCAGCGCCAGAACGACGAGCAACTGCAGCACGCCCAGCGCCTCGCGAGCCTGGGCGAGATGGCCTCCACGCTGGCCCACGAACTCAACCAGCCGCTGATGGCGCTGAGCAATTTCGCGAGCGCCGCCAAGGCCTTCGCCGAGCAGGGCAACCAGCGGCTGCTCGTGAGCAGCCTCGACGAGGCCGTGACGCAGGCCCAGCGCAGCGCCGAGATCGTGCGGCGCATCCGCGGCTTCGTGCGGCAGCGCACCGTGGGCACCGAGGACTGCTCGGTGGCCGCGCTGGCCGGCAACGCCATCGCGCTGCTGCAGGGCGAGATCCGGATGCGCCAGGCGCGCGCCGAGCTTCGCATTCCGGCCGGCCTGCCCGAGGTGCGCGGCGACCGCGTGCTGCTCGAACAGGTGCTGCTCAACCTGCTGTCGAACAGCCTTCACGCCATGCAGGCCGTGCCGCCGGAGCAGCGGCTGGTGGAGATCGAGGCCGAGCTGAAGGAAGGCCGCATGCACATCCACGTGGCCGACCGGGGCCCGGGCATCGACGCCGCCGTGGCCGAGCAGGTGTTCTCGCCCTTCTTCACCACCAAGACCGGCGGGCTCGGGCTGGGCCTGAACATCTGCCGCACCATCGTCGAGGCGCACCGGGGCCGCCTCACATTTGCCGACCGCCCAGGCGGCGGCGCAGTCTTCACCCTCGAGCTGGAAATATCGCCGCCGCCATGAACAGCAACAACAACGCCGCTCCCGCCAACAACCTGTGCGTCGTGGACGACGACGAGGCCGTGCGCCGCTCGTTGGGCCTGCTGCTGCTGTCGCGCGGCTATGCGGTGCAGACCTTCGCCTCGGGCGAGGCTTTCCTCGAAGGCACCGACCTGCAGCGCGCCGGCTGCGTGATCATGGACCTGCGCATGGAAGGCATGAGCGGGCTGCAGGTATTCGACACGCTGCGCACGCAGGACAGCCCGCTCGTGGTCATCTTCCTTTCGGGCCACGGCGACATCCCCATGGCCGTGGAAGCCGTGCAGAACGGCGCCTTCGGCTGGCTCGAGAAACCCTGCAACGACGAGCGCCTGCTCGACACCATCGCCCGCGCCCTGCAGCAGGCCGGCGAGATCGCCACCCGCCGCCAGGCCCGCCAGGCCGCGCAGGCGCTATGGGACAAGCTCACGCCCCGCGAGATGCAGGTCGCCCGGCTGGTCGCCGAACACGATGCGGCTGCCCGCGTCGGGAGATTCCAGCCCGGCGATCAGCCGCAGCAGCGTGGTCTTGCCGCAGCCCGAGGGGCCGAGCAGCGCCAGCACCTCGCCGGCCTCCACGCGCAGGCTGGTGGGCTGCAGGCCGCGCGTGCCGTCGGTGTAGGTCTTCGCGCAGT
>NZ_JASMRZ010000011.1 GCF_030462475.1 Variovorax sp. CAN15
CAAGAAGATCGCGCTGCTGCTGGCGCGCATGAGGGCGCTTTTATGTCGCGCCAGGCGCTGCGCAGCCATGAAAAGGCTCTTGGAGCGCTACTTGGTCGCTGTCGCTGGGCTGTGGCCCCATCGTCGCGAAATCAGCTTCACCTGAAAGAAAAAACCCCGCGTTCCAGAAAACGGGGGGTTCGTCAGCAGTCTGAGGGCGCTCCATGGAGCGCCCTTTTGTCTTGCCGCGGTCCGCTACTGATTACCGTGCGCGGAAGCTGTCGTGGCAAGCCTTGCAGCTCGCGGCGGCAGGGCCGAACTGCGCCTTGAGCGCGTCGATGTTGCCGGCCTTGGCGGCGCTCGCCGGCTTGCCGGCTTCCTCGATCAGCTTCTGCTGGCGCTCCTTGAACTTGGCGTCTTCCTTCCATATCTCGGGCCCGGCCTTGCCGCCCTCGGTGCCGGCACCGAAAGCCGCCCAGGGCAGCTTCGCCATGTCGGCGACCACTTCGGCATTCTCCGTGGCAGCGGCTGCGTCGTAGGGCACGCGGCCGTTGGCCATGGCGCCGAGGCGGCCGAAGTGCTGGCTCATCACGAACAGCGCGCTCTGGCGGTACTTGATGGCGTCTTAGGGCTTGGCGAACTGGGCGGCAGCGGGAAGGGACATGGCTGCGCAGGCGGCTGCGACAGCCAGGGAGGCGAATCGGCTCATGGGTGATCCTCGCGTGGGGGAAAAACGCCATCGTGCGCGGCGCTGCGGGCGAGTTTAGGGGCGGGTCGTGCCGGCCGCATAGCAACAACCCGAAGCGGCCTGGGGCCCGGACTTTGCTAATCTGCGCCTTCCGCAGCATCGCGCCTCCGCGCCATCCTCGATGACCGACTCCTCCGTGGCCGCCTTACGCGCGGCCTCCGGCCCCGCTGCCCGCACCAGGGTCTGGGACCTGCCGACGCGCCTTTTCCATTGGGCACTGGCCATCGCCGTGTTCGGCATGATCGGCACCGGCCTGAACGGTGCGATGGAATGGCACTTCCGCGTCGGCTACTCGGTCCTTGCGCTGTTGCTGTTCAGGCTGCTCTGGGGTTTCGCAGGCGGGCGCTGGTCGCGCTTCGGGTCCTTCGTCTACGGACCGGGTTCGCTCGCGGCCTATCTGCGCGGACGGGCGCATCCCGATCACCTGATCGGCCATACGCCGTTGGGGGCGCTGTCGGTGTTCGCGGTCTTGATCATCCTCGCGCTACAGGTCGCGACCGGCCTGATGGCCGACGACGAGATATCGGCCTCCGGGCCGCTGACGCGCTTCGTCTCCGGCGACATCGTGAGCCTGGCCACCGGCTGGCACAAGGCGCAGGGCAAGTGGATCGTGATCGCTCTCGCAAGCCTGCACGTGGTGGCGGTGCTGTTCCACGTGGTCGTCAAGCGGCACCGCCTGGTGCGACCGATGGTGACGGGCGACAAGCTGGTCGCCCCCGCGAGCGGCCGGATGGCGCCCAGCCGCGACGACGCGGCTTCGCGCTGGCTGGCGCTGGTGTTGTTCGCGCTGTGCGCGGGCGTGTCCTGGTGGATTTCCTCGTTGCGCGTATGAGCTTTTCCATTTCACGTCCCCTGCCGCTGTCGGCCATGCCGGCGGTGATGCTAGTCATCCCTGAAGGGGCCCACGAGATCGAGGCGGCGCGCACGATCTTTCGCGACTACGCGGGTTCGCTGGGCATTGACCTCGATTTCCAGGATTTCGACGGCGAACTGGCGCAACTGCCCGGTGAATACACCGAACCGCGCGGCACGCTGCTGCTGGCATTGGTCGATGCGGCGAACGTCAAGGAAGAGGCCGGGCGCCAGGCGCCGACGCTCAGGCGAGCCGACGGCACGCTGGCCCACGTGGCAGGCTGTTGCGCGCTGCGGCCGTTGGACAACGCGGACTATGCGAACGCGGCGGAAATGAAGCGCCTGTACGTGCGCCCTGGCTTCCGTGGGCTGGGGCTGGGCCGCCAGCTGGCCGAGGCGATCCTCGATGCCGCACGCAGCGCGGGCTACGGCTGCGTGCTGCTCGACACGCTCGACGACATGGAGTCGGCCCGGGCGCTGTACGAAGACCTGGGTTTCGTGGAGGTGCCGCCTTACTATCACAACCCCGTCGCCGGGGCTCACTACCTGAAAGTGGAGCTTTAGCGCCTCACGCTGTACGCACTTTGTGTCGCTTCGCCAACCCCTGCGGGGAGCGGGCCGGCTGCTTCGGGCGGCCGTGCGCGGCGGCCCTCCCGAAGAACTCAAGATTCAGCCGCGAGCCTGGGCCAGAAGCGTATCGGCGTCGCTGACTTCGAACTTGCCCGGTGCCTCGACGTTGAGCGTCGCGACCTTGCCGTCCTTCACGAGCATCGAATAGCGGTTGCTGCGCAAGCCCATGCCGCGGCCGGTCAGGTCGAGCGTGAGGCCGGTGGCTTTCGCGAAGTCGGCGCTGCCGTCGGCCAGCATGCGCACCTTGGCGCCGGTCTTCTGGTCGCGCGCCCAGGCGCCCATCACGAAGGCGTCGTTCACGCTCACGCACCAGATCTCGTCCACACCGGCGGCCTTGAAGTCGTCGAAATGCTGCACATAACCCGGCACGTGCTTGGCCGAACAGGTGGGGGTGAAGGCGCCGGGCAGCGCGAACAGCGCGATGGTCTTGCCCGCCGTTGCCTTGGCCACGTCCACCGGGTTCGGCCCGATGCTGCAACCTTCACCCTCGACTTCGGAATATTCCTGCAGGGTGGCCGAGGGAAGGGTGTCGCCGACTTTGATCATTGAATGTGCTCCTGGAAAAAGAAAACGGCCCACATTGTGGGCCGTTTCCGGATGGGCTGTATCGAGCCGGGGATGATCAGACCAGAACGGCCTTCTCGACCAGACGGGTCACGACCCAGTTCTTGGTCTTCGAGATCGGACGGCTTTCCGTGATCTCGATGGTGTCGCCCAGCTTGTACTCGCCCTTTTCGTCGTGGGCGTGGTACTTGCTCGTCTTGGCCACGATCTTGCCGTAGAGCTCGTGCTTCACACGGCGCTCGACCAGCACGGTCACGGTCTTGGCACGCTTGTCGCTGACCACCTTGCCGATCAAGGTGCGCTTGAGGGATTTTTTAGCTTCCGTCATGTTCACTCCTTACTTGGCGGCTTGGGTTTCTTGCTGCTTCTGGGCAAGAATGGTCTTGGCGCGCGCGATGTCGCGGCGGGTCACGCGCAGCGTCGAGGTGTTCGACAGCTGTTGCGTGGCCTTCTGCATGCGCAGGCCGAAGTGGGCCTTCTGCAGATCCTTGATTTCGGCTTGCAGACCCGCGACGTCCTTCGTGCGCAGGGTTGCGGCCTTCGTCACCTTGGCGGCAGCCGCGGTGTTCTTCTTACGTGTTGCCATGGGTGTTCTCCTCTCAGGCGCCGAGCTGGCGAGCGACGAACGTCGTACGCAGCGGAAGCTTGGCGGCGGCCAGGCGGAACGCTTCGCGGGCGAGTTCTTCGGGCACGCCGACGATCTCGAACACGATCTTGCCAGGCTGGATCTCGGCGACGTAGTACTCGGGGTTGCCCTTGCCGTTACCCATCCGCACTTCGGCGGGCTTGGTAGAGATCGGCTTGTCGGGGAACACGCGGATCCAGATACGGCCACCGCGCTTCACGTGACGCGAAATCGCGCGACGAGCGGCTTCGATCTGGCGCGCCGTCAGGCGGCCGCGGTCGGTGCATTTGAGACCGAAGTCACCGAACGCAACCGAGTTACCCGTGGTTGCGATGCCGGTGTTGCGGCCCTTTTGTTCCTTGCGGAACTTTCTGCGTGCAGGTTGCAGCATGTTTTGTTACTCCGTGAGGGCCCCAGGCGCTTGCGCGCCCGGGAGCGACCGATTACTCGGTCTTGGCACCGTCCGCTGCTGCAGCGGGCGCGGCTTTGCGGACGCGCTTAACGGCGGGTTTCGAGTCTGCACCGGCACCGCCGGTTGCTTCCGCGGGCTTGTCGCTGCCATCGGCCGGAGCGGTGTTGCCACCGATCGGGCCGCGGGCACCGGCGCGCGGGCCGGGGCCACGGCGGTCGCTGCCCGGACGGTCGCCACCGGGGCGGCCATCGCGGCGGGGACCACGCGGGCGACGTTCTTCTTCGGGACGCGGCGTCTCGACGGCGGGCAGGTCGTTACGACCCAGCGTGTCGCCCTTGTAGACCCAGACCTTGACGCCGATGACGCCGTAGGTGGTCTTGGCTTCCGAGGTGCCGTAGTCAATGTCGGCGCGCAGGGTGTGGAGAGGCACGCGACCTTCGCGGTACCACTCGGTACGAGCGATTTCGATACCGTTCAGGCGGCCAGCCGACATGATCTTGATGCCCAGGGCACCCAGACGCATGGCGTTCTGCATGGCGCGCTTCATGGCGCGGCGAAACATGATCCGCTTTTCGAGCTGCTGCGTGATGCTGTCGGCGATCAGCTGCGCATCGATTTCGGGCTTGCGCACTTCTTCGATGTTGACCGCGACCGGCACGCCGAGCTGCTTGCCCAGTTCGCGCTTGAGGTTCTCGATGTCTTCACCCTTCTTGCCGATCACGACGCCCGGACGTGCCGAGTAGATCGTGATGCGTGCGTTCTTGGCGGGACGTTCGATCATGACGCGCGAGACCGAAGCGTTCTTCAGCTTCTTCTTCAGGTATTCGCGGACCTTGATGTCTTCGGCCAGCATGCCCGCGAAATCGCGGTCGCTTGCGTACCAGCGGCTGGACCAGTTACGGGTAACCGCAAGGCGGAACCCGGTTGGGTGGATTTTCTGTCCCATATTTCTTCCAGGCCTTCTTAGTTGCCGACCGTCACGTACACATGGCACGTGGGCTTGCTGATGCGATTGCCGCGACCCTTGGCCCGCGCGGTGAAGCGCTTGAGCGTTGCACCTTGCTCGACGTAGATGGTCTTGACCTTCAGCTCGTCGATGTCGGCACCGTCGTTGTGCTCGGCGTTGGCGATAGCCGACTCCAGCACCTTCTTGATGATCACAGCGGCCTTCTTCTGCGTGAATTGCAGAACGTTGAGCGCTTGATCGACCTTCTTGCCGCGGATCAGGTCAGCGACCAGACGGCCCTTGTCGACCGACAGGCGGACACCGCGGAGGACTGCACGTGTTTCAGACATGGTCGTTCCTTACTTCTTCTGGACTTTCTTGTCCGCGGGGTGCCCCTTGAACGTGCGCGTGAGCGCAAATTCGCCGAGCTTGTGGCCGACCATCTGGTCGGTGATGTACACAGGCACGTGTTGCTTGCCGTTGTGCACAGCGATGGTCAGGCCGATGAACTCGGGCAGAACCATCGAGCGGCGCGACCAGGTCTTGATCGGCTTCTTGTCCTTGGTCGTCACGGCCTTGTCGGCCTTGGCCACGAGGTGGTGGTCGACGAACGGACCCTTTTTGAGAGAGCGAGTCATTGGCTATCCCTTACTTCTTGCGACGCGACACGATGAAGACCTGCGTGCGCTTGTTGTTGCGGGTCCGATAACCCTTGGTCAGGTTGCCCCACGGGTCGACCGGATGACGGCCTTCGCCAGTCTTGCCTTCGCCGCCACCGTGCGGGTGGTCCACAGGGTTCATCACCACGCCGCGAACGGTCGGGCGAATACCCATGTGACGCTTCACACCGGCCTTGCCGAGCTGGCGCAGGCTGTGCTCTTCGTTGGCCACTTCACCGATGGTCGCGCGGCATTCGATATGAATGCGGCGGACTTCGCCCGAACGCATGCGGACCTGGGCGTAGACGCCTTCACGGGCCAGCAGCGTGGCCGACGTACCGGCCGAACGAGCGATCTGCGCGCCCTTGCCGGGTTGCAGTTCGATGCAGTGGATCGTCGAACCCACCGGGATGTTGCGGATCGGCAGGGTGTTGCCGGCGCGGATCGGCGCTTCGGAGCCCGACAGCAGCGTCGCACCGGCTTCCAGACCGCGCGGGGCGATGATGTAGCGGCGCTCGCCGTCGGCGTAGCAGACCAGAGCGATGTGGGCGGTGCGGTTCGGGTCGTATTCGATGCGTTCGACCTTGGCCGGGATGCCGTCCTTGTTGCGCACGAAGTCGACCACGCGGTAGTGGTGCTTGGCACCGCCGCCACGATGACGGATCGTGATGTGGCCGTTGTTGTTGCGGCCGGCCTTCTGGAACTGGGGTTCCAGCAGGGGAGCGTGAGGAGCACCCTTGAACAGGTGGTCACGCGAGATCTTCACCGCGCCGCGTTGGCCCGGCGAAGTGGGTTTCATCTTGATGACGGCCATGATTAAGCGCCTTCCCCGACGAGGTTGAGCTCTTGACCGGCCTTCAGCGTCACATAGGCCTTGCGAACGTTGTCGCGGCGGCCGACGGACTTGCCGAAGCGCTTGGTCTTGCCCTTGGTGTTGAGCACCGATACACCCTTGACCTCGACCTTGAACATCAGTTCGACGGCGGCCTTGATTTCGGGCTTGGTGGCGTCTTGCAGCACCTTGAAAGTGACAGAGTTCGACTTCTCGCCGACCATCGTGGCCTTTTCGGACACGACTGGGGCGACCAGCACGTTCATGAGACGGCCTTCGTCGAACTGGCGTTGTGCAGGGGTGGGGTTCACGCGGCTCATGCGAACATCTCCTTGAGCTTGTCGACGGCACCCTTGGTGACCAGCACCTTCTTGTAGTGAACCAGCGACACCGGATCGGCGTAACGGGGTTCGACCACGAGAACGTTGACCAGATTGCGCGAGGCGAGGTACAGGTTTTCGTCGACTTCTTCGGCGATCACGAGCACGGACTCGAGATTCATCGCCTTGAAACGGGCAGCCAGCGGCTTGGTCTTGGGCGAGTCGACCTTGATCGAATCGACCACGGCCAGACGGCCTTCGCGGGCGAGCTGCGAGAAGATGGACGCCATGCCGGCGCGATACATCTTCTTGTTGATCTTCTGCGAGAAGTTTTCGTCAGGCATGTTCGGGAAGATCCGGCCGCCTCCGCGCCACAGCGGCGAGGAAGTCATACCGGCGCGGGCGCGGCCCGTTCCTT
Source organism: Variovorax sp. CAN15 (assembly GCF_030462475.1). Taxonomy (GTDB): domain Bacteria; phylum Pseudomonadota; class Gammaproteobacteria; order Burkholderiales; family Burkholderiaceae_C; genus Variovorax. The sequence continues at coordinate 6,986 of NZ_JASMRZ010000011.1, forward strand.
TTTGCTTGAAAGGCTTCTTGGTCGAGTGCTTGACCTGCTCGCGGTCCTTCTGGGCGCGCGTGCCTTGGCGTGCGTTGGCCTGGAATGCGACGACGATCTGGTGGACTAGGTCTTCGTTGTAGTCACGGCCGAACACGGTCTCGGGGGCGTCGTACTTCGACGCAGCCTGGCCTTGTTCGTTCAGGAGTTCGAGTTCCATTACTTCGCTCCTTCAGCCGCTTGCGGCTTGGCCTTGATGGCGGGACGCACGGTGACGAAGCCACCCTTCGAACCCGGAATCGCGCCCTTGATGAGCAGCAGTTGACGCGCTTCGTCGATGCGGAAGACGTCGAGGTTTTGGGTGGTGCGGGTGACGTCGCCGAGGTGGCCAGTCATGCGCTTGCCGGGGAACACGCGGCCGGGGTCCTGCGCCATACCGATCGAGCCGGGCACGTTGTGCGAACGACTGTTACCGTGCGACGCGCGCTGCGAGCTCATGTTGTGACGCTTGATCGTGCCAGCGTAGCCCTTGCCGATGGAAGTGCCCTGCACGTCCACCTTCTGGCCCACGGAGAAGACGCTTGCCACCGGGATCACGCCGCCAGCCTTGTGCTGACCTGCGGTATCGGCGGTAACGCGGAATTCCTGGATGATTTCGCCAGCTTCGACACCCGCCTTGGCGAGGTGGCCGGCTTCGGGCTTGGTCACGCGCGATGCCTTGCGCGAACCGAACGTCACCTGCAGGGCGACGTAGCCATCGTTCTCTTGGGACTTGATCTGGGTCACGCGGTTGTTGGACACATCCACCACCGTGACAGGGACTGCGTCCCCGTCATCGGTGAAGAGACGCATCATCCCCACCTTGCGGCCCAGCAACCCGAGGGAGTTGCTCAGACTCATTTGTTTTCTCCAAAAAATGGAAGCTTCCTTCGCCGCTGCCACTTCAATTGGCGACAGCGTTTGCCGGGTTTCCCCGAACTGCGGAAGAAGGTTGATAAATCTCTGCTCGCATAGCGCCCATATGGACGCAACAAGGGCAGAGCCAGCGATTATAGCCCGCGCGGCGGGCACTGTGCAAGCGCCGCTGTTGCGGCGTTTTTCAGGCCTTGGAAGCCCGTTTTCGGTGCGTTTCCCGGCCTATTTCGGCTCTTTGGCCGGCATCGAGATGATCTTCTCGCCCTCTGCCGAAGAATTCAGCTCACCCGCTGCCTTCATGGCGGGCGCGCTGGCACCCGCCTGGATGGGAATGGCGACGATGCTCGTGGCCCCGTCTTGCGTGACGAAGACGTTCAGGTAGGCAAGGCCTTCGCGGGCGACCGTGACTTTTGCGTTGATGGTCGCGCCCTGCCCGGCGGGAAGAGTCAGGCTGCTGGCCGTTGCCAAGGAGAGGCCCGAGTCGGCCGTCAGGCGCACGGTGGCTCCGGCCGGGTCGCTCACGCCGTCGAACTGGAGAATGACGGAGACAGACTGCCCGATCCGCGGCGTGCCTTCGACCCTGTACTGGATCGCCACACCGGAATCGTTGGGCTTGCGTGCGGCAACCGTCATGGGTGCCGCATTGCGGGAAGCGCCGGCTTGCTTGGCGGCGCGCTGCCCCGGCACGCCGTCTGCGCACGCGGACGCCGCGGCGAGCGCCAGAAACGCGGTGGCGGCGGCGATGGTCGAACGGGAACGGAGGTTCATGGGTGGACTTCCTCGCTGCTACTTATTGGATCAGCACACCGAAGCAAGTGTTTGCGCCGGAGTTGTTGACATCGTTGACGACCAGAACGTAGTCGCCGGCCGAGAGGCTGACCGAATTGGTGTTCCGGCTCACCACCCCTCCCCTGTAGACGACGAAATTGGGGCTGGCACCAGCCGGCGCAGTGATGGCGAACTGGTAGTTGCGGCTGGTCGGCGCGGTGAAACGCAGATAGGAGAAGCTCCCGAGCTTGTTCCCGTTGCTCCGAGGGTCCTCGGTGTTCGTTACGCAAGCCGACGTGCTTGCACCGATGGTCGCCTGGCCGTACATCGGCAACGCATAGTTCACGGTGGGCGATCCGCCATTGTTGGTTTCCTGGGTGCCGTAGGCATCGTTGGAAGCCGCGCTGATGCTCTGGCCCGAAAGCAGAGCCGCCAACGCCGAAGCACTGCCGGGCGCGGCGACATTGAACGCCGCCGTGAAAGGATGGATCGAGGTGACTGGCGCGCCGCCCTTGAACAGCGCGCTCGTCATCGTGTCGTGGATCGGCTTGAACCCGACCTGCTGATTCAGGCTCCAGAAGATCGACTGGATCGAAGACTCCCGGAACCAGCCTGGATTGGTCGTGGGCCCCCGCGTGAGATCGAGGTTGCTGCCTTGCGCCTGGCCGGGCCCGTCGGAATCGACATAGTTGCTGCGTCCGAGCACGATGCCCGACCAGCCATTGCCCCATCCTTCGGAGAAGGCCAGCCGGCGATCGACGCGCTCGCTCGTGGAGTGCGCACCGCCGGTCGAGTCGTCGCGGCTGAAGGAGGCCTGGTAGTAGTGACCCCATTCATGGGCGATCACCGGTGCGTCGAATTCATCGGTATCCACGTCCTCCTTGCCGAGCACGTAGATCTCGGCGCCCGAGCTCCTTCCAACGAAGAAGGTGGTCCCGATCTGCCCCAGCGCGACGCTGCCGCTGGCGTTCGTGTTGTTGACGCTCCAGAACACCTTCAGCGAAGGAAAGGCCGTCGCCGGCGCGGCCGTCATCACCTTCTGCATCGCGGTGTAGACCGTGTCCATGATGGCGAACGGCCCGGACACGCGCTGGCCGGTGTAGCTCGAACCACCCCAGCCGCTGGGGGCGCGCAGGTCGCGGGTGAGCGCGGCGCCGCCGGTGGAGAACACCGACGACTGCATGGAATAGATTGCGCTCGACTGCGTGTTGTCGCGCACGGTGACGTCCCAGCTCGGAAGGGCACCGGTGCGGGTCAATTGCGCCCGCACGCGGACGATCACGTTCGTGTTTCCCTGGACGTTCACCGAATAGGCGCCATTGTCATCGGTGGCGGTCGTGGCCAACTGGTTGCCGCTGCCGGCATCGAGCACTTCGACAAAGGCGCCGCGCACCGGCTTGACCTCGGTGTTGGCATACACGAGGCGGCCATTGGGGTTGGGCACCGACTCGTAGGTGGCCGTGCCACTCAGCGCGACCTGAGCGGCGGGAATCAAGGGCAGCAAGGGAATACCACCACCGCCTCCCCCTCCTCCACCACCGCAAGCGGTCAGAAGCACTGCCGCCACGCAGGCAACCAAGCCCGATGAAAAAGAGATGCGTTGTCCCATGATTGTGCTGCCCTCGCTTCAGCTACCGACGCCTGGAAGATTGGCGGACGCCGTCACGGGAGGATGCCACATTCGCGAGACATAAAGCACAAAACCCGCCTGCATTTCTGCAGGCGGGTTTTTCAACGACATTGGCGCGAAGCCGAATGTGTTATTGCAGCTTGATCTCGACGTCCACGCCGGCCGGCAGGTCGAGCTTCATCAGCGCGTCCACGGTCTTGTCGGTCGGGTCGACGATGTCCATCAGGCGCTGGTGCGTGCGGATTTCCAGCTGGTCGCGCGACGTCTTGTTGACGTGCGGCGAACGCAGGATGTCGAAGCGCTTCATGCGGGTCGGCAGGGGCACGGGGCCCTTGACGATCGCGCCGGTGCGCTTGGCGGTGTCCACGATTTCAGCGGCCGACTGGTCGATCAGCTTGTAATCGAATGCCTTCAGGCGGATGCGGATCTTTTGCTTGGTTGCCATGGTGATTCCTTTGCGCTCGGCTTAGATGTCGAGGATCTTCGCCACGACGCCCGAACCCACGGTACGGCCGCCTTCACGGATGGCGAAGCGCAGGCCTTCTTCCATCGCGATCGGGTTGATCAGCTTCACGGTGATGCTGACGTTGTCGCCGGGCATGACCATTTCCTTGTCCTTGGGCAGCTCGATCGCGCCGGTCACGTCCGTCGTGCGGAAGTAGAACTGCGGACGGTAGTTGTTGAAGAACGGCGTGTGACGGCCGCCTTCATCCTTCGACAGGACGTACACCTCGGCGGTGAAGTGCGTGTGCGGCTTGATCGAGCCGGGCTTGCACAGCACCTGGCCGCGCTCGACTTCTTCGCGCTTCGTGCCGCGCAGCAGCACGCCCACGTTGTCGCCGGCTTGACCCTGGTCCAGCAGCTTGCGGAACATTTCCACGCCGGTGCAGGTGGTCTTGACCGTCGGGCGGATGCCCACGATTTCGATTTCTTCACCAACCTTGATCACGCCGCGCTCGACGGCGCCGGTCACCACGGTGCCGCGACCCGAGATCGAGAACACGTCTTCCACGGGCATCAGGAACGTGCCGTCCACGGCGCGCTCGGGCGTCGGGATGTACGTGTCCAGGGCTTCCGCCAGCTTCATGATGGCGCCTTCGCCCAGCTCGCCCTTGTCGCCTTCCAGGGCGAGCTTGGCCGAGCCGTGGATGATGGGGGTGTCGTCGCCGGGGAATTCGTACTTGTCGAGGAGTTCGCGGACTTCCATTTCGACCAGTTCGAGCAGTTCCTTGTCGTCGACCATGTCGCACTTGTTCAGGAACACGATGATGTAGCCCACGCCCACCTGGCGAGCCAGCAGGATGTGTTCACGGGTCTGGGGCATCGGGCCGTCGGCGGCCGAGCACACCAGGATGGCGCCGTCCATCTGGGCGGCGCCGGTGATCATGTTCTTCACGTAGTCGGCGTGGCCGGGGCAGTCGACGTGTGCGTAGTGGCGGTTGGCCGTTTCGTACTCGACGTGCGCGGTGTTGATCGTGATGCCGCGGGCCTTTTCTTCGGGCGCAGCGTCGATCTGGTCATAGGCCTTGGCTTCGCCGCCGAACTTGGCCGACAGCACCGTGGCGATCGCAGCCGTCAGCGTGGTCTTGCCGTGGTCGACGTGACCGATCGTGCCCACGTTCACGTGCGGCTTGGTGCGGGTGAATTTACCTTTTGCCATTTTTCAATCCTTGAAAGAGCAGTTCCCGTGCATTGGTTTTATGTCTGCACCCGATTGCTGGTTCGCCTCGCACGGGAACGTGGCGGCACCGGATCGCAGACAACGGGGGCCGCGCACTGCGCGGCCCCGCATTCTTGAAAACTTACTTGGCGCGAGCGGCCACGATGGCTTCGGCGACGTTGCGCGGAGCTTCGGCGTAGTGCTTGAACTCCATCGTGTACGTTGCGCGGCCTTGCGACATCGAGCGCAGCGTGGTCGAGTAGCCGAACATTTCCGACAGCGGCACTTCGGCCTTGATGGCCTTGCCGCCACCGACCATGTCGTCCATGCCCTGCACCATGCCGCGGCGGGACGACAGGTCGCCCATCACGTTGCCGGCGTAGTCTTCAGGCGTTTCGACTTCCACGGCCATCATCGGCTCGAGGATCACGGGGTTGGCCTTGCGGGCACCTTCCTTGAAGCCGAAGATCGCGGCCATCTTGAACGCCATTTCGTTCGAGTCCACGTCGTGGTACGAACCGAAGTGCAGCGTGACCTTGACGTCCACGACGGGGTAACCCGCCAGCACGCCTTGCGTCAGAGCTTCCACGACGCCCTTTTCCACTGCGGGAATGTATTCGCGCGGAACCACGCCGCCCTTGATGGCGTCGACGAACTCGAAGCCCTTGCCGGCTTCCTGGGGTTCGATCTTGAGCACGACGTGGCCGTACTGGCCCTTACCACCCGACTGGCGGACGAACTTGCCTTCGGCTTCCTCGACGGTCTTGCGGATCGTTTCGCGGTAGGCCACCTGCGGCTTGCCCACGTTGGCTTCCACGCCGAATTCGCGCTTCATGCGGTCCACGATGATTTCAAGGTGGAGCTCGCCCATGCCGGCGATGATGGTCTGGCCCGATTCTTCGTCGGTGCGAACACGGAACGAAGGGTCTTCCTGAGCCAGACGCTGAAGCGCGATGCCCATCTTTTCCTGGTCGGCCTTGGTCTTCGGTTCCACAGCCTGCGAAATCACAGACTCCGGGAACACCATGCGCTCCAGCGTGACGATGGCTTCGGGATCGCACAGCGTTTCGCCGGTGGTCACTTCCTTCAGGCCCACGCAGGCGGCGATGTCGCCAGCGCGGATTTCGCTGACTTCTTCACGGTTGTTCGCGTGCATCTGCACGATGCGGCCGATACGTTCCTTCTTGCCGCGCACCGGGTTGTAGACGCTGTCGCCCTTCGAGAGCACGCCAGAATAGACGCGCACGAAGGTCAACTGGCCCACGAACGGGTCGGTCATCAGCTTGAATGCGAGAGCAGAGAACTTCTCGTTGTCGTCGGCCTTGCGAACGACAGGCGCTTCGTCTTCGTCCAGGCCAGCCACCGGCGGGATGTCCAGCGGCGACGGCATGTATTCGACGACGGCGTCGAGCATGGCCTGCACGCCCTTGTTCTTGAAGGCCGAGCCGCACAGCATCGGCTGGATTTCGCCAGCGATGGTGCGCTGGCGCAGGGCCTTCTTGATTTCTTCCTCGCTCAGCTCGCCGCCTTCGAGATACTTGTTCATCAGCTCTTCGCTGGCTTCGGCAGCCGCTTCGACAAGCTTTTCGCGGTATTCGTTGCAGACGTCCACCAGGTTGGCGGGAATCTCGCCGTACTGGAAGGTCACGCCCTTGTCTTCGTCCCAGATGATCGCCTTCATCTTCACGAGGTCGACGATGCCCTGGAAGTGCTCTTCGGCACCGATCGGGATCTGGATCACGACGGGGTTGGCCTTCAGGCGGTCGACCATCATCTGACGAACGCGCAGGAAGTCGGCGCCGGTACGGTCCATCTTGTTGACGAACGCGAGACGAGGCACCTTGTACTTGTTGGCCTGGCGCCAGACGGTTTCCGACTGGGGCTGCACGCCGCCGACAGCGTCGTACACCATCACGGCGCCGTCCAGCACGCGCATCGAGCGCTCGACTTCAATGGTGAAGTCCACGTGGCCGGGGGTGTCGATGATGTTGATGCGGTGTTCGTCGAACTTGCCGGCCATGCCCTTCCAGAAGCAGGTGGTGGCGGCGGACGTGATCGTGATACCGCGCTCTTGCTCTTGCTCCATCCAGTCCATCGTGGCGGCACCGTCGTGCACTTCACCGATCTTGTGGTTCACACCGGTGTAGAACAGGATACGTTCGGTCGTCGTGGTCTTGCCAGCGTCGATGTGCGCGGAGATGCCGATGTTGCGGTAGCGCTCGATGGGGGTCTTGCGGGACATGATTTACTTTCGGGTTGAAATGCGTTGAGCGCTGGGCCCCGGGCACGGGCACAACGCCCGAAACCCGACACCCAACGCCCAAGCGAAGTTTGATTTTTAGAAGCGGAAGTGGCTGAACGCCCGGTTGGCTTCTGCCATGCGGTGCACTTCGTCGCGCTTCTTCATGGCACCGCCACGGCCTTCCGTGGCTTCCATCAGTTCGTTGGCCAGACGCAGGGCCATCGACTTCTCACCGCGCTTGCGGGCGGCTTCCTTGATCCAGCGCATCGACAGAGCGAGGCGGCGGACGGGACGGACTTCGACCGGCACTTGATAGTTCGCACCGCCGACGCGGCGCGACTTCACTTCGACCATCGGCTTCACGTTGTTGATGGCAACGGTGAACGCCTCGAGGGGGTCCTTGTCCGGGTTCTTCTTCTCGATGAAATCGAGCGCGCCGTAGATGATGCGCTCGGCAACAGCCTTCTTGCCGCCTTCCATGATCACGTTCATGAATTTGGACAGCTCGACATTGCCGTACTTGGGATCCGGCAGGATTTCACGTTTGGGGACTTCGCGACGACGTGGCATTTTTCTAACCTCTTTGCTTCAGTTGGCACCGTTTCCGGCACCGCGAGAGCCAAGCGGGACTCTCACTTACTCGACCCGATATTGGGTCACTACGTTCGATGTACCCGCCAAGGTAACCGAACACCGTTTGTTCTTGACGACAGGAAGACCTATCAGGCCTTCTTGGGACGCTTCGCGCCGTACTTGGAACGCGACTGCTTGCGGTCTTTCACGCCTTGCAGGTCAAGCGAACCACGAACGATGTGGTAGCGCACACCGGGCAAGTCCTTGACACGCCCGCCGCGAACCAGCACGACGCTGTGTTCCTGGAGGTTGTGGCCTTCGCCGCCGATGTAGGAAATGACTTCGAAGCCGTTGGTCAGGCGGACCTTGGCAACTTTACGCAGAGCCGAGTTCGGCTTCTTCGGCGTCGTGGTGTAGACGCGGGTGCAGACACCGCGGCGCTGCGGCGAGTTCTGCATGGCAGGGCTCTTCGAAGCGATCTTTTCGACCGTCCGACCCTGACGCACCAGTTGATTGATGGTTGGCATGAATTAAAAAGTCCCCAAAACGAGAAACGCCCCGGCCCTGGCTGTGAAAACCGCCCTTGTCGTGACTCAAGGAGGCCGGGAATGACGAAAACGTGAAACCCTTCGGAAAATTCCGAAAAGCCCACGAGTATAGCAAACGAGCCTGAAACGGCAAAGTCGGCTGCCGCGGATGACCGCCAGCAGCCCTTTCCGCCTCTTTTTCCGCCCCCGGCTTACTTGATCCAGAGACGCAGGGCATCCCAGGCGCGGCCGAGGACTCCGGCCTGCTCGACCGGCTCCAGGGCAACCAGCGGCACATCGGCCAGAGGCTGGTCATCCAGCGTGACCTTGAGCGAGCCGACCGGCTGGTACTTGGTGAAAGGCGCCACCAGCGGGTCGGGGCGCGACACCTGGGTCTTGATCTTGTTGGCCGAGCCCGCGGGCACCGCCACCACGATGGGCTCGGGACGACCCAGCTTCAGGACGTTGGCCTTGCCCTTCCAGACGGCCGGGGTGGCCGCCGGCTGGCCGCCGTCGAACAGGCGGACGGCGTCGTAGGCCGTGTAGCCCCAGTTCAGCAGCTTCTGCGACTCGTTGGCGCGCACAGTCTCGCCCGTGGCGCCCAGCACGATCGACAGCAGGCGGCGCCCGCCCGTCAGGTTGGGAAAGTCGCGCTTGGCGGTGGCGATCATGCAGTAGCCGGCCGCCTCGGTGTGGCCGGTCTTGAGGCCGTCGACGGTCGGATCGCGGAACAGCAGCAGGTTGCGGTTGGTATCGTTGGTCGACGGGGTGCCCGGGTAGCGGTACTTCTTGATGGCGTAGTACTTGGCTTCTTCCGGGAAGTCGCGCACCAGGCGGGTCGCCAGGATGCTCAGGTCGCGGGCCGTCGTGGTGTGGCCGGGCGCTGTCAGGCCCTCGGGGTTCTTGTAGGTCGTGTTCTTCATGCCCAGCACCTTGGCCTGGGCGTTCATCATCTCGACGAAGTGTTCCACAGTGCCACCCACGCCTTCGGCCAAGGCGACGGTGGCGTCGTTGCCCGACTGCACGATCAGCCCCTTGATCAGGTCTTCCACCGGCACCTGCATCTTGGGATCGATGAACATGCGCGAGCCGGGCATCTTCCAGGCGCGGGTGCTGACCGGCAACGTCTGGGTCAGCGTGATCTTCTTGGCGCGCAGCGCGTCGAACACCAGGTAGGCGGACATCAGCTTGGTGAGCGAGGCCGGCTCGACCGGGCTGTCAATGTCCTTCTGCGCCAGGATCTGGTTCGCGGTCACGTCCAGCAGCAGGTAGCTGCGCGCGGCGATTTCAGGCGGCGCCGGCATCTGGGCGGCGGCAATCAGGCTGAAGGAGGCGGCGGCGGTAAAGACCAGCGCGCGGAGCGCGCCAAGAAAACGATTCATTGGGAGTTCGGAATGAGACGAAAACAAGCCAGAGAGGCTTTCAAACGATGTCCGCGCGCAGATGGCGGACGACCAGACCCTTGAGCAGCGGCAATTGTCCGTGAAAGAAATGACCGCCCCCGGGGATGACTGTGACAGGAAGTGACTGCGGCCGCGCCCAGTCCATCACGGCGGACAGCGCCACCGTGTCGTCGGCTTCGCCATGAACCACCAGCGTGCGTTCGTGCGCCTCCACGGGCAACGTGGCCACGTTGTTGCGCGCGGCGGCCGTGCCCACCAGCACGATCTGCCGGATCTCGCGCTCGGACCACAGCCTGGCGACGGCACCGCCCGCGACGAAGGCCCCGAAGGAGAAGCCGGCGATCGCCAGCGGCCCCTCGGGCGCGAGCCGTCCGACGACATTCAGCATGTCCTCCAGCTCGCCACGCCCTTCGTCGTGCACACCTTCGCTGGCACCCACGCCGCGGAAGTTGAAGCGCACCGTGGTCCAGCCGCTGGCGACGAAGGCACGCGCAAGCGTCTGCACCACCTTGTTGTCCATCGTGCCGCCGAACAGCGGATGCGGATGGGCGACGACCGCGATGCCGCGCGGGGTTCCGGCAGGCTGGTCGCGCTGCACCTCGATCGCGCCGGCGGCGCCCTGGAGGCTGATCTTTTCGGTCTGGGAATTCATTGGCGCAGGTACGAGCAAGGGGCCGGCGTAAAAGTTCAGCGCCCGACGTTCGGGGGCAGCAGCAGCCGCTCGACGACCTGGCCGTTCTTCAGGTGCGACTCGACGATCTCGTCGATGTCCTCGCTGTCGACGAAGGTGTACCAGACGGCCTCGGGGTACACCACGGCCACCGGACCGCCGGCGCAGCGGTCAAGACAGCCGGCCTTGTTGACGCGCACCTTGCCGGGCCCCGCCAGGCCCTCTGCCTTGACCTTCGCCTTGCAGCGGTCGAAACCTTCCTGAGCGTTGTGCATGGCGCAGGAGTCCTCGCCGTTCTTGCGCTCGTTGAGGCAGAAGAAGATGTGGCGGCCGTAGTAGCCGGACGGTGCGGCTGGGGTGGAGCTGGGCATCGGCGGATTTTAGTGACCACCCTCTTTACCCTCACTCCGGCCGAGCAATCCGCACGCTCAGCTCGTCGGAACCGCACCGGCCCGCCCGCGGCGCGACAAGGCCGCCACCACGTAGACCATCACCGCGTAGGGCCACGCCCAGCCCAGCCATTGCGCCAGCCCGTGGAACCGGATGAAGCGCCCCTGTTCCCAGGTGGCCAGGGTCTGCGCGAAGTACGCGCTCTCGGGCGCCTGGTTCAGCAGGCTCAGCTGCAGCACCAGCCCCATCAGCAGCAGCGCCGCGCACAGGCGGCGCGGCGCGAACAGCAGCAGCACGCCGGCAAAGAAGGCCGCCGCCATGCCGACCTGCGCCGGCAACCCGAGCCAGGCCCAGGCGTGTTCCGGCCCGTAGCTCAGCGCCGCCGACAACGCGGAGGCCGCGACGCCGGCCAGCAGGGTCAGAGGCAGCAGCACCGCGCGCTGGACTACCGAGCGCGCCACCAGATAACCCAGCAGGCACGGCACCAGCGCGCCCAGCATCACGCACAGCAGTTCCACCGCCGGCACCAGTGGCTCGAGTTCGAACTGGCGCAGCGGCAGCCAGTCGATGAAGGGCGTGTCGAGCAGCCACTCGGAGATCGCCACCTCCAGCCGCTCGAACACCTGCCCCAGCCCGAATGTGACGGCCGCCGGAAAAAGCAGCGCAAAGGGCCACAGCGCCAGCAGCACCAGCGCGCCGCGCGAGTCCTCGGCGAACCACTGCGAGCGCGCACGGCTCCAGTACGCCACCGCCCCCAGCCGCTCGAGCCCCGCCGCCAGTACGGCGCCGGCGAGAGCGCCTGCCATGTTCAGCCCCAGGTCCACGTTGGACGGGATGCGCGCGGGCAGGTAGCTCTGCAGCGTCTCCATGGTGAAGGAAACCGCCGCCCCCGCCACGGTGGCGCGCAGCACCGGGCGCCAGACGCCGGAAACCCGGCCGGCCCGCAGAATCGCCAGGGCGCACAGAAAGCCGAAGGGCACGTAGCCCGCGACGTTGACCGCGAAGTCGAAACCCGTCCAGTACTTGGGCCAGGGCGCGGACAGATACGCCCAGGGCACGATCCCCTGGTCGCGCCAGTCTGCGAACGGATAGAGGCTGGCGTAGACGATCAGCGCTCCGTAGGCGAGCGCCAGCGGGAGCGCGGCGGACTTGTGCTGCGGCCGATCCACCGTGTCCCCCGGCGCCGGCTCAGAACGGCTTGACCACCACCAGGATCACGATACCCAGCAGCAGCAGCACCGGCAGCTCGTTGAACCAGCGGAACCAGCGGTCGTTGCGCCGGTTCTCGCCGGCCGCGAAGCGGCGCAGCAGCACGCCGCAGCCGTGGTGATAGCCGATCACCACCAGCACGAGTGCCAGCTTGGCGTGCATCCAGCCGTTGCCCGGGCCGCGCCCGATGCCGTAGCCCAGCCAGAGCCACAGGCCGAAACCGATCGCGGGAACCGCCAGGAAGGTCGTGAACCTCAGGAGCTTGCGCGCCATGAGCAGCAGGCGCTCGCGCTCGGCCACCGATTCGGGCGGAACCATCGCCAGGTTGACGAAGATCCGGGGCAGGTAGAAGAGCCCCGCGAACCAGCTTGCAGTGAAGACGATGTGTAGAGATTTGACCCAGAGCATGGCGGCAGTTTAGTGGCGCGCCCTCTCTGGTACTGCCCGTTTCCCCGGTACGCACTCGTACGACAGGCAAAAAAAAGCCCGACGTCTTCACGTCGGGCTGGGAAGCCCTTTTGCTGTCACACATCAAGGCACCCGCTCAGGGAGGAAAAGCGGGGAGCGGCAAGCCGCCCGCTTCAGAATTTAACAAAGACGAAACAAGGTTTCAAGCGACTGGGGCACTTTCTTTGACATTCAAAGCGAAAAATCTAAAACCTTGGTTCTACTAATTCCCGTAGTTGTCGGACAACCGAACGCCCGTGCAAAAGGGTCGCAAACGGTCGCTTCAGGCACAATTTTGGATATATGACGTCATCATCTTCCCCCTTGGCCGCATTCCCCGCCGGGCGGCCGCGGCGCCTGCGCCGCGACGCTTTCACCCGCAACCTGGTGCGAGAGCACGCGCTGACGGTCAACGATCTGATCTACCCTGTGTTCGTCCAGGAGGGCGAGAAGCGCCGCGATGCCGTTCCCTCGATGCCCGGCGTGGAGCGCCTGAGCCTCGACCTGCTGCTGCCCGTGGCTGAGCAGTGCGTAGCCGCCGGCATTCCGGTGATGGCGCTGTTCCCGGTGATCGACGCCGGCCTCAAGACCCCCGATGGCCGCGAGGCCTTCAACCCCGACGGACTGATCCCGCGCGTGGTGGCGGCGCTGAAGGCGCGCTTTCCCGAGCTGGGCGTGATGACCGACGTCGCCCTCGACCCCTACACCAGCCATGGCCAGGACGGCCTGCTCGACGACACCGGCTACATCCTCAACGACGCGACCGTCGAGGTGCTGGTGAAGCAGGCGCTCGCGCAATCGCAGGCCGGCGTGGACATCGTGGCGCCCAGCGACATGATGGACGGCCGCATCGGTGCCATCCGCACCGCGCTGGAAGCCCGCGGCGACATCCACACGCGCATCATGGCCTACAGCGCCAAGTACGCCAGCGCCTTCTACGGGCCCTTCCGCGACGCCGTGGGCTCGGCCGCCACGCTCGGCAAGAGCAACAAGAAGGTCTACCAGATGGACCCGGGCAACAGCGACGAGGCCCTGCGCGAGGTCGCCATCGACATCGCCGAGGGCGCCGACATGGTGATGGTGAAGCCCGGCATGCCCTACCTGGACATCGTGCGCCGCGTGAAGGACCAGTTCCACGTGCCCACCTTCGCCTACCAGGTGAGCGGCGAGTACGCGATGCTCAAGGCCGCCGCCCAGAACGGCTGGCTCGACCACGACGCCGTGGTGCTCGAAAGCCTGCTGGCCTTCAAGCGCGCCGGCGCCGACGGCGTGCTGACCTATTTCGCGCTCGACGCCGCGCGCCTGCTGCAGAAGTAACGGCGCGCCGAAGCCGGGCATGCGCATCTTCGAAATCAACCGCTCGCAGGTCAGCGAGCACGCCGCGCTGGCGCCGCTGACCGTGCCGGGCGCCTGCGGTGCCAGCGGCTACCTCTGGATCTCGCTCACGCGGGATGAATTCCGGGCCTCGCTGGCCGAGGTGCAGCAGATATTGCAGACGCTGTGCCTTACGCAGCTGGTCGACCTGCACGTGGCCGACCTGCTCAACGACCAGCTGCCCTCGCATTACGACTACACCTCGCTCTACGACGTGCTGGTATTCCGGCGGCTGGCCAACGGCCAGGCCGCTTTGGGAAACGGCAAGGGCAATGGCAACGAAGCCCCTGCGGCCGCCCCTGCTCCCGTCACGGCCGCCGGGTCCCGTCAGCCCCGCAGCGGTCCGCCCGTGCTGCGCCGCGTCGACACCCGGCCGGTAGGTTTCGCCGTGTTCGACCGCGTCCTGCTGTCGGTGCACCCCGAGGACGGCGCGGTGCGCGACGCCTTCGCCGCCCGGCTGCTGGCCGCCGCCTCGGCCGACGGCGGCACCCCGGCGCTCGACGTGCGCGCCACCTCGGCCCGCCTGCCGACCGGCCCCGCGGACCTGATGCTGCGCGTCATCAACCAGATCGTCGACGGCTATCTAGACCTGCGGCGCGAGCTCACCAAGCAGCTCGACCACTGGCAGACCGAGCTGATCGACCCGCGCAGCCGCTTCACCAACTGGGGGGCGCTGATGGAGGCGCGCCAGTCGCTGCACCATCTGGACGAGATCTGCGAGGACCAGCGCGCCGCCATGCAAGACTGGATCGACTCGCTGGAAACGCTCCCCGCGCCCAAGGGCGAGGCGGAACAGCGCGATCGGGAGCTCATCATGATCCGCAGCCGCGACGTACTCGAGCACATCGAGCGCGTGGCGCACCACGTGCATCGGCTGGAGCAGAACGCCGAGACGGCCGTGCAGATGCACTTCAGCGTCCAGGGCCACCGCGCCAACGACATCATGCGTGTGCTGACGGTGCTCACCGCCGTGTTCCTGCCGCTGAACCTCATCGCGGGCATCTTCGGCATGAACTTCGAGTTCATCCCGCTGGTGCACAAGGCCGACGGCTTCTGGATCGCGATGACTTCCATGCTGGTCATTGCCGTGCTGCTGGTCGTCATCTTCTGGCGCAAGCGCTACCTCGCCCGCACGCGCTGAGCGCAAACTTTGCGCCAAAAGCAAGAGGGCCACGCTTTCGCGTGGCCCTCTTTCATTGCTGCAGTCCCGAGGACCGCCTCAATTACTTGGCGGTAGCGCCAGCGCCTTGCTGGGCCTGGACGCGCACGTCCATCGGGTGGGGCATGGTCGAGATGACCTTGCTGTTGACGCGCGAACCGCCGGTCACGTTCTGGTCGGGAGCGTAGGCGGTGCGAACGGCTTCGGCTTCGACGATCGAACGGTCCTTCGACACGGCAACCGTTTCGGCGCCGCGCGAGCCGCGCACGACGTTCTGGTTCGGAGCCGACGCGGTACGCACGGCTTCGGCGTTGACTTCGTCGCGGCTCTTGGTCGAGACGGCGGTGTTCACGCCTTGGTAGGTTTCAGCCTGGGCACCGGTGGCGGCGAGCAGGGCGAGGGTGGCGGCAGCGAGGATTTGCGAGGTCTTCATGTTCATTTCTCCTAGGGTGTTCGTTGGATGGTTCGTCCACCAGGCCTGCTGGTTCGCGAGCCTGTGCGGCGAGTTTCCGGGGGAACGGCATTGCCGGAACACCCGGTTCAGAGACACCGTGTTTCCTCTATTGAAACAATGGCGACATGAAGGCATGCAAAGCAAAAAGCCGGGCCCGGTTCGCACCGGCCCGGCCTTGTCTGGGGGAAGACTTCCGGCCTAGCGTCCGGCGCGCTGGAACTGGGCCGGCACTTCACTGTTGACGAAGGCGCGGCGGTCCAGGTTCTGGTTCGGCGCATGGGCTGCGGCCACGGCCTCGGCACGGACCAAGGCCCGGTCACGGGAACCGGGCCGCGAGATCAGCGGCGCCGCGACCACGTCGCCGTAGACATTGCCGTCGCGCGCCGCGGCGTCGGCTTCGGCCGACACGGCACTGCGGCTGGTGACGGCCTTGAGCGGCTGGACAGGCTCGAAGCCCTGCGCCAGCGCGCCGCCGGAAGCGGCGAGGAGCGACAGGGCAGCGGCGGCGATGATCTTCGGGGTCTTCATTCCAGTTCCTTCCAACGGCCCAGCCGGGCTGGCGACGTCGGCGCGTAGCGCAAGTGTCGCCCAGCCCGGCCAGGCAAAACCCGGGAGAATCGAACCTTCGCGTTCCCAAAACGGAAACAATGGACCCATCCACATGGACAGCCTCGATCTGATCAGAACCTTCCGGGAGGTCGCCTCGCACGGCAGCTTCTCCCAGGCAGCCAAGAGGCTGGACATGTCGAAGGCCACCGTCAGCAAGTATGTGGCCGAGCTGGAAACCCGCTTCGGGGTGCGCCTTCTGAACCGCTCCACCCGCTCCGTGAGCCTCACCGACGCCGGCCAGTTGCTGCTGGAGCGCAGCACGCCGGTACTGGAGATGGTCGAACTCACTCAGGCGGAGCTTCAGGAGCGCGCCAGCCAGCCCGGCGGCCGGCTGCGCATCTCGGCGCCGCACGGCATGGGCAACGGCGAGTTCCCGAACCTGCTGGCCGACTTCATGCGCTACTACCCCGACGTGAGCATCAGCCTGCAGCTCACCAACCGCACCGTCGACCTTGCCGAGGAAGGCATCGACGTCGACATCCGCAGCGGTCCCGTGGAAGACGCCAACCTCATCGTGCGCAAGCTTCGGCTCATGGACATGGTGGTCTGCGCCTCGCCCGTCTACTGGAAGAAGCACGGCAAGCCCGAGCATCCGCGCGACCTGGCCAACCACGAGGCCCTCACCCACTCGCTGCTCGGCGCCCAGCCGGTATGGCGCTTCGACGACGGTGGCCAGCCGCTGGACGTGCAGGTCAAAAGCCGCATGGACTGCACCGAGGGCGCCCCGTTGATCCGCGTCGCGATGCGCGGCTTCGGCGTGATCTACCTGCCCTCGATCCTCGTGCAGTCGCACATCGAGCAAGGCGAACTGGTGCCGGTGCTGCAGGGCTACACGCGCAAGGACATGTGGCTCTCGGCCGCGTACCTGCAACGGCGCCACAACAGCGCCGCGCTGCGCGCGCTGCTCGATTTCCTGCAGACCCGCGTGGGCGACGGGCCCGGCCTCAAGCGCAAGCCGGCGTCCTGAGAAACAAGAAAGAAAGCCCGGCATGCACCGGGCTTTCTTCATTCGCGAGCGAAGAGGAAAGAGAAAGGCGTCAGCCGAGATGCTTCGCGAAGAACGCCAGCGTGCGCTCGCGCGCCAGCCTGGCCGCGTCGGCGTCGTAGGAGCCACGCTGGTCGCAGTTGAAGCCGTGGCCCACCGGGTAGACGTGCACTTCCACTTCGGGATGCGCCTTCTTGAACGCCTCGATGGTGTCCAGCGGAATCCAGTGGTCCTGGTTGCCGAAGTGGGCCAGCACCGGCACCTTGGGCTGGCGCGCCGTTTCTTCCGGCGAGGTCATGCCGCCGCCGTAGTAGGGCACCGCCGCCGACAGGCCCGGCAGCAGCGCGGCAGCCCGCCACGTCAGCAGGCCGCCCCAGCAGTAGCCGACGATGCCGACCTTGCCGGCCTTCGACGCGTAGGCGATGGCAGCTTCGATGTCCTGCAGCACGCCCGGCGCCGGCAGCGCCTCGACCGCCGTCTTCAGGCCGAAGCCGTTCTTCATGTCGTCTTCCGAATAGCCCAGCTCCACGCCCGGCTTGACGCGCTGGAAGGTGGCAGGCGCCACGGCGAGGTAGCCCTCGGCCGCGTAGCCGTCGGCCACCGAGCGGATGTGCGAGTTCACGCCGAATATTTCCTGCACCACGACCACCGCGCCGCGCGGTTTGCCGGCCGGCTCGGCCACGTAGGCGGGAAAGCCAAGGCCGTCCTTGGCCTTGAGATCGATGAATTGACCCATGTTGTCTTGCTCCTTGATGGCATCCGGTGAGAGGAAAAGGATGCCGGGGTTACGGGCGCAGCGCCCGCTCGACGAAGTCGAGGCGGTCCTGCCCCCAGAAAATTTCGCCGTCGATCACGTAGCTCGGCGCGCCGAACACCTGAATGTCGATGGCCTCCTGCGTGTAGGCCTCGTAGCGCTCCTGCACCGCCTGGCTCTGCGACTGCTCGCCGCGCTTGGGCGACAGCCCGCATTCGACCACCAGCGAATCGAGCACCTTCGGATCGCCGATGTTGCGCTCCTGCACCCACACGGCCTGGAACACCGCCGCGCACATGCGCATGGCGGCCTCGGCGCCGTCGTGCATGTCGACCGCGATGATGAGCCGCGCCGCGTCGTCGCCCGCCACCGGAAAGAACTTCGGCTTGACGTTCAGCGGCAGCCCCAGGTGTTTCGAGTAGCGCGCCAGGTCGACCAGCCGGTAGGCCTGGCGCTGCGGCGCCCGCTTGCCCAGCGGCAGCCCGCCCGACACCGGGAAAACGCTGCCCATGTCGATGGGCCGCACCCGAACCGTGGCGCCCGCAGCCGCCGCGATCGCCTCGAAGCGGGAATGCCCCAGATATGTCCACGGGCTCTGTGGCGCAAAGTAATAGTCGATCGTCTTGGTGCTCATGCGCATGCCCCCGGGTGATGTAATCCAAGCCAGTCGTTTTAACTGACACGCAGTTTCTCTGCAGGAGGTGGGTTTTGGACCAGGTGCTATTGATCACGGGCGGCGGCCGGGGCATCGGCGCGGCCACGGCCCTGCTCGCGGCCAGCCGCGGCTACGCGGTGGCCGTCAACTACGCCACCAACTCGCTGGCCGCCGACGAAGTGGTGCGCACCATCCGTGACAACGGCGGCAACGCCATGGCCGTGCAGGCCGACGTGGGCGACGAGGCGCAGGTCCTGGCCATGTTCCAGAAGGTCGACGCCCGCTTCGGCCGCCTTACCGCGCTGGTCAACAACGCCGGCGTGGTCGACGTGACGGCGCGCGTCGACGAGATGAGCGTCGCGCGGCTGGAGCGCATGTTCCGCATCAACGTGATCGGCAGCTTCGTCTGCGCGCGCGAGGCGGTGCGGCGCATGAGCACGCGCTACGGCGGCTCGGGCGGCGCCATCGTCAACATCTCCAGCGGCGCCGCGCGGCTGGGCTCGCCGGGCCAGTACGTCGACTACGCCGCGAGCAAGGGCGCCATCGACACCTTCACCATCGGCCTGGCCAAGGAGGTGGCGGAAGAAGGCATCCGCGTCAACGCGGTGCGCCCGGGCCTGATCGACACCGAGATCCACGCCTCGGGCGGCCTGCCCGACCGCGCCTTCGAACTCGCGCCCACCGTGCCGATGAAGCGCACCGGCACCGCCGAGGAGATCGCCGGCGCCATCCTGTGGCTGCTGTCGCCCGAGGCCAGCTACACCACCACCGCCCTGCTCGACGTCACCGGAGGCCGCTGAGCATGAGCACCTCGATGGACCTGATCAAGCCGCTGGTGACACTGGTGGCCATCGTCAACCCGCTGGCCATCGTGCCCTTCTTCATCCACTACACGCAGGGCTACAGCGACGCGCAGCGCCGCCACACGGTGCGCATGTCGGCCTTCAGCGCCTTCGTGGTCATCGCCGTGAGCGCGCTGCTGGGGTTGCAGCTGCTGTCCTTCTTCGGCATTTCCATCGCGAGCTTCCAGGTCGGCGGCGGGCTGCTGCTGCTCATGAGCTCGCTGTCGATGCTCAATGCGAAGCCGGCCGAGAGCAAGACCAATGTGGAGGAACTGCGCGCCACCGAGGTGAAGGCGTCGATGGGCGCGTCGATCGCGGTGGTGCCGCTCACCATTCCGCTGCTCACCGGGCCGGCCACCATCTCCACCGTGGTGATCTACGCCGACAAGGCGCAGCACCTGTGGGAGCTGGCGATCCTCGTGGGCTACGGCGTGGTGGTGGCGCTGGCCACTGCCCTGGCGTTCTCGCTCGCGCAGCCGATCGCGCGCGTGCTCGGCAAGACCGGCATCAACATCATGACGCGGCTGATGGGCCTGATCCTCGCGGCGCTCGCGGTCGAGGTGATGGCCGACGGGCTCGGCAAGCTGTTCCCGATCCTGAACAAGATCGGCTGAGCCGTCAGGCCAGCATCTTCTCGATGATCTTCCAGTGCGCCGGCTCCACCGGCGTGATCGACAGCCGGTTGCCCTTGCGCAGCACGACCAGGTCGGCCAGCTCGGGCTTGGCGCGCAGCTCGGGCAGCGCCAGCAGGCGCGTCTTGCGCAGCGCCTGCACATCCACCAGCAGCCAGCGCGGATCGTCCTTCTTCGAGCCCGCGTCGTAGTAGGGCGACTTCGCATCGAACTGCGTCGGATCGGGCTTGATGCCCGAGGCCACCCGCGCGATGCCGGCGATGCCCGGCTCCGGGCAGCTCGAGTGATAGAACAGCACGCCGTCGCCGATCTTCATGCCGTCGCGCATGAAGTTGCGTGCCTGATAGTTGCGCACGCCGGTCCAGGCCACGGTGGCGTCGGGCGCGGCGAGCGCATCGTCGATCGAGACCTCGTCGGGCTCGGATTTCATCAACCAGTACTGCGGCATTGCGGGCTCTTCACCAGAGGAGTTCGCCGCAAATATAAACCCGCACCAGACTGCGCGCCTTCATCGCGGAACACCGCGGCACCGGCTCTGCCGGGCCGCGGGTGTTGCCCCCGGCGAGGGGGTGTGCGTAGCGACACGAAGTGCGTGAAGCATGGGGAAGTACCCGGTCAGGGTGTCACATAGTCGGACACCACCACCCACTTGCCGTCCTTGATCTGCGACAGGCGCGACTGGTCGTTGCCCAGGCGCTTGGTGGCGGTGTAGGTGCTCTTGGGGCTGCCGAACATGTCGGGCTCGAAGGTCATGCTGTCCATGGCCTTGATGAAGCTGTCGGTCGTGAGGTTCGGGCCGGCCTTGGTGGCAGCCTTGATGAACGAGTCGATGATCACGTAGCCGTACACAGAGAACACCGTCGGGTCCTCGTTGAACTTGGTCTTGTACTTGTTGGCCCAGAAGCGCAGCGGCTGCGACTGCTCGTCGGTGTAGGGGTTCTGCACCGTCATGGTGGCGTAGACGCCGTCCATCGCCTTGCCGCCCAGCTTGTGGATCAGGTCGGTGTAGGCCGCGCTCGAACCCAGGAAGGTCGGGTTGAAGCCGGTCTTGCGCGCCTCGCCCACGGTGCCGATGGTCTCGCGGATGATGGTGCCGAGCACCACGAGGTCGCAGTTGGCGGCCTTCATCTTCGCGACCTGCGAGCTGAAGTCGGTGGCGCCGCGCTTGAACGAGGTCTTCTCGACCAACTCCATGCCCGCGGCCTTCAGGCCCGCCTCGGCGCCGCGCTGCACTTCCAGGCCGAACTCGTCGTCCTGGTAGATGGTGCAGACCTTCTTGGCGCCCTTGTCCTTGATCATCTTCGGCAGCGCCAGCCTGATCTGGTCGTAGTAGGTGGCGGCGAACGAATACTTCAGGCGGTTCAGCGGCTCGTACATCTCGCGCGCCGCGGTGATGGGCATGTAGTTGATGATGTTCTTGTCGAACTGCACCGGCATGGCCGCCATGTTCTGCGCGGTGCCGATGTGGCCGGCCATGATGAAGATCTTCTCCTGGTTCACCAGCTTCTGCGCGGCCAGTACGGCCTTCTTCGGGTCGTAGCCCGAGTCCTCCACGAAGAGCTTGAGCTTGCGGCCGTTGACGCTGCCCTGCTCGTTGAGTTCGTCCACGCGCAGCTGCATGCCGTTGCGCGCCTGCTTGCCGAAGCCCGCGAGCGGGCCCGACAGGTCCTGGATGGTGCCGATGCGGATCTCGTCCTTGCTCACGCCCTGCTGCTGCGCGGACGCGAGCGTCGCGATCAGTCCCAGCACGGCCAGCGTCGTCAGTGTCTTGAGCTTCATGCGGTTGTCTCCTCGGGTTGACGAAAAAAACGGATCTGCAATGTCGATCAGCTGTACATGGCCTCGATGCGCCCTGCGTATTTGGTCTGCACCAGCTTGCGCTTGAGCTTCATCGTCGGCGTCAGCTCCTCGTCCTCCGCGCTGAGCTGCGTCTCCAGCAGGAAGAACTTCTTGATCTGCTCCACGCGCGCGAACTTGGCGTTGACGCGGTCGATCTCTCCCTGGATCAGGTCCTGCACTTCCTTGGCGCGCGTCAGG
Organism: Variovorax sp. CAN15; assembly: GCF_030462475.1. Taxonomy (GTDB): domain Bacteria; phylum Pseudomonadota; class Gammaproteobacteria; order Burkholderiales; family Burkholderiaceae_C; genus Variovorax. The sequence continues at coordinate 28,900 of NZ_JASMRZ010000011.1, forward strand.
CTCTCGTAGTTGCTGAACGGCACGTCGTTGTCCTGCGCGAATTTCTCGACGTTCTCCTGGTCGATCATGACGATCACCGTGAGGTAGGGCCTCCGGTCGCCGATGACCACGGCATCGGTGATGTAGAGGCTGAACTTGAGCTCGTTCTCCAGCTCGCTGGGCGTCACGTTCTTCCCGCCCGCGGTGATGATGATGTCTTTCATGCGGTCGGTGATGCGGAAATACCCGTCCTCGTCCATCACGCCCACGTCGCCCGTGTGCAGCCAGCCGTCGGCGTCGATGGTCTCTGCCGTCTTCTCCGGCAGGTTGAGGTAACCCATGAAGACATTGGGGCCGCGCACCAGGATCTCGCCGGTGGCCGGGTCCACGCGCACCTCGTTGTAGCTGGTGGCCGGGCCGATCGAGCCCGGCTTGATGCGCGCGGCCGGCACTGCCGTGGAGGCGCCGCAGGATTCGGTCATGCCCCACACCTCCAGCATCGGTACGCCCAGCGCCAGGTACCACTTCACCAGCTCCGGCGAGATGGGCGCCGCACCCGTCACCAGGAAGCGCGAACGGTGGATGCCGATGAGCTTGCGCGCGTTGTCCAGCGCGAGCACCCGCGCCAGCCGGAACTTGAGCTTCAGCGCTGCCCCCACGGGCCGGCCGGCCAGCACGCGGTCGGCGATCTGCCCGCCCACGCCGATGCTCCACTTGTAGGCCGCCTGCTGCAGCGGGCCGGCTTCCTTCAGCGCGATCATCACGCCCGAATAGAACTTCTCCCACACGCGCGGCACCGCCGTGAACACGGTGGGCGCGATCTCCCGCACGTTCTCGGGCACCGTCTCCGGGTTCTCGACGAAGTTGAGGATGGAGCCGGTGTACATCGCGAAATACTCGCCGCCCATGCGCTCCGCGATGTGGCACAGCGGCAGGAAGCACATGCGCTCGTCCTGCTGGTCCTGAGCCACCAGCGTGTTGTAGCCGCGCGCGGTGTAGACGAGCCCGGCATGGCTGTGCATCGCGCCCTTGGGCTTGCCCGTGGTGCCCGAGGTGTAGACCAGGATCGCCAGGTCTTCCGGGCGGCAGGCGGCCACCGCGCGCTCCACGGCCTGCGGGTCGGCCGCCAGGCGCTCGCGGCCCAGGGCGCGCAGGGCGTCGAGGCTCATCACGCCGGCGTCGTCCAGCTCGCGCAGGCCCTCCATGTCGAACACGATCACGCGGCGCAGCACCGGCAGGCCGGCGCGCACTTCCAGTGCCTTGTCGAGCTGCTCATCGTCTTCGACAAAGAGCACGGTGGTGCGCGAGTCCTCGCACAGGTAGTGCACCTGCGAGGCCGCGTCGGTCGGATAGATGCCGTTGGAGACGCCGCCGCAGCTGAGCACAGCGAGATCCGCCAGCACCCATTCGATGACGGTGTTCGACAGGATCGATGCGCACTCGCCCGGCGCGAAGCCGATGGCCTGCAGCCCCGCGGCGATCTCGCGCACCGCGTCGGCCGTCTGGTGCCAGCTCCAGCTGCGCCAGATGCCCAGCTTCTTCTGCCGCATCCAGACGCTGTCGCCGCGCTGCTTCACGGCGTTCCAGAACATCGCGGGAATGGTGTCGCCGGGCACGACGATGTCGTGCTTCGGCGCGAAGGTGTTCAGGTCCCAGAGTCCTTGCTGCATGGCTGCTACCTCCAGGTCTTCTTTTTCTTCCAGCGCCGCTCGCCGCGCACGCCGTCGTCCTTCATGCCGAGGTAGAACTCCTTGATGTCCTCCTTCTCCCTCAGGCGTTCGCAGGAGTCTTCCATCACGATGCGGCCGTTCTCCAGCACGTAGCCGTGGTCGGCCGCGTTGAGCGCCATGTTGGCGTTCTGCTCCACCAGCAGGATGGTGGTGCCGCGCTCGCGGTTGATGCGCACCACGATCTCGAAGATCTCTTTTGTCAGCTTCGGGCTCAGGCCGAGGCTGGGCTCGTCCAGAAGAATGAGATGCGGCGCGGCCATGATGGCGCGCGAGATCGCCAGCATCTGCTGCTGCCCGCCCGACAGCAGCCCGGCGTCCTGCGAGGCGCGCTCGCGCAGGATCGGGAAATAGGCGTAGACCGTCTCGATGTCCCGCGCCACGCCGTCGCGGTCCTTGCGGGTGTAGGCGCCCATCAGCAGGTTGTCCTTCACCGACAGCAGCGGAAACACCTCGCGCCCCTCGGGCACGTGGCTCAGGCCCTGCTGGACGATATAGGCCGGGTCCTTGGCCGTGATGTCCTTGCCCTGGAACTCGATGCTGCCCTTGCGCGGGTCGATGATTCCCGAGATGGTCTTCAGGATGGTCGTCTTGCCCGCGCCGTTCGAGCCGAGCACGGTCACGATCTCGCCCTTGCTGACCTTCAAGCTCACGCCCCGGATGGCCTTGATCGGGCCGTAGGCGCTCTCGATGTTCATGAGCTGGAGAACGATGTCGCTCATGCGGTGGCTCCTTCGTTCGGGGAGCGGCGTTGGGGCGGATGCCCCGGGCGGGCCGACGTCACCGGCCCGCCCGGGGTATCCGCCCCAACGCCGTGGACACGCACAGGACGATTCCACCTCCGACCAAGCCCGGTGTGCGGTGCGGGGCGGGCGCCCCCTCTGTGCCGCTGAGGAGCGCAGCTTTCCGCGGATAAGGGCCCGCCCTTGTTTGAGCGAAGCGAGTTTGGGCGGGACCCCGCGGAAAGCGAGCACCGGAAGGGAGCCCGAAGGGCCGGCATAGTGGGGGCGCCCGCCCCGCACCGCACACCGGGCGTCCCCAAAGAGGCAACGAACGAAGCATTCACGCCGCCACCCTCCTCAAACTGCTCACATCGTCCACGGTCCCCAGATAGGCCTCGACAACACGAGGATCGGCCTGAACTTCCCCCGGAGACCCGGTAGCCAGCACCTCGCCCTGGTTCATCGCAAGCACCCGGTCCGACACCTTCGACACGAGCGACATGTCGTGCTCGACCATCAGCACCGACACGCCCAGCTCATGCTGGATGTCCTGGATCCAGAACGCCATGTCGGCCGTCTCCTCCACGTTGAGGCCGGAGGAAGGCTCGTCGAGCAGCAGCAGCTTGGGCTCTGTGCACAGCGCCCGCGCCAGCTCCACCACCTTGCGCACGCCATAGGGCAGCCCCGCCACCATCGAGTCGCGATGGTGCTGCAGGTCCAGCAGGTCGATCACCTGCTCGGCCTTCTCTCGCGCCGCGATCTCCGCGCGCCGCGTGGCCGGCGTGAAGAACACCTCGCTCCAGAAACCCGTCTGCCGGTGCGTGTGGCGGCCGATCAGCAGGTTGTGCAGCACCGTCGCATGCTCGAAAAGCTCGATGTTCTGGAAGGTGCGCGCGATACCCAGCGCCGCGATGGCATGCGGTGCCTGCTGCGTCAGCGCGAGCGGCCCGCCCGGCTCGCCATGCCACTCGATCGCGCCGGTGGTCGGCGTGTAGATGCGGCTGATCAGGTTGAACACCGTCGTCTTGCCCGCGCCGTTCGGGCCGATCAGCGTGAACACCTCGCCGCGGCGCACGTCGAAGCTCACCTTGTTGACCGCCAGCACGCCGCCGAAGCGCACGCTCAGTTCCCTGGCCGAAAGAAGAATGTCGCCGCCGCTCATCTCAGCCGGTCCGATTTGGTGAAGGACTTCTGCCGCTTGAACAGGCCCTTGCGGTAGAAGGGAAAGAGCTGCAGCCAGGTGCGAATCTTCAGCCAGCGCCCGTACAGGCCCAGCGGCTCGAACAGCACGAAGGCGATCAGCACCAGCCCGTACACCAGCCCCTGCAGGCCCGGCGCCTGTCCGATGGCCTCGGGCAGCCAGTCCTTGCCGATGGAAATGAGCTGCGGCATCGCGATCAGGAAGATCGCGCCCAGGAACGCGCCGTGCACCGAGCCCAGTCCACCGATCACAACCATCAGCAGCAGGTCGATGGACTGCAGGATGCTGAACTGGTCCGGCGAAATGAAGCTCAGCTTGTGCGCGTACAGCGCGCCGCCAAGCCCCGCCAGCGCCGCAGAGATCGCGAACGACATCGTCTTGTAGCGCGCCAGGTGGATGCCCATGCTCTGCGCCGAAATCTCCGAATCGCGGATCGCGACGAAGGCCCGCCCCGTCGGCGAACGCAGCAGGTTCAGGATGCCGAGCGTGGCCAGCACCGCCACCACCAGGCACAGGAAATAGAAGCCCTCGCCCGAGCCCAGCGACCAGCCGAAGAGCTGCGGCGACTTCACGTGCAGCCCCGCGTTGCCGCCCGTCACGCTCTCCCACCGCGCGAACACTTCTTCGACGATGAAGCCGAAGGACAGCGTCGCAATGCCCAGGTAGATGCCCTTCACGCGCAACGCCGGCAGCGCGACCACCACGCCCACCGCCGCCGACAGCGCCGCAGCTGCAATCAATGCCAGCGGAAACGGCACGCCCAGGTTCGTCAGCACGCCCTGCGTGTAGGCCCCCGCGCCCAGGAACGCCGCATGCCCGATGGAGAACTGCCCCGTGAATCCGGCCAGCAGCATCAGCCCCAGGCCGACGATGCCGTAGATCAGCACGAAGGTCAGCTGCGCGAGCCAGTACTCGTCGATGACCCACGGCGCGGCGATGAGGAACGCAACGAGCATGCCGTACCAGAACACATGGCCGCCGTGCCGCGCAAGGCGGATGTCCTGGTCGTAGCTGGTCTTGAAGATGAAGCGCATATGGGATCTACACCTTCTTGCGCAGCTTCTCGCCGAACAGGCCGTTCGGCTTGATCATGAGCATCAGCAGCACCACGATGTACGGCGCCGTGTCCTTGAACCCGTCGGGCAGGTAGAAGCCCGCGAACGATTCGACGATGCCGATCACCAGCCCGCCGACGATCGCGCCCGGCAGGCTGCCGAAGCCCCCCACCACCGCCGCCGGAAAGGCCTTCAGCCCGATGAAGCCCATGTTCGCGTGCACGAAGGTGATGGGCGCCAGCAGCATGCCCGCGATGGCCGCGACCGCCGCCGCGAGCCCCCACACCAGTCCGTTGAGCCGCTTCACCGGAATGCCCATGTAGTAGGCCGCCAGCTGGTTCTGCGACGAGGCCTGCATCGCGATACCCAGCTTGCTGTAGCGGAACATCGCGAACAGCAGGCCGCACAGCACGGCGGTGGCGATGATGATCGCGAGCTGTTCCAGGTTGACCACCAGCTCGCCCAGCTTCCAGATCTGGTCCTTGTAGGGCACGGCCAGCGTGTGGGTCTCGGTGCCGATGCCCGGCACCATGGTGATGATGCCGCGCGCCACGTAGGCGATGCCGATCGTCAGCATGACGATGGAGAACTGCGGCTGCCCGAGGATCGGCCGGATCACCACCAGCTCCAGCAGCACGCCGAAGGCTGCCATCGCCACCACCGTGAGGATGGCCGCGAGCCAGAAGGGCATGCCGAACAGCGACATGCCCGCGAACGCGCCGAAGGCACCGAGCATCATCAGGTCGCCCTGCGCGAAGCTCACCGTCTCGGTGGCCTTGTAGATGAGCACGAAGCCCAGCGCGATCAGGCCGTAGATGCAGCCTTGCGCAATGCCCGACAGCAGCAGCTGAAGAATCTGCATGGACTCTGTTCCGCCGCGTTCATTGCCGGGTGAAGCCACCGCTGCCGCCGGCCGCGTCATGCAGCGCGAGCCGGCGCGAACCCGCCACGATGTCGCTGGGCTTGAGGCCGTAGACCTGGCGGATCGAGTGGCTGAAGTGCGTCGAGTCGGGGTAGCCGGTGTCGAGCGCGATGTCGGTCAGCGTGCTGCTCTGGCGCACGTAGCGCAGCAGGCTGCGCCCGCGCTTCCATGCCCGGAAGGCACGGAAGGCCATGCCGGTCTCCTGCTTGAACAGATGCAGGAAGCGCGAGAACGACAGGTGCACCGAAGCCGCCCACTCCTCCGCCGAGGCCGGCGAGGCCGGATCGGCGTTGATGGCGTCGGCCACCTTGCGGATGCGCCCGTCGAGCGCGCGCGGCGCGAGCGGCTCGCCGAAGAACATGGCGTCGAAGTCGAAGCCCTCGAAATTCATGCCGCGCGCCGAGGCAGCAAGCAGGTTCGCATGGGCATCGCGCACGCGCTGCACGAAGGCCGGCGCCTCCACCGGGCCGCAGTGCTGCAGGAAGGCCGGCATGCGCGCGGGGTCGACCGACTCCGACTCGACCAGCAGGTTGAAGATCAGCGGATGCGCGGTCTCCACCTCGTGCGGCACGTGCGGCGGCACCACGATGAATTCGCCGCTCATCCAGGCCCCGCCGCCGATGCGGATGCGCGTGGGCGGCGCGCCGGCGGGCGACACGTACACGCCGTGCCCGCCCATCGTGCGCTCGGCGGCGGCACCGAGCAGGCCGGCGTAGAACACGCGGTGCGGCGTGAGCCACATCAGGCGTTCGCCTTGCCTCTCGGCGTCGCGCGCGGGCGGCGGCGTCGTCCTCGTTCGCTGCATGGTGTTTGTCTCCTGCATCGGTGGACTGCCACTGCGTGGTGGCGTCTTTGTTGGCTGGATCGTAGCGGCGAGGGCCGCATGGGCGATATCGATTTGCGCGGGGACTTTCCCTAGGCTTGCGCGAACGCGCGGCGCAGCTCGGCGGCACACAGCGCGACCGCCGCGTTGGCCTCGTCGAGCACCTTGCCCATCGGCACGAAGCCGTGGATCTGCCGCTCGAAGCACACGTACACGGCGCTGTTGCCGGCGGCGGTGAGCGCCTCGGCATACGCGGCACCTTCGTCGCGCAGCGGGTCGTAGCCGGCGGTGAGCACCAGCGCGGGCGGCAGCTTCGAAAGATCGGGGTGCAGCAGCGGCGAGGCACGCCAGTCGAGGTCGTGCTTCGCGTCTGTGATGTAGTGGTCGTGGAAGTAGCGGATCGTGTCCGCCGTGAGCAGGTAGCCCTGCCCGTTGGCCTGGTGCGAGGCGTGGCCGCGCCGCATGTCGGTGGCGGGGTAGATCAGCAGCTGGTAGACGATGGGCAGGTCGCCCGCGTCGCGCGCGGCGATCGACACCACCGCCGCGAGGTTGCCGCCCGCGCTGTCTCCGCCCACCGCAAGGCGGCTCGCATCCAGCCCCAGCGTGGCGGCTTCGCGGCGCACCCAGCGGGTGGCGGCCAGCACGTCGTCGACGGCGGCGGGAAAGCGGTGCTCGGGGCCCATGCGGTAGTCCACCGCGACCACCGCGCAGCCCGCGCCGTTGGCCAGCTCGCGGCACAGCACGTCGTGCGTGTCGAGGTCGCCGATGACCCAGCCGCCGCCGTGGTAGTACACCAGCACCGGCAAAGGCCCAACGCCGGAGCCCATCGGCCGGTACAGGCGCACCGGGATGGTGCCGTGCGGCCCGTCGGCGGCGAGGTCGCGCACCTCGGCCACTTCGGGCGGCAGCGGCTGCGTGGCGGTGCGGCGCTCGCGGTAGAAGGCCCGCGCATCGGCGGGGGACAGGGTGTGCGTCGGCGGAATGCCGCGCGCCTCGATGAAGTCCAGCAGGGCGCGCGCCTGGGGATGCAGCATGGTGTCTCCGGTAGATCTTGCGAGCGTCCAGTGTGGGAGGCATCGGGCGCCCGCGGTATCCGCATGCACCCGCCCCCCCGACCGGGCCCGGCAAGCCCCAGCACCATGCCCGCGCGCGCCAAGGCAAGGCTTGCGGAAACTGGCTACATCTATCGCGGAGGCTCCTCCTCCGCAAGGCCCACGCGCCGGCATGGCTCGGGCCAGGGACACCGCGGAACCGGCTTTGCCGGGCCGCTGGTGTCGCCCCCGGCAGGGGGTTGGCGTAGCGACACGAAGTGCGCGAAGCCTGGGGGCCAGCTCTACTTTCGGGGTTTCACACGCGAAGCGGCTTCCTTGGCCAGCTTGCGGGCGGTGTCGGTGTCGGCTGCATGCACGAGCGCCACGCCCATGCGGCGCCTGGTGAAGCTCTCGGGCTTGCCGAACAGGCGGATGTCGCTGCCGGGCACCCGCAGCGCATCGGCCACGCCGTCGAAGGCGATGCCGGTGGCGTCCACGCCGCCGTAGATCACCGCGCTGGCGCCCGGGCTCTTGAGCGACGTATCCACAGGCAGGCCAAGGATGGCGCGCGCATGCAGCTCGAACTCGTTCTGCCACTGGGTGGCCATGGTGACCATGCCGGTGTCGTGCGGGCGCGGGCTGACCTCGCTGAACCAGACCTCGTCGCCCTTCACGAAGAGCTCCACGCCGAACAGGCCCTGGCCGCCCAGGTCGGCCGTCACGGCCTGGGCGATCTGCTGCGCCTTCGCGAGCGCGGCGGGCGCCATGGGKTGAGGCTGCCAGCTTTCCACGTAGTCGCCGCTCACCTGCACGTGACCGATGGGGTCGCAGAACTGCGTCTGCACGCCGCCGGCGGCGTCCTTGGCGCGCACGGTGAGCAGCGTGATCTCGTAGTCGAAGTCGATGAAGCCCTCGACGATCACGCGGCCGTGGCTCACGCGGCCGCCGGCCATGGCGTAGTCCCAGGCCTTCTGCACGTCGGCGGGCCCGTCGATCTTGCTCTGGCCCTTGCCGGAGCTGCTCATCACCGGCTTGACGATGCAGGGGTACCCGATGCCTTCGTCGATGGCCGCCTGCAGCTCGGCCTGCGAGTCGCAGAACTTGTAGGGGCTGGTGGGCACGCCCAGCGTCTCGGCGGCCAGGCGGCGGATGCCTTCGCGGTCCATGGTCAGGCGGGCGGCGCGGGCCGTGGGAATGACGCGCACTGTGCCGGCCTCTTCCAGCTCCTGCAGCATGGGCGTGGCGATGGCCTCGATCTCGGGCACCACCAGCGCGGGCTTCTCGGCCTCGATCAGCGCCTTGAGCTGATCGGGGTCGCTCATGGTGATGGTGCGCGCGTGGTGCGCCACCTGCTGGCCGGGGGCGTTCTCGTAGCGGTCGACGGCGATGGTCTCGACGCCGAGGCGCTGCAGGGCGATCAGCACCTCCTTGCCGAGTTCGCCGGAGCCCAGGAGCATCACGCGGGTTGCGGAGGGGGAAAGGGGGGTGCCGAGGGTGGTCATGGTCGGAAATCGAAAAGAACGGAAAGAGCGGAAAAAAGCAACCGCAGCACTGTAAGCCACCGGCAGCCGGCGGTGTCGCACGCGGGAACGGCGAGGGCGCGGGGCTGATTCACAATCGATGTCTTTGCCGTGGCGCCAGCCGCGCGTTCCCCCTTTTCTTTTTGCTTTCTCCAAGGAGTTCTCTCATGGCTATCCAGACTGTAGGCATCATCGGCGCCGGAACGATGGGCAACGGCATCGCGCAGGCCTGCGCGGTGGCCGGCGTGAACGTGGTGATGGTCGACATCGCCCAGGCAGCGGTCGACAAGGGCCTGGCCACGGTGTCGGGCAGCCTCGACCGCCTCATCAAGAAGGAAAAGCTCACCGCCGAGCAGAAGACCGCCGCGCTGGCGCTCATCAAGGGCTCGACGAACTACGAAGACCTGAAGAGCGCCCAGCTGGTCATCGAGGCGGCCACCGAGAACCACGCGCTCAAGCTCAAGATCCTCAAGCAGGTCGACGAGATGCTCGCGCCCGAAGTCATCATCGCCTCCAACACCTCGTCGATCTCGATCACGCAGCTGGCCGCCGCCACCTCGCGCGCAGACCGCTTCATCGGCATGCACTTCTTCAACCCGGTGCCGATGATGGCGCTGGTGGAGCTCATTCGCGGCTACCTCACGAGCGACGCCACGCACGACACGGTGAAGGAACTGGCCGAGCGCCTGGGCAAGTCGCCCATCACGGTGAAGAACGCGCCGGGCTTCGTCGTCAACCGCATCCTGGTGCCGATGATCAACGAGGCCTTCTTCGTGCTGTCCGAAGGCATCGCCACGGCGGAAGACATCGACGCCGGCATGAAGCTGGGTTGCAACCAGCCCATCGGCCCGCTGGCGCTGGCCGACATGATCGGCCTGGACGTGTGCCTGGCCGTGATGGAGGTGTACCTGGAGCAGTTCGGCGACTCCAAGTACCGCCCCTGCCCGCTGCTGAAGGAGATGGTGGCTGCCGGCCAGCTGGGTCGCAAGACGGGCCGCGGCGTCTACACGTACTGACACTGGCTCGCCCCCAGTCTTCGCGCACTTCGTGTCGCTTCGCCAACCCCCTACCGGGGGCAACACCAGCGGCCCGGCAAAGCCGGTTCCGCGGTGTTCCTTGAAAAGACAAGAAAAGGAGACCGCTCACATGACCGCCACGCCCACCACCCCGCCCGCCGAAGGTTGCATCGACACCCAGGTGCTAGACCACGTGCTGCTGATCGGCATCAACCGCCCCGCCAAGCGCAACGGCTGGACGCCGCCGATGTTCAAGCAGCTGGCCGAGGCCTACACCCGGCTGGACGACGATCCGAACCTGCGCGTGGGCGTGCTGCATGCCTTCGGCGACCACTTCACGGCGGGCCTCGACCTGCCGGCGGTCACCGAGTACATGAAGCGCGGCGAGAAGGCGATTCCCGCCGGCCTGGTGGAGCCGCACGACTTCGGCCTGCCCGACTACCGCCGCCGCACCAAGCCGATGGTGGTGGCGGTCAAGGGCATCTGCTTCACGGTGGGCATCGAGCTGATGCTGGGCGCCGACATCGTTGTGGCGGCCGACAACTGCCGCTTCTCGCAGATGGAAGTGCAGCGCGGCATCATGGCCACGGGCGGCGCCACGCTGCGCATGGCCGAGCGCGCGGGCGTGGGCAACGCGATGCTGCACCTGCTGACGGCCGACGAGTTCGACAGCGCCGAGGCCTATCGCCTCAACTTCGTGCAGAAGGTGGTGCCCACCGGGCAGGAGCTCGACGCGGCGCTGGCCATCGCGCAGCGCATCGCGGCGCAGGCGCCGCTGGCGGTGGTGGCCACGCGGCTGAACGTGATCAAGGCCGTGGAACAGGGCCCGCTGGCCGCCGTGTCGGAATTCATCGAGACGCAGAAGCGCCTGTCGAACAGCGAGGATGCCGCCGAGGGCGCGCGCTCCTTCATCGAACGCCGTCCGGCACGCTTCAGCGGCCGTTGATCCCTTTCACCGAGAACGACAAGATGCCTTTTTCTCCAGCACGCACGGCGCTCGCCGCCGCCTTCACCCTGCTCGCCGTGAACACCACTTCCGCACAGACGCCCACGCCTCCCGCGCTGCCCGACCCTGCCGCCACCTCGGTCGACGCCATGGGCTGGATGAAGGGCTTTCCGCCCCCGCCCGACAAGCTCATCACCTTCGACAACCCGGCCGGCGGCGTGTTTCCGCGCACGCGCTGGAGCTTCTCGCACGTGCGCGAGACGGTGCCCACCGCCAACGTGTGGCGCGGCGGCGGCGCGGCCAGCCCGCTGCCTTCGGCGCCAGCGCGCTTCGACGTCGAGGCCGTCACCTTCAAGCCCCTGGGCGGCGAGCAGACGCTGAACTTCGCCCAGATGATCTCGGGCACCTACACCGACGGCATCCTGGTGATGCATCGCGGCAAGGTGGTCTACGAGAAGTACTTCGGCGCGCTCACGCCAGAGCGCCCGCACATCGCGATGTCGGTCACCAAGTCCTTCGTGGGCACGCTGGCGGCCATCCTCGCGGACGAAGGCAAGCTGGACCCGGCCGCGCCGGTCACCAGGTACATCCCCGAGCTCAAGGACACGGCCTACGGCGACGCCACCGTGCGCCAGGTGATGGACATGACCGTGGGCGTGCACTACTCCGAGAACTATGCCGACCCCAAGGCCGAGATCTGGGACTACGCGCGTGCCGGCGGCATGCTCACCCAGGGCGCGAACTACACCGGCCCGAAGTCGTTCTACGAATTCCTCGTCACGCTGAAGAAGGAAGGCGAGCACGGCGATGCCTTCGCCTACAAGACGGTCAACGCCGAGGTGCTGGCCTGGATCGTTCGCCGCGCCAGCAACCAGTCGCTGGCCGACCTGCTGAGCGAGAAGATCTGGCGCCGCATCGGTGCCGAGCAGGACGCCTACTTCATGGTCGACCGCATCGGCACCGAGTCGGGCGGCGGCGGCCTGAACACCGTGCTGCGCGACCTCGCGCGCTTCGGCGAGACCATGCGCAACGGCGGGCGTGCCTCCAACGGGCAGCAGGCCATTCCGAAGGCGGTGGTCGACGACATCCAGCGCGGAGGCGACCCGGCGAAGTTCATGAAGGCCGGCTATCCGCTGCTCAAGGGCTGGTCTTACCGCGACATGTGGTGGGTGTCGAACAACCCGCACGGCGCCTACATGGCGCGCGGCATCCACGGCCAGAGCATCTACGTGGACCCGAAGGCCGAGATGGTGATCGTGCGCTACGCGGCGCACCCGGTGGCGGCCAACGGCGCGAACGATCCGCTCACGCTGCCGGCGTTCCAGGCGATGGCCGAGGCGCTGATGCGCCCCTGAGCCTCTTCAGGCCGATGCCCGCTCGCGGGCGATTACGAGCAGGCCGTCCATGATGAGGCTCTCGACCAGCTCGAAGTGCCCGTTCATCACGGGCGCCATCTTCCAGCCCGCGCCGCCGGTCATGTAGCAGGCCGGCTCGGCGCCGCAGTGCGAGCGCACGTGCTGCACCATGCGCTCCACCGCGCCCGCGATGGCGTAGGTGCCGCCGCTGGTCAGCGCGTCGCTGGTGTTGGTGGGGAACTCGCGCACCTCGCCGGTGGGCACGTGCAGGCCCGCCGTGCCCGACTCGAGCGCGCGCAGCATGATGCCGTGGCCCGGCAGGATCAGGCCGCCGAGAAACTTGCCGTCGGCGTCGACGGCCTCGACCGTCACGGCCGTGCCGATCAGCACCACCACCATCGGCCGCGGCGGCTGTCCCGGCTTCGCCGCAGCCAGCATGCGGTGGCGCGCGCCGATCATCGCCACGAAGCGGTCGGCGCCCAGGCGCGTGGGATGGTCGTAGCCGTTGACGATGCCGGCCTCGCCCGCGCTCGACATCACCCAGCGCGGCGTGCAGTCGAAGCGCTCGACGATCTGCTCCTCGGCGCGGCGCCGCACCGCGTCGCCGGCCACCACGCAGCCCAGCATCGAGCCGGGCGAAGGCAGGTCGGCCCACGGGCCGTCGGCCAGCCGTTCGATGTGGTCGAGGAATTCGGCGCCCTGCGCCTGCAACGCGGCACCGGGGCGGGCCGAGTCGTAGAGCGCCCACTTGAGGCGGGTGTTGCCGATGTCGATGGCGAGGAAGGGGGATGACATGCGCGGGATTATTGCGACTTTGTGTCTATTTCTGCTGGCACGTCGTTGACACACGCGGCATGGGCCTACGCCGGCCGCCGGAGTTCCACCGCTAAATTAGCCAGTTCCATCATTCATTCACCACCGCACAAGGAGAGAACCATGGGATTGCTGAGTTTCATCAAGGAGGCTGGTGAGAAGCTGTTCGGCGGCTCGTCGGCGCAGGCCGCCACGCCCGACGCCAACCAGGCGGCCGCTGCCGCCATCAAGACCTACATCGAGACGCAGAACCTCGGCCTCACGGGCCTGGAGGTGACCTACACCGCCGCAACCGGCGTGGTCACCCTCGCGGGGCAGGCGCCTTCGCAGGAGGCCAGCGAGAAGGCATCGCTCGCAGCCGGCAACGTGGCGAACGTGACCAGCGTCGAGAACAACCTCGTCGCACCGGCCGCGCCGCCCGCCCAGTACCACGACGTGGTGCGCGGCGACACGCTCTCGGCCATCTCGAAGAAGTACTACGGCGACGCCAACAAGTACAACGTGATCTTCGAGGCGAACAAGCCGATGCTGACGCATCCGGACAAGATCTATCCGGGGCAGAAGCTGCGCATCCCGGCACTGGGCTGATCTCTTTTCGTCGCGCGATTCGGAAGGCCCGCGGCGTGCCGTGGGCCTTTCTGCTTTTTGCGAAGCCGATTACGAGGCAACCAAACGCGGCTCGTACCCATCCATGCGGGCCGGATGCCTGTTGCTCGATCAGCAACGATCGTCGCCTTGTGGGCAACGAATTCCTCCTACCCCTGCCATGAGGTACTCGGCCTGGCGGCTGCGGGCTCAGCTCTGCCGCCAGGGCAGCCCGCGCTTGCGCCAGCCGCCCGTCAACCCGCGATGCCCGTTCTCGTCCGGGTTGCCCTCGAACCCTTCGAGGATGTTGTAGGCCTCCACGCCCAGCTCGGTGGCTCGCTTGGCCGCCGCGATGGAGCGCACGCCGCTGCGGCACAGCAGCACGACCTTCTTGCTGCCGCCTTCGGCCGCCGCGCGCACGCCTTCGTCGAAGGCCGGGTTCATCGCCATGCCGGGCCATTGCTTCCAGGCCAGGGGCACGGCGCCGGGCACATAGCCGACCCATTCGCGCTCGGCGTCGGTGCGCACGTCGACCAGCACGGCTTCGCCGCTGGCCATCCATTGCGCGGCCTGCTCGGGCGTCACGTCGCCTGCATAGCCCTTGTTATCGACGGGTTCTGTCATCTCTGTTGCGTCCTTGCGATGCGGGTTTTCATGCCCCGGAATTTTTCCCCGGTTCGTGAAAACCCTGTTTGTTGAGTGCTCCCCTGCGCCAAAGATGGCGCCTTGGGCCTGTCGAACCATAACTCCAAGACGGACAGCCTGGGTTTTCCCAAGTCAGAACCGTTTGGAGAGAGACAAATGACAGACAGCAAGATGCCCCGCCGCCGCGGGCTGCTCAAGGGCGCCGCCGTGGCTGCGGGCGCCATGTCCGTGCCGATGGTCAGCATGGCCCAGACCACCACCCTTCGCTTCCAGAGCACCTGGCCCGCGAAGGACATCTTCCACGAGTACGCGCAGGACTACGCCAGGAAGGTCAACGACATGGCGGGCAACCGCCTGAAGATCGAGGTGCTGCCGGCCGGCTCGGTGGTGCCCGCCTTCCAGCTGCTGGACGCGGTGGCCAAGGGCACGCTCGACGGCGGCCATGGCGTGGTCGCGTACTGGTACGGCAAGAACTCCGCGCTCGCGCTGTGGGGCTCGGGCCCGGGCTACGGCATGGACGCTAACATGGTGCTGGCCTGGCACACCTTCGGTGGCGGCAAGGCGCTGATGGAAGAGATCTACAAGGGCCTGAACCTCGACGTGGTCTCCTACCTCTACGGCCCCATGCCCACGCAGCCGCTGGGCTGGTTCAAGAAGCCGGTGGCCAAGGCCGAGGACATGAAGGGCCTGAAGTTCCGCACCGTGGGCCTGGCGGTGGACGTGTTCACCGACATGGGCGCGGCCGTGAATCCGCTGCCCGGCGGCGAGATCGTGCCCGCGCTGGACCGCGGCCTGATCGACGCGGCCGAGTTCAACAACGCATCGAGCGACCGCGTGCTGGGCTTTCCCGACGTGGCCAAGAACTGCATGCTGCAGAGCTTCCACCAGAGCGGCGAGCAGTTCGAGGTGCTGTTCAACGGCGGCAAGCTGAAGGCGCTGCCGGCCGAGCTCAAGTCGATCATCGAGTACGCCACGCAGGCCGCGAGCGCCGAGATGAGCTGGAAGGCCATCGACCGCAACTCGAAGGACTACGAGGAACTGAAAAAGTCCGGCATCAAGTTCTACAAGACGCCCGACGCGGTGCTGCGCGCGCAGCTCGCCTCGTGGGACAAGACCATCGCGAAGAAGTCGGCCGAGAACCCGATGTTCAAGAAGGTGCTCGACTCGCAGCGCGCCTTCGCCGAGCGCGCGGGCCAGTGGCAGAACGACTACTCGGTCGATTTCAAGATGGCCTACAACCACTACTTCGGACGGCAGGCGAAGAAGACCTGAGCCAACGGGTTCGATGCGACGCGAGGGCACCCGGGCGGTGCCCTCTTTTCATGCCTGCGCCAAAGCTGCCGCGCGAGACAAGAACGACGCGGCGAGGAGTTCGTTCCGATGCAATCTTTCCTGCTGGCGGTCGACCGGTTCTCCACATGGATCGGCAAGACCTTCGCCTGGTGCGCCCTGCTGCTCACGCTGCTGATCAGCTGGGAGGTGTTCTCGCGCTACGCCCTCAACAAGCCCCACGCCTGGGTGCTGGACGCGCAGATCATGCTGTACGGCACCATGTTCATGACCGCGGGCGCCTACACGCTCTCGAAGAACGGCCACGTGCGCGGCGACGTGCTCTACGGCTTCTTCCGCCCGCGCACGCAGGCGCTGGTGGACCTGGTGCTCTACATCGTCTTCTTCCTGCCCGGCATCGTCGCGCTGACCTGGGCCGGATGGGTCTACGCGGGCGAATCGCTCGCCATCCGCGAGCAGACCTTTTCGGCGGAGCCGCTGCCGCTGTACCCGTTCAAGTACGTCATTCCGCTGGCGGGCTTCACGCTGCTGCTGCAGGGGCTGGTGGAGATCATCCGCTGCGTGCGCTGCATCCGTGACGGCGCCTGGCCCTCGCGCGAGCAGGACGTGGAGGAAGTCGACGTCGAGAAGCTCAAGGAGATGGTGCACGTGAAGGACGAGGACATCGCCGCGCTCGACCGCGTGGTCGCCTCGAAGGAGGCCGCGCGATGATCCGACGCGAACTCTGGTTCGGCCTCTCGTTCATGGCGCTGATCGTGGCCGGCGCGATAGCGGTGCTGGCCAGCGCACCCACCATCACCAACGGCCACCTCGGCCTGCTGATGCTCTCGCTGGTGGTGGTGGCCATCATGCTGGGTTTTCCCACCGCGTTCACGCTGATGGGCATGGGCATGCTCTTCACCTGGCTGGCCTACGACCGCGACTGGCACCGCACGCTCGACCTGATGGTGCAGTCGGCCTTCAAGACCATGGCCAACGACGTGCTCATCGCTGTGCCGCTCTTCGTCTTCATGGGCTACCTGGTGGAGCGCGCGAACCTCATCGAGTCGTTGTTCAAGAGCCTGCACCTGGCGCTGGCGCGGCTGCCCGGCGCGCTCGCGGTGGCCACGCTGGTGACCTGCACCATCTTCGCGACGGCCACGGGCATCGTGGGTGCGGTGGTCACGCTGATGGGCCTGCTCGCATTGCCCGCCATGCTGCGCGCGGGCTACAGCGTGCCGCTGGCCGCCGGCTCGATCACCGCGGGCGGCTGCCTGGGCATCCTGATTCCGCCGTCGGTGCTGCTGATCGTCTACGGCGCGACGGCGGGCGTGTCGGTGGTGCAGCTCTACGCGGGCGCGTTCTTTCCGGGGCTGATGCTGGCTTCGCTCTATGTGCTGTACATGATCATCGTCGCGTGGCTCAAGCCGCAATGGGCGCCGCCGCTGTCGCAGGCGGAGCGCATCGTGCCGCTGCCGCCGCTGTCGCAGCGGTTGGCCGACAGCCCCGCCGCGCATGCGCTGGTCGGCCTGCTGAAGGGGCGGCGCAATGCAGACGTGCCGTTCTCGCATGTGCTGAAGCAGTTGGGCATCGTCGCGATGCCGGGCGTGATCTTCCTGCTGCTGGCCGCCTTCAGCTACAAGGCCGTGACGACAGTGGAAGCCCAGGCGCGCTACGAGATCGAGGAGATCGGGGCCGTGCGCAGCAGCACGCCGGAGTCCGGCGGCCTGCAGGAGCCTCCGGTCGAAGGCGGGTTGCAGGAGCCACCGCAGGAAGGTGGACTGCAGGAGCCTCCCGGTGACGATACGCAACCATCGGCACCGGCCACGGCCTCGAGCCAGGGCTCGCTGTCCGAGCCGCCGGGTGCCTCGGCCGCTTCCCCCGCGCCCACCGCCGCAGGAACCGCAGAGCCCTCGGCCCCTGCTGCTACGGAGGCTGCCACGCAGCGACCCGCGCCAACCTGGTGGTGGGTCACCTTCGCGATCTTCGGCGCCATCGTCACGCTGTTCTACCTGTTCCTGAGCTTCGCGCGGCTCGAGATCTTCAAGATGCTGCTGGCATCGTTCTTTCCGCTGGTGCTGCTGATCCTCTCGGTGCTGGGCTCGATCGTGCTGGGCCTTGCCACGCCCACCGAGGCGGCCGCCATGGGCGCGCTCGGCGGCATGCTGCTGGCGGCGGCCTACAGGCGCCTCAATCTCGCGGTGCTGAAGGAGTCGGTATTCCTCACGGCCAAGACATCGGCCATGGTGTGCTGGCTCTTCGTCGGCTCGGCCATCTTCTCGGCCGCGTTCGCGCTGCTGGGCGGGCAGGCGCTGGTGGAGGAGTGGGTGCTCGGCATGAACCTCACCAAGGTGGAGTTCCTGATCCTGAGCCAGGTCATCATCTTCCTGCTGGGCTGGCCGCTGGAGTGGACCGAGATCATCGTGATCTTCATGCCCATCTTCATCCCGCTGCTCGACAACTTCGGCGTCGACCCGCTGTTCTTCGGGCTGCTGGTGGCGCTGAACCTGCAGACCGCCTTCCTCTCGCCGCCGGTCGCGATGGCCGCCTTCTACCTGAAGGGCGTGAGCCCGCCGCACGTGACGCTGAACCAGATCTTCCTGGGCATGCTGCCCTTCATGGGCATCCAGGTGCTGGCCATCGTGCTGCTGTACGTGTGGCCGCAGATCGGGTTGTGGCTGCCGCAGCTGCTGTACAAGTAGCGGCGGCAGGCCGAGCCAGGAGTGGCGGCTTCAGCGCTGCCTTTCCACATACGGCCGCGCCTGCAGCAGCACGATCCTGTCCCCCACCGTTGCCCACTCGATGTCCTGATCGACCGCGTTGAAGGTGCGCTTCACGGCGGCGCCCACGTTCGCGAGCCGCACCACCAGTTCGTCGGTGAGCACGTTGCGGCCGGCTTCCACCGGCACTTCCTTCACACCGCCGTCCTTGTCGAGCTGCAGCGCGGTGTCTTCGGCCGAACGGCTGAGCACCTGGATGGCCCTGGACCAGCTGGAGTACATCACCTGCTCGGCCACTCGGCGGCCCTCGACCACGCGGATGCCGATGCCGCGCTTGGCGGAGATGTAGGTGATGTGCGGGTGCCCGGCGTCGAAGGGGTCGCGGGTGATCATCACGCCGGCGTTGGTCGAGTCGATGGCGGTCTGCACGAAGACGCCCATCAGTACCGATTCGGCGGCGAAGCCGGCGGCGCTGCGGGCCTCCCAGGCCTCCGGGTTGAACACCGAGGCCCAGACCTTCTTCACCGCCACTTCGAGCGCATCGCCGGTCTTGACGTTGGGTACGGTGGTGTAGAGCCCCGCGCCGCTGAAGCCGGGCAGGTCTTCGGAGTTGGACGAACTGCGCACGAACACGCCGCCTCCTCCCAGCTGCGATTGCCAGGCCGCGCGCCAGCCGGCGGCGGTGGCTGCATCGACGGGCCACTGCACGATCTCGTCGCGCAGTTGCGCCAGCGCCTTCTGGCGCACCTTCGGGTCGCTCGCGAAGCCCGGCTGCTGCTGCATGCGCGCGATGCGATCGGCCAGGCCGTTGGCGCGCATGAAGCGGTCGTAGTGCGCGAAGGGAATGCAGAAGCCGTCGGGCACCGAGGTGCCGGGGATGCGCGCGGCCTGCATGGCGCCGAGGTTCGCGGCCTTGACGCCGCACTGCGCGCTGTTTCGCGCACGCAGCGAGGCAAGCGGCAGCAGCCGGCTTTCGCGCAGGTCGGGCTTGATGGCGCGCGAGCTGCCGGGCATGGCGCCGGTGGCCGCGGTGCGCACCGCGCGCGGCGGCAGCGCGGCGATTTCATCCGCCGTGAGACGGCGCACCTGGTAGCCAGAAGCCGCCACCTTCAGCGCCACCCACTGGCCCGCATGCTCCTTCAGCACGGCGGCGGCGTCGCGCACGTAGGCGTTGGGAATGCCCCAGCCCTTGGCCAGCAGGTTGACGTGCGAGAGCGCGGTCGAGGGCCGCTCGGTCAGCACGGCCGCCACCGGCGGCAGGCCGATGGGCACCTGTCGCAGCACGGCGATGTCGTCGGGCAGCAGGGCGTTGATGCCCGAGTCGTCTTCCACGATGCGCACGCGGCCGGTGGCGGTGCCGAGGTTCATCGGCAGGAAGGGCTGCTCGCGGATCAGCGCCTCCTGGCTCACGAAGTCGATGCCGGTTTCCTTCGCCACGCGCTCGTGCAGCGTGGAGTTGGTCTTGAACTTCACCGGCCCGAAAAAGCTGGCCCTGACCTGCTGGTCGGCCTGCCGCAGCAGCGGCGCGGTGAGCTTGTCGCCCTCCCAGAACTCGTAGGTGAAGCTGCCGATGTTCTGCTGCCAGCTCAGCGTGCCGAACAGGAAGCGGCGATCGGGCACGAGGTAGTTGCGGTCGATCTCGCGCTTGATGGTGTTGGGCACGAGCCGGGTGTCGCGCAGGAAGCGCACGTGCAGCTGGTAGCGCGGCGTGTCGATGTAGTACATGCGCGGCGGCCTGGCCTGCCGGTCGATGGCGAACAGCGCGTGCGCCAGCTGCATCGGCGTGCCGGCGTCGTAGACGCGGGCGAGCTGGTCGAAGTCGCCCTGGCTGCGCAGCGCGGGCAGCGACGACGGCACCGAGGGGCGCGGCACGAGCTGGGCGGCGGGGCCTTCGGGCAGCGGCTGGCTCTGCTGCTGGTTCTGCTGCTGGTAGTACGACGGCTTGCGCGCCAGCTGGGCGGCAGCGGGCTGGGCTGCCAGCATGGCTGCGGCGGCTGCCACGCAAAACGCGATCGCGCTACTTTTTTGGAAGCACGATGCACTCACGGGCCGTGCGTTGTTCTGGTTTTTCATGCGGTGTCCCTCCTTACAACCGGTTGCCGAGTCCACGCGCGCTTCACCAAGCAGGGGAGCGGCGCTGACAGCGGCAGCGGATTCTCGCGCGTTACAACCTCACCGCTTCGTCCATCCGGGGATCAGAGAAATCACATGACTCGCACAAGAACAAGCCTTTCGGCCCTTCAACGCCCCTTGCACCAATGGCTGCTCGGGCTGGCACTGGTGTGCGCCGGCTTCGCGGCCAGCGCCCAGCAGGGCTCGCAGATGTCCATCGGGCGCCTGAACCTGCAGCAGGGAACCGTGAGCGTCTCGTCCGCCGGCGACGATCGCTGGTCCGCCGCCCGGCCCGGCCGCCAGCTTGCCGTCGGCGACCGCATCTGGACCGACCGCAACGCACGCGCCGAGGTCTACATCGGCCCGGCCGCGCTGCGGCTGGACGGCGGAACCTACGTGGAGTTCACCGGCATCGACGAGGACACGATCCGCATCAACGCGAGCCGGGGCAACCTGCAGCTGAGCGTGCGAGACATGTCCCCGGGCCAGCGCATCAGCATCGACACCCCCAACCTCTCGGCGGCGATCGGTGCGCCGGGCGAATACCGCATCGCCACCGACGCGGCCGACACCACGACCACCTGGGTGGCGGTGGCCTCGGGCCATCTCACGCTCCATGGCCAGAACGGCATCTCGCAAGTGCTGACCGAGCGCCAGCAGACCACGGTGTCGGGCCGGAACCTCACGACCGTGCGCACCACGCGCTCCCAGAACAGCAGCTTCGATACCTGGGTGGCCGAGCGCAGCCGGTTCGACGACCAGTCGGAGCCCGCGCGCTACGGCCAGCCGGCGGTGGTGGTGCCGCCTGCGGCACTGGTCGCGCGGCAGCAGCAGATCGAGTACGAACAGGCGCAGCAGCAAGCGCAGTGGATGGAGCAGCAGCGCGCGGCGCAGGCCGCCCAGCAGCAACAGCAGGAGTGGCAGCGCGAACAGGACTGGCGCCAGCAGCAGGAATGGCGCCGGCAGGAAGACTGGCGCCAGCAGCGCGAATGGCAGCAGCGGCGTGATTGGCGCGAGCGCGCCGAGCAGGACCGCTGGCAGCAACAGCAGCAACAACAGCAGTTGCAGCTGCAACTCCAGCGGCAACAGCAACAGGCCTTGCGCCAGCAGCAGGAAATGCAGCAGCGCGCCGCGCAGGCGCAGGCCCTGCAGCAGCAACAGCTGCTTCAACAACAGCAGGCGGCGCAGATGCAACTGCAACAGCAACGCGCGGCCCAGCAACAGGCCTTGGCCCAACAGCAGATGCTTCGCCAGCAACAGGAGCTGCAGCAGCGGGCCGCGCAGATGCAGCAGCAGGCGCAGGCTCAACAGCAGGCATTGCAACAGGCCCAGCTGCGTGCACTGCAGCAGCAGCKCGGCATCCAGCCGCAACCTGGCCAGCCCGCCGGCGACGATCCGCGCAGGCTCTGGACTTCGCCGGACTCGCGCTAGCAGGCTCGCCCCGCAGGGCTCTCGGACAGCGGACTCCGTGAAGGAACTCCACGGTCAAGCAAGGCCCGCCCCAAGCGCCGCCTTCGGCCCGCCGCTACAGTCGGCGGCCAAGGAGCAAGATTTCCCATGCCCACTTTCGACTTCGATCTCTTCGTCATCGGCGCCGGCAGCGGCGGCGTTCGCGCCGCGCGCATGGCGGCGCAGACCGGTGCCCGCGTCGCCGTCGCCGAGGCCGCCGAACTCGGCGGCACCTGCGTCAACGTGGGCTGCATTCCCAAGAAGCTCTACAGCTATGCGGCCGGCTATGCCGAATCCTTCGAGGAAGCCGCGGGTTACGGCTGGAAGCTGCCCGAGGCGCCGCAGTTCGACTGGGCGCACCTGAAGGCGCAGCGCGCAAAAGAAATCAGGCGGCTCAACGGCATCTACGCCTCGCTGCTGAAGAACGCGGGCGTCACGCTCGTCACAGGGTGGGCGCAGCTGGCCGATCCGCACACGGTGGAGGTCGACGGCAAGCGCTACACCGCCCGCCACCTGCTCGTGGCCACCGGCGGCACGCCCTTCGTGCCCGACATCCAGGGCCGCGAGCACGTCGTGACCTCCGACGCGATGTTCGACCTCGACCCATTCCCCAAGCGCCTGCTGGTGGTAGGCGGCGGCTACATCGCCTGCGAGTTCGCATCGATCTTCAACGGGCTGGGCTCGAAGGTGACGCAGCTGCACCGCCGCGCGCACCTTCTCACAGGCTTCGACGACGACGTGCGGCAGTTCCTGGCGAGCGAGATGGGCAAGGCCGGCGTCGACGTGCGGCTGAACTGCGAGGTCGCCTCGGTAACCCGCCGCACCGGTGGCGCCGACGGCCTCACGGTCACGCTCTCGCGCGGCCAGCAGATCGAGGCCGATACGGTGCTCTTCGCCACCGGCCGCGTACCCAACACGCAGGGGCTGGGCCTCGAAGCGGCGGGCGTGAAGCTCGACGAACGTGGCGCAGTCGCGGTCGACGCGCACTACCGCAGCTCGGTGCCGTCGATCTACGCGGTGGGCGACGTGTCCACCCGCGTGCAGCTCACGCCGGTGGCGCTGGCCGAGGCGATGGTGGTGGTCGACGAGCTCTTCGGCAAGGGCAAACGCCGGCTCGACTACGAGTTCATTCCCACCGCCGTGTTCACCCACCCGAACATCGGCACCTGCGGCTACACCGAGCTCGACGCGCGCGCGAAGTTCGGCGACGTGACCGTGTTCTCCAGCGAATTCAAGTCGCTGCGCCACACGCTCTCGGGCCGCAGCGAGCGCACCTTCATGAAGCTGGTGGTCGACAAGGCCACCGACCGCGTGGTGGGCCTGCACATGGTGGGCGCCGATGCGGGCGAGGTGGTGCAGGGCTTCGCGGTGGCGATGCGGGCGGGGGCGACGAAGGCGATCTTCGACAGCACGGTGGGTATCCATCCCACCGCGGCAGAAGAGTTCGTGACGATGCGCGAGCCGATGCCGGGGTAACAGCTCACCCGCCCAGGCTGCGCGCACTTCGTGTCGCGCGCGCTTTCCCCCTTCCGGGGGCAGCACCTGCGGCCCGGCAAAGCCGGTTCCGCGGTGCTCCCGCCAGATCGGGGTCAACTTGAGCGTTGCTTGCCCTCGAGCAGCTTCACCATCACGAACAGCACGCGATTCGCCGGCGTCGGCACGCCCAGCGTCTCCCCGCGCCGCACGACCAGGCCGTTGAGATGGTCGATTTCGCTGGGCTTGCCGCGCGCCAGGTCCTGCGCGGTGGACGAGTACTGCGAGGGCATGGTCTGCGCGATGGCTCGTACAGCGGCGTCGGTGTCGCCGGCCACTTCCACGCCCTCGGCCTTGGCAACCGCAAGGCATTCGGCCACCACGTCGCGGATCATGTCGGTCACGCCGGCGCCCTTCACGAGCACGCCGTAGGGCAGCTGCGTGACGGCGGAGAGCGCGTTGTAGGCGCAGTTGAGGATCAGCTTGGCCCAGAGCGATCCGCGCACATTGGCCGAGATCTGCGTGGGCACGCCGGCGGCTTCGAGGTGCCGGGCCACTTCCTCGCTGCGGCTCGAGGGCGCGATCACCAGCTCGCCGCGCCCGTGGTGCTTCACATGGCCGGGCCCGGCCATTTCTGTCGCGACGTAGACGACTGCCGCCGCGACCTCGTTCGATGACGGCAGCACGGAGCGCACGCGCTCGTCGTTGTCCACGCCGTTCTGCAGCGTGAGCACCAGCGCGCCGGGCGCGAGATGCGGCTTGATCTGCCCGGCGGCCGCTTCGGTGTCGGTGGATTTCACGCAGAACAGCACGAGGTCGGCGCCCTGCACGGCAGAGGGCTCGGTGCTCGCGGCCACCTTCACATGCTCATCGAAAGCCTTGGCCTCCAGGCGCAGGCCCTTGGCGTTGGCGGCCTCGACGTGCGAGGGGCGGCCTATCAGCACCACCTCGTGCCCGGCGCGCGCGAGCATCGCCCCGTAGTAACAGCCGACCGCGCCGGCACCCATCACTGCGACTTTCATCGGTTCGTTTCCTTGCTTGTCCGTATGGGGGCAGAGCCTAGCGAAGATGGCGGCTTCATGCTTCGGTCTCCACACCGCGCGACTTCAGCCCCTCGTCGAGCAGCCATTCGCGGAACGCCGCGAAGGCGGGCAGGTCGAGCCGGTCGGGCCGGTAGCAGAGATAGTGCCCCTGGTTCACGCTCACCGGCGTGCCGCAGGGGCTCAGCAGGGCGCCTTCGGCCAGCTCTTCCTGCACCAGCAGCCTGGGCACGAGGCCGATGCCCAGGCCGTTGAGCGCCGCCTGGATCAGCGCCGAATACTGGGCGAAGCGCGGCCCGGCCACGATCTGCACCTCGGGCACGCCGTGCTGCGCGGCCCACTGGCGCCAGGCGCTGGGCGCGCCCTCGTGGTGCAGCAGCGTGTGGCCGACGATGTCTGCGGGCTGGGCGATGCGATGGCGCCCTTCGACCAGCGAGCGCGCCACGATCAGCACGAACTCGCGCCCCGCGATGTATTCGGACACCACGCCGGGCCAGCCATCGGGACCGTAGCGGATGGCGGCATCGACGCCGGCCGGGATGCCGTCGCTGGGCTCCAGGTGGCGGCTGAAGCTCAGCATCACGTGCCGGCTCTTCTGGCTGAAGGCGGGCAGGCGCGGAATGAGCCACTTGGTAAGGAAGGTGGGCACGCTCGCCAGCGTGAGCAGGCCGGCGCCCGCGTCGCCCGAGCGGGCCTCGAAGGTCGCTGTTTCGATGGCACGCAGGCCGCCGGAGATCTTCTGCCAGTACACGCGCCCCTGCGGCGTGAGCTGCACGCCGCGCCCGTTCTTCTGCAGCAGCTCGCGGCCGAGGAAGGCTTCGAGCCCCGCGATCTGCTTGCTGACCGCGCTCACGGTGATGCACAGTGCGCCGGCGGCCAGCGTGATGCTCTGGTGACGCGCGACGGCGTCGAAGGCCAGCAGCTCCTGGATGGTGGGGCAGTCGCGCTTCATGCATGGCCTCGCTTCGTGAAAGCCGCATGAAAAACGCTTTCCAATTGCTCAAGTGTCGTCATCCAAGTTTCACCCATAAGTTCGTACGCGATTCCTAGAATTCGAGGCAACGCGGCGGCAAGCCCGGCGCGAACAGTAGCGCATCCGGAAAGTATGCCGGGTGTCCACGACATTGGAGACAACCTTGGTTCGCGTCATCTCGCTCATCTACGGCCTGTACCTGCTGCTGCCCATCGCGCTGCTGCTGGTCGGCAGCGTGGGCGGCAACTGGACCAACACGCTGCTGCCCACGGGCATCACCGGCCAGTGGTATGCCGACCTCTGGATCGACACCTCCTTCCGCAAGGCCTTCGTGAGCAGCCTCGTGGTGGCGCTCTCGGCCTGCGCCATCAACACGGTGCTGGCGCTGCCGCTGGCCTATGCGCTGTACCACGGCGCGCGGCGCGGCGGCAGCCTGGCGGCGCGCATCGTGAGCGCCACGCCGGTGGCGGTGCCGGCGATCACGCTGGCCTTCGGCTACATGATCGTGTTCAACACCGACCTCGCGCCCTGGCTGGGCTCGATGCCGCTGCTCATTGCTGCGCACGCGATCCTCACGCTGCCCTACCTCACCAACACGCTGCTGACCGACCTGCGCCACCTCGACCTCGGCCGTCTGGAGCAGGCGGCCGCCACGCTCGGCGCCTCGGGCTGGCAGCAGTTCACCGGCATCGTGCTGCCTAGCCTGCGCCAGAGCCTGATCAGCGGGCTAGTGATGGTGGCGGCCATCTCGGTGGGCGAGTTCGGCGTGTCGAACCTGCTCACGAGCTTCCAGAACCGCACCTATCCGGTGGTGCTGCTGCAGGCCTTCTACGGCGCGACGGGTTTCGCCTGCGCTGCCACGGTGATCCTGCTGGTGCTGGCGAGCGCGTCGGCGCTTCTTTCCTCTTCCCTCGTGAAGCAACGCGCATAAGCGGCAGGACCGATACGCCATGAGCCTCCTCCTCGACAAGGTCAGCTACAACTACCCCGGCAGCACGCACGGCCTGCACGACGTATCGCTCGACGTGCGCACAGGCGAGCTGGTCGCGGTGATCGGGCCCAGCGGCTCGGGCAAGTCGACGCTGCTCAAGCTGGTGTCGGGCCTGGAAACGGGCCACACCGGCCGCATCGCGCTCGACGGCGAGGACATGTCGCGCACGCCGGTGCACCAGCGCCACATCGGCATGGTGTTCCAGAGCTACGCGCTCTTTCCGCACCTGAGCGTGCTCGACAACGTGGCCTACGGGCTCAAGCTGCGCAAGGTGGCAGCCGCCGAGCGGCACCGCCGCGCGCAGGAGTTGCTCGACATCGTCGGGCTGGGCGAGTACTCGCGGCGCGCCGTGGCGCAGCTCTCGGGCGGACAGCAGCAGCGCGTGGCGCTGGCCCGCGCGCTGGCCATCGACCCGCGCGCCCTGCTGCTCGACGAGCCGCTCTCGGCACTCGACGCCAGCGTGCGCGGCCACCTGCGCGACCAGATCCGCGCCATCCAGCAGCGCTTCAACGCCACCACGCTGCTGGTCACGCACGACCAGGAGGAAGCGCTGGCCATGGCCGACCGCGTGGCCATGCTCAAGGACGGCCGGCTGCTGCAGATCGCCACGCCGCGCGACATCTACGAGAACCCCGCGAGCCGCGCGGTGGCGGAGTTCGTCGGGCTCTCGACGATCCTGCCCGCGAAGGTGGCCTCCCCAGGCCGGCTGGACCTGGGATTTGCCGAACTCTTCGCCGACACCGGCCAGCGCCCCTTCGGCACCGAATTGCACGTGCTGGTGCGGCCCGAGCACATCCGGCCCGACCCGGCGGCCGACGCCGTGAACCGTCTTGCAGGGCGCACCGGCGCGCAGCGCTACCTGGGCGCGCTCACGCGCTACGACTTCGAAGTGCCGGGCGCGGCCAGGCCCTTCCTCGCCGAATCGGCGAAGCCCGCGGCCGAGGCCATCGCCATTGCGCCCGAACACCTCCGTTTACTTGACCACTGACCTTTTCCTCCAAGGAGCCACCATGCAACGCAGACATCTGATCCAGGCCGCCGGCGCACTGCCGCTGGCCTCTCTCGCGGCCCGCACCGCATTCGCCTTCGACGGCCCCGAGCTCTACGCGGGCGAGAAGGCGCTGTACGCCGAGGCGCAGAAGGAAGGCCTTTGCGTCTCCTTCGACACCGGCCCCGAGTGGGCCAACTGGAAGTCGCTGTTCCGCGACTTCAAGAAGCGCTACCCCGAGATCGAGCTGACCTACAACGACATCGGCTCCGCCGCCACCGTGGTCGCGCTCGAGAAGACCAGGCGCCGCCCGCAGGCCGACACCGCCTACTACTTCGCCGCCTCGGCCGTCGACGCCGCCAGGAAGGACGTGGTCGCGCCCTTCAAGCCCGTCAACTTCGACAAGCTGCCGGCCGTGTTCCGCGAGGCCGATGGCCGCTGGTTCACCATCCACACGCTCAACATCGCCTTCCTGGTCAACAAGAAGCTGGTGAAGAACGTGCCCACCGGCTGGGCCGACCTGCTCAAGCCCGAGTTCAAGAACACGGTGGTCTACCTCGACCCGCGCTCCACCGGCATCGGCCAGGTGCTGACCTTCGCGGCGGCGTACGCCAACGGCGGCAGTGTCGACAACGTGCAGCCCGGCACCGACTACCTGGGCAAGCTGCATGCGGCCGGCAACGTGCTGCGCGTGGAAGGCACCACGCCCTACGCCAAGTTCCTCAAGGGCGAGATCCCGGTGTGGATCAGCTACGAGAACGACGGCCTGAAGGCCAAGCACGTCGACGGCATGGGCGACGCGGTGGAAGTCGTGATCCCCAAGGAAGCCAGCGTGGCCGCGCCCTACGCCATCAGCCTCGTGAAGAACGGCCCGAACCCGAACGCCGGCAAGCTGTGGCTCAACTTCATCATGAGCGAGGCCGGCCAGTCGCTGTTCGCGCAGGGCTTCGTGCGCCCCGCCGTGCCGGGCACGCCGCTGAGCGCCGACGTGGCCGCCAGGATGCCGGCCGCGCCGCAGATCAAGCCGCTCGACGTGGTGAAGGCCTCGGAGCGCAAGGCGGAAATCGACAAGCTCTGGGCGCAGGCTGCCCTGGGCAAGTAAAAGAAAGCCCGAAGGATCGTGATGCGACGCTTTGGCGCCTGGCCCGCGTGGGCTTTCATGGCGCTGTTCTTCGCGGTGCCGCTGGCGGCGCTGCTGCCCGAGGCCTTCGGCGAGGGCGGCAGCGCCTTCGGCCGGCTGTTCGGCAACCCGCTGTTCTTCGGGGCGCTGCGCAATACGCTGGCGCTCGGGCTCGCGGCGGGCGCGATGTCGGCGCTGGTGGGCACCTGCATCGCGATCGAACTCGCGCGCCAGCCCGAGGGGCGCCGCCGCTGGATGATGACCCTGCTGGGCCTGCCGCTGGCCTTCTCGGGGCTGGTGATCGCCTACGGCTTCATCCTGGCCTTCGGCCGCGCGGGCTTCGTGACGCAGTTGCTCGCGGGGCTGGGCGCCGACCCGGCCGCCATCGGCAGCTGGATCTACAGCGTGTCGGGCCTGGGTTTTGCGTATGCCTACTACCTGATTCCGCGCGTGGCGCTGTCGCTGTACCCGGTGTTCGCGAACCTCGACCTGCGCCCGGCGCAGGCCGCGCGCACGCTGGGCGCGTCGCGCTCGCGCGCCTTCCGGGACACGGTGGTGCCCGAGGTGCTGCCCTCCGTGCTTTCGAACGCCTGCATGGTGGCCGCGATCGCGATGGGCACCTACGGCACGGCGCTGGCGCTGGTGGGCACGCAGCTCAACATCCTGCCGCTGATGCTGCTGGCGCAGGTGGGCGACGGCGGTTCCGATTTCGCGGTGGCGGCGGCCCTGTCGCTGGTGCTGATGGTTGTGTGTGTGATCGTGATGGGAGTGGGCGATGTCTTTACGCGAAGGCGCGAGCGCGGCGGTGCTGCCGGCGCCGGTCACTGAGGCGCTGGAACGCCTCGCGCAGAAACAGCGGGGGCCTGCGCGCCACCGCCAGCCGGTGGCCATCATCGGCCCCGGCGACGGCGGCGCGGCCGAGTGCGAGGCCGCCCACGCGGTGGCGCATGCGCTGGCCGGCGCGGGCATGGCCGTGGTCTGCGGCGGGCGCGGCGGCGTGATGGCGGCCGCCTCGCGCGGCGCGGTGGAGGCCGGCGGCATCGCCGTGGGCATCCTGCCCGAGGACGACGACCGCAACGCCAACGAATGGCTCAGCGTGGCGATTCCCACCGGCATGGGCGAGATGCGCAACGGCATCGTCGCGCGCAGCGGCGTGTGCCTGGTCGCCATCGGCGGCAACATGGGCACGCTGTCTGAAATGGCGCTGGGCCTCAAGTGGGGCAAGCCGGTGTTCGTGATGCACGGCGACGTGGCGCTGCCCGGCGCGGTGCAGGCTTCCGACGTGAACGACATGCTCGCAAAAGTGCTCGCCTGCCTTCTGGCCTGACCGCGCGCTGGCAGGGCAGCCGCATTGCACAATGCCGGCATGCCCTACATGCCAACCTTCGTTGCTCCCGCCCGCTTCACCGACGCCGCCGCCGCACTCGAGCAGGTCAAGCGCATCTACCAGGACGGCCTCACGCACCTGCGCGAATCGATGCTGCGCTTCGTCGCCGGCGAAGAGCTGCCGGGTCGGGTGCGGGCCTGCTACCCCTTCGTGCGGGTGCACACCCACACCGTTTCGCGCCACACGCCGCCGGCCAACGCCGGCCTGAGCTACGGCTTCGTGGCCGGCCCCGGACGCTACGAGACCACGCTGACGCGGCCCGACCTGTTCGCGCGCTACTACCTCGACCAGTTCCGCCTGCTGCTGGAAAACCACCAGGTCGAGCTTGAAGTCGGCACCAGCACGCAGCCGATTCCGATCCACTTCTCATTCGCCGAGAACGACCACATCGAAGGCACCATGAGCGCCGAGCGCCGCGCCCTGATGCGCGACGTGTTCGACCTGCCCGACCTGGGCGTGATGGACGACGGCATCGCCAACGGCACCTTCGAGGCGCGCGACGGCGAGGCGCAGCCGCTGTCGCTCTTCACCGCCGCGCGGGTCGACTACTCGCTGCACCGCCTGCGCCACTACTCGGGCACCGCGCCCGACTGGTTCCAGAACTTCGTGCTGTTCACCAACTACCAGTTCTACATCGACGAGTTCGTGCGCCTGGGCCACGAGGCCATGGCCGACGAGAACAGCGAGTACGTCGCCTTCATCGAGCCCGGCAACGTGGTCACGCGCCGGCGCGGCCTGCCCGCCGGCTCGAGCGCCACCTACGGCCACCTGCTCGACGGCAGCCAGGGCACCGCCCCGCCGCGCCTGCCGCAGATGCCGGCCTACCACCTCGTGCGCGAGGACTGCAGCGGCACCACCATGGTCAACATCGGCGTGGGCCCGGCCAACGCCAAGACCATCACCGACCACATCGCGGTGCTGCGCCCGCATGCCTGGATGATGCTGGGCCACTGCGCGGGCCTGCGCAACACGCAGCAGCTCGGCGACTACGTGCTGGCCCACGCCTATGTGCGCGAGGACCACGTGCTCGACGAGGAACTGCCGCTGTGGGTGCCGATCCCGGCGCTGTCGGAGATCCAGCTCGCGCTGGAAAAAGCCGTGGCCGACGTCACGCGCTACGAAGGCCCCGACCTGAAGAAGATCATGCGCACAGGCACCGTGGCCAGCACCGACAACCGCAACTGGGAGCTGCTGCCGGGCAACCAGCCGCAGCGCCGCTTCAGCCAGAGCCGCGCGGTGGCGCTGGACATGGAAAGCGCGACCATCGCGGCCAACGGCTTCCGCTTCCGCGTGCCCTACGGCACGCTGTTGTGCGTGAGCGACAAGCCGCTGCACGGCGAGATCAAGCTGCCGGGCATGGCCAACCACTTCTACCGTGAGCGCGTGGAGCAGCACCTGCGCATCGGCATGCGGGCCATCGACATCCTGCGCGCCGAGGGCTCGACCCGGCTGCACAGCCGCAAGCTGCGCAGCTTCGCCGAAGTGGCGTTCCAGTAAGAAGAACGGCTCCAGCAGGCCTGCCGCGCGGGCCGGGCCTCAGGGTTTGTCCTGCCCGCTGGCGCGCGTGATCGGCGCGTTTCGCGGACATCATCCGGTGTACCCCACGACAACCGGAAAGAAGATGACCCAGTCGCGCTCCGTTCCCCCCATCTCCCGTCGCAGTTTTTCTGCATGGATCGCAGCCTCGGCCGCGGCAGCCGGCGCAGGACACGCCGCGCTGTGGCCGCGCACCGCGCATGCCGCCGACGCGCCGCTCAGCAACAGGCTGCGCATCGTGATTCCCGCCAACGAGGGCGGCGGCTGGGACCAGACGGGCCGTGCGCTGGGCGCCGCCATGCTGGCATCGGGCGCGGTCGGCCACGTGGTGTACGAGAACGTCGGCGGCAAGGGCGGCACGATCGGCCTGGCCAGGTACGTCGAGAAATACGACGCCGACCCCGACACGCTGCTGATGAGCGGCATGGTCATGGTCGGCGCGGTGGCGTTGCAGAAGCCCGCGGTCACCATGGCCAACATGGCGCCCATCGCCCGCCTCACCAGCGACTACGAAGTGATCGCGGTGAAGGCCGACTCGCCCATCAGGACACCGAAGGACCTGATCGCGCAACTGCACGCGGACGCGGCCAACACCGTCATCGCGGGCGGCTCGGCCGGGGGCGTGGACCACATGTATGCCGGCATGCTGGCGCGCGTGGCCGAGGTTTCGCAGTCCCTGGTCTACCAGGCGCACCCCGGCGGCGCCGAGGTGGTAGAGGCGCTGGAAAGCGGCAAGGCCGCGGCGGGCATCTCGGGCTACAGCGAGTTCGCCGAGGGCATCGCCGGCGGCAAGCTGCGCGCGATCGGCGTTTCGTCGAAGCGGCCGTTCCAGGGCATCGCCTCGGTGCGCGAACAGGGCGTGGACGCCGACCTCGCCAACTGGCGCGGCGTGCTCACCGGCCGCAAGGTGCCGCCGTACCGCAAGGCGGCCCTGCTGACGGTGGTGCGGCGCGCCACCGCCACCGACCTGTGGCAGAAAAGCATCAAGCAGAACAACTGGGACCCGTTCTGGCTGGAGGGCAAGGAATTCGAGAACTTCCTCGAAACCGACAACGCGATGGCCGGACCGCTGATCTATCTGCTCAAGCTGAAGGCTTGAAACCGGCTCTCCCCCAGGCTTCGCGCACTTCGTGTCGCTGCGCCACCCCTCTTCCGGTGGCGACACCTGCGGCCCGGCAAAGCCGGTTCCACGGCGTCCCGGCCTTGGGCTGCGCCGTGCGAAGCTTTGCGCCGAATCGGCCGCACTCTTTCATGCGAAGAGTTCCGGCATTTCGCGCAGCGCCTTCGGCGTCAGCGTGAGCGCCCGCCCATCCAGCTCCTGCCGCACCCATCCCCGTTTCAGCGACAGCTGCAGCCACGCCGCCCCCAGCGCGCCGCCCAGGTGCGGGCGGCGCTCGCTCCAGTCGAGGCAGGCGCAGGCGAAGCGCCGGCGCGAGCGGCGCACCTCGTCGATCTCCACGCCCAGGCTCTCCAGCGCGATCGCGCCTTCGGGCGTGAGTTCGTACGAGCCGCTGTGCAGGCCGCTGAGCCAGCCCTGGGCATGCAGCCGGTCGTGCAGCGCAACGCCTGCCGTGCCCGCCATGTGGTCGTAGCAGGTGCGCGCGCTGCGCAGGCGGCTCGGCGTGTTGGGCCTGAACCCGGGCGTGCGTGGTGTGCCGGCCACCACCATCAGGCTTTCGAGCGCGGAGGCGACGTCGTCGTTGGCGAGGCGGAAGTAGCGGTGCTTGCCTTGTACCAGCACGTCGACCAGCCGCTCTTCCTTCAGGCGAGCGAGGTGCGCGCTGGCGGTGGAGGCGGCCACCTCGGCGACGGTGGCGAGTTCGGTGGCTGTGCGTGCGTGGCCGTCCATCAGGCAGCTCAGCATGCGGGCGCGTGCCGGCTCGGCAATCGCGCCGGCCAGGCGGGCCAGCTGGAAGTCGGCGGAGGATGAAAGGGTGTCGTCCATGCGCCCATCCTAAGACGGCAGCGCACGCCACACTTCGTTCGCGGGCGAAGTGTGGCGGCAGCTTCGACCGCACACTGGCGCCATGACGAACACGAGCCCTACGCCTTCCGCCATGCCCGCCGATCCGGTCGCGGCCGCCACGCACGCCGATCCTTATCCGTACTACGCCGCCCTCCGCGACGGACCGCCGCTCGCGTGGGACGAGAAGCTGCGCCTGTGGGTGGCAAGCCGTGCGGATGCAGTCGAGCAGGTACTGCAGGCACATGGCGCCTTGCGCGTGCGGCCGGCCGCCGAGCCCGTGCCGCGCGCCATCGTGGGCAGCCCGGCCGGCGAGGTGTTCGGCCATCTGGTCCGCATGAACGACGGTGCCGCCCACGAGGCGCACAGGCCCGCGTTGCAACGAGCGCTCGCCGGGCTCGACCTGAACGCGGTGCATGCATCTGCCCTGCAGGTCGCGCAGCGCGTGCAGCAGCAGCCGCTCTCCGACACGCTGTTCTCGATGCCCGTGCAGTCCGTCGCGCACCTGCTCGGCTTTGCCGACGATGCACTGCCGCAGGTGGACCGGTGGATGCGCGACTTCGTGGCCTGCCTGTCGCCGCTCTCCACGCCCGAGCAGTTGCGGCACGCGAGCACGGCGGCCGGGGAGCTGATGGCGCGCTTCGAAGTCCTGGCAGCCGGCAATGCGCCGCGGCATGGCACGCTGCTCGCCGCGGTGCTGGCAGAAAGCGCGGGCGATGCGCCCCTGTCACGCTCGTTGCTCGCGAACCTCGCGGGCCTGCTCTCGCAGACCTGCGACGCCACGGCCGGGCTGGTCGGCAACAGCCTGATCGCACTCATGCGCGAGCCGTCGCTGCGGCCCTCGACTCGCACGCGCGACGGCCTCCAGGCCATCGTCGAGGAAACCGCGCGGCACGATCCTTCGGTGCACAACACGCGGCGCTTCGCCGCCGAAGCCGTCACCATCGCCGGCACCACCGTGGCCGCGGGCGACACGGTGCTGGTGCTGCTGGCCTCCGCCAATCGCGACCCGGCGTTCAACCCCGAGCCCGACCGCTTCATGCCCGTGCGCGCGCGCCGCCGCATGCTCGGCTTCGGCCACGGCATGCACGCCTGCCCCGGGCAGGCACTGGCCTGCACGTTGGCCGCTGCCAGCCTCCATACGCTGATGCTGCAGCGTGCGCCCGACCTCGATGCGCAGCGCCTGCGTGGCTGGAGCTACCGGCCCTCGGTCAACGGGCGCATCCCCGTGTTCCACTGACCGGTGCCCGCGAGGTGCGGCGACAGCTGCGCATCGCCCCAGCGCAGCGGCAGCGCGCCCGGCCGGCGCAGCGCGTGCGTGACGTGGAAGCGCACCAGCCGCTCGGCGCCTTCGAACGCGTCGACCTCGGGGCCGTTCCACACGATCTCGGCGGTGGCCGCCACGTGCAGCAGGTCGCCGCTGTCGAAGTCGACGAACAGCAGCCCCGCGCGCGGATGCACGGCCAGGTTGCCCAGCGTGTTGAAGAAGCGGTTGCCGTTGAAATCCGGCAGCACGAGCGTGTCGTCGCCGTCGATGCGCACGAAGCCCGGGCGGCCGCCGCGGTGCGACACGTCGACGCCGTGCGAGCTTGCGTCGGCCTCATCGCCCGTCGCGGTCTCGTCTGGATAAGCGGTGGCGATGAACAGCGTGTCGGCGCTGCCGATGAGGCGATGCGCCGCGAGGTCCAGCTTGTCCAGCCATTGCGCGGGCGCTGCGTTGCCGCTGCGTGGCGCGACGAACTCCGGCTCGCGCGCCTGGATGTAGCGCGGGCAGTTGCCGAAGCTCTGCTGCACGGCGACGGTGAAGCCCGCCGCATCGAGCGCCTCCACCGTGCCGTTCATGCGGTTGCGCCGCCGTGTCTGAGGCTGGATGCCGAGCAGGCCCAGCGTGGCGCCCTGCTTCAGCTGGCCGATGAGCGGATCGCCCGCCGCGGGCAGCGCATCGACGCGCAGGTGCGTGGCATCGGGCGAGTGCACGAAGCCGGTGGGCCCGGCGAGCACGCTGGCCCAGGGCTGCAGATCGGCGTCGAGGCTGCCGGCCACGATGAACGGCAGCAGCGAGAAGAACTCGCGATGCTGGTCCGGCATGTAGTCGCGGATGACGCGCGGGCCGGCGACCTCCATCTGCTCGCGCGAACCCACCAGCGCCTGCAGCGCGCGCTCGCCGGCATGGAAGGGCGCGGCGATCATGAGCCGACCTCCGCGGCGAGTCCGACGCGCGAGCGCACCATCGGCACGAAGCCCGGCAGGGCCTCCACGCGCGCCAGCCAGTCACGCACCTTCGGATAGCCGTCGAGCGAAACGCTGCCTTCGGGCGCATGCGCCACGTAGGCGTAGTTCGCGATGTCGGCCAGCGTGGCGGCGGGCCCCGCCAGGAAAGCCTGCTGCTGCAGATGCGTTTCCATCACCGAGAGCAGCGCGTGCGAGCGCTTCACCGTGTCGGTCGGATCGGTCGTGTGACCGAACAGCACCATGATCCGCGCGGCCGCCGGGCCATAGGCCAGCGGACCGGCCGCCACCGAGAACCAGCGCTGCACGCGGGCCGCGCCGACCGCGTCGCGCGGCATCCAGCGCGACGGATCGGGCGAATAGCGCTCATTGAGATAGACCAGGATGGCGTTGGAATCGGCCAGCGTCAGGTCGCCGTCCTCGATCACCGGCACCTGCCCGAAGGGGTTGCGCGCCAGGAACTCCGGCGTGCGGTTCTCGCGCTTGCGCATGTCGAGATCGATGCTCTCGAAGGGCAGGCCGAGCATCGTGAGGAACAGGCGCACGCGGTGCACATGGCCCGAGATGGGGGAGCCGTAGAGCTTGATGGGCTGGGTCGGCTGAATTGGGCGGACGGTGGTCATGGGCGATTCCTTTTCTGCAAAGAGGTGAGGCATGGGCCGGATTCTTCTCTCTTGCGCCGAACGAATGAATAGCCTTCCCTGTATTTGACTGCTGCGTTTTCCGGTTTAATCAACCCATGGATCGCTTCAAGGCCATGCAGACCTTCGTCCAGATTGCCGACCAGGGCAGCCTGACTCGCGCCGCCGAGGCGCTGGGCACATCGCTGCCCGCGGTGGTGCGCTCGCTCGCCGCGCTGGAGGCGCACCTGGGCGTGCGCCTGTTCCACCGCACCACGCGCCGCCTCTCGCTCACCGAGGAGGGCCGCAGCTACCTGCCCAGCGCGCGCGAGGTGCTGCTCGCGGCCGACGCCGCCGACCTCGCGCTCAAGGCCGAGGCGCGCGAGCCCGCGGGCCAGCTCACCATCACCGCGCCGGTGCTCTTCGGCCACATGTACGTGGCGCCCGCCATCGTGCGCTTCATGAAGCGCTACGAAAAAGTGCGCTGCAGCGTGCGGCTGTACGACCGCACGGTGAGCCTGCTGGAGGAAGGCATCGACGTGGGCATCCGCATCAGCCCGCTGGAAGATTCATCGCTCGTCGCGCAGACCATGGGCACCATCCGCCGCGTGCTGGTCGCAAGCCCCGAATTCCTCGCGCGGCACGGCACGCCGGCGCACCCGCGCGAACTGAACGGCGCGCCCTGTGTGCGCGGGCGCGTCGATGCGCCCACGCAATGGCAGTTCTACGAAAGCGGCAAGGCGATCAGCGTGACGCCCGACAACCGATTGGAGTTCAACCACCTCGCACCCGCCATCGAATCGTGCGCGGCGGGCATGGGCTTCGGCACCTTCTTCTCGTACCAGGTGATGCCGCACGTGGCGCAGGGGCGGCTCAAGCTGGTGCTCGAAGACTTCGAGCCGCCGCCTCGGCCTGTGAGCGTGATCTATCCGAATGCCCGGCTGCTGCCGGCACGCACGCGGGCGTTCATCGAATGGATGAAGATGGAGTTCGGCGGGCTCAGGCTTTGAGCGGCGGCAGCCACGCCGTCATGCGGCGGCCTGCAGCGAACTGTCGTGCAGGCATATCTGCGAGTGCTGCCTCATCAACGGCCAGCCTTCGCGCTCCAGGTGCGCGGCCAAGGCAGCGACACGCGCCTTGAAGCCGGCCAGCGGCTCATGGCTGCGCAGCGTCACGACGTGAACGTCGGGTTCATCGCCGATGTCGTTGCGCGAAAGCCGCGCGCCATGCTCTTCGCACAGCTGCTGCAGCGCCAAGGCGTCGCGCAGCCGCAGCTTGCCGTGCCACCTGAAATACTGGCCCGGCCAACCCAGGCTCTCGTGCTCCTCGATGGGCGCTTCGACCTTCACTCGCAGCACGGCCATGCCCGCGCGCGCCAGCCACTGAGCGAGTGCCATCGCCTCGGCCTTCGCCTCGGCCAGGTCGCCGCGCAGCCAGGTGGTGGCCATGGGCTGCTGCTTCCGCTCGCCGTGGGCGAGGTCGATCAGCAGCGGCTTGAGCCCGACCTGCTCGCAGACTTCGACGAAGGACGGGATCTGCGCGGCGTGCATCGCGCCGCAGGTCAGGTGCAGTTCGAGCCTGCTCTTGCCGAGTTGCCGGGCGATCGTGTTCATGGCGCGGGGGCCCTCGCAGGCAGGGGTTTGCCGTCGCACAGCGCGGCAACGTCGACGACAAGGCCGTGCACAGCCTCTTCCATGCCGAGGTTGAGCACCGACATGAATTCGCCGTTGCCACTGGCCCAGTTGGCGCGCGTGCCCATGCCGTGGTACTGGCGCACCACGGGCTCGTTGCCGGGCATGCGGTAGCTGGCCTGCAGCACGACGTGCGAGACGAGGTTGAGGCCCGACGACCACGAATGCGCGAGACGCAGCGCGACGTCGGCCGTGACCTGGCGCCCGGCGCCCGTCGACGGCAGCGTTGCGCTCGCGACCTGAAGGCCATAGCGGCTCGCGGACTGCAGCGCACCGCGGGTCCACCCGACCGGATCACCGCCGGCCCGGATGGACTGCACCTTCACCGGCGTGGCGTGCAGCGTCGGCATCATGAGCGTCAGGTTGCCGACGTTGGCCTTGTTCAGGCGGGTGTCGTCGATCCTCGGCACGTAGAGCGTGCAGCCGCTTGTCACGCGCAGCGCCGGGGCCGGCGTGCTGTTGGGCCGCTCGGATGGCTCGGGTGCCGCTTCGTAGATCAGGGGAAGCGGCTCGGTCTCGGTCAACGCTTGCGAGGTGCCCGGCGTGGCGCCGAGCATGCACAGGGCACTGAGAGCGGCCGGCCTCCAGGCGTGGCGTAGCGGCGTCATGGCGCGGCGCTCCTCACCGAATAGAGAGCACCGTCCTGATCGCGGAACAGCACGCGGCCCGGCCGCTCGTCGAAGCTCTGGCCGGCCACCGTCACCCACGAGCCATTGACGTTGAAGCGCGCGGTCTTCACCGCGCCCGAGCGCGCGCCGGCGATGTCCAGCGCCACCGCATGCAGCGTCTGCGTCATCGACTCGCGCATCATGCCGCGCAGCACCTGCCCGTCGTCGGCCGTGAGGCGCCGGATGACGGTGGCGCGCGCGACGCCGCCCACGGGCGTCTGGAAGATGGCGGCGGCGCGGTAGCTGGGCTCGCTCCTGCCGTCCTGCCAGAGCAGGGCCGAGGTGCGCGTGGTGAAGGCGCCCAGGCCGGGCTCCAGCGCGTACTGCAGCAGCAGCACCATGTAGGCCGGCCCATTCTTCGTGGCGGCGATGCGGGCCTCGTGCTCGGACTTGACCGGCATGGCCGCGAGCACCTGCGAGGAGCGGATCTTCAGCGGGAACGAGGACGGCTCGCCGAGCTGCGCCTCGAGCGCCCGGGCCGCCTCGGTGCGGTAGTCGTAGTCGAGCAGCGGGCCGACGATGGACTGCACCTCGGCGCTCATCTCTTTCTGGCGCGACTGCTGCACAGACGAATCGATGAGCGCGCCGATCAGCCCGCCGCCCGTGGCGGCGCTCACGCCGGGCGACTGCGCGGAGAACATGAAGCTCTCCTGCGCGACGACGACGCGCAGGTCGACTTCCTTGACCTTGTTGCGGTCCGCGGCCGCCAGGGGCCGGTGAAAAGGTGCGCAGGCGCCGAGCAGCGACACCGCCGCCAGCGCCAACCAGAAACGCAGCATCCTTGGGCCTCCCCCCGTGCAATGCCAGACATTCATCCGTTGATGGAGCAGAGATTGTGGGGCCGCCGGGAACGCGCTCCGACCCGGGTTATCGAGGGCCCATGGTGCCCGTCGTCTTCAGGCGGCTGTCGAGCATCCAGCCCATGGTGTCCTCGCCTGTCTTCGGGTGGATGAACATGACCTGAACCCATTCCTTGTACGGCGTGTGGACGGTGACGCGGTCCTTCGGGATCAGGAACTTGCCGCTGTCGCAGCCCGCGTCGGGAGCGGTGTAGAGACGGGCCCGGCCGGTGCCGACCACGACGGCGCCGTAGCGCGGAACGAAGCCAGGGCTCGCATTCGCGACCGCATGAAGCGCCTCGCACCGCTTGCCATCGGCGGGCGCCGCCGCCACGGCCTGCGCCGCCAACGCGGCCAGGTACAACACGCACCATGAAATTGCTCTGGACATCGGCGGATTGTCCATCGATTGAAGCGATGGGCACGCCTCGCGCCCGGCTGCGTCAGAATGGCCGCGTGCCGCCTACACCCTCTTCCTCCGCCCCGGCTCCCCTCTTCCACG
The DNA here is from genome assembly GCF_030462475.1 of Variovorax sp. CAN15. Lineage (GTDB taxonomy): Bacteria > Pseudomonadota > Gammaproteobacteria > Burkholderiales > Burkholderiaceae_C > Variovorax. Next base: position 68,810 of record NZ_JASMRZ010000011.1, read on the forward strand.
CCAGCCATCTGCACAAGCGCTATGGCGACACCACGGTCGTCAACGACCTGTCGTTCGAGATCGCGCCCGGCGAGTGCCTGGGCGTGATCGGCCCGAACGGTGCCGGCAAGACCACCACCATCCGCATGTGCCTGGGCCTCACCGCGCCCGACGGCGGCGAGATCTCCGCACTCGGGCTGCAGATGCCGCGCGACGCGCTGGCCATCAAGGCGCAGCTGGGCGTGGTGTCGCAGTTCGACACGCTGGACCCCGATTTCAGCTGCGCCGAGAACCTCGTGGTGTACGGCCGCTACTTCGGTTTCAGCAAGGCGCAGGTGCGCGCACGCGTGCCGCAACTGCTGGAGTTCGCGGCGCTCTCGCACAAGGCCGATGCGAAGCCGGGCGAACTCTCGGGCGGCATGCGGCGGCGGCTCTCGCTGGCGCGCGCGCTGGTCAACGACCCGAAGCTGCTGCTGCTCGACGAGCCGACAACCGGCCTCGACCCGCAGGCGCGGCACCTGATGTGGGAGCGGCTGCAGGTGCTGCTGCAGCAGGGCAAGTCGATCCTGCTGACCACGCACTTCATGGACGAGGCCGAGCGCCTGTGCTCGCGCCTGCTGGTGCTGGACCACGGCCGCAAGATCGCCGAGGGCCGCCCGCGCGACCTGATCGCCGAGCACCTGGAGCCCGACGTGGTCGAGGTGTACGGCAACGGCGCGCTGACGCTGGCCGAATCGGCCGAGCTGAAGGCGATGGCGGCGCGCGTGGAAGTCAGCGGCGAGACGGTGTTCTTCTACACGCAGGACGCACGGCGGCTGCTCGATGCGCTGACGCGGCATGGCGGGCTGCGCACATTCCACAGACCGGCCAACCTTGAAGACCTGTTCCTCAAGCTGACCGGCCGCCAGATCCGCGAGGACGGCTAAGGATGAGGCTCACCCCCAGGCTTGCCCACTTCGTGGGGCCGCCAACCCCCTTGCAGGGGGCAATACCAGCGGCCCGGCAAAGCCGGTTCCGCGGTATTTCCGAGATGGAACAGCAACAATGAAAAACGCATCGAGCCCAGCGTCGGCAATGACAGTCTCTTCGCCCTCACCATGGCGCCCGCCGGAGCTTTCTCTGCGCTGGTGGCCCGTGTTCCTGCGCAACCTGCTGGTGTGGCGCAAGCTCGCCATACCGAGCCTGATCGGCAACATCGCCGAGCCGCTGATCTGGCTCGTGGCCTTCGGCTACGGCATGGGCGCGCTGGTCGGGCAGGTGTCGGTCGACGGCACGAAGGTGCCCTACATCCTGTTCCTCGCGAGCGGCTCGATCTGCATGAGCGCGATGAATGCGGCGAGCTTCGAGGCGCTGTACTCGGCCTTCTCGCGCATGCACGTGCAGAAGACCTGGGACGGCATCATGAACGCGCCAGTGGGCCTCGACGACATCGTGCTGGCGGAGATGCTGTGGGCGGCGTTCAAGTCGATCTTCACCGTGACGGCCATCCTGTTCGTGATGCTGGGCCTGGGCATCAGCCACAGCCCGAAGCTCGTCGTCGCGTGGATGGTGCTGATCGGCGCGGGCATCACCTTCTCGTCGATCGCGCTGATCTTCAATGCGCTGGCCAAGGGCTACGACTTCTTCACCTACTACTTCACGCTGTTCATGACGCCGATGATGTTCCTGAGCGGCGTGTTCTTTCCGCTGGAGCAGTTGCCTACGGCCGTGCAGGCGGTGGCTGCGTGGCTGCCGCTGACGAATGCGGTGGCGCTGGTGAGGCCGCTCTTCATGGACCAGTGGCCGGCCGGCTGGTGGGTGCACGCGATGGTGCTGGCGGTGTATGCGGTGGTGGCGTTCTGGATTGCGCTGGCGTTGACGCGCAAGAGGTTCAGGGCGTAGCGGGCTCAAGGCGGCTTGGCGGCCGCCACGCGATGACTCCGGCTGTTCGGGCCCGCACTTCGCGGCGAAAGCGGGCCGATGATGTAGTTCAGCGCGCGGATGTCGCGCAGCTCGAAAAGCTCGCCACCCCAAGGCCAGGGAAGCTCGAACGCGACACGGACCTCGGAGGCTGGTGCACGCAGGTCCGCGAGCTCGCCGATGGTCGGTGTTCGGCCCTGCAGCAGATCGCTTCGCAGGCTGCGGATCTTCGCGACCGTTGCTGCAAGCCCATGCAACTGCGCCTCCAGCGCCGCCTGATGAGCCGCCAATGTCTGCTCCAGCCCCTGCGGGTCGCCTTGCAGCACCCGGCCCACCTGAGCGAGGCTGAAGCCGAGCGCGCGAAGGGCGACGATTCCGGCGGCGCGAGCCATCTGTTCGGGGCCGTAGGCACGCCAGCCTGCCGCGGTCCGCTCGGGCGCCACCAGCCCGCGCTGCTCGTAAACCCGCAGGGCCTTGGCTGACACGCCGAGCCGCCTTGCGGCTTCGGACGGGTTCAGGAATCGGGTGTTCGATCGCACGATGAGAACCTTTTTCGACGAGTCTTCCTTTTTAAGGGCTGCCCCTGGGTCCAGGTCAACAGGCGGACACGAAAACCGGGTTTCATGCACTCTGGCCTTGCCTCGATACTGACACTTTCAAATTACATTGCACACAATCTAATTGCTCGCTACAATTCAGCCCATGCGTTCCACCGCCATCAACGCCGACGAAATGCTCAAGCTGGACAACCAGTTGTGTTTCGCCGTGTACTCCGCTTCGCTGGCCATGACCCGGCTGTACAAGCCGGTGCTCGAGAAGCTTCAGCTCACCTACCCCCAGTACCTCGTGATGCTCGCCCTCTGGGAGCAGGACGGCCTCATGGTCTCCGAGCTCGGCGAGCGGCTCTCGCTCGACTCGGGCACGCTCACGCCGCTGCTCAAGCGCCTGGAAGCCAACGGCTACGTGGCTCGTGTGCGCGACGTGGCCGACGAGCGCCGCGTGCACATCACGCTGACGGCCGCGGGCCGCAGGCTCAAGAGCCGCGCCTCCAACGTGCCGGCCTGCCTGATGGCGGCCGCCGAGTGCTCGGTGCCCGAGCTGGTTTCGCTCACCCAGCAGATCCAGACCCTGCGCGACCGCATCAGGAAGGCCGCCTGACACAGCGGCGAATGCACGCGCGCATTTATTTTTCTCCCGCTTCGATCGATCCCGCAAGGGGAGAGGACGAAGCCTTTTCACCACCCTCCCTTCAACTTCATCACCACCAAAGGAATCACCATGACCACCAAGCTCGACAAAGTGCTCTACACCGCAGAAGCCCACACGGTCGGCGGCCGTGACGGCGCAGGCAAGTCCAGCGACGGCGCCATCGACGTCAAGCTGAGCTCGCCCGGTTCCGGCAAGCCCGGTACCAACCCCGAGCAGCTGTTCGCGGTCGGCTATGCCGCCTGCTTCATCGGCGCGATGAAGGCCGTCGGCCCGAAGATCGGCGTGAAGGTGCCTGAAGACGTCGCCATCGACTCCAGCGTTTCCCTCGGCCCGACGAACGGCGGCGCCGCCTACGGCATCGCCGTGAAGCTGGCGATCACGCTGCCCGGCCTCGATGCAGATGCCAAGCAGAAGCTGGTCGACACGGCTCACCAGGTCTGCCCGTACTCGAACGCAACCCGCGGCAACATCGACGTCGAACTCACCATCGCCTAAGCTCCCCGAGCACACGCGAACAAGCGGTCCGGCCACAAGCCGGGCCGCTTTTTTCATGCCCGCCGATGTCTCACGGGTGACGCCGAAAACCGCCGCGCGATGGCGCCTTTCATCAAGCTTGGCTAACGTAGGCGCACACCACAACCGCCAGGAGCCACGCTCATGAGCACCACCAGCCTCCTCATCCGCAAAGACCAGCTTTCCAGCACGCGCCTTCACACCGCCACCGACGAAGCGCTCGCCGACGGCCAGGTGCGCGTGCGCATCGACAGCTTCGCGCTCACCTCCAACAACATCACGTACGCCGCCTTCGGCGACGCGATGAGCTACTGGCAGTTCTTCCCGAGCGGCGAAGAGGGCTGGGGCAGCATCCCCGTGTGGGGCTTCGCGAGCGTGGTGCAGTCGCTGCACCCGGGCGTGCCGGTGGGCGAGCGGCTCTACGGCTACTGGCCGATGGCCTCGGGCGCGGTGTTGAGCCCCGGGCGGCTCTCGCCCGAGCGCTTCACCGACATGGCGCCGCACCGCGCGGAGCTGCCTGCCGTCTACAACCAGTATTTCCGCTGCGCGAGCGATCCGCTCTACACGGCCGGCACCGAGGACATCCAGGCGCTGCTGCGCCCGCTGTTCATCACCTCGTGGCTGATCGACGACTTCATGGCCGACAACGACTTCTTCGGCGCCAACACCATGCTGCTGTCGAGCGCATCGAGCAAGACGGCCTACGGCACCGCCTTCCAGCTGCACAAGCGCGATGGCATCGAAGTGATCGGCCTGACCTCGCCGGCCAACGTGGCCTTCTGCGAAAGCCTGGGCTGCTATGACCGCGTGGTGACCTACGACGCGCTCGACAGCATCACGGCCGACACGCCCTGCGTGTACGTCGACTTCGCCGGCAACGGCGCGCTGCGCAACGCCATCCACGAGCGCTTCGCCAACCTGAAGTACAGCAGTTCCATCGGCGGCACCCACGTCGAGCAGCTCGCGTCCAAGGGCGCGGGCAAGGACCTGGCGGGCCCGCGCGCCACGCTGTTCTTCGCGCCGGCGCAGATCAAGAAGCGCACCTCCGAATGGGGCCCGGAAGAATTCGGGCGCAGCATGGTCGCCGCCTGGCACGACTTCATGGCCACCGTCACCGACGCGAAGGCGCCCTGGCTGCACGCCGAGCACCACAACGGCGGCGAGGCGGTGCAGGCGGCCTACGCGCAGGTGCTGGCGGGCAAGGGCGATCCGCGCACCGGCCACATCCTGTCCCTTTACAGGCAGCCCACCGCAGGCTGACGCCAGGGGCATCGCGCGGCGACGACAATCGCCGCATGACCCTTTCCTCCGCGGCGCCCGCGAACACACATCCTTACGAGAGCCTCACGCCCGACGTGGTGCTCGACGCGCTCGCGACGCTGGGCCTGCACGGCGACGGCCGGCTCACCGGCCTGAATTCCTATGAGAACCGCGTCTACCAGGTCTATCTGGAGGACCGCAGTGCCGTGGTGGTCAAGTTCTACCGGCCCGGCCGCTGGAGCGAGGCCGAGATTCTCGAGGAGCACGGCTTCTCGCTCGAACTGGCCGCCGGCGAGGTGCCGGCCGTGCCGCCGCTGGCCTTCGACGGCAAGACGCTGCACCACCACGCCGGCTTCGCCTTCAGCGTGAGCCCCTACCGCGGCGGCCGCGCGCCCGAGCTCGATGACTTCGAAGTGCTCGAATGGGTCGGCCGCTTCCTCGCGCGCATCCACACCGTGGGCGGCGCCAAGCCTTTCGAGGCCCGCCCCACGCTCGACCTGCAGACCTTCGGCATCGCCTCGCGCGACTGGCTGCTGGAGAACAACAAGATCCCGCTCGACGTGCAGCGCGACTGGGAAAAGATCTGCAACGAGGCGCTGGACATGATCGGCACCACCGCGCTCGCGGCCAACCCGCCTTCAGCCGACTTCCAGCCCCGCAAGCTGCGCCTGCATGGCGACGTGCACCCCGGCAACATCCTGTGGACACCCACCGACCGCCCCGGCGGCGGCCCGCACTTCGTCGACCTGGACGACGCGCGCACCGGCTTCGCGGTGCAGGACCTGTGGATGCTGCTGTCGGGCGACCGCGCGCAGCGCACCTCGCAGCTGTCGGGCCTGCTCGACGGCTACGAGCAGTTCCGCGAATTCGACCGCCGCGAGCTGGCGCTGATCGAGCCGCTGCGCACGCTGCGGCTGATCCACTACAGCGCGTGGCTGGCGCGGCGCTGGGAAGATCCGATCTTCCCGATCAACTTCCCGTGGTTCGGCTCCAGCGACTACTGGAAGGGGCAGATCCTCATGCTCGAGGAGCAGTGCGAGCAGATGGCCGAGGAACCGCTCTACGCCTGATCGCCCCGGTCGGCGGCGGCAAGGCTTTCGGCCACGCCCTCCAGCAGCCGCTCGACCAGCACGTTGGCCGGCCCGTTGCGCCAGATGCCGTAGGCCTCCGACTGCGCCACGGCCCTGTCGAGCGGCCTGAACACCGCCCCGCGCAGGGCCGAATGCCGCATCGCCTGCGGCACCAGCGCCACGCCAAGCCCCTGCGATACCCATGAGACCACCGCCAGCCAGTGGCGCACCTCGTGCCGCACCTCGGGCAGGAAGCCCGCGTCGGCGCAGATGGTCAGGATGCGCTCGTGATAGTCGGGCGAGACCTCGCGAGAGAAAAGCACGAAGGGCTGCTCGCGCAGGTCGGCCGGCGCCAGCACGCGCTTGCGGGCCAATGCGTGTCCGGCAGGCAGGCAGGCCACGAAGGGTTCGGACAACAGCAGCCGGTGCTGCAACTCGTCCGGCACGCGGTGCGTGTGGGCGAAGCCCAGATCGAGCCGGTCGTTCATCAGCTCGGCGATCTGCATGCCCGAATTGAGCTCGCTCAGCGTGATGCGCACCGCCGGATGCTTCGCCTGGAAGGCGCGCAGCGCCTGCGKCAGGCCCCGGTAGAGCATCGCCCCGACGAAGCCGATGCGCAGCCGCCCGGCCGAACCCAGCGCCACGTCGCGCGCCTCGATGGCGGCCTCCTCGGCCTGCAGGAGCAGCCGGCGCGCCGAAACCCGCAGCGCCTCGCCAGCAGGCGTGAGCCGCACCTCCTTGCTGTTGCGCTCGAAGAGGCGCGCACCCACGTTGTCCTCGAGCTGGCGTATCGCCACCGACAGCGGCGGCTGCGAGATCGACAGCCGCCGCGCCGCGCGCCCGAAGTGCAGCTCCTCGGCGAGCACGCAGAAGTAGCGCAGGTGCCGCAGTTCCATGGATAGTCAGATCGAATCGAACAAGACCAAATCGATATTAGACACGGATCGTCGCGGCTCCAACAATGCGCCAAACAAGGAACCCCAGGAGACAACGCGCATGTCCGCAGAGCACGCCCATCCGATCCCCGACCGCCACGGCCAGAACCTGTTCACCACCGACGCCGAGCTGCACGCCCTGCTCGCGCTCTACCTGCCCGACGACCTGCGCCGCCACATGCAGCCGCACTTCGAGCGCCTGGGCGGCCTCGCGGGCGGGCTGCTCGACGAGCTGGCCGGCACCGCCGACCGCAACCCGCCCGTGCTGAAGCAGCGCACCCGCACCGGCCTGGACGAGCAGAAGGTCGTCAAGCACCCCGCCTACGTGGAAATGGAGCGCCTCGCGCTCGCCGAATTCGGCCTGGCCGCCATCTCGCACCGCGACGACACGCTGGGCTGGAAGGGCAGGATGCCGCCGCTGGTCAAGTACGTGCTGACCTACCTGTTCGTGCAGGCGGAGTTCGGCCTGTGCTGCCCGGTGTCGATGACCGACTCGCTCACACGCACGCTGAAGAAGTTCGGCAGCCCCGAGCTGGTCGCCAAGTACCTGCCGCGCCTGAGTTCGCTGGACTTCGACGAGCTGGCGCAGGGCGCGATGTTCATGACCGAACAGGCCGCCGGCTCCGACATCGCCGCCACCGCCACGCTGGCCCACCGCGAATCGGACGGCAGCTGGCGCCTCACGGGCGACAAGTGGTTCTGCTCCAACCCCGACGCCGACTTCGCGATGGTGCTCGCGCGCGCCGATGCCGAATCGGGCGGTGCCGCCGGCATGAAGGGCGTGTCGCTGTTCCTGCTGCCGCGCCGGCTGGACGACGGCAGCCTCAACAGCTACCGCATCATCCGGCTCAAGGACAAGCTGGGCACGCGCTCGATGGCCAGCGGCGAGATCCGCCTCGAAGGCGCCACCGCCTGGCTGGTGGGCGAGGAAGGCCGCGGCTTCGTGCAGATGGCCGACATGGTCAACAACTCGCGCCTGTCGAACGGCGTGCGCGCCGCCGGCCTGATGCGCCGTGCGGTGGCCGAGGCCGAATTCATCGCTTCCGAGCGCCGCGCCTTCGGCCGCACGCTGGAACAGATGCCGCTGATGCAGCGCCAGCTCGACAAGCTGCGCCTGCCGGCCGAACAGGCCCGCACCATGGTGTGCCAGACGGCGCAGGCGCTCGCGCGCTCCGACGCGGGCGAGCCCGATGCGTATGCGCTGCTGCGCATCCTCACGCCGCTCATCAAGTTCCGCGCCTGCCGCGACGCGCGCAAGGTCACGGGCGACGCGATGGAAGTGCGCGGCGGCTGCGGCTACATCGAGGAATGGAGCGACGCGCGCCTGGTGCGCGACGCCCACCTGGGCTCGATCTGGGAAGGCACGAGCAACATCGTGGCGCTGGACGTGATCCGCGCGGTGAAGCGCGAAGGCTCGCTGCCGGTGCTGCGCGCGCACTGCGAGAAGCTGCTTGCAGATGCGGCGCTGGCTCCCGCCTTCGCCAAGGCCCTGCGCGACGCGCTGGACCACGCAGCCGCGCTGACCGGAACCGCCGCGCGCGAAGGCGGCGACGTGCTCGCGCGCCAGGCCGCGTCGGCGCTCTATCACTGCGCCAGCGCCATCGCCATGGCCTGGGAGGCCGCGCGCGGCGGCTCCGCGGCGCGCCTGCGCTGGGCTCAGTTGGTGCTGCTGCACCGCGTGCTGCCGCGCGATCCGCTCTCGCCCGATGCGATGCCGGCGGACTGGAACGCCGCGGCCGGTGCGCCCACAGCCGTGCCAGCCTGAGCTTCCTTTCTTTCTTTCTTCCTTCCTTCAAAAAAAACGGAGACATCCCTTGAAACGCTTCACCTTCCTGCTGGCCGCCTGCGCGACGACGCTGCTTGCCGCCATGCCGGCGGCACAGGCCGCCGACGCCTTCCCCACCAAGCCCCTGATGCTGGTCGTGCCCTTCCCGCCCGGCGGCCCGACCGACGCGATGGCGCGCACGCTCGCCGCCGAGATGAAGGACCGGCTCGGCCAGCCGATGATCGTGGAGAACCGCGCGGGCGCCGGCGGCAACATCGGCGCCGAATACGTGGCGCGCGCCGAGGCCGACGGCCACACGCTGATGTTCGGCACCTCGGGCCCTCTGGCCATCAACAAGAGCCTGTACCGCAAGATCAACTACGACCCGGTGAAGAGCTTCGCGCCGGTGATCCAGGTCGGCTACCTGCCGAACATCCTGGTGGTGAACCCCGCGCTGCCGGTGCAGAACGTGCAGGAGCTGGTGGCCTACGCCAAGGCCAACCCTGGCAAGCTCAGCTATGCATCTTCGGGCAACGGCGCCTCGTCGCACCTGGCGGGCGTGCTCTTCAACTCGATGGCGGGCACCGACCTGCAGCACATTCCCTACAAGGGCACCGGCCCCGCGCTCAACGACCTGCTGGGCAACCAGGTCAGCATGACCTTCACCGACATCCTCACCGCGCTGCCCTACGTCAAGGCCGGCAAGCTGCGCGCGCTGGGCGTGGCCACGTCGGCGCGCTCGCAGGCGTTGCCCGACGTACCGACGATCGCGGAGCAGGGCTACAAGGGTTATGACGTGAGCGTGTTCTTCGGCATCGTCGCGCCGGCCGGCACGCCCGCGGACCGCGTAGCCAAGCTGAATCACGCTTTTGCCGAGGTGCTCAACTCACCCAAGGTGAAGCAGATGTTCACCGCCCAGGGTCTGGAAGCATCGGCCGACACATCACCGCAGAAGCTGGGGCAGTTCATCGCCGCGGAGTCGGTCAAGTGGAAGGACGTGGTTCAGAAGTCCGGGGCGCAGCTGGACTGATGCAGTCATTCAGGGCGCGATCACGCCGACGGGGGGACATTCGCGGAGGGGAGTACCCGGTGGCCTGTGCACGCGCCCCGAAAGAAAGAACAAACGAAAGACAGAAATGACACAACCCCAAGGCGCCCTCGCAGGCATCCGCGTGCTGGACATCTCCCGCATCCTCGGCGGCCCCTACTGCGGACAGATCCTCGGCGACCACGGGGCCGATGTGCTCAAAGTGGAGCCGCCACAAGGCGACGACACCCGCACCTGGGGCCCGCCGTTCAAGGAAGGCGTAGCCTCGTACTACCACGGCCTCAATCGCAACAAGCGCGTGCAGCATCTCGACTTCTCGACCGACGAAGGCCGCGAAGACTTTCTCGCGCTGGTGGCCGAGGCCGACGTGCTGATCGAGAACTTCAAGACCGGCACCATGGAACGCTGGGGCATCGGCTACGAGGAACTGTCGAAGCGCTTCCCGCGCCTCGTGTGGTGCCGCGTGTCGGGCTTCGGCGCCGACGGCCCGCTGGGCGCGCTGCCGGGATACGACGCCGCGGTGCAGGCCATGACCGGCATCATGAGCATCAACGGCGAGGCCGACGGCGGCCCGCTGCGCGTGGGCCTGCCGGTGGTCGACATGGTGACGGGCCTCAACGCGGTGATCGGCGTGCTGCTCGCGCTGCAGGAGCGCAGCCGCAGCGGGCGCGGCCAGTTCGTGGAGGCAGCGCTGTACGACAGCGGCCTGTCGCTGCTGCACCCGCATGCGGCCAACTGGTTCATGGACGGCACCGAGCCCCGGCGCACCGGCAACGCACATCCGAACATCTATCCGTACGACGCGCTGGCCACCGGCACCGACCCGGTGTTCGTCGCGGTGGGCAATGACCGGCAGTTCGCGAGCATGTGCCGCTGCATCGGCCTGCCCGAGCTCGCTGAAGACCCGCTCTTCCGCACGGCGGGCGCACGTTCGGTGCATCGCGGGCAACTCAAGCAGCGGCTCGAAGCGGCGATGGCCGCCTTCGACGGCCGCGCGCTGGTCGATCAGCTCATGGCCGCCGGCGTGCCCGCCGCGCCGGTGCTGCCGGTGGACGCAGCGCTGCAGCATCCGCACACCCTGCACCGCGAGATGGTGGTGGAAATGCCCGGCGGCTACCGCGGCATCGGCGCGCCGGTGAAGCTGAGCCGCACGCCGGCCAGCTACCGGCATGCGCCGCTCACGCCGGGCGACGCCTTCCTGCCGCAGGACTGATGGACTGACGTACCGGCCGGACGACTGCCTCAGCGCGGCACCGCGCGTCCGCGCCCGATGCCGTAGTACGCGATGCCAGCGGCCTCCACCTGCGCCGCGTCATACAGGTTGCGGCCGTCGAAGATCGCCGGCATGCGCAGTTCCCGCGCGATCTGCGCAAGGCCGGTCTCGCGGAACACCGGCCACTCCGTCACCAGCGCCAGCACGTCGGCGCCCTGCAGCGCCTCTGGCGCGGTGGCGCACCAGCGCAGGCCGTCGCGCTCGCCGATGATGGCGCGCGCATTCGCCATCGCCGCCGGGTCGTGCGCCTGCACGCGCGCGCCGGCCGCCAGCAGCCGCTCCAGCAGCACCAGGCTGGGCGCGTCGCGCATGTCGTCGGTGTCGGGCTTGAAGGCCAGGCCCCACAGGGCGACGGTCTTGCCCGCAATGCGGCCTTCGAAGTGGTGCGTCATCAGCTCGAACAGCCGGCCCTTCTGCTCGTCGTTCACGGCCTCGACCGCCGAGAGGATGCGCAGCGCATGGCCGTCGCGCTCGGCCATGCGCGTCAGCGCGCGCACGTCCTTGGCAAGGCAGGAGCCGCCGTAGCCCGCGCCAGCCTGCAAGAAACCAGGGCCGATGCGGCGGTCCGCGCCGATGCCGCGCCGCACCATCTCGATGTCCGCGCCCACATGCTCGGCTACGCGCGCCATCTCGTTCATGAAGCTGATGCGGGTGGCGAGCATCGCGTTGGCCGCGTACTTGGTGAGTTCGGCCGAGCGGCGGTCCATCACCAGCAGCTGCCTTTGCGGGTCCCGGATGAAGGGCGCGTAGAGCCGGGTCAGCAGCTCGATGGCCCACGGGTCCGCGCTGCCGATCACCACGCGGTCGGGCTGGCGGCAGTCGCGCACGGCCGAGCCTTCGCGCAGGAACTCGGGGTTCACCGCCACCGCGACGCGGTGCCGCGCGCCACGTTGCGAAAGCTCGCCGCCCAGCACGGACTCGACCTGCGCGGCCGTTCCGACGGGCGCGGTCGATTTGCAGACCACCAGCGCGTCACGGTCGCGATGCCGCCCGATGGCGGCGGCCACCGCGATCACATGCCGCAGGTCGACCCGCCCTTGCGCATCGGCCGGCGTGTTCACCACGATGAAGAGCACATCGCCATGCTCGCAGGCCGCGCGCTCGTCGGCCGTGAACCGCAGGCTGCCGGCAGCGATGCCCGAGGCCACCAGCGTCTCCAGTTCCGGCTCGTGCAGCGGCATCAGGCCGCGCTTCAGCCCCTCGATGCGCGCCGGGTCCGCGTCCGCGCAGAGCACCTCGTGGCCCGCCTCGGCCAGGCAGGCGGCGAAGCTCAGGCCCACGTAGCCCGCGCCGAAGATGCTGACTTTCATGGGCGAGCCCATGGCGTGCGGCACTGGTGGCGGGCGCGGTTGTGCGATAAAAGCAGGATGCAAGCCTTCAAAACGATGTCCGGACAGGAAAATTCGATGATGCCCGATCAAGTTGCCGCGCGTTGCGCGCTGGTCCTGGAGACCAACAACCTGCGCGGCGGAGCCGATGCAGAGGCCAGGGCGGGTGCCAGCCTGCAGCGCCTCGTCGCCCTGCTGGCGAAACAGAAACTGCCGCTGAACTCGCTCGCGCAGGTGGTCATCACCCACGACGGGCTGAGCGCCGCCACCTGCGAGGCCGTGAGCGCGCTCGCGGGCCGCCCGGTCGACTTCGTGCGCATCGACGCGAGCACCGGCTACTACGACGCCAAGAACGCCGGCTTCGCGGCCACCGATGCGCAGCGCTGCACGCACGTGGTGTTCGCCGACGCCGACTGCCTGCCCGACGACGACTGGCTGCTGCAGATGCTGCTGCCCTTCACCAGGGGCGCCGACGCGCCCGCCGTGGTGGCCGGGCGCACCAGCTACGCCGCCAACGTGGTCGGCACCGCGCTCACCACCATCGACTTCATGTACTTCCCGAACGCCGGCCATGCCGGCGCCACGAGCAACTTCTACGCGAACAACGTCGCCTTCCGCCGCGAGGTGTTCGAAGAGCACAGCTACCAGGCGCTGGACGGCGTGTACCGCGCGCACTGCCAGGTGCTGGGCATGCGGCTGAAAGCGGCGGGCGTGCCGATCCACTACGCGGCCGCCGCCCACACCGAGCACCGCCTGCCCGACACGCGCGCCGAGGCGCTCAAGCTGCGCTGGATGCGCGGGCAGGACACTTGCTCGCTCACGCCGCACCTGCTGCGCAGCTACGTCTCGCCGCGCTGGCAGTGGCTTGCCAGGAGCGGGCCGATCGGGCCGCTGGCCGTGCTCTTCACGCGGCTGGGCTTCAGCATGAAGGCGCTCAACCATCAGGACCTGCCGCCGCTGCGCGGACTGCGCTGGCTCGCGGGCGTGGCGCTCATCCTCGGCTTCTCGGCGGTCGACATGCTGGGCGCGTTCGCGCGCGGCATCGGCTGGCACACCACCGGGCGCACCAACGCGGATGCGCAGGCGCTGTCGTATCACCGGCCCTGATCGATTCCTCTCTCCTTTCCGCAGAAGAAGAACAACCAGGACCATGCGCAACTTCTCTTCACTTTCCCTCCGCCGCACGGCAATGGGCCTCGCGCTCGCGAGCGCCTTCACGCTGGCCGGCGCCGCCGACTTCGCCGGCCGCGGCGTCTTCAACTTCAAGTCCGATGCCGGCTGCCCCTTCGCGGCGCTCGCGGGCGCCGGCGGCGAATGCAACCGCCTCGCGCTGGACGACGCCGACACCCACGCCGCGCTCGACCCCGCGGCCCACACCATCCGCTTCGCAAGCACCCGCAGCTACCCCGAGAAGACCATCGTCGGCGACGTGCTGCTGCAGGGCTCGGGCCGCGCGCGCGACGGCCAGCGCGTGCCGCTGACCTTCCACGCGCTGCTGAGCCGTTCGGGCAGCGAGTGGTCGGTGAGCAGCCATGCCCACTCGCCCGTGAGCGGCGAGTTCGACGACATCCGCATCGATCCGTACAAGGTGACGGTGAACGAGCCCGGCACCGAGCGCGTGATGCTCACCCCCGAGCAGATCGTGGAAGCGCTGGCCAAGCCCTCGTTGACCGCGCGGCTGGCCAACGTGTTCGTGCAGGTGGACGACAACCGCGCCGAAGGCGCGAGGGATGCCGACATCACCATCGGCCTTGGCCTGAGCCGGGCCTCGAAGTCGGTGGCGCGCGCGCGTTTCCKCGCGCCGGGCGCCAGGGGCCGCGACCTGGCCGAGGCGATGCAGCAGGGCAACTGGACGCTGGAGCTGCAGGCGCTCAGCGGCCAGATCCCGCGACAGGTGATCCAGCGCGACATGTTCCTCTACGGGCTCGAATCGCAGTCGCTGCTGCAGCCCCTGCTGCAGCGCGGCTTCCACAAGAACGAGAAGCTGCTGCTGGGCGCCGCCAACGGCAAGGGCTACATCCGCTACGACGGCCAGCAGCGCGAGTTCGCGGGCGCCGACGCGGCCGCGCGCGCCTTCCTGCAGGACAGCTTCATCGGGCTGGTGCTGGGCTGGCAGCAGCAACAGCCGCAGACGGTGAAGACCAAGGCCGATGGCCGTTGATTCACCAGCCGGCACCGCGCCCGGCTTCGACTGCCTCTCGCCGCCAAGGCTGCGCGGCTGGCCCGCGCTGCAGGCCTGGCTGGTGCATCACGTCAAACGCGCCGCGCTGCGCCAGCTGCATGCGAGCAACGAGGGCGAGATGCTGCTGCTGCGCTTCTACCTGGTGGGCGAAGAATCTTCCGAGCAGGCGCTGCAGCGCGAGCTGCGCATCGCGCCGCCCGAATGGCTCGCGCGCCAGCTCGACCAGCACCTGGCCGACGAGCAGCTGCACGCGCGCCTGTTCGCGCAGGCCATCGTCGAGCGCGGCGGCAGCGCGCAGGCCGCTGCATCGCCCGAAGAGGCGCCACGGCCCGACTGGTTCAGCCGACGCAAGCTCGCGCGCTGGCAGGCGCTGATCCGCCGCCACGCGCCGCACTTCGCGCAGGGCGGGCTGGTGCCGGCCTATGCCATCGGCCTCGCGGCCGAGCAGATGGCCTCGCGCATCCTGCAGCGCCACTGCGCGCTGATCGGCCCTCGGCACGCGCTGCACCCGCTGCTGTCGCGCGTGATGGCCGACGAGGAGCGCCACATCCGCCTGTGCAGCCACACCTTGCAGCGCTGCGTGGCGCCGCACGAAGAGACGCGGCTCGCGCAGCTGATGCGCGAGGTGCGCGACACCGAGCGCGGCTTCGGCGTGACCGGCGCGGCCGGCATGTGGCTGGCCGGCGTGGCGCTGCGCCTGCGCCCCGGCGCGGCTCGGCCGATACGGCACCACGCCTGAGCGATGCCGCCGCGCATCCTCTACCTCGCGACCGCGGACGCGCGCGGCCACCTGATGCGCGCCCAGTTGCTCGCGCACGCGCTGCGCGAGGCCGGTGCGCAGGTGCGCGTGCTCACCACCTCGGACGAAGGCGCGCGCTTTCTGGCCGGCTTCGGCATCGACGCGCGGGTGCTCTCGCGCCACTACGCGGTGCAGTTCGACACGCAGCAGAACATGCTGCGCCGCGAGACCGACCGCAACGTGGCGCTGTACATGTTCAGGCCCGAGCGCATGCTGCGCGACGTGTGGCGGCTGCGCGCGCACTTCCGCGATGCCGACCTGGTGGTGAACGACTCCTTCCACCCCGCGCTGCTGCTGATGGGCTGGCTGCCGTTCTGGCGGCGCAAGGTGGTGCACGTGTACGGCGCGAGCCTGCGGCATGCGCTGGAAACCAACTTCGGCGGCCGCATGCCGGGCTTCGTCGCGCGCCTCTTCGGCGGCATCGTGGCCTGGCAGATCGACCGCAGCCTCGCACGCATCGAGCACGACTTCGCCTACGGCGAGCCGCGGCACGACGGGCACGGCCGCCACCGGCTGGCCACGCCGGTGGCGGTGGTCGACGCGGTGGACAGGGGCGACGCGGCGCAGCAGCGCGTCGCGGCCGTGTACCTCAATCCGCACTTCCAGGAACCGGCGCTGGCCGACGGGCTGGAGCGGGGCCTCGCCGACGCGGGCGTGCCGGCGCACCTCGTCGGCGAGGGCTATGCGCACCGCCCGCACTGGCATGCGCGCGACGAGCACTGGATCGAGACGGCCGCGCACAGCGCCTTCATCGTCTCGGCGCCGGGCATGGCGGCGCTGTCGATCGCGGCGGTCTACCGCAAGCCGATCCTGCTGCTGCTCACCGACCAGCCCGAGCAGGCGATCAACGCGGGCCGCGCGGCGCAGCTCGGGCTGGCGCATCGCGTGGTGGTGTGGCGCGGCGATGCGCGGAAGTTCGCGCGGGCCGTGGCGGCCGCGGCCGATGAGTTGCTTGCCATCGCGGCCGAGTCCGGGGACGCCACCGAAGGACGCCAGGCCGCACTCGACCGGCTCGGGCGCTGGACCGCGCTGCTTATGGCCCTGGCCACCAAGGCAGGCAACTGATCGCGCCGCGCTCCGCCTCTCCCAGGGCATGGGATCGCTGGGCGTACTAGGGCCTGTTCACACTATTTCCGGGGTCGCGGAAATAGTGTGAACAGGCCCTAATCGAGCGAAAGGTTCAGGTCGCGGATCAGCGGATGCCACCGCGCCGACTCGCCCTGCAGCAGTGCCGCGAAGCGCGACGGCGTGTCGCCCGCGGGCTCCACGCCGAACTCGGCCAGCCTGCGCTGCACGGCGGGGTTGTGGATGGCGCTGGCCACCGACTGCTGCAGCCGCGAGACGATCTCGCCCGGCGTGTTGGCGGGCACCACCAGGCCCAGGAGCGCGGCGGCTTCCACGCGCGGCAGGCCGATCTCGGCGAAGGTGGGCACGCGCGGCAGCTGCGCCAGGCGCGCGGGGTTCGCCACCGCCAGCGGGCGCAGCCTGCCGCCCGGGATGAAGCGGCGCGAGGCGGCCAGGTCGCACATCATCACCGGCAGCTGGCCGCCGGCCACGTCGGCCACCGCGGCCGCGGCGCTGCGGTAGGGCACGTGCACCATCTCCAGCCCGGCCTCGCGCTCGAGCAGTTCCATCGCCAGGTGCTGCGGGCTGCCGGTGCCGGCCGAGGCGAAGCTGACCTTGCCGGGAAAGGCGCGCGCGTCGTCGATGAAGGCCCGCGCGTCCTTCACGCCGCTGGCCGGGCCGACCAGCAGCACCATCGGCAGCCGCCCGAGCAGGGTGACGGGCGCGAAGTCGCGCGAGGGGTTGTAGCTGAGGTTGCGGTACAGCGCCGGGTTGAACACCAGCGTGCCGCTGTCGGCCGACAGCAGCGTGTAGCCGTCGGCCGGTGCGCGCGCCGCCTCGATGGCACCCAGCGCGGTGTTGCCGCCCGCGCGGTTCTCGATGATCACCTGCTGGCCCGAGTCGATGGCCAGCTGGGCGCCGATGGTGCGCGCGACGATGTCCGTGCCCACGCCGGCCTGGTAGGGCACGATCCAGCGGATGGGCTTGGAGGGATAGGCGAACTGCGCCTTCGCCGCGCGCGGCGGCCATGCCGTGGCCGCGAGTGCGGTCATGGCCAGCAATTGCTGCAGAAACGGTCGGCGGCGTGTCATGGGGCGGACGGGTTCTGCGCCATGGTAGTGGCATCGCCGTGCGCCGCGCGATACGGGACGCGCGAGGCCACAAGGGCCGAGCGGGATCAGGAGGGAGTCAGCGGGATCAGGGCGCGACCGGATTGCCCGGCGTGCCGGCCTCGCGGGCCGATGCCGCGGCGGCGGCCACGGCCGGTGTGCGGTAGGTGACGTTCACGGCGGGCGCCGCGGCAGCAACAGGCGCCACGGGGGCCGCGGGCTCCGGCGGCGGACGCGTGATCTTGACCAGCGGAGCCCTCCGGACCGGCGCGGCGGCCACGGGGACTGTCGGAATGACCGGGCCCACGGGCGTGAATGGCGCCGCGGGTGTCGAGTAATACTGGACCGGGGCAGGCGCGGCTGCGGCAGCCGGCAAAGCCACGGGGGCGGCAGAGGCCACCGCGCCAGCCGCTGGTGGCGCTCCGGCCGCCGTGGCCGGCGCCACGGGAGCCACCGGCTGCCCCTTCGGGTCGTAGAGCATGGCGCTCTTGCTCACCCCGGTGCGCACCGGCCCCACGCCGACGCCCACGCCGGCCGAGCCCGACACCTGCCCGCCGTTGTTCACCGCCACGCCCGCGCCGAGCGGGCCGAAGCCGGTGTTCAGTCCGACGGAGAAATTGCCGTCCTTCGTGGCGCCGAGCCCCAGCGAGAGCCCGGGCACCAGCGGAATGCCGACGTGATAGTGGGAACAGCCGCCCGTCAGGAGCAACAGCGCCGCCGCCGGAACGACGGCTGCTGCACGGATGACGCGCGGCCGACCGTTCACACCAGCAGCGCGTTGACGCGCCTCACGTAGGCCGCAGGGTCCGCCGGCAGGCCGCCTTCGGCCAGCAGCGCCTGGTCGAAGAGGATGTTGGCCAGATCGTCGAAGTGCGCCGAGCCTTCGAGCTTCTTCACCAGCGGATGCTCGGCGTTGACCTCGAGCACCGGCTTCAGCTCGGGCGCGGGCTGGCCGGCCTGCTTGAGCATGCGCGCGAGCTGCGTGCTCATGCCGCCGTCCTGCACCACGAGGCAGGCGGGCGAATCGACCAGGCGGGTGGTCACGCGCACGTCTTCGGCCTTGTCCTTGAGCGCTTCCTTGAGCTTCTCCAGCAGCGGCTTGAACGACTCGGCGGCTTCCTCGGCGGCCTTCTTCTCGGCCTCGTCCTGCAGCTTGCCGAGGTCGACCGCGCCCTTGGCCACACTCTGCAGCGGCGTGCCGTCGAACTCGTTGAGGTAGTTCAGCGCCCACTCGTCGACGCGGTCGGTCATCAGCAGCACCTCGATGCCCTTCTTCTTGAAGACTTCGAGCTGCGGGCTGTTCCTGGCGGCGGCGAGCGTGTCGGCGGTGATGTAGTAGATGGCGTCCTGGCCTTCCTTCATGCGGGCCTTGTAGTCCGCGAAGCTCACGCTCACCGTGTCGGTGGTGGTGGAGGCGTAGCGCAGCAGCTTGGCGATGCGATCGCGGTTGCCGAAGTCCTCGCCCAGGCCTTCCTTGAGCACCGAACCGAACTCGGCGTAGAACCTGGCGTACTTGCCCGATTCGTCGGCGGCAGCAGCGGCGGTTTCGGCGGCGGTGGGCGCGTTCTTGTCGACCACGTCGGTCACACCCTCGGTCGGCTCGGGAGCCGGCACCGATTCGCCCGAGCCCACGTCGATCCTGCCCTCACCACTTTCCGGCGCGGTCTTCTGCTTCTTCGCCAGGTCTTCGAGCATGCCGAGCACGCGCTTGGTGCTGCCTTCGCGGATGGCCTTCACGTCGCGGCTTTCCTGCAGCAGCTCGCGGCTCACGTTCAGCGGCAGGTCGGCCGAGTCGATCACGCCCTTCACGAAGCGCAGGTAGCTGGGCATCAGCGCCTCGGCGTCGTCCATGATGAAGACGCGCTTGACGTACAGCTTCACGCCCGCGCTCTTGTCGCGGTTCCACAGGTCGAAGGGCGCCTTGGCCGGGATGTAGAGCAGCTGCGTGTACTCGGTGCTGCCTTCCACGCGGTTGTGGCTCCAGGCGAGCGGCGCCTCGTAGTCGTGGCTGATGCTCTTGTAGAACTCTTCGTACTGCTCGGTGGTGATGTCCTTCTTGGGGCGGCTCCACAGGGCGTTGGCCTTGTTGACAGTTTCCCACTCGCCGGTCTTCACCATGTCGCCGGGCTGGTCGTTCTCGCCGTCCTTCCACTCTTCCTTCTCCATGAGGATGGGCAGGGAGATGTGGTCGGAGTACTTGCCGACGATCTGCTTGAGCTTCCAGGCGTTGAGGAACTCGTCGGCACTGTCCTTTTCGTCACTGCGCAGATGCAGCGTGATGCTGGTCCCGCGCTCGGCACGCGTGATGTCGGCCACCTCGAAGTCGCCGGCGCCGCCGCTCACCCAGCGCACGCCCTGGTCGGCCGGCAGGCCCGCGCGGCGCGATTCGACGGTGATCCTGTCGGCCACGATGAAGCCCGAGTAGAAGCCCACGCCGAACTGGCCGATGAGCTGAGCGTCGGCCTTCTGGTCGCCGCTGAGCTTGCTCATGAAGTCCTTGGTGCCGCTCTTGGCGATGGTGCCGAGGTTGTCGATCGCCTCCTGGCGCGACAGGCCGATGCCCTTGTCGGTGATGGTGATGGTGCGCGCGGCCTTGTCGAAGCTCAGGCGCACGTCGAGCGTGGGCTGGTCTTCGTACAGCTCGGGATGGTCGAGCGCCTCGAAGCGCAGCTTGTCGCAGGCGTCCGATGCGTTCGAGATCAGCTCGCGCAGGAAGATTTCCTTGTTCGAGTAGAGCGCATGGGTGACCAGATGCAGCAGTTGTGCGACTTCGGCCTGGAACGGAAGTTTGGTGTTGGAGGAATCAGCCATGGAAATTGAAATGTCGAAACCGGAAAAATTCTAAGTCGGGCGCGGCGCCGCAGAGCGCCGCCACGCCAACGTCTTCAATTGGGCCGTCTTTTGTTCTCATCAAGAGCAAATGAAATCCAACGTTCCATTTTTTGGCTTTCCGAAGGCCCGATGCCCGTGTCTCCTCTGGGGAAAACCCTCCGCCCCCCGAAAAATTGACTCTTGTTAACAGTTCTGAAATATCCTGACGACTGCCAGGAAGTGACACGAACAGGGGTGCAGCCCCGGGGAGCGAGACAAGGGATGACTTCTGATGACTTGCACGTCGCCAGGGGCCGTTTCCGGCCCGCCCGGAGCCGCGAGGCGCCCGGTAGCCGCCCTTGTATGGATCGAGTGCACGACCGCCCTCGCGTGGCTGTCCTGTGCGCAGGCACAGGCGGAGCCCCAGCAGAAACCCCAGCAGGCGACGGCCCCGGCCGCCCATGTCGTGGCTGACGCGCGCATCGAATCCCTCGACCGTGCCCAGGCGGAGCAGGCGCGGCTGAAGGCGCTCATCGAATCCGCGCCCAAGGCCTACGAAGACCGCTTCATGACTCCCGACACAGCCCCGTCGGACAAGGCTTCGGCCGACGACTCGCCCGAGGCCGCGCAGCCCGAGGGCTACCGCGCCTGGCTGGTGGAAAGCCGCATCGGCTTCGGCGAGGCCACCACCACAGGCTACGGCCGCCAGCGCGCCACCGAGCTGGGCCAGCGCTTCGAGTACCGCCGCGAGACGCTCAACTACGGCGAGTTCGTGCTGCAGGCCGATGGCCGCCACCTGGGTGGCGACAACACCACGGGCAGCTTCGGCATCGGCTCGCTGGGCTATGCGCGCGAGAACACCAGCGGCCGCTTCACGCTGCGCAACCTCGGCTTTCCGCTGACCACGCAGACCTTCGCCGACACCACCGTGGGCGACACCTACAGCGAGCTCACCGACGGCCTCTCGCGCAACTACAGGCTCTCGCTGGGCTCGACCACGGTGCGCGGCGCCTCCACGCGGGTCTTCAGCAGCGAGTTCGACCTGCGCGCCGGCTTCGGCCAGCGCGGCAACCTCACGGGCGGGCCGTACCCCGGCTTCGAGAAGAGCCAGGGCACGCTGGGCTGGCTCGGCGCCACGCTGCGGCTGGACGAGAAGTGGTTCACCGCGTTCCAGCTCGACCAGGCGCGCAACGTCGCCGCCTACTACTACGACCCGCTGACGGCCCAGGGCTTCGGCCGCAAGGACGTCACGAGCTGGGCCACCTCGCTGGGCTACGGCCGCGACGTGCTGCGCGACGGCGACTTCAAGGCGCGCGCCACGCTGGTGGGCAGCCGCGTGAGTTCGCCCACGCCGGGCGTGCCCACCGGCGATTCGCACGGCCTCTTCGTCGAGGCGAGCGCGCGCACCGGCCTGTACCGCCACGAGTTCGGCGCCTACACCGCGCGGCCCAACCTCTATTTCGGCGACTACGCGCTGGCCACCGGCACGCGCGGCGCCTACTGGCGGGTGGACCGCAACACCAGCCGCATGAGCTGGGGCGCCGGCCTGGACTACGAGCGCGCGGCGGCCGACGCGAGCTTTCGCCTCTCGGGCTACCGGCGCGTGGGCGCGAACGGCAACTTCCAGTACCTCTTCGACCGCTACAACTCCGTCGGCGGCAGCGTGAGCGCCTACCGCACGCGCTACGAGGGCTATCCGGACGGCAGCCTGCTCCCGGGCACCGCGATCGGTGGCGGCGACGGCCGCAGCCTCTACGGCAGCGCCTTCTACCAGACCCGTTTCTTCGACTGGCCGCGCAGCCGCTTCACGCTGACGGTGCGCCGCAACGAGCTGATCGTGCTGGGCGACTCCGCCGCCACCGGCCAGGAAGTGCAGTGGGAGCAGGACTGGATCGGCGGGCGCTACGAGACCATGCGCCCCGAGCTCACCACCACCATCGGCCATGCGCGCGACCGCAGCGGCGGCACCGGGCGCAGCTACCCGACGGCGGGCCTGCAGTTCCGCTACTGGATCGACGGCGGCTTCAACGTGGGCGGCAACCTGCGCTACACCTCGCAAAGCGGCGGCCTCTACACCAGCCGCGGCCTGTCGGGCTCGCTCACGGCCGAGAAGGACCTGGGCTCGGGCTGGCGGCTGGGCTTCGTCGCCAACTTCAACCAGGCGCGGGCATCGCTGCTGCCGACTTCGTGGTCGGCTCCCAATCTCTATCGCAGCAACGAGAAGACCGCTTATGTCTACCTGCGCTGGGAGGGCAGCGCCGGCACCGGCTACCGGGCGGCCGGCATGCGCGCCGAAGGGCCGGGCGGGGGCAGCGCGTCGGGCCGGGTGTTCTACGACGCCAACCGCGACGGCGAGGAGCAGGCTGGCGAAGGCGGCGTCTCGGGCGTCGAGGTGCTGCTAGACGGCCGCTACCGCGCTGTCACCGACCGCGACGGCCGCTTCGAATTTCCGCTGGTGACCACCGGCCGCCATCAACTGACGCTCAGGCTCGAGAGCGTGCCGCTTCCATGGGGCGCGGCCGGCGAGAACGGGGTGAGCGTCAACGTTCCGCTGCGCGGCCATGCCAGCGTGGCGATCCCCGTCGTCAAGGTGGGCGAATGAACCGCGCCGGCCTGCCAGCAGCCCCTTTCCCCACCCCAGTGCATTCAACCCAAGGAGACTTCATGACCAGAGCCCCCATCTCCCGCAAACTGCCGGTCCTCTGCCTCGCGGGCCTCGCGCTGGCCGGCGGCAATGCCGTGGCCGAGAGCCAGTACGGCTCCGGCACGGGCACGATCACCGCGCAGGCCAAGGTGAACCTGAGCGTGACGGTGCCCAAGCTGATCCTGCTGCGCGTGGGCTCGACCGACACCACGGTCGACACAGTGACCTGGACCTCCGCCCTCAGCATTCCGGCCGTGCCCACCACGCCGGTCACCGGCAACAACACCAACGTGGACTGGAACGGCGCGGCCCCCACCGTCACGCCCGCTTCGACCACGAACACGCTCAACGTGTACGCCTGGACCAACGCCGGCGCCGGCACCATCAACTGCGCCATGGGCACCTGGGCGCCCGCCACCGGCGGCCCGGCGAACGCGGACTTCACCGTCGCGACCACCGGCACGCTGCCGCACCCGGGCGCCAACCTCGGCGCCTGCGCCTCGACCTCGTTCCCCTCGAACGCGGTGGCCACGGGCACCTGGGCCTACACGCTCGGCGGCACGCCCGCCGGCTGGGTCGCGGGCACCTACACGAACACCATCACGTACACCGCACAGGGCATCTGATGCCGGCGCAGGCGGTGGTGACGGCGATGGCGCTCGCTGCGGCGGCCGTGCTCGCCGCCATGCCCGCGCGCGCCGTCATCACCACCGTGACCGACACCGGCAGCACCTACGGCCTCACGCTTCGCGTGGGATCGGCCGGCGCGACCGTCGACACGGTGGCCTTCAGCGTGACCGGCGCCAATGCCGGGCTGACGCCCACGGCCGTGACCGGCACGCCGGCCATCAGCGTCTGGGTGATGCCGGTGCGTCCCGTGGCCAACACCACGGTGGCACGGCCGGTGACGCTGCGCGTCGACTCCTCCACCGGCCTGAGCTGCCAGTCGGGCGGCTGCGGCACCACGGTCATTCCCTTCAGCAAGGTCAGCTGGGTGGCCACCAACAACAGCAGCGCCGCCTCGGGCGACATCCAGAGCGGCCGCTTCGACGGCACCGCCACCCAGTCGATCGCGAGCTACAACGCGAACGCGACCTTCTGCACGGGACTGCTGTGCCTGCTGGGCATCGGCACCTGGACCTACCTGTCGAACAACATCACGGCCACGCAGCTGCAGTTCTCCTACGACAACAACGTGATCTACCCGGGCGGCAATTACAAGGGCACCGTGCGCTTCACGGCGTCGATGGAATGAACGCCGCTTGCTTTCCTCGCCTTCCTTGCCTCTTTCGCCGACGCACGGCCGCGGCGCCGCTGGCGGTGCTGCTCCTGTGCACCGCCGCGCTCCATCCCGCGCGGGCGACGATCGCCCGGCTCGACGACTCCGCCTCGCCGCGCGCGCAGGTGCGCAGCGACTTCGGCAATGCCCAGGGCATGGACGGCAACATGCTGGTGCTGCCCCTCGGGCGCGTCGAATACCGGCTGGCCACCGCGTCCCACGTGGGCCGGCGCGCGCGCATCTTCTACGTGATCCCGGCGATGGTCGCGGGCCTGCGCTCTCCCGCCGGCATGCAGGTGCAGTGGCGCGGCAACGGCGTCTTCGCGAGCGGCAGCGGCCGCCCCGGCGACCGGGTGCAGGTGTGGAACGGCGTGATCCAGTCGCCATGGATGAACGAAACCTTCGAGCTGACGCTGCGCGTCGATCCGCGCGAGCTGCGCATGCCATCGGGCTCGGCGCTGAGCTTCGAGTCGTTCTTCGAGATCGAAACCCTGCCATGAAAGCTTCCGCCCTTCTCCTGTCCTCCTTGCTGCCGCTGGCGGCGGCCGGTACGGTCGCGGCCGCGCCCTTCGAGCTCGCCGTCACCCCCTCGCGCTTCGAGCTGACGGGCAAGGCCGGCGCGCGCCTCGGGCAGTCGCTCGACATCCACAACCTGGCCTCGACCGCCTCCGAGGTGACGATGCGCACCATCGACTGGAGCTACTCGGCCGAGGGCAACATCGGCTATCACGACGAACTGCTGCCCGGCAGCTGCAGGCCGTGGGTGGTGCTGGAGCGGCGCAGCGTGACGGTGCCCGCGCGCGGCAAGCGATCGTTCCGCTTCCAGGTCGAACCGCCGGCCGACGCGCCGCGCGGCGAGTGCCGCTTCATGATCGCCATCGAGGGCTCGGAGCCGGCGCAGCAGACCGTCATCCGCAGCGGCGGCGCCAGCCTGAGCCTGCCGGTGACGGGCCGCATCGCGGTGGCGGTGTACGTCATGCTCGACGGCGCGGAGCCCAGGCTGGAGATCAGGCAGATCGCCAGCGGAGAAGCCGGCGGCGCGCGCCGCGCGGTGGTGACGGTGGCCAACACCGGCGACGCGCACGGCCGGCTCGAAGGCAGCCTGGACGCCACCGACAGCAAGGGCCTCGCGTTCGAGCTGGTGCCCGAGGGCACGCCGATCCTGCCGGGCCAGACACGCACGCTGGCGCTGGTGCCCAAGGGCGAGGGCGGACAGCCGCCGCCGCAGCCCGTCTACCCGGTGAAGGCCAGCGGCCGGCTGGACTGGGACAAGGGCAGCTTCAAGGTGGACGTGGAACTGAAATGAACATCCGCGCGATGCATGGCGCCGGCACGCTCGCCGTCGTGCTGGGCATGACAGGGGCGCAGGCCGCCTCCAGCACCGCCGGCCCCAGCGCGACCGTGCCGCTGAGCACCGGCGTGAACCTGGACTTCACCATCGCCATCGACAAGTTCATCTTCTTCCGCATCGGCGACGGCGCCTGGCCCACGCCGGGCGGCACCATCAGCACGGTGAGCTTCGTGCTCACGCCGTCGATTCCGGCCGTGCCCACCACGCCGGTCGCTGGCAACAACACACCGGTGAACTGGAGCGGCGCGGCGCCCGGCTTCAGCGTCACGCCCTCGGGCAACGCGCTGCCGGTGGAGGTGCGCAGCAACGCGGGGCAGATCACGCTGCGGGCCAGCGCGACGACGCCGCTGGCGAACGGCGCCAACACGATCCCGCTGTCGGAGATCACCATCGCCAGCAGCGATGCCAACCTGCCCGCGCCGCAGATTCCGAACACCGGGACGGGCACCGCAGTGAACGTCGTGGGCACCGCCTTCACCAACCTCGTCACCCAGCGCGCCGCGACCTGGACCTTTTCCTACGCGAACCTCGCCAGCCGCACCGCCGGCACCTACACCGGGCAGGTCACCTTCACCGCCAGTTCGCCCTGACTGGGCCGCCGCGCAGCCAGGTCAGCTGGCGCCAGGATCGCTCGCCAAGGCTCCGGGGTGGATTCAGGAGCTTTGCATGAACAAGAAAAAGGGCCGGGAGCCGCCTACCTCGGCAAGGACTCGACCTCGCGCGTCCAGCGGTCGATGAGACGCTTGCGCTCGGCCGCCTTGCCGTACTTCTCGAAGTCGTACCTGATGAGCTTCACATCGGCCATCGACGGGATGCGCGGGTCGGGCTTGAAGGTCTTGTTGGCCGGCGACTGCAG
Organism: Variovorax sp. CAN15; assembly: GCF_030462475.1. Classification (GTDB taxonomy): domain Bacteria; phylum Pseudomonadota; class Gammaproteobacteria; order Burkholderiales; family Burkholderiaceae_C; genus Variovorax. The sequence goes on from NZ_JASMRZ010000011.1 coordinate 95,185, forward strand.
GCTGCCCGACTTGCCGCCGATGGCCTGCCCCGCGGGGCTCATCAGCCAGTCGTAGTAGCGCCTGGCGTTCTCCTTGTTGCGCGCGCCCTTCACGAGGGCGATGCCGCCGATCTCGTAGCCCGTGCCCTCGCAGGGCGCGGCGGTCTTCACCGGAAATTTGTCGTAGCGCCAGCGCTCGAAGCCGAAGATGAAGCTCACGCCGATGGCCACCTCTCCCTTGGCCACGTTGGGCGCCTGCGCCTGGCCGCTACGGGTGTAGCTGGTCACGTTCCTGTGCAGCTTCTTCAGGTAGTCGAAGGCTTCTTCCTCGCCCATCTGCTGCACCAGGCCCGCGATGATGGTGTAGGCCGTGCCGCTGGTGGCGGGATGCGAGATCTCGATCTCGCCCTTGTATTCGGGCTTGATCAGGTCGGCCCAGCATTTCGGCTCGGGCAGCTTCTTCTTCCTGAGCACGTCGGTGTTGAAGCCGAAGCCGATGGCGCTGGTGTAGAAGCCGCCCACCATGTTCTGCGACAACGCGTACTGCCGCACCGCCCAGTCGTGCAGGTCGTTGATGTAGGCCGGGCGGTAGGGCTCCAGCAGGCCCTGCTCGGCCGCCTGCAGGAACGGGTCGCCGGTGCCGCCCCACCAGATGTCGGTCTTGGGATTGGCGGCCTCGGCGCGCAGCTGGGCGCCGATCTCGCCGGTGCCCTTGTGGGCCTGCTGCACCTTGATGCCGGTCTCGCGCGTGAAGGCCGTGGCAGCGGCCTCGCACCAGCCGGCGTCGGTGCTGCACAGTGCGTTGACGGTGCCCTGGGCCGCGGCGTTCGGCGCACCCACAAGGGCGGCCGCGGCAATGCCTGCTGCGGCGGCGATGTGACGGATGGCGGATGGGCGCATGCGCGAATCTCCTCGTTGTCGTTGTTGGAAGGCGCAGGATAGCGCTCGACAGCCGCTCAGCGTGCAGCCAGCAACGGCGGCAGGTGCTCGGCCAGCCAGTCGGTCACCACGCGCGTCTTCAGCGGCAGGTAGCGGCTGCGCGAACGTATCAGGTTCAGCTCGAAGCCGAAGGGCCGGGGCTCGTCGAACACGCGCACCAGCGTGCCGGCCGCGAGCGCATCGGCCGCCAGCCAGGCCGGCAACCGCGCGAGGCCCATGCCGCCGACGGCCGCCTCCAGCAGCACCTCGGCGCTGTCGCAGCGCAGCCGCGAGGGCGGCGTCACCTCGACGAGGCGGCCCTCGACATCGTGGAAGCGCCAGGACGAGACCTGCCCGTCGCGCGCGTAGAGCACGGCCCCGTGCCCGTTCAGTTCGTCGATGCCGGCGGGATGCCCGTGCGCGGTAAGGTAGGCGGGCGAGGCGCACAGCACCATCCATTGCACGCCGACCGGCCGTGCGACCAGCTCCGTGCTGTCGGCGAGCTCGCCGCTGCGGATGGCGAGATCGAGCCCCTCCTCGACGAGATCGACGCGCCGGTCGTTGAACGAGAGCTCCAGCGACAGCTGCGGATGGTTGCGCGCCAGCGCCAGCAGCAGGGGCCCGACCTTCAGCCGGCCCAGCATCGCCGGCATGCTCAGGCGCACGAGCCCCGAGGCTGTGCTGCGCGCCACGTCGGCGATGGCCTCGGCCGCTTCGAGTTCAGCCAGCGCGCGGCGGCAGCGCTCGTAGTAGCCGTGGCCTTCCTGCGTGAGGCTCTGGCTGCGCGTGGTGCGCAGGAAGAGCCGCGTGTCCAGCCGCGATTCGAGCCGCGCGATGCTCTTGGCGACGGCCGAGCGCGTGACGTGCAGGCGCTGTGCGGCCAGGGCGAAGCTGCCCGCCTCCACCGCCGCGACGAATTCTTCTATGCCTTGCAGACGCTGGCTTATCGGATACTTTCAGGCGCCATTGATCGGAAAATTATCCACCACCGGATAACTTTGATCGTCAATAGCATGAAGGCTTCCTGTCTTTCTTCCCCTGGAGCCCATTCATGCAAGAACCCCGAACGCTGCGCCGCTGGCAGCTTCCCGAATTCGGCCGCGCCCATCTCGAGCAGGCCGAGGCCCCGGTGCCCGAGCCGGGTGCAAACCAGATCCTCGTGAAGGTGGGCGCCGTGTCGCTCAACTACCGCGACCTGCTGATGATCCGCGACGGCATGGGCATGGCGATCGGCATGCCCTTCGTGCCCGGCTCCGACATGGCCGGCACCGTGGAGGCCGTGGGCCCCGGCGTGACGCGTTTCGCGGTCGGCGACCGCGTCGTCAACACCTTCTGGGGCGGCTGGATCGACAGCCACTGGCATGCCGACACCACGCTGCTCGGCGGGCCCGGCCCCGGCATGCTGGCCTCGCACGTGCTGCTCGATGCGGCCTGGGCGACGGCGGCGCCCGGGACGCTGAGCCTGGCCGAAGCCAGCACGCTGCCCTGCGCGGGCCTCACTGCGTGGTTCGCGCTGGTCGAGACCGGCGCGCTGCGCGCTGGCGAGACGGTGCTGATCCACGGCACCGGCGGCGTCGCGCTCTTCGGCCTGCAGATCGCACGGCTGCATGGCGCGCGGGCCATCGTGGTGACGGGCGGCGACGATGCCAAGCGTGCGCAGGCCCTCGCGCTCGGGGCCTCGCACGCGCTCTCGCGCGACGGCGACTGGCCCGCCGAAGTGCGGCGCCTCACGCAAGGACGCGGTGCCGACCACGTGCTCGAACTCGCGAGCGGACCGAATCTCGACCGCTCGCTGCAGGCCGTCAAGCAGGGCGGGCGCGTGTCGATCATCGGCATGCTCGGCGGMGAGACGCTGAGCGCGTCGTTCTACGCGATGGTGCTGGGCCGCGTGACGGTGCAGGGCATCGGCGTGGGCCATCGCCGCGCGCTCGAAGATCTCGTGCGCGCCGTCGATGCGAACGCGCTCAAGCCGGTGATCGCGGCAAGCTACGGCTTCGACGCATTGCCCGATGCGCTCGACCACCTGGAGCGCGGCGCGTTCGGAAAGATCGTCGTGACGGTGTAAAAGATCACGAAACGAACTGGTGCGGCAGATGCAACGCAGTTGCGGCAGTGCACAAAAGCCGCGCCATCCGTGAACAGGTTCCGTTAGTGCCAACGACTTGCTCGACGCTCCCTCTTCGCGTTCCTAGAATCCGCCCGCGCATCGCCTCGCGGCCCGCGCGCTTTCTCAACTTCAGGATGGAGCGTCATGGAACACAGTACCTATAAAAAGTGGTCTGCCGAGTTCATTGGTACTTTCTGGCTCACGCTCGGAGGCTGCGGAAGCGCAGTTCTGGCAGCCGCTTTTCCAAATGTCGGCATCGGCCTGCTCGGCGTCGCGCTGGCCTTCGGTCTCACGGTGGTGACGGGGGCCTACGCACTGGGCCCGATCTCGGGCGGACACTTCAATCCGGCGGTGTCCATCGGCCTCGCGGCCGCGGGCCGCTTCAAGGCCTCGCAGCTCGCTGGCTACATCGTGGCGCAGGTGCTCGGCGCCATCGCCGCGGCGGGCATTCTCTATCTCATCGCCACCGGCAAGCCGGGCGCGGACATCGGCGGCTTCGCCACCAACGGCTATGGCGAGCACTCGCCCGGCAAGTACGGCATGACAGCTGCCTTGCTGTGCGAAGTGGTGATGACCGCCGTGTTCCTGATCGTGATCCTCGGCGCGACCGCCAGGCGCGCGGCCGGCGGCTTCGCGGGGCTGGCCATCGGCCTGTGCCTCACGCTCATTCACCTGATCTCGATTCCCGTGACCAACACCTCGGTCAACCCGGCGCGCAGCACGGGCCCGGCCCTCTTCGGGCCGTCCTATGCGGTGTCGGAGCTGTGGCTCTTCTGGGCGGCGCCCATCGCGGGCGCCATCATCGGCGCGGTGATCTACCGCGCACTGCTCAGCAACGGCAACGACGACTGATCGCCGTCTTCACCGGCGGCAGCGAAGAAGTCTGTTCGACTCAGCTGCCGCTGCCCGACTTCACCATCGGCAGTGAAGTCGATTGCCCGATCGGCTCGGTGCCGCTCGGGTGCGACGCCGCATAGGCGCCGGCCTGGATGTCGGCCACCGGCATCGTCGAACTCATCGCGGGAGCGCTGGTCGACTGGCCCACGGGCTCGGTGCCGCTCGGACGCGCGGCGGCCATCGCGCCGGCCTGGACCTCGGGGCTCTCCGGCGAATTCATCTGCAGCGGATGGAAGTCCGAACCATCGGTGGTTTCGGCCGATGCGGTGACGGCGCCCATCGCTGCGAATGCAGCGAAGGAACCGACCGCGAGAAGCTTGAAGGAAGTGCGCATGGTGTGTTCTCCTGGTTGATTGCAGCAGGCTGTCTCCGGTCACGAGCCATCGCACGAGCTGCGCGTGGCAGAACCTGAATGCACTCTAGGCACGCCGGCTGAGTTGGCTGTGAGTGAAGAGTTAGGCGCGCGTGAGCGCCGCTCTTTCTCCTGAGGCTGTGGGCCTCGGTGAGGCTTGCTAGGCGCAGGGCGCGGGCAGATGCACGCGCGCCATCAGCCCCGGCCCGTCGGCGCGATTGCGCAGTTCGATGCTCAGTCCGTGGCGCTCCGCCGCCGTGCGGGCAATCGCCAGCCCCAGCCCGCTGCCACCCGCGGCAGCGCCCGGCACACGGAAGAAGCGATCGAACACGCGGCCCATGGCGTCCTTCGGAATGCCGGGGCCGTTGTCGAGCACGTCGACCACCGCATGGCCTTCCACCTTGTGCAGCTTCACGTCGACCACGCCGCCTTCGGGCGCATAGCGCAGCGCGTTGTCGATCAGGTTGTCGAACACGCTGCGCAGCTCGGCGGCCGGCGCCACCACCACGGCGGCGATGCTGCCCTCGAATCCGATGTCCACGCGCCGCGAATCGGCCAGCACCATGAGCTGGCTCACGCTGTCGCGCAGCAGCACTTCGATGTCGACGCGCTCGCTGGCACCGCCCACGCGCGGCGCGTCCTGCCGCGAGAGATGCAGCAGCTGTTCGATGAGGTGCTGCGCGCGCGTCACGCCCGCCTCCAGCTGGTTGAAGCGCTCGGTGGCCTCGCCGGCCGGCACGTGCGCGCGCAGGTTCTCGATCTGCAGGCCGATGGCGGCCATCGGCGTGCGCAGCTCGTGGGCCGCGTCCTGCACGAAGCGCCGCTGAGTGGCGAAGGCGCTGCGCACGCGCGACAGCAGGTTGTTGAAGGCGCTCACCAGCGGTGCGATCTCGTCGGGCACGCGCGCGAGCGACAGCTCGGTGGGGCTGCGCTCGTCCTGCGAGGCGACGTCGCGCGCCACCGCGCGCAGCGAGCGCGAGGCGGCCGACACGATGATCCACAGGATCAGCAGCGCCAGCGGCAGCAGCAGCGTGATCGGCAGGCCTTCGAGCAGCGCGCGGCGCAATGCGCGGCGGCGGCGATAGTCCTCGTTCTGCAGCACCTGCACGCGCGGCTGGTCGGCGCGCGAGCCGGGCTCGGCGGTGAACACTCGCCATGCGGAGCCCGCGTGCGTGCCGGTGTTCACGTCGCTGAAGCCTGGCTGCGGCTGCAGGGGCACCGTAAGCACCGGCCACGAGGTGGCGCGCAGCGTGCCCCCATCGGGGCTCCAGATCTGCACGATGAAGGCGCCGCGCGAGAAGGCGGCCTCGCCGTCCATGGGGCGCGGCAGCTTCTGCGGATCGCTGCCCGCGTACGACTCGGCCACCAGCCGCATCTGGTCGTCCAGCGCGTTGTGCACGAGGTTGCCGTAGGCCACGAAAGAGAACCACGCCGTGAGCACGGCCGCGCCCAGGTGCAGCGTGACGAGCCACAGCAGCAACTGCGTGCGCAGCGATCGCGGCCGCCACCAGCGGCCCTTGCCGCGCGAAACTCCGCTCATCGAGAGGGCAACCCGTCCGCCTGTTCGCGGAACTCCGTGGAACCGGCTTTGCAGGGCCACCGGTGTTGCCCCCGGCAGGGGGTTGGCGACGCGGCACGAAGTGCGCGAAGCCTGGGGGCGAGCATCATCATGCGGCCACGCGCCAGCCCAGTCCGCGCACGTTGCGGATCGCATCGGCGCCGAGCTTGCGCCGCATGCCGTGGATCAGCACATCGATCGCGTTGCTGGTGACCTCTTCGCCCCAGCCGTAGATGCGGTTCTCGAGCTGCTCGCGCGAAAGAATGGCGCCCGGGCGCTCCAGCAGCGCATGCAGCAGCGCGAACTCGCGCGCGGTGAGCGCATCTCGCGCGCCGTTGACCACGACTTCGCGCGTGGTGAGGTCCAGCTGCAGCGCCCCGCTGCCCACCAGCGAGTGGGCCGCGCCATCGCGACGGCGCACCACGGCGCGCATGCGCGCGAGCAGCTCGCGGAACTCGAAGGGCTTGAGCAGGTAGTCGTCGGCGCCGAGGTCGAGGCTGTGGATGCGGTCGTCGAGGCCGTCGCGCGCGGTGAGCACCAGCACCGGCGTGGCGTCGCCGCGTTCGCGGGCGCGGCGCAGTACCTCGGTGCCGTCCTGCTTCGGCAGGCCCAGGTCGAGCAGCACGCAGGTATAGCCGCCGTCGCCGAGCGCGCTCTGCGCCAGCTCGCCGTCGCGCACCCAGTCCGCGGACCAGCCCGCGCCCTCGAGCGCCTGCTTCAGGCTGCGCCCGATCATTTCATCGTCTTCCACCAACAGAACGCGCATCGCCGCGACTCCTTCGGCCGCAAGGTAGCACGCGACCGGGATGATCGGAAGAGCCTGCGCCGGGGCGCAGAGTAGGTGCGAATACTTAGGGCACGCTTAGGCGACGGGGGCGCCGCGGGGTCAATGGCCCAATGGCTCAGGCCGGGTCAGGCCACGCGCACCGCGTGGCGCTCGCCCTCGCCATCCGAGGCGAAGGCCAGCAGGTCGAGGGCTTCCTTCTCCACGCCGGCGCGATCCGCCTTCGACCAGCGGCCGAAGGGCTCCAGCAGCACGGTGGCGATGTTCTTCAGCTTCTCTCGCTCGATCTTCCAGGTGCCCGCCACGAAGCCGTCGAGCAGCACCGTGCCGCGCACGATGCCGTTGACGGTGAACACGCGGGCGCGGTGCGCCTCGCTGAGCACGCGGCTGCGGTCGGCGTGGGAGAGCAGCAGGTTGTCCCACTCGGCCACCAGGCGCGGCGGCGCGGGCGTGCCGGGGTCGGGGCGCGGCGCGCGCGGCAGGTCGAAGAGCTCCTGGCCGTCTTCGCCCGCGAACACGCGCAATTGCGGCCGCAGGCGCTCGGCGACGGCCTTCCAGCCCGCGAGGCCCGACCATGCGCCGGCATCGGCCAGCGTGGCGGGGCCGAAGGCGGCGAGGTAGCGCAGCAGCAGGTCGTCCTGCGTGGCAGGGGCGGCTTCCATAGCCTCTGCGAGCCAGTCTCCCAGGGGCTGCAGCACCGCGTTCTGGCGCGAGTTCCAGGTGCCGGCCGGCTGCATGTGCACGAGCGGCAGGTTGTTCCGGATCAGCGCGGCCAGCGATGCGGCCTCGCGGCCCTTCCACTGCAGGGCCAGGGCCTGCCCGAGCTCGGCACTGGTGCGAGGCTGCTCGCCGAGCAGTGCGCGCCCCGCCGCGATCACGGCCGCGCGATCGAGCCCTTCAAGCTCTTTCTTGTGGCTGCTGCCCAGCAGGCCACGCTGATGCACGGGCTCCAGCAGCGGGCGCCATGCCAGCGCGTCCTTCGCGGTCATCAGGTGCAGCGTCGCGCGCAGGGTCGACATGCGAACGATGCGGCGCTTGCGCAGGGCCTCGGTGAGCTGTTCGCGCCGAAAGCCTTCGATGCGGCTCCAGAGGCCGATGTAAGGCGGATTGGGCGCCTGCGCCTGCAGCCCGGCCAGCCGCTCGACGGCCTGTGTCGCACCGAGCTTGCGCCGCTCCAGCAGCATCTGCCGCGCCAGCGTGGCGCGGTTCAGCGCGCGCAGGCTCAGAACTTCTCGTGCGGCGCGAGGTATCGCCATTGGCCCACGGGCAGGTTGCCGAGCATCACCCGGCCGATGCGCACGCGCTTGAGGCCGACCACCTTGAGGCCGACCAGCTCGCACATGCGGCGGATCTGACGCTTCTTGCCCTCGGTGAGCACGAAGCGCAGCTGCTCGGGGTTCTGCCAGTCGACGCGTGCCGGCTTCAGCGCCTGGCCGTCGAGGCTCAGGCCGTGGCGCAGCTTCGCGAGCATGGCCTTCGGGAAGACCGCCTGCACGTTGGTGGTGACGGGGTCGTCGTCGTCCAGCCGCACCAGCTGGCCGGTGGGCGCGGGCAGGCCCAGGCCGTGGTAGGCCACGCGCACCAGGTACTCCTTCTCCATCGTCGAGTCCTCGCCGATGAGCTGGCGCGCGATGCGGCCGTCCTGCGTCATCACCAGCAGGCCGGTGGAATCGATGTCGAGCCGGCCGCAGGGCGCGAGGCCACGCAGCTGTCCGGGGCTGAAGAAGAAGCGCGCGTTGTCGTCGGCCCAGCGGTTCTGCGGCGTGAAGAGCTTCACCGCCGGATCGTGCCCGTCCTCGGCCTGCCCGCTCACATAGCCGATGGGCTTGTTGATGAGGATGGTGACCTGGTTCGCCTGCTGGCCCTTGGCGGCCTTGTCGACCTCGATGCGGTCCGAGGGCGTGACCTTCACGCCCATCTCGGCCGGCTTGCCGTTGACCTTCACCCAGCCGTTGGCGATCCATTCGTCGGCTTCGCGGCGCGAGCACAGCTTGAGCTCGGCCATGCGCTTGTTGAGGCGCACGGCGTCGGTGGGGGAGGAAGAAGAGGGCTCTGTCATCGGGGCTTGATCGGAATGCGGCACCGATGCTATCCTGAACCCGGACGCGAGTTGATCGCGTTCTTTTTGGGGGATTCCCAAGTGAGCACACGCAAGTACCAATACGCCATCGTCATCGGGCGCTTCCAGCCCGTTCATTTCGGACATCAACGACTCATCGAGGAAGGCCTTCGCGCCGCCGAGCGGGTCATCGTGGTGGTCGGCTCCGACCGGCAGCCACGCAGCGTCAAGAACCCCTTCACCTTCGACGAACGCGAACGCATGGTGCGCGCCTGCCTGCGCGGCACCGMGCAGATGCGCGTGAGCGTGGCCGGCGTGGGCGATTCGCCCTACAACGACCAGATATGGATCGCGTCGATCCAGTCGGCGGTCGAGCGGCTCATCGTGCAGGACGGTCACACGCCCGCCAAGGCCAAGGTGGCGCTGGTGGGACACCTGAAGGACGCGTCGAGCTACTACCTCAAGCTCTTCCCGCACTGGGAGTTCGTCGGACAGAACAGCGTGGAGAGCCTCAACGCCACCGACGTGCGCAGCCTCTACTTCGACCCCGAGAACCGCGGCCAGCTCGCGCGCGCCGACCTGCCCGACGGCACCGCGGCCTTTCTCGACCAGTTCACACGCACGGCCGACTACGCCGAGCTCTGCGAGGAGCGCGCCTTCCTCGCCGACTACCGAGACAAGTACCGCTATGCCGGCAGCGAGTTTCCGCCGATCTACACCACCGTCGATGCCGTAGTCGTCGAGGCCGGCCACATCCTGCTGGTGCAGCGCAAGTTCCATCCCGGCAAGGGCACCTGGGCGCTGCCCGGCGGCTTCGTCGGCCAGCACGAGCGGCTGCAGGACGCCGCCATCCGCGAGCTGAAGGAAGAGACCCGCCTCAAGGTGCCCGTGCCCGTGCTCAACGGCAGCATGAAGGCCAGCCATGTGTTCGACGCGCCCGACCGCTCGCAGCGCGGGCGCACCATCACGCACGGCTTCTTCTTCGAGCTGGCGCACAACCAGTGGACGGGACTGTCGGAGGTGCGCGCCGACGACGACGCGGCCGAGGTGCGCTGGGTGCCGATTGCCGAGTTCCTCGACATGCAGGAGCGCATCTACGAAGACCACTTCTTCATCGCGAATCACTTTTTGGGTGGCCTGGGCAAGAACTGAACGCCTGGCCTTGTCAGCAAGAACGGCCCCGGTTGACGGGGCCAACAGTGAAAGGAGCTTTCACATGAACCGCAATCTCGCCTCCTCGCCCCTGGGCAACAACCTGCTGCTGCGCACCGACTCGTACAAGGTCTCGCACTGGATGCAGTACCCACCCGGCACGCAGACGGTGTACAGCTACATCGAGTCTCGCGGCGGCATCTTCAGCCACTCGCTCTTCTTCGGGCTGCAGGCCTACCTGCGCGAATACCTGCAGACGCCGGTGACGCGCGACGACGTCGAGGAAGCCGCCGCGCTCATGGCAGTGCACGGCGAGCCCTTCAACCGCGAGGGCTGGCTGCGGCTGATCGAGAAGCACGGCGGGCTGATGCCGGTGCGCATCCGCGCCGTGCCCGAGGGCAGCGTGCTGCCGGTGCACAACGTGCTCGCGACCATCGAGAACACCGACCCCGAGTTCTTCTGGGTCACGAGCTTTCTGGAGACAGAGCTGCTGCGCGCCATCTGGTATCCCACCACGGTGGCCACGCTGTCGGCCGCCGCGCGCACCACGCTGCTGCGCTACCTGGAAGCGACCTGCGACGACCCGCAGGGCCAGATCGCCTTCCGGCTGCACGACTTCGGCGCACGCGGCGTGTCGAGCCTGGAATCGGCCGCGCTCGGCGGCATGGCGCACCTGGTGAACTTCATGGGCACCGACACGCTGGCCGCGCTGGTGGCGGCGCGCCGGTATTACGACTGCGACGTGGCGGGCTTCTCGATTCCAGCGGCGGAGCACAGCACCATMACGGGCTGGGGCCGCGAGCATGAGGCCGATGCCTACGCCAACATGGTCGACCAGTTCGGCAAGCCGGGCGCCACGTTTGCGGTGGTGAGCGACAGCTACGACATCTTCAACGCCTGCGCGCGCATCTGGGGCGACGAGCTGAAGGCCAAGGTGGTGGCCTCGGGCGCGACGCTGGTGGTGCGGCCCGACTCGGGCGACCCGGCCGAGACCACGCTGAAGGTGGCGCAGATCCTGGCCGAGCGCTTCGGCACGACGACCAACGCCAAGGGCTTCCGCGTGCTGAACAACGTGCGCATCATCCAGGGCGACGGCGTGAATCTCGATTCGCTGCGGCTGTGCCTGTCGAACTTCTTCCACAACGGTTTCTCGACGGAGAACATTTCCTTCGGCATGGGCGGCGGGCTGCTGCAGCAGGTCAACCGCGACACCATGCAGTGGGCGATGAAGTGTTCGGCAATGCAGGTGAATGGCGAGTGGCGCGACGTGTACAAGTCGCCAGTGGGGGACATGGGCAAGGCTTCGAAGAAGGGACGTCTTGCGCTGGTGCGCGGTGCGAACGGTGTCGAAAGCACTGTGCGGGAAGAGACGCTGGCGGCAGGCCAGGCCGACTTGCTTCAGACGGTGTTCGAGAACGGGCGCATCGTGGAGAGCACCACTTTCGATGCTGTTCGCGAGCGGGCTGCTGCGGGGGTGAATCAGTTCATTACGTCGCGGGCTCCTCTCTAGGCTTTTGGTTCATTCATTCAGGGCGGGTGCACAGGCCACCGGGTACTCCCCTCCGCGAATGTCCCCCGGCCTTCGGCCTCCTCCTTTATTTCGCTGCGGGGAGCACCCGATGCCCTGTGCACGACGAGCGCTACTCTTGTGCTGGCTGATCAACCAGCACTCTGTCCACGCTCACGCCGGCGGGGTGCCTTGCGCAGCGAAATAAAGGAGGAGGGGCGCAGCCCCGGGGGACATTCGCGGAGCAAGGTACCCCGTCGTCGTGATCGCGCCCCGAACGACAGCGCCAATCACAGCCCCAAGAACACTGCCACATGGCATCGCCATAATCCGCGCAAACCCCGGATTCCATGACCAAACTCCTGATCCTCAGCGTGAGCGCCGGCAACGGCCACGTGCGTGCAGCACAGGCGCTTGCCGCCACCGCCCAGTCCCTCGCCCCGCCCTGCACGGCGGTCCACATCGACGCGATGGCCCACGTGGCCGCGGGGTTTCGCAAGGTCTACACCGACTGGTACATCCAGCTCGTGAATCGCGCGCCCGAGCTGTGGTCTTACCTGCACCAGCGCACCGACGTCACGCCGCACCATGCGCCCTCGCAGCGCCTGCGCCGCGGCATCGAGCGGCTGAGCACCGGCGCGCTGGTGCGCGAGATCCGCCGCGAGAAGCCCGATGCGGTGATCTGCACGCATTTCCTGCCGGCCGAGCTGCTGATGCGCGAGCGCAACCGTGGCCGCATCGACTACCCCGTGTGGCTGCAGATCACCGACTACGACCTGCACAACATGTGGCTGGTGCCGGGCATGACGGGCTACCTCGCCGCGACCGAGGAAGTGGCCTTCCGCCTGCGGGCGCGCGGCGTTCCGGCCGAGCGCATCCACGTCACGGGCATCCCGGTGATGCCCGCGTTCTCCGAGCCCGATTCGCCTTCGCTGGCGCGCGATGCCTGCGTGGCCGGGCTCGGGCTCGATCCTTCGCGGCCGGTGCTGCTGATGGTGTCGGGCGGTGCCGGTGTCGGCGACCTGCCGAGCATGGTCGAGCGCGTGCTCGGCATGGGCGGGCCGGACGGCAAGCCGAACGACTTCCAGGTGGTCGCTGTCGCCGGCCGTAACGTGGAGGCGCACGGCAAGCTCGAAGCGCTGGCCAGGCGCCACCCGGGCCGCGTGGCCGCCGTCGGCTTCACCAACGAGATGCACCGGATGATGGCCGCCTCCGACCTGGTGGTGACCAAGCCCGGCGGCCTCACGGTGTCGGAGTGCCTGGCGCTGGGCAAGCCGATGCTGCTGATCTCACCCATTCCCGGACAGGAAGAACACAACGCCGGCTTCCTGATGGAAGAAGGCGCGGCCTGGCTTGCCTACGACGCCATCGGCCTCGACTACAAGGTGGCGCGCCTCATGGCCGACCCGGCCAAGCTCTCGGCCATGGCCGCGCGCAGCCGGGCGCTGGGCAAGCCGCAGGCAGCGCGCTCGGTGCTGCAGCGCGTGCTGGGAACCGCGACGGGAACAGCCGCATGAGCCCGGCCGTCGAAAAGGCGAGCGTGGCCCGCACGCTCGGGTATCTCGCCTGGGTGGTCGTCATGGCCTTCTTCTTCGCCAACGCCGAGATCCAGATCGAAGGCGGCGCCGGCTGGGCCACCTCGCTGCCGACATGGCGCATCGAGAACAGCATCTGGCTCGACATCTTCTGGGGCGGCCGCGCGATGACGGGCTACCACGCCTGGGTCTTCACCTTCATGGCGCTGGTGTTCTTCTCACCGCTGGCCTTCAACGGCCGCTGGACCTGGCGCGACGTGGGGCTGGCGGTGGCGGGCCTCATCGTGTTCTGGGTCTGCGAGGACTTCACCTGGTTCCTCATCAACCCGGCCTTCGGCTGGGAGCGCTTCAACCCGGTGGATGCGTTCTGGCACAAGCACTGGATATGGGGGGCGCCAGTCGACTACTGGGGCGGCCTGGCGGTGGCGGCGATCATCCTGGCGACGCGGCACTGGCCGCGCAAGGGCGCCCGATGAGCGGCGGGAGAAAGCGCATGGAACGCCTGCAGGAGCCCATCGCCGAGGCACCGCGCCCCGGCCACTGGGCTGATCCGCTGGACGCACTCGGCGTCGAGAACCTGCACCGCATCACGCCCACGCTGTACCGCAGCGCGCAGCCGAAGCGTTCGAATCTCGCCGCGCTGAAGTCGCTGGGCATCCACACCGTGGTGAGCCTGCGTTCGTTCAACGACGACCGAAAGGTGTTCGCCGGCAGCGGCATCCGGCTGGTGCGGGTGCCGATCAACACCTGGTCCATCGACGACGCCAAGGTGCTGCGCGCGCTGCAGGCCATTCGCGCGGCCGAGAAGCAGGGGCCGGTGCTCATCCACTGCATGCACGGCGCCGACCGCACCGGCGTGGTCGCGGCGGTCTACCGCATGGCGCTGCAGGACTGGGACAAGGACAGTGCCCGCCAAGAGATGCTGCGCGGCGGCTACGGCTACCACACGCTGTGGCGCAACATCCCGCGCTACATCGAGCGGCTCGACCCGGCCGCCATGCGCGACGCGCTGGCCCACGCGCCGGCGATTCCGGTGGTGTCCTGAAGGCGCCAGCAGGGCGCGGAACCCGCTCCTATACTGGCCGCCCCGTGGCCGAAGGCCATCCGCGAACCTGACCAGAAGGGCTCTTCCATGGCACTCCAAATCCGCTCCCTCATCCGCTCCAGCGGCGAACTCGAACTCTCGCTGCACGACGCCCCCATTCCCGAGCCGCAGGCCCACGAAGTGGTGATCCGCGTCGAGGCCTCGCCGCTGAACCCGTCCGACCTGGGCCTGCTGTTCGGCGCGGCCGACATGAGCACCGCCAAGGCCTCCGGCACCGCCGATCGCCCCGTCGTCACCGCCACCGTGCCCGAGCGCGTGCTGCCCGCCATGAAGGCGCGGCTCGACGAGTCGATGCCGGTCGGCAACGAAGGCGCGGGCGTGGTGGTGAAGGCCGGCTCGTCGCCGCAAGCGCAGGCGCTGCTCGGCAAGACCGTGGCGGCCATCGGCGGCGCGATGTACTCGCAGTACCGCTGCCTCGCCGCCGCCCAATGCATGGAGCTGCCGGCGGGCACCACGCCGGCCGAAGGCGCCTCGTGCTTCGTCAACCCCCTCACCTCGCTGAGCATGGTCGAGACCATGCGCATGGAAGGCCACAAGGCCCTGGTGCACACCGCCGCCGCGTCCAACCTCGGCCAGATGCTCAACAAGATCTGCCAGAAGGACGGCATCGCGCTCGTCAACATCGTGCGCAAGCAGGACCAGGAAGACCTGTTGCGCAGCCTCGGCGCCAAGTACGTGTGCAATTCGAGCTCGCCCACCTTCATCGAGGACCTGACCCAGGCCCTCGCCGAGACCGGCGCCACCCTGGCCTTCGACGCCATCGGCGGCGGCAAGCTCGCGGGCCAGATCCTCGGCTGCATGGAAGCGGCCATCAACCGCACCGCCAAGGAATACAGCCGCTACGGCTCCAACACCCACAAGCAGGTCTACATCTACGGCGGCCTCGACCGCGGCCCGACCGAGGTGGTGCGCAACTTCGGCATGACCTGGGGCATGGGCGGCTGGCTGCTGTTCCCCTTCCTGCAGCGCCTGGGCGATGCCGGAACCCAGCGCCTGAAGGCACGCGTGGTCGCCGAACTGAAGACGACGTTTGCGAGCCACTACACGCGCGAGGTGTCGCTGGTGGAGATGCTGCAGCTCGATGCGATTGGCGTTTATGGCAAGCAGGCGACGGGGGAGAAGTTCCTGCTGAATCCGAACAAGGCCTGATTCGCCTTGCTTGAATGGGAGCGCCCGGTACGCGGCACGGCGCGCTCGTCCCCACTATGCCGGCCGCTTCGCGGCTTCCCTGCGGTGCTCGCGTTTCGCGGGGTCTCGCAGAACTCGCTTCGCTCAAACAGCTGCGAGCCCTTGTCCGCGAAACGCTGCGCTCCTCGGCGGCACAGAGGGGCCGAACGCACCGCGCCGCATACCGGGCTTGTCGTGCCGTTGATGCCGTCGCCCTCACCCCAACCCTCTCCCTCCGGGAGAGGGAGCAATACCCGGAGCGGCCTCAGGGATCGACGTCGCGCTCGCCGCCGTCCCTGGAAGAACTAAACGACCAGCCGATACCCCACAGCCGTCTCCGTCAGCAGATGCTTCGGCTGCGCCGGGTCGGCCTCCAGCTTCTGCCGCAGGTGCCCCATGTAGATGCGCAGGTAGTGGCTCTGGTCGGTGTACGACGGTCCCCACACCTCGCGCAGCAGCTGGCGCTGCGTCAGTACGCGGCCCGCGTTGGCGACGAGCACCGACAGCAGGCGGTATTCGGTCGGCGTCAGATGTACCTCGACGCCCGAGCGGCGCACGAGGCGCGCGGCGCGGTCGAGTTCGATCTCGCCGAAGCGGAAGAGCGCCTCGGGTGTCGCTTCCTCGGTGCTGCCGGCGGTGCGCGGGCGGCGCAGGTTGGCGCGCACGCGGGCCAGCAGTTCGCCGGTGCCGAAGGGCTTGGTGAGGTAGTCGTCGGCGCCGGCGTCGAGGGCGGCGATCTTGTCGGCTTCGTCGGTGCGTGCCGACAGCACGATGATCGGCACGGCCGACCAGCCGCGCACGTCACGTATCAGCGAGACGCCGTCGCCGTCGGGCAGCCCGAGGTCGAGCACCAGCAGGTCGGGCTGGCGCGTGCCTGCGGCGGCGAGCCCGTCGCGCAGAGTGCCCGCCTCGTGCACCGCCCAGCCTTCGGCCTCGAGCGCGCCGCGCACGAACCGGCGGATCTGCGGCTCGTCCTCGATCACGATGGCGGTGGGAGAAGGCATGGGTTCAGAGTTGGGCTTCGGCAGGCTCCGGCGGCTCGCGCCGTGGGAGCGTGACGGTGAATTCTGCACCGCCGTCGCGCGCATTCTCGGCGGTGATCTCGCCGCCATGCGCACTCACCACCGCCTTGCAGATCGCCAGGCCCAGGCCTACGCCCGGCGTGGCGGATTCGGCCTCGCCGCGCGTGAACTTGTCGAAGAGCTTCTGTTCGCGGCCCAGCAGCGCGGCCGGCAGGCCGGGGCCGTGGTCGCGCACCGTCAGCACCAGCGTGCCGGGTTCGGCGCGCGCGCCGACCACGACGGGCGGCGCGCCGTACTTGGTGGCGTTCTCCAGCAGGTTGACCAGCACGCGCTCGATGAGCACCGCGTCGAACTCGACCAGCGGCAGATCAGGGTCGAGCGCGGTCTGCACCACGGTGCCGCCCAGTGACGTGCGCGCCGCGCGGATGGCCGAGCCCACCACCTCCTCCACCGACTGCCAGTCGCGCCGCAGGTTCACCGTGCCGCCGGCGATGCCGCTTTCGAGCCGCGCCATGTCGAGCAGGTTGCTCACCAGCGCATGCAGCTCGTGCGCCTGCGCCACGATGGCGCGCGCGGCGTTGCCGTGCTCCTCGGGCGGCAGCGTCTGCAGCGACTCGGCCAGCGCGATGAGCGCGGTGAGCGGCGTGCGCACGTCGTGCGAGATGGCGCCCAGCAGCGCGTTGCGCAGCCGCTCCGACTCCATCTCGACCACGGCCTGCTGCGCCACCTCGACGTAGTGCACGCGCTCCAGCGCGATGGCGATCTGCCGTGCCAGCGTGTCGAGCTGCTGCGCCTGCTCGGGAATGAGCAGCCAGCGCGGCTGCGCGGGCGAGAGCGCGAGCACGCCGCGCACGCGCATCGGCGCGCGCAGCGGCACGTAGTGCCAGGGCTGGGCCGCGAGCGTGGCGGTGGCGAGGCCGGCGCTCTGGCCATGGCGGAAGGCCCAGTCGGCCACTTGCGGATCGAAGCCCTCGGGCGCGTCGGCGGGCATCACGAGCTGGTCGGCCGCGTCGGTCACGAGCACCAGCGCATCGCCGCCGAAGTGGCCCCGCACGGCCGCGGTGCCGAGCGCGACTACCTGCGAAGCCTCCAGCGCCGCCGACAGCTCGCGCGTGAGCTCGAACAGCGAACGCGCGCGCCGCTCGCGGCTGGTCGACACGCCCGCCGCGAAACGCAGCCCCGCAGTGAGCTGGCCCACCAGCAGGCCCACGCCGAGCATGATCGCGAAGGTCAGCACGTACTGCACGTCGCTCACCGCGAACGACAGGCGCGGCGGCACGAAGAAATAGTCGAAGGCCGCGACGTTGAGCAGGGCTGCGAGCGCCGAGGGCCCGCGCCCGAAGCGCATCGCCACGCCCACCACGCCGAGCAGGAACAGCATGACGATGTTCGACAGCTCCAGCACGCTCGCCAGCGGCGTGCACACCAGCGTGAGCGCGACGCTGGTGGCCGCCGCCCATGCGTAGCCAGGCCAGTAGGTGGGTGCCTTCTCGTGGTCGTCGCTGTCGATGCTCGCGCCCTGCAGCGGCGCGCGCGACAGGCGGCGCGAGCTGTCGGCGGGCGCGACTTCCATGATGTCGAGCGCCGGTGCGCGCTGCGCCAGGGTGCGCGCGAGCGGCACCGCCCTCGCGGGCAACCAGCGGCGCCAGCCGGTCTCGGGCTGCGAGCGCCCCAGCACCAGCGTGGCGCAGTTCAGGCGCCTCGCCTGCTCGGCGAGCTGCTCGGCCACGTCGGAGCCGGTGAGCACGGCCGTGGCCGCGCCCAGTTCTTCCGCGAGCTTCAACACTGCAAGGATCCGGTCGCGCTCCGCCGCGGCCAGCCGCTGCAGCCGGGGCGTCTCGACATACACCGCATGCCAGCGCACGTTGAGCTGCCCTGCCAGACGAGCCGCCGTGCGCACGGTCTGCGCCGCGCCCTCGTGAGGCCCGACGCACGCGAGGATCGCGCCCGAAGTGTTCCAGGCCTGCAGGCCGGGGCCCTTGCCGTTGCCGCCCGCGCCGCCGGGGCCCGACTGCTCCACGCGCCAGCCGCGCACGTCGTCTTCCACGTGCTCGGCGGTGCGCCGCAGTGCGATCTCGCGCAGGGCGATCAGGTTGCCCTTGCGGAAGAAATTCTGCGCCGCGCGCTCCGCCTGCTGCGGCAGGTAGACCTTGCCGGCCGCAAGCCGCGCCGTGAGCTCGTCGGGCGTGACGTCGACCAGCACCACCTCGTCGGCCTCGTCGAGCACGGTGTCGGGCACGGTCTCGTGCACGCGCACGCCGGTGATGGCGCCGACCGTGCCGTTGAGGCTTTCGAGGTGCTGCACGTTGAGCGCCGACCACACCTCGATGCCGGCGGCCAGCAACTCCTGCACGTCCTGCCAGCGCTTGGCGTGGCGAGAGCCGGGGGCATTGGTGTGGGCCAGCTCGTCGACCAGCAGCACGGCGGGCCTGCGCGCGAGCGCGGCGTCGAGGTCGAACTCTGCCAGCGTGCGCCCGCGGTAGTCCAGCTCGCGCAGCGGCAGCGCCTCCAGCCCCGAAAGCAGCGCGGCTGTCTCGCCGCGGCCATGGGTCTCGACCACGCCGATCAGCACGTCGCGCCCGGCGGCACGCTCGCGCTGCGCGGCGCTGAGCATGGCCCAGGTCTTGCCGACACCCGCGCTGGCGCCGAAATAGATGCGCAGCTTGCCGCGCTGGGCGCGCGCCTCGTCGCTGCGCAGCTGCGCGAGCAGCGCGTCGGGGTCGGGGCGGAGCACGTCGTTCATCGGCGGCACAGGTTAGCGCATCGGGCCGTCCTTGCGGCGCGAGCGCTGGTGGCGCCGGGCGGTGCGCGACAGCACCCACCACGCGAAGCCCAGGGGCACGAAGAGCGCCGCCATGGCCAGCAGCGCCATCAGGAGGTCAGTGACCATGGCGCAGGCCGCAGCGCGCGAGGTGTTCGCGCCAGCTCACGAGTCGGCCGATCTCGCCCGAGGGCACGCACTCGATCAGCCGGTGCAGCACGTCGGCATAGCGGGCGAGCGGCAGGCGGATCATCAGGCGCACGCAGGGCGCGTCGCTTTCCTGAGAGCTGCAGGCATGCAGCAGCGGCTCGCAGCGCACCACGCCCGCCTCGGGGCAGCCGGCGATGCTGCGGCGCACGCGCAAAGCGTCGGCGCAGCAGACCGTGACGTCGAGCACGTAGAACGGGCTGTCGTTGCCCTTGCCGGTGTTCATGGAAGCGCGCGTTCTCGGCGCACCGGGGTGTTCTCGATAGGCGGCATAGGCCATGGCTTGTTTCTCCTCAACGCGGGGCGGAAGGGCTGAAGGAACCCGAAGCTGCATCGAGCGAGATGTTCAACGCCAGCACGTTGACGCGCGACTCGCCCAGAAAGCCCAGCAGGGGCTTCTGCGTGTTCCTGTCGATCAGCGACTGGACCTGCGACAGCGGCATGCCGCGCACGCGCGCCACGCGCGCCGCCTGGTACTGCGCGGCGGCGGGGCTGATGTCGGGGTCGAGCCCGCTGGCCGAGGCTGTGACGAGGTCGACGGGCACCGGCGCGGTGTTGTCCGGATCGGCCGCGCGCAGCGCTTCCACGCGCGCCTTCACCGCATCGGTCAGCGCAGGGTTGAGCGGGCCCTGGTTCGAGCCGCCCGAGGCGCTCGCGTTGTAGGGCTGCGGCGCGGTGGCCGAGGGACGGCCCCAGAAATGCTTCGGATCGCTGAAGTTCTGGCCGATGAGCTTCGAGCCGACGGTGGTGCCGTCGATCACGACCAGGCTGCCCGCCGCCTGCGCGGGGAAGGCCGTCTTCGCGACGCCGGTGACGGCCATCGGGTAGATCAGGCCGGTGAGCGCGCTCAGCAGCACGAAGAGCACGAGCGCGGGGCGGACGATGCCGTCGCTTTGGTTGTTATTCATGATCGATAGCTTTCAATGGTCCGGACGTTTCGGGGAACACCGTGGAACCGGCTTCGCCGGGCCACCGGTGTTGCCCCCTTGGAAAGGGGGTGGGAGAAGCGACACGAAGTGCGCGAAGCCTGGGGGTCATACCAAGCCCACGGCGACAAGCAGCCAGTCGATCAGCTTGATGCCGATGAAGGGCACGAGCAGGCCACCCAGGCCGTAGATGGCCAGGTTGCGGCGCAGCAGCGCGGCGGCGCCCACCGGCCGGTAGCGCACGCCCTTGAGCGCCAGCGGAATCAGGAACACGATCACCAGCGCGTTGAAGATCACCGCGCTCAGGATCGCCGACGACGGGCTCGCGAGCCGCATCACGTTGAGCGCGCCCAGCTGCGGGTAGGTCGAGATGAAGATCGCCGGGATGATGGCGAAGTACTTCGCCACGTCGTTCGCGATGGAGAAGGTGGTGAGCGAGCCGCGCGTCATCAAGAGCGCCTTGCCGGTCTCCACCACTTCCAGCAGCTTGGTCGGGTTGGAATCGAGGTCGACCATGTTGCCGGCCTCCTTCGCGGCCTGCGTGCCGCTGCCCATGGCCACGGCCACGTCGGCCTGCGCGAGCGCGGGGGCGTCGTTGGTGCCGTCGCCGGTCATGGCCACGAGGCGGCCTTCGGACTGGTACTGGCGGATGAGCGCGAGCTTGTCCTCGGGCGTGGCCTCGGCCAGGAAGTCGTCCACGCCGGCCTCGGCGGCGATGGCCGCCGCCGTGAGCTTGTTGTCGCCGGTGATCATTACCGTCTTGATGCCCATGCGGCGCAGTTCGGCAAAACGCTCCTTGATGTCGGTCTTGACGATGTCCTTGAGCTCGACGATGCCCAGCACGCGGTTGCCCTCGGCCACCGCCAGCGGCGTGCTGCCGCGGCGGGCGGCTTCCTCGGCCGCGCGCAGCACCTCAGGCGCCACGGTGCCGCCGATGGCCTCGACGTGACGGCGCACCGCGTCGACCGCGCCCTTGCGCAGCACGACGAAGTCCGTGTCAAGGCTGTTCGGCGCGGCCGGCAGGTCGACGCCGCTCATGCGCGTCTGCGCGGTGAAGGCGACAAAACGCGCGCCCTCCACCTGCGTCGGCTCCAGGCCGTCGCGGCGCGCAAGCTCGACGATGCTGCGGCCCTCGGGCGTCTCGTCGGCCAGCGAGGCCATCATCGCGGCGCGCGCGAGGCGCGCCTTGGTCACGCCCGGCGCGGGCAGGAAGGCGCTGGCCTGGCGGTTGCCGTGCGTGATGGTGCCGGTCTTGTCGAGCAGCAGCACGTCGACGTCGCCGGCGGCTTCCACCGCGCGGCCCGAAGTGGCGATCACGTTGGCCTGCATCATGCGGCTCATGCCGGCCACGCCCACGGCCGACAGCAGGCCGCCGATGGTGGTCGGAATCAGGCACACCAGCAGCGCGACCAGCGCGGTGAGCGACACCACGGTGCCCGCGCCGGCGGCCTCCACGCTGAACACCGAGAACGGCAGCAGCGTGACCGTGACCACCAGGAACACGATGGTCAGCGCCACCAGCAGGATGGTCAGCGCGATCTCGTTGGGCGTCTTCTGGCGCTTGGCGGCCTCGACCATGCCGATCATTCGGTCGAGGAACGACTCGCCCGGGTTCACCGAGATGCGCACCACCAGCCAGTCGGACAGCACGCGGGTGCCGCCGGTCACGGCCGAGAAGTCGCCGCCCGATTCGCGCACCACGGGTGCCGATTCGCCGGTGATGGCGCTTTCGTCGACCGAGGCCACGCCTTCGATGACTTCGCCGTCCAGCGGAATGACGTCGCCGGTCTCGACCAGCACGACGTCGCCCTTGCGCAGGTTGGGCGCCTGTTCGGGCAGCCACTGCGCGCCGTGATGCGGCTCATGCAGCTTCTTGGCCCAGGTGTCCTTGCGCAGTCCGCGCAGCGAGGCGGCCTGCGCCTTGCTGCGGCCTTCGGCCAGGGCTTCGGCGAAGTTGGCGAACAGCACGGTGAACCACAGCCAGATGGTCACGGCCAGCACGAAGGCGGGCTTCATGCCGGTGTCGCCCGGGAAGCTCAGCGCATGCACCCAGAGCACCGTCGTGAGGATGCTCCCGATGTAGACGATGAACATCACCGGGTTGCGCCACTGCGTGCGCGGGTTGAGCTTGGCGAAGGCGGCCCACAGCGCGGGCTTGACCAGCGCCGCGTCGAAGAGCGAGAGAGAGGTTTTTGTATTGGCGGTCATGGCGGGCTCCTTACTTCCAGAGCACCAGGTGCTCGACGATGGGCCCCAGGGCCAATGCCGGCACGTAGTTGAGCAGGCCGACCAGCAGCACCGTGCCGATCAGCAACGAGACGAACAGCGGGCCGTGCGTGGGCAGCGTGCCGCTGGTGACGGGCAGGCGCTTCTTGGCGGCCAGAGCGCCGGCCACGGCCAGCACCGGCACGATCATCGCGAAGCGGCCGAGCCACATGGCGAGCGCGAGCAGGCCGTTGTAGAAGGGCGTGTTGGCCGACAGGCCCGCGAAGGCGCTGCCGTTGTTGTTGGCGGCCGAGGTCAGCGCGTACAGGATTTCGGAGAAACCGTGCGCGCCGGGGTTCGCGATGCCGGCCTTGCCGGCGTCCGCGATCACCGCCACCGCCGTGCCGGCCAGCACCAGGATCGGCGTGACCAGGATGGCGATGGAGATCAGCTTCATCTCGCGCACCTCGATCTTCTTGCCGAGGTACTCGGGCGTGCGGCCGATCATCAGGCCGGCGATGAACACAGCGAGCATCGCGAAGATCAGCATGCCGTACAGGCCCGAGCCCACGCCTCCGAACACCACTTCGCCCAGCTGCATCAGCACCATCGGCACCATGCCGCCCAGCGGGGTGAGCGAGTCGTGCATGCCGTTGACCGCGCCGCACGAGGCGGCCGTGGTGATGGCGGAGAAGAGGGCGGAGGCATTGATGCCGAAGCGCACTTCCTTGCCTTCCATGTTGCCGCCGGCCTGCAGCGCGCCATGCATCTGGTCGACGCCCAGCGATGTCAGCAGCGGGTTGCCGGCCTGCTCTGCGGGCGTGATGACCATCACGGCAACGACGAACATCACCGTCATCGCCGCGAGCACGGCCCAGCCCTGGCGCATGTCGCCCACCACGTGGCCGAAGGTGAAGCACAGCGCCGCCGGAATCAGGAAGATGGCGAGCATCTGCAACAGGTTCACCAGCGCCGTCGGGTTCTCGTACGGATGCGCCGAGTTGGCGTTGAAGAAGCCGCCGCCGTTGGTGCCGAGCATCTTGATGGCTTCCTGCGAAGCGACCGGACCCATGGCGAGCGTCTGCGTCCTGGTGGTGGCGTCTTCCATCACCGGCTGGCCCTTTTCATCCTTCAGCGGCTGGCCGTCGGCGCCGTTCTTCGGCTGCTGGAAGGCGGTGGTTTCGAGCGTGCTCACCTCCTTGTAGCCGTCGAAGTTCTGGATCACCCCCTGGCCGACGAAGACCACGGCGAGCACGAAGGAGATCGGCACCAGCACCCACAGCGTGACGCGCGTGATGTCGGCCCAGAAGTTGCCCACCAGCCCCTTGCCGTCGCCGCGGCGCGCGAAGCCGCGCACCAGCGCGAAGGCCACGGCGATGCCGGTGGCGGCGGAGAAGAAGTTCTGCACCGAGAGCCCGAGCATCTGCGTGAGATAGCTCATGGTCGACTCGCCGCCGTAGCCCTGCCAGTTGGTGTTGGAGACGAAGCTCACCGCGGTGTTGAAGGCCGAGTCGGGCGACACGGCCGCCATGCCCGCGGGGTTGAGCGGCAGCCAGGCCTGCAGGCGCTGCAGGGCGTAGACGAAGATCGCGCCGATGGCATTGAAGGCCAGCAGCGCGAAGGCATAGCGCAGCCAGTGCATGGACTGCTCCGGCTTCGTGCCTGCAAGCTTGTAGAGCGGCGCCTCGATGCGCTGCATCCAGCGCGGCACGCGCTCGTTGCACAGCGCGGCAAGGAACTTGCCCATCGGCCATGCGAGCAGGCCCAGCAGCACCAGGAAAAGGGCCAGCAGGCCCCAGGCGGAGGAAGTCATTTCAGAATTCCTCCGCGCAGATCAGCGCGAACACCAGGTACGCGAAAAGAACCACGGCGATCAACGCGCCGAAGCCGTAAAGAACTTCGAGGCTGATCACGACGCGGCTCCATCGGCGGCGTTCGACGCCTTGTTCGACGGGTTCTTCGGCGCATCGAGCCTGTTCAGCCCGACCACCATGGCCCCCACCACGGCCCACAGCGCCAGCAAGGCGCCCATCCAGACGATGTCCATGCATCACTCCTGCAAACGAGAAAGATGGGAGTCAGTCTCGGCAGTCGGGCGTCAAAACGGGGGAAAGAGTGGTGGGGTGGGCGTAAAGAAAGCGTAAAAACGCCGGGCTCTAGGGCTCTTCAGTCGTTGAAACTTTGGGGCAGCCGGGCAAGTCCTGCCTCGGAGGGATCGCGTCGAAGGCGGCGTAGTTGCCGCCGCGATCGATCCAGTCGGGCGGATAGACATGTGAAGAGACGTGCAGCTTCACGCCATCGAAGAGAGTTCGAACCGCATGCGCCGTCGCGGCCGCGCGGCGTTGCGCCAGTTGCTTTGCGCCGGGCGCGTTGTCGCGCGCCACGCCCTCGAGGTCGACCGAGTCCAGGTCCGGGTACAGGCGGCGGAAGTAATCCAGCCTGTTGGCGATCAGCGCGATCTGGTCGCGGTCCAGGACTGAGGAGCCTTCGGCAAAGACGACGACGGTCGAAGCCCAGCGCCTGCATTCCTGCGCCGTTGCGCAGATGTTCAGACTGGCAAGGACGAGCAGTACGAGGCCGGTGCGTCTTCTTGCTTTCACCGTTGACCCTCTCCGCCTTCTGTTCGGCACGGACATTCATGCGGACAGGCAGGAAGGAAGTCGATCTCCACCCGCTTGACGTCCTCCTTTCCCAACGCGCCTGCAGGATAGACATTGCCTTTCGTCGGAAGAGCGACCGTCGGCACGCTGAAACGCAGGCTTTTGTCGAGGATGCGAGCGACATTTCTGGCCCGCTGCATCGCCAGGCCCTGCGGGTCTCGCTCTCCCTCCTCGGCGTTGGCTCCCATGCTTATCGACTGGCGATTCGGATACCTCTCGCGAAGCATGGCGGTCCAGTTCGCCAGTCTCGAAACCTGCTCCGCCGAGACCCTGGACGAATTCCGGTCGAAGAACACGTCAATGCTCTTTCCAGGGCTGCAGGCAATGGCTGCGGGAGCGGTAAGCGCGAAGAAAGCAGCAGTCCATCCAGTCCGCAGGCGTTCGCGCCAAACGACATAGCCGCCATACGGCAGCACCGCGCCGCCCGGCGCCGGTGGATCACCCACCACGATCACCTTTCGCATCATTGCGATGAATCTCCAAGTTGAGGACAGCAACTTGTAGGGAGCCCGGATGACGCCGACATCAATCGCCGCAGACAAACACCGGCGCAGCGACTTTTTTCACGCGCCGCATCCGGCCGACCGGAAAGACCCGCCTGTCACAACACGACCGTCCGGCACGTCTCCAGGTCTGCGGCATTCCCCGCGAAACAACCACCTGGAGAACCCAGCATGCACAGCCTCGCGCAAATAGCCCCGGCCTATGACGGCCATTGCCACGCCTTTCTCGACAGGCTTCCGGCACAAACCAATAATCCAAGCACTTTCTTTGATTAATAGGCATCTTATGAACAAGCAATCGAGGGCCTGGCTGGGTTTCGGCCTCGCTGCACTGGTGGTGGGAGGCGCGGGCTACGGGCTGATGGCGAAGCCCGGGGCCGCGCATGCGCAAGGCGGCGGCATGCCGCCGGCCAAGGTGGCGATCGCCGCGGCGCAGAAGACGCAGGTGGCGCGCTTCCTGGGCGGCATCGGCACGCTGGAGGCCAACCGGCAGGTGGAGGTGCCGGCAGAGGTCGAGGGGCGCATCGCGAAGATCCTCTTCACACCCGGCGCCGAGGTGCGCGCGGGGCAGGTGCTGGTGCAGCTCAACGACGCGCCCGAGCAGGGCGACCTGGAGCGCCTGACGGCCCAGCGCGCCAGCGCAAAGGCGCTGCTGGAACGAACGCGCCGGCTGGTGCCGCAGCAGGCGGCCACGCAGGAGCAGCTCGAGCAGGCGCAGGCCGCCTTCGACCAGGCCGGCGGCGAGCTGCGGCGCGTGCAGGCGCTGCTGGAGCAGAAGCGCATCAAGGCGCCGTTCGATGGCGTGCTCGGCATCCGCCGCGTCAACCTCGGGCAGTTCGTGCGCGCGGGCGATGCGCTGGTGTCGCTCACCGACGGCCGCACGCTGTTCGCCAACATCACGCTGCCCGAGACCGCCCTGCCCGCGCTCAAGCGCAACCAGCAGGTAGCGCTGTCGGTCGACGCGTATCCGGGGCGCGTATTCCAGGGAAGGCTCAGCACCATCGAGCCGCAGATCGGCAGCGACACGCGCACGGTGCGCCTGCAGGCTACGGTCGACAACGCCGACGGCGCGCTCGCGCCGGGCATGTTCGTCAACGGCCGGGTCGCACTGCCGGCGCGCGCCGACGCCATCACCGTGCCCGAGACGGCCATCACCTACAGCACGCACGGCGACTCGGTGTTCGTCGTGATTCCCGCCGAAAAAGGCGGTTTCTCCGCGCAGCAGGTCTTCGTGAAGGCCGGCGAGCGGCAGGACGGGCTGGTGGTGATCGAGAAGGGCCTCTCGCCCGGCGACAAGGTCGTCACCTCGGGCCAGCTGCGCCTTTACACCGGCGCGGCCGTCGCGCCCAGCGACAAGGACACGCTGTCGCTCGCGCAGGAATCGAAGTCATGAAGTTCACCGACCTCTTCGTGCGCCGGCCGGTGCTGGCGCTGGTGGTGAGCACGCTCATCCTGCTGCTGGGCGCACGCGCCCTGGGCGACCTGCCGGTGCGGCAGTACCCGCTGACCGAGAGCACCACGCTCACCATTACCACGCAGTACCCCGGCGCCTCGCCGGAGCTGATGCAGGGCTTCGTCACGCAGCCGATCGCGCAGGCGGTGGCGACCATCGAGAACGTCGACTACCTTTCTTCCTCGTCCACGCTCGGCCGCAGCGTGATCAGCGTGCGCATGAAGCTCAACGCCGACGCCAACCAGGCGCTCACGCAGGCGATGGCGCAGGTCAGCCAGGTGAAGTACCGGCTACCGGCCGAGGCCTTCGACCCGGTGATCCTGAAGTCTTCAGGCGAGGCCACCGCGGTGGCCTACGTGGGCTTCTCGAGCAAGACGATGTCGATGCCCGCGCTCACCGACTACCTCTCGCGCGTGGTGCAGCCGCAGTTCGCTTCCATCACCGGCGTGTCGGGCGTGGAGGTTTCGGGCGGGCAGACGCTGGCGATGCGCGTGTGGCTGGACCCCAACCGCATGGCCGCGCGCGGCATCTCGGCGGGTGAGCTGGCCGACGCGCTGCGCCAGAACAACGTGCAGGCCGCGCCCGGGCAGGTGAAGGGCCTGTACGTGGTGTCGAACATCCGCGTGAACACCGACCTGGTGAACGTGGCCGAGTTCCGCGACATGGTCGTCAAGCGCGAGGGCGACGCCATCGTGCGCCTGGGCGACGTGGCCACCGTGGAACTGGGCGCGGCCAGCGCAGACAGCAGCGCGACGATGGACGGCGTGCCCGCGATCTACCTCGGCCTGCAGGCCGCGCCCAACGGCAACCCGCTGGTGATCGTCAAGCGCATCCGCGAGCTGCTGCCCGGCATCAAGCAGAACCTGCCGCCGGGCGTGGAGGTGCAGCTGCCCTTCGAGCTGGCGCGCTTCATCGAGGCGTCCATCGACGAGGTGCGCCACACGCTGCTGGAGGCCATCGCCATCGTGGTGATCGTGATCTTCCTGTGCCTGGGCTCGGTGCGCGCGGTGCTGATTCCGGTGGTGACCATTCCGCTGTCGATGCTGGGCGCGGCCGCGCTGATGCTGCTGTTCGGCTTCAGCATCAACCTGCTGACCTTGCTGGCGATGGTTCTGGCCATCGGCCTGGTGGTGGACGACGCCATCGTGGTGGTGGAGAACGTGCACCGGCACATCGAGGAAGGCAAGTCTCGCGTGCAGGCCGCGCTGATCGGCGCCCGCGAGGTGGCTGGCCCGGTGATTGCCATGACGCTCACGCTGGCCGCCGTGTACGCGCCCATCGGGCTCATGGGCGGACTCACCGGGTCGCTCTTCAAGGAATTCGCGTTCACGCTCGCGGGCGCGGTGGTGGTGTCGGGCGTGATCGCGCTCACGCTGTCGCCCGTGATGAGCTCCTTCCTGCTGCCGCAGGACGCCACCGGCAGCCGCATGGCGCGCGCGGCCGAGAGCTTCTTCCACCGGCTCGCCACTGGCTACGGCAGGCTGCTCGACGTGTCGCTGCATCACCGCTGGGTGACCGGCATCTTCGCGGCGCTGGTGCTGGCGAGCCTGCCCTTTCTCTACAACGCGGCGCAGCGCGAGCTCGCGCCCGGTGAAGACCAGGCCATGGTGCTCACGGCCATCAAGTCGCCGCAGCACGCCAACATCGACTACGTCGAGAAGTTCGGCAAGAAGTGGGACGACGTGTTCGCATCGCTGCCCGAGAACACGGGCCGCTGGCTCATCAACGGCTCGGACGGTGTCTCCAACAGCATCGGCGGCGTGCAGCTTTCCGACTGGAAGGACCGCAAGCGCAACGCCGACCAGATCCAGGGCGACACGCAGGGCCGCATGAACGAGGTGGAAGGCAGCAGCGTCTTCGCCTTCCAGCTGCCCTCGCTGCCGGGCTCCACCGGCGGGCTGCCGGTGCAGATGGTGATCCGCAGCGCGGGCGACCACCGCACCGTGTTCGAGGCCATGGAGGCGCTGAAGAAGTCGGCGCGCGACAGCGGCAAGTTCATCGTGGTCGACAGCGACCTGGAGTTCAACAACCCCACGGTCGAGATCCGCGTGGACCGCGCCAAGGCCAACAGCATGGGCGTGACGATGAAGTCCATCGGCGACACGCTGGCCGTGCTGGTGGGCGAGAACTACGTCAACCGCTTCGGCATGGACGGCCGCTCGTACGACGTGATTCCGCAATCGCCGCGCGAGCAGCGGCTGACGGCCGAGGCGCTCTCGCGCTACTTCGTGAAGAGCGCGAGCGGCCAGCCGGTGCCGCTGGCCAACCTGGTGCAGCTGTCGACCAGCGTGGGCCCGAACAAGCTCACGCAGTTCAACCAGCTCAACGCGGCCACCTTCCAGGCCATTCCCGCGCCGGGTGTGACCATGGGCGACGCCGTGGCCTTCCTGAGCGAGGAGGCGAAGAAGCTGCCTGCCGGCTTCAGCTTCGACTGGCAGTCGGACGCGCGGCAGTTCACACAGGAAGGCTCGGCGCTGGTGATGGCCTTCGTGTTCGCCATCGTCGTCATCTACCTGGTGCTGGCGGCGCAGTACGAGAGCCTGCGCGACCCGTTGATCATCCTGATCAGCGTGCCGATGTCGATCTGCGGCGCGCTGGTGCCGCTGGCGCTGGGCTTCGGCACCATCAACATCTACACGCAGATCGGGCTGGTGACGCTGATCGGGCTCATCAGCAAGCACGGCATCCTGATGGTGGAGTTCGCCAACGAGATCCAGATGCACAAGGGCCTGGACCGGCGCTCGTCCATCGAGGAGGCCGCGCGCATCCGGCTGCGGCCCATCCTGATGACCACCGCCGCGATGGTGGTGGGCCTGGTGCCGCTGCTCTTCGCGAGCGGGGCCGGCGCCAACAGCCGCTTCAGCATCGGGCTGGTGATCGTGGTGGGCATGCTGGTGGGAACGCTGTTCACGCTGTTCGTGCTGCCCACCATGTACACGCTGCTGGCGCGCGACCACCGCGCCGAGGGCCGCTCGCAGCGCGCGGCCGAACTCGAAGCTCTGGCCGAAGGAGCATGACCATGAACCGATTCTTTTCCTACGCTGCTCCTTTCGCGCTGGGCATGCTGGTGCTCGCCGGCTGTGCCGTCGGGCCCGACTACAAGGCCCCGGTGGACGCGCCGGTGGTCATCCGCGCGCCGGAGCGCTCGCTCTTCGCGAACGACGCGGTACAGCGCGACTGGTGGAGCCAGCTCGACGATCCGCAGCTCGATGCGCTCGTCGACCGCGCGCTGGCCGAGAACCACGACATCCGCATCGCGCAGGCCCGTCTGCTGGAAGCCCGCGCGGTGCAGACCGAGGCGGAGTTGGACCGGCTGCCGGTCGTCACCGTCAGCGCGAGCAAGACGCGCGGCATCGCCCAGGGCAACAACGGCACGCAGCCCGACGTGCGCTCGCTGGCCCAGAGCAGCCGCGCCGGTTTCGACGCCTCGTGGGAGATCGACCTGTTCGGCCGGCTCAAGCGTCTGGACGAGGCCGCCACCGCGCGCGCCGAGGCCAGCGCGGCCGACCTGGAGCAGGTGCGCATCGTCGCGGTGGCCGAGTTGGCCCGCAACTACTTCGAGATGCGCGGCGCGCAGCAGCGCATCGCCGTGACGCGCCGCACGCTGGACAGCCTGCGCCAGAGCCTGCGCGTGACCGAGGCGCAGGTGCAGACCGGGCGCGGCCTCGAAGGCGACCTGGCGAGCGCGCAAGCCAACCTCGCGACCACCGAGAGCCAATTGCCCGCGCTGGAGACCGCGCGCCGCCAGTCGGCATACCGCGTCGCGGTGCTGGCCGGCCTGCGCCCCGGCGAGCTCGAGCCGATGCTGCGGCCGCGCCAGCTGCGCATGCTCGACAAGCACCTGCCCGTGGGCGACCTGAGCGAGCTGCTGCGCCGCCGGCCCGACGTGCTGCGCGCCGAGCGCGGGCTTGCCGCGAGCACGGCCGACGTGGGCGCGGTCACGGCGGAGCTTTACCCGCGCTTCGACGTCGGCGGCTTCCTCGGCTTCGTCGCGCTGCGGGGTTCCGACCTCGGCAGTTCGTCGAGCCGGGCCTTCAACGTGACGCCGGGCGTGAGCTGGCCTGCCCTGCGGCGGGGCTCGGTGAAGGCCCGCGTGCGCGGCGCCGAGGCCCGCGCCGAGGGCGACCGCGCGCTCTACGAGCAGACGGTGCTGCGCGCCATCGAGGACGTGGAAGGCGCGCTCACCGGCTATGGCCAGAACCAGCTGCGCCTGCAGCGGCTGATGGAGGCTTCCGCCCGCAGCAGCCGCGCCGCCGAGCTGGCCGAGGTGCGCTACCGCGAGGGCGCCGCGCCCTACCTGAGCGTGCTCGACGCCCAGCGCACCCTGCTGCGCGCGCAGGACGCCGTGGCCGAGGCCGAAACCGCCTCCTACACCAGCCTGGTCGCGCTCTACAAGGCGCTGGGCGGGGGCTGGCAAGCACCCGCGATGGCGAAGGGAGCGCCAACCACCTGACAATGGTGCTGTTTTCCATGCCAGAAGCAGACATGTCCGCCCCCGATGCAAAGCCAACCTGGATGCCGCACCAGCCGGCAGACCGCATCCTCTCGACGCTCAAGACCCGTGGCGCGCTCGGCATTCCCGACATCGCCAAGGTGCTCAACGTCACGGTGGAGGCGGTGCGCCAGCAGATGGCCAAGCTGGAGACCGAGGGCCTGGTCGACGCCGAGAGCCGCTCCGGCGGCCGGGGCCGGCCCACGCAGATCTGGCGGCTCACCGGGGAGGGCCACAAGCGCTTTCCCGACACGCACGCCGAGATGACGGTGCAGATGATCAGCGCCGTCATCAGCGTGTTCGGACAGAAGGGCATGGACCAGCTCATCGACGCGCGCGAAGCCACCATGCGCGCCAACTACACAGAGGCCATGCGCGGGGCGCGCAGCCTCAAGGCGCGGCTGGAGCGGCTGGCCGAAATTCGCAGCCGCGAAGGCTACATGGCCGAGTTCCGGCCCGACGAACAGGGCGAAGGCTTTCTCTTCATCGAGAACCACTGCCCCATCTGCACCGCGGCGCAGGCCTGCACGGGCTTCTGCCGCAGCGAACTGCAACTCTTCGACGAAGTGCTGGGCCCCGACGTGAGCGTCAGCCGCATCGAACATGTGCTGGCGGGCGCGCGACGGTGCGCCTACCGGGTCGAACCCAAGGCGAACGCCTGAATCCGTTTTTCAACACCCAAGAAGGAAACCACGATGGAACACAAGCTCCCCCCCCTGCCCTACGCACTCGACGCACTGGCGCCCGAGTATTCGAAGGAAACCCTCGAGTACCACTACGGCAAGCATCACAACGCCTACGTGGTGAACCTCAACAACCTGCAAAAGGGCACCGAGTTCGAGTCGATGACGCTCGAGGAGATCGTCAAGAAGTCCAGCGGCGGCATCTACAACAACGCCGCGCAGATCTGGAACCACACCTTCTTCTGGAACTGCATGAAGCCGCAAGGCGGCGGTACGCCCACCGGCGCGCTGGCCAAGGCCATCGAGGCCAAGTGGGGCAGCTACGACGCCTTCAAGGAAGCCTTCGTGAAATCGGCCGTGGGCAACTTCGGCTCGGGCTGGACCTGGCTGGTGAAGAAGGCCGACGGCTCGGTGGACATCGT
>NZ_JASMRZ010000110.1 GCF_030462475.1 Variovorax sp. CAN15
ATCCGCTCGATGCCGGGCTCACCCGCCTGGCGCGCCAGATCGACCGCGCGCCTGTCGAGCCAGCCCCGGCCCAGCGGATTGGAGAAGCACACTTCGTTCAGCAGCGGCGGCGCCGGCCAGTTCATCTGGCGCGCGGGCGAGCCCTCGGTGGAGGGCTACGTGGCCGCCAGCGACCCGCGCCGCGACGGCGTGGCCGCGGGGTACTGAGCGCAAGCCAGGGGTTTGCGCTTGCCGCGATGATCGGGGGATGAACAAGACAGCCGCGTCGGCAGGCATCTCTCCACAAGCTCCTCGCGATGCTGCTGAGCTCGGGGCGCTCGGTACGCGAGGGGATGGAAGCCTTGCGAAGCACCGCCCGCCCATGGCTGCGTTGGCACTTCTCGCGCGCCTTGGCTTCGCTTGATGCCAACCCTTCTGACTACCAACGAGCGTTTGGCTTGGGCCTGATGCCGAAGGCCATCCGCGCGAAGCTGGCAAGCCGGCTCGACTCGAAGGTCACCTTCGCCGAGGCGATGGTCGACATCGCGACCACCGAAGTTGAGCTGCTGGAAATGCGCGTGAAGGTCTCTGCCGCCCTGACGGGCTACTCGCTGGTGATCTTGCTCGGCGCTGTCGGGGTCACGCTTGGCGTCGGGGTCATGACCATGGGTACATCGCTCCTCGAGCAGTCCGATCAGTCGCGCCTCATCCAACGCGCAAACAACCGTTAACCGGTCGCTCGCGACCTAAATGCAAATCCTTTTTAACCATGGAAAAAACCGTGAACACTCTCTCGAATATCCGCGCCCTCTCCCTCCGTGCGATCGCCCCTTCCCGCCAAAAAGGCAACGCTCTGTTGTTTGCAATGCTCGCGCTGGTCGTGGCGGCCATCCTCACTATCGTGGCCATGCGGATGTATCAAGCATCGCAGCGCTCGGTTCGCATCGAAGCGGCGACCTCGGACCTCAACACGATCATCGCTGCAGCCCAGAAGCTGTATGGCAATTCGAATCAATACGGCGCGGTCACGACTGCGATTGCGATCCGTGGCACGGTCATTCCTCCTGCCATGCGAATCGCCGGAACGACCACGGCGCAGAACCGCTACTACGGTGCTGTGACGATGGCGCCAGCCACGATCACGACCGCGAACGATTCGTTGACCTTGACCTACGGCAACGTCAACCGGGACGACTGCCAGGACCTCGTCCTTGGGATGGAAAGCACGACCCGCCGCATTGCAGTTGGTGGCACTGAGGTGAAGCCCGCCGATTCGCCCGTGGACATTGCGGCCATGTCGACCGCTTGCGACTCTGCCGCTACTCGCGACATCGCATACACGTTTGGCCGCGGCCAGTAAGTCATCCAGTGCACCGGGCAAGCATCATGAGAAATTCCATCACTTTTCCGCGCTGGCGACGGCAGGGAGGCTTTGCACTGCTGGGCGTGATGCTGTCCCTGGTCATCATCTCGCTGGTCAGTGCGGCCGCGATCCGTGCTGGCGAGTTGAAGGCGCAGCTCACCGCTGGAAGCTTGCAAGGTGACATCTTGAAGCTCATCCGCACAGGGGTGAATGACTACACCATGGAGAACTATCCAGCCCTGCAGCTGGATCAACCAGTAAATGTGAACGGCGTGACGCTCGCGCCTGGAGCATCGGATGGGCAAAGCTTGTCGCCATCGATCGAGAACTTGATTGCCATGGGTAAGCTTTCAGCGGGCACGCGGCCCATCGCCCAGCTGAACGGAGGACGCTACCGTGTTCAGCTCACGAAAATCCCAACGGGCTGCGCCGGCACCGCGTGCAACGTCACCGGTGTTGTCTACATCGACCAGCCGCTTCGTCGACCTGGCTCCACGGACATCAGCGGCGTGCACATCGGCGCCATCATCGGGGCCGTGGGCGGCGATGCCATGTTCACGCCTCCTGGCAGCGGGGCAAATTTAGTTGCAGTGAATGGTGCGACCTTGCCGAACCCGCTCGGCAACATCGAGGGCGTGGTCGGCGCACACGTGGGCTTCGGCGCAAGCGCCTTCGGCCGCTTCCTCATAGTCAATGATCCGCGCGACCCGTTCTTTCAAGGCAACCTGACGCTGCGGCAGAACCTGTCGATTGGAGGCAGATCGACGTTCGCAGGCCCAGTGACGGTCAACAACACCATCGACACGACGGGCACGGTCAACGTCAACAACTGCATCAAGCTTCAACCCGACGGCCGCGGCGGCTTCTCTTGCCTTGACCCGAACGACCTCCCAACCGGCTGGGCCGGCGGCGTCCGAGCGAAAGACGTGGTCGCGAGCGGAAGCATGCTCAACACGGACACTCCCGGTGGGTGGTCTCTCGCCTCTGGAGGCAAGTGGACTGCCATCACCCAGGACGCCGCCGAGGCAGTCGTGCAAACATCGGGCCGGATTGCCGCCAACCGAATTATTCCGACCGGCATGTATGCGCCTGGTTCTGCATGCAGCGAACCTGGTGCTGTCGGCAGATCGAGCACAGGACCCACCGGTGTGATGTGCTCGAGCTCGATCTGGACGCCCCTGGCCACCGTCGCATCCGCCGGCGGCAGCTGTCCAGTGAACGGGCAGGGTGCCGTGGACGGCAACGGGCTGCAGCTCTACTGCTTCAACGGCGTCTGGAACTTGATGTTCGACTTTTTGCCGCCTGCAAACCCAGGCGGCCCGTGCAACACAGAAGGCGCGCTCGGCTATGTGATCCCCGTTATCGGCGCGGGAGCCCAGGCCAACGTGTGCCGCTCGAACCCAACCGGCGGGGGATTGCGTTGGTTCCGCATTCAGGATGTCACGACCCACCTGACCTTCGTGACAGCCTATGAAGTGCAACACGGTGCCGTGGTTGCCAAGCCCTCCTGCACCGCGGCAACGGGGCAAACGTCCACGCCCATTCCCATGTTGCTGCCCAAAGTGGAGTCGAGCTCAGACGGCGGCTTTGCCCGCTTCACCATCGACCAAGGGGGAAG
Organism: Variovorax sp. CAN15; assembly: GCF_030462475.1. Classification (GTDB taxonomy): domain Bacteria; phylum Pseudomonadota; class Gammaproteobacteria; order Burkholderiales; family Burkholderiaceae_C; genus Variovorax. Next base: position 2,961 of record NZ_JASMRZ010000110.1, read on the forward strand.
TTGGCTTGTGCAACTTACTAATGGCACGGGCGGTGCTCTCGCCGCCTCGCCGGCCGCCAGCGCCATTCTCCAGATCTATTGCAACGTCCTTTGAACGGCCCGCTCAGTGCCTCTTTCCTCACATCCCCTCACCATAAGGAGTCTTCAATTGAAACTTAACCACAGCCTTCTCGCTGCCCGCTTCGGGCTCGTAGCCCTTGCGGTCACTGCGACTTTCGGCGCACATGCGCAGCGAATTCCAGCCAGTTCCTCGGACTCAGGGCGACGCGCGGTGGTCGCGATCGACCAAGCCACGATCAACAATAACATCAACAACGCTCAGAACACCGCCAACTATGGCGTTGCAGTGGGCAACAACGCGCAGAACACCGCAAACTACGCTGTGGCGGTTGGCGGCAATGCGCAAGGAACCGCCGACTGGGCGGCTCGAATGGCGCAAGATGCCGCTTCGCGCCCGAGCTATGGAAGCGCAATCGCGTCTTGGTCAGTGAATAACACAGGCAATTCTGGGTGGAGCGCGAGCGGGTTGTGTCTGCAGGGATGGGACCCGAACGGCGCTGCGCAGTACACGAGCGGTGCCCCAGTATGTCCGGCAGGCTCAGGGCCGTTCATCATCTTCGCAGTCCAAAATTCAGGCGGTCAAGGGGAGTAGAGGCGAGTACTTCCAACTTGCGTCGACGCCGCCGCGGGCAATGGACAGAATCAGCGGGGGTTAACTGGTCGCTGACAAAAAAAAAGGCTCCGAAAGGAGTCCTTTTTATGCGACAAAACGATCGAAGCTATCAACGAGCAGTCAACCCATATTCGCGATCTTCGTCGGTTACCCACACTTGGTTTGATTTTCTTCCTTGGAGAAATTGCTGGACGCCACCAGTGCCATCTTTCTTGACGAGCAACCGGATGCGCTCGCAATTGTCGAAACGGGGAGTCGGGGTGATTGTGAGCGTGGTCGCGTCTTGCTCGACATTCGCGGGAACCTCGGTCGAGTAGCAGAGGGGAGCCGTCCCACCCCGAATCCGAAACGTATACACGCCCTTGTCTTCAAACAGCTCGAGCTTATTCACTCCGGAGGTGGGGCGCTGTGTACCGCTAGTTGGGCTGGTCCCATTGACCGTGTAGTTCCAGACCCGAGTTTCCGCAGCGAACGCAACGCTTCCGATGCCGACCAGAGCCAGAGCAGAAACGGCGAGTGCAGGGAAAMGAAAACGACCTCTCATATATCCTCCAGTGCTTTTTTGACAGTCAATGATCGCATAAATCGATACAAAGTACAATTTGTATTTTCAAGGCGGCGAGGATGGCAGAAACCCGGCTGAAAATCATGCTGAAACGGCACGAGCCCACCAATGACCTGCAAGAGACCTTGCAAATGCTCGGCGCTCGTCTCCGCTCCGCCCGAAAGGCTAGAAAGTGGACTCAAGCTGATGTCGCTTCATTGCTTGGCGTCTCGATCCCAACCTACTACCAGCTCGAACAGGGAAAAGGAACATCTGCGCTTTGGCTTTGGGTGGCAGCAATGCGTCTCTTGGATCTCTCGATCTAGCACGTTGCGCGTGCTCACTGAACAGCACCCCAGCTTCGCAACACTGAATAGATCTGCTTGGCATATCTGTCACGATGCTCAGGCGTCTTGGAGTGGTAGCTGCCTACGGCGATCCAGGTGTTCCCATTCGCCTTGACTTGCTTCGCGAGAAGCCATGCGGCCACGTAGGTATTCACGCAGCCGTCGAGTAGATGGTCTGGCTTGATTCCGTAGCGCGCGAGCTCCGCGAAGTGGATGGAATTCAGTCCTCCGAGGCCCACGTCCACAGACCCGTTCCTGTTCTTCAAGATCAGCTGCGCGTTGTTGCGCGACTCGTGAAAAATGATGGCGTTCAAGATCAGCGGGTTGACTCCATGGAAGGATGCGGCCCCGGCCACACAAGACGAGATCGCAACCTTCGGGTAGCCCGCCTGAGCGTGTGCATAAGGGGCCGCTGCAAGTAGAGCGAAGACGAAGGAGACCCGGCGCAGCGGCTTGCCGATCATCTTGAGCCTCATGCCTCCTTCTTCTTGCCACGCCAAAATTCAGGTGACCGGCCCACGTCCCAGTGCACGTGGTTGGCGTAGAGGCCAACCCCTCCAGCCTTGAAGCTCATCAACATGGCGGCGTAGACGCCCACGCTGACCCCCTGCAGCCGGCCGTCGGCGGCACGGCCAAGAATGTGCTGACTCCTTGGGCTTCCGCCGACCGCCTTGTTCGTGTCGGGCGTGCGGTACATCGATGTCAGCTCGTGCATGGTCCTCTTTCGCTCGGCGCCGAAGAACCATGCCTGGGTCGCGAACATCAAGTCGAAAACCTGTGGGGCGATCTGGACCGCCTTCATCGCATGGCGATCGAGGCCGAGGGCGCAGAGGGCGTAGTACTCGTCCATGACGTAGCGGCCATCCCGCCAGTACACGAATTCACCCTGCTGGCGGGTGTCCACGTTTCGCACTTTCACCACCCGAGGCTGGCTCCAGAAGGAGGGGTCAGCCTCCATTGGGGTGCGGGCACCACCCAAGGCCATGCTCCGCCGCGGCACCAACCCCGCCAGGCTGGCCAAGCCGCCCAGCACGATGCCTCGACGTTGGACCCCGCAGCGGGCGTGTTCGTGTGTCGGGACGCCACTCATTAGCTTTCTCCTTTTCGCATCGGTATTTCAGTTGTGAAGGGGCGCGCTAGTCGTCTTTTTTTTCGATATAACGAATCGATCGATATACTAGCAGGCCGCAAAGGAGCGAAACAACAATGAGCGATACCGATCTCTTGTCACCCAGTGCGTCGCCGAACAAGGCAAGCAACTCAACCTCGGGCGTACGCCGCGTCAACAACATGCCGCTGGTTTTCGTCGGGGCGGCAGTGCTGCTCTTTCTGGGAGCCACGGCGGCCGTCGCCATAAAGCGGTCGGAGAACCAGCAGCGAACTGAACAGGCGGAAGAGAAGGGCGGCGACTCGCTTCAATCCGCCCAAGACATCATTGGTGACAACAAAGGCGGTTTGGTCGCGCCACAGAAGCCCGAACTTCCGCTTCCTGTCGAGCATTACGCCGGCGCCGGCGCGCCTCTTCCCGAGGGCGTTGGCCCAGGTATGCCCTCCGCCGTTGTTGACGAGGCTGCCGAGGCCTTGAAGCGCGCGAAGCTCGCAAGGCTCGAGGAGGCAGTCCGGGCCAAGACGAAAGTTGAAAGCACCGCTTTGCGGGGCGACGGGCAGGGCGCCTTTGCTGCGACGGTCCCCAGGACGCGGGAAGAGGCCGCGGCTCGCATCGCTGCGGCCACGAATGACCCGACGGCTACCTATCTGGCGCGCCTCGCGCAGATCAAGGGGTCAGGCCTCGTTCCTGGCTCGGTGGACTCGCCCACCGCATCGGGTGGCCTGAACTCCGCCGGCATGCGAAAGGTGAGCGACGTATCTCAATTCGATGGCACACCAGACCGCTGGCAGTTGAACACTGCTATTCAAGCTCCAAAATCAAAATACCAATTAAGGGCGGGCTTCGTTATTCCAGCGGTCCTGAAATTCGGAATCAACTCGGAGCTTTCCGGTCAAGTCGAAGGGCAGGTGACGCAAGATGTATTTGACACCGCAACGGGCAAATACCTCTTGATTCCACAGGGCTCCAGTTTGACAGGGGCATATTCCGGAGACATTGCATACGGACAGTCGCGCCTCCTCGTAGCTTGGCAGCGAATCATTTTCCCAGACGGAAAAGCGCTCGATATTGGCGCCATGCCTGGCGCAGACGGTTCGGGTTCGTCAGGGCTCAATGACCAAGTGGACAACCACTACATCCGTATTTTTGGCTCTGCGCTACTAATGACTGGTGTCGTTGCCGGCACAGCGCTTAGTCAAAAGCCCGAACAGTCGCAAAGCGGGAACTCTAGGCCCAGTGCAGCGAGCGCGCTAAGCGAGGCGTTGGGGCAGCAACTTGGCACAGTCACGGCACAGATGATCAGTAAAAACCTGAATATCTCGCCCACATTGGTTATACGTCCGGGCCTCCGCTTCAACGTAATCGTCACAAAAGACTTAACGTTCGGGAAACCATACGCCTCCTTTGACTACTAACAAGACCCCAGCAACATGAAATTTCAATTCGCAAATTTAGCCGCTAAATTAGCATGCACTGGAATGCTCGCGGGGAGCCTTTGCGCACCCATACATGCGGGTATACCGGTATTCGACGGCGTCAATATTTCGCAGTCAATAATGACTGCGATGGAAAATATCGCGCAAACCGCGAAGCAAATCGAGCAGTACGAGAAGCAAGTACAGCAGTACAAGACTCAACTCGATCAATACGAAAACATGCTCAAAAACACGGCACGCCCCGTGACTGAAATATGGGACCAGGCGCAAGCGACGATGAATGCTCTTCGCTCCGCCGTCGACACCTTGAATCGCTACAAGCAGCAGCTAGGGTCTCTCGATGCCTATCTTTCTAAATTCCAAGATATTGACTACTACAAAAGCTCCCCGTGCTTTACGTCGACCGGCTGTGATAACGCCACGCGTGAAGCACTGATAGCGCTTCAGCAACGGGCTCAAACAGAATCGCAAAAGAAAGCGAATGACGCTCTTTTCAAGGGACTGGACCTGCAGCAAGAGGCGCTGACCAAGGACGCCAAGACGCTAGAACGGCTTCAGTCTGCTGCCAAAGGCGCCGACGGGCAGATGCAAGCACTCGGCTACGCCAACCAACTGGCCAGCGCCCAGGCTAACCAGATGCTGCAGATCCGCGGCCTTCTTGTCGCCCAACAGAACTCCATTGCAACCCGTCAACAGGCACTGAATGACCGTGAGGCGATGAAGGCTGCGGGCGATGCAAAGGCTTTCGGCGGGACCTACACCTATGGCGCCAAGAAGAGCTATTAGAAATGCGACGCACTATTTCGTTAGCTCTAATTTCGTTTGCGCCGATCTTTGCCGGATGCGACGGTCCCAGCGCGCCGTCGACACTGCTCCCGGTCGCCAATGCAGACAATTGCCGCCCCGAACATATTAAATCGGCTCCGTGGACCGATCAAATGAAGCGAGACCACGGGTCTGCTTGCGCGCGCAGTGGGACCTTCCAATATGGGCCTTCGAAAACCTACTGAGTAGAGTCATGCCATTTTCTCTACATGCACGACAAGTCGCCAAGGCCGCAGTTATCGCGGCCCTTTTTGTTTCTTTGAGCGCCTATGCACAGACAAGTGCGGGCGTGCTTGACGACGTGACCGACCGATTCCAAGCCGCGGCTTCGAAGTGGTCTGGCGCAATCTCCAAAGCAGCGACTTTCCTGTTTTGGTCACTAGCGCTGATTTCGCTTGTTTGGACCTTCGGAATGCGTGCACTGCAAAAAGCAGATTTGGCTGAGCTTTTCGTCGATCTGTTCAAGTTTGTGGTCTTTACAGGCTTGTTCTATTGGCTGATTAATAACGCACCCGCGATTTCAACGGCAATTATTAATTCTCTGAAGCAACTTGCGGGAGAGGCGGCAGGTGTTTCTGGGCTTACGCCCTCAGGAATCGTTGAAGTTGGATTTAAGGTTTTCGATAAGGTAATCGCTGCTTCCTCCGTCATGGATCTTTCCGCCAGCATTGTCGGTTTGATCATGGGGATCTTCGTGCTTTGCCTTCTCGCCCTTGTAGCGATCAACATGGTGGTGCTTTTGGTGTCAGCCTGGATCGTCGCCTATGCGGGGATTTTCTTTCTGGGATTTGGCGGGGCTAGATTCACCCAGGACATAGCCGTCAACTATTTAAAGACGGTCTTGGGGGTGGCCGGCGCATTGATGGGAATGACGCTTCTGGTAGGGATCGGGCAAGAATTCATCAATTCATATTTCGACAAGATCGCGACCGTTTCCTTGCGCGAGATGGGTGCAATGTTGGTTGCGTCACTCGCGCTTCTCCTCCTTTCCAACAAGATTCCCCCCCTTATTGGCGGAATCGCGTCCGGCGGAAGTATTGGCGCCGCCGCCGGCRCGGGCAGCGCGGGCGCGGGTTCGCTGCTCGCTACCGGCGCAATGGGGGCGGCGGCGGCCGCTGCAGCGGTCGGCGCCGCAATGTCGGCGGCAACAAGCGCTGCCGGGATGGGCTCGGCAGTCTCCGCAGCAATCAGCGCAAGTGGCGCCACCGGCGGCGCCGGCGACACCGGCATCAGCTCGATGCCTGGCGGGGCGCAGGGCGGCGCAGCCGGAAAGAGCGCGACGGAATCAAATTCGACGACTCCACTCGGCGCCGCAATGGGAGATGCGGGGGCGGGGCACTCGCCGGGGGCGAATGTAGCGGGCGACGAACAACCAGCGGGTGGCGGAGAAACGGAAGAAGAGGAGGGCGGCGCGCCGGACTCCGATGAAGCTTCCGCAGCCAGCGAGGACCAGGTCACGGGCGGTCTAGCGGGCGAATCGGGCAAACAGCGCTCGAGGTCGGCATTAGGCGCTCTGGGCTCTGGTATCGCCGCTGTGGCGCGGAGCAGTGCTGGCATCGCCGTTGACGCCGCCCGAGAGCGGGTTTCTCAGACCGCGGGCGGGCGTGTGGCGGCGGAGATCCGATCACCTGGAACTGCTCAAAGCCGACGCTCCGACATGGCAGCGATTACCCGCTCGCAGTCGATCGCGGGCAAGGCCCAGGGCGCTCGGAATTTTCTGAACGCGGGCGCCGCAGCGCCAGGTTCATCGCCATCGTTTTCCGGCGACAGCTTGGCTGGATTCAGCAACGACGAGAAGAGCGTCGACGCGGAGGCGGAAATTTCCGCTTTCGCCAACCAAAAATGAGGATGAAAACATGAACGCGAAAACCCGCGACTACAGGTGGATGGTCGGCGTAGTGCTGGTGCTGGTATGGAGCGCCGCGGCGAAGGCGCAGCCGGGTCTCTTGACAGGAGATCCGAAGCTGGCGTGCGAGGCATTGGCGTGCCTTTCGACGGGCTCGCCTCCCCACGAGTGCCAGCCCGCGATCGCGCGCTATCTCTCTATCAACGCGAAGAAGCCAGCACAGACCGTCGCTGCACGTATGGCTTTCCTGAACCAGTGCCCGTTGGTCACCAATCCAGGCTCTGGCGGGCAGGGTGGTTCTTCATCCGAGGCCTCCAACGGCAAATTTAGCGGCTAAATTGCGCTCGCACCGCGAACACATGCCGCCGCCGCTCCGCGTTCACGACGGCGCGCTGGGTGCGCTCAAGCTGCTCGGATTGGTGCTGATGACGGCGGACCACATCAACAAGTACTTGTTCAATGGGACAAGCGATTTGGCATTCAACGCGGGCCGTGCAGCGCTGCCAATCTTCTGTTTCGTCCTCGCTGTGAATTTGGCGCGTGAGGGGTCAATGGAGAAAGGTGCGTACCAGCGGACCAGCATGCGGCTGGCCCTTTTCGGGATGCTGGCCACGCCGATCTTTCTGCTCCTGGGCGGACTGCTATTCAGGGTGTACCCCCTGAACGTCATGTTCACGCTGCTGGCGATCACGCGCGTCACCTACGAGCTCGACAAAGGCCGGACAGGCGTTGCATTGGCACTGGGGTTGGCAGCGGGGGCCTTGGTGGAGTACTGGTGGCCGGCGTTGCTCTTTGGCGCTGCGGTTTGGAGCTACTCCCGAAAGCCCACATACCTCGCTGCCCTGGTAGCGCTGGCGAGCTGCGCGGCGCTCCACACCGTCAATGGTAACTATTGGGCGCTCGCGGCTTTCCCCGTCATCGGGTCGGTCATCTCGATGCGCTGGCCTGTGCCCCGTGCTCGTTGGCTGTTCTACGCCTACTACCCGACGCACTTGCTCTTCATATTGCTGGCGCGCATTCCGATGGCTGAAGCCGGCTATCTCTTTTTCCTGTGAATCTGCCGCAGGAGGTGTCACGGGCCAGTTACCAGGAGCCTCCTTAACGCTTCTTTTTTCGTTATATCGGCTGCATAATTAATCATGAATACCTCGCCCGTCCTCCGCGCCGGCTCTCGTACGAAAAACTCCGTGAAAAGCTCTCGTCAAGTAATCATGCAAGCGGTTCCTCGTACTGGTGACATCGCCTGGTACGTCGAATTCACCATAGACAACGACTTCGTAGAGCGGCTTCGCCAGCTTCGATCGCTCGTCCCCTCGTCTTCCAGCATGACGAAAAAAAGAGATCTGGTGATCGACAAAGTTCGCGCCAGGCTCCGCGATGCCCGCTGGCAGCCAAGCAAGGCGGTGGAGGCAGACATCGACGGCTCGTGCATGGTCTTCGCCGCCGACGGCACCTTCAGCTGCGCGGCCAAGAACCGCGCGACGGAAGAGCGACTTCAAACTTACTACGCGTCGATCGAGGACCTGCTTGTCCACCACGAGTCGCTTCCGGCCTCCGAGACGTTGTTGATCCGCGGCAGAACCTTCTCAGCGCTTCCGGCCGACAACGTGTTCGCCATCGGCAGCAAGCGGAGACGTGAAGCTGCGGCAAATTAGGCTTTTCCTGCCAACTTTTGCACAGTAATCCAAATAATGTGATCTTAATAACTCGTTTGTGAAGCCGATATGTCAGGTGCTAGTGGCAAAAAAAGTTAAGCCGGCCCTCTGCGGGTCGCGCATCCGGTCCTATCACTCGGGCCTTTCCGAGCGCAACTGCTCTGGAATCTCGCCCCGCCTCGGAACGCCGGCTCGCCGGCGTTCCTTCCCCGCTGAACACGATTACTTCAAGGAGACCGAAATGAACCTTCCACCCATCAATCCGCCGGCGAATGACCCGTTTCCGGCTGTCGTCGACGTTGTGGCTGAAAAGTTCGGCGACGCGGAAACGCCGGGTTTCCAAGCTGAGTTCGCACCGGATGAAGCGGCAAGGGCCGGCGCCTTCAAGGAAGACGCGCTGTCGGAGAGCGATGCGCTTCAAAGCACAAGTGACCCATCGAACTAGGCGCGACGCCACCGTTCATCCACGCCTAACAAGTTGAAACCGTACGGACAAAGACATGGACAAAAAGCCATTTCACGAGAGGGTCGCAGAAAAGCTAATCGAGCAGTTGGCGCAAGGCACCGCGCCTTGGCAACGCCCCTGGGAGGGCGGCCAGCCGTCCAGCTTCATGCCCATGAATCCCACGACCGGAAAGCGCTACAAGGGCATCAACGCTATGTTCTTGATGGCACAGGGATACAGCGACCAGCGTTGGCTGACATACAAGCAGGCTGAGGCCGCCGGAGCGCAGGTTCGGAAGGGGGAACGGGGCACCTCCGTGCAGTATTGGAAATTCCATGAAGAAGTCATTCGGCGAGACGATGCAGGTCAGCCCGTGCTCGACGCCACCGGACAGCCAGCAACCTATTCGTTCGAGCTGGAACGGCCACGCGTTTTTTTTGCGACCGTCTTCAACGGCGAGCAAATAGACGGTCTGCCCGAGCTGCAGCGCACTGCGGTTCAATGGGACCCGCTCGAACGCGCTGAGCACATCCTTCGCGCGTCCGGCGCGGCCATCTCGCACTCCTCGCAGCCCAGGGCTTACTACCAAGCCTCAAGCGACCGCATCCACCTTCCCGAGAAGGCCCTGTTCTCCGCACCTTCCGGCTACTACGCCACGGCGCTTCACGAACTTGGCCACTGGACCGGCCACAACTCGCGGCTGGATCGCGATCTGTCGCACCCATTCGGCAGCGAAGGCTATGCGAAAGAAGAGCTGCGGGCAGAAATAGCCAGCATGATTCTCGGCGACGAGCTGGGCATCGGCCACGACGTGACACAGCACGCCGCCTATGTGGCCTCGTGGATCAAGGTGCTGAAAGATGACCCGCTTGAGATTTTCCGTGCATCCGCAGATGCCGAAAAAATCCTCGGTCACATCATGAGCTATGAGCTCAACGCCGAGCAACAAGTCAGCGCGGAGGATGCTCTGCGTGCAGAGCTGCAGAAAGCCGCTGCGACCGTCGAGCGCGACGAAGCGCACCTGGTGCCGCGTGACCATTTCCTCCTGCTCGCTTCGGCCGTCCCGCCCAGCGATCTTGCGTACAAATGGGAAATATTCGTAGGCAAAAAAAGCTTCGGGCATTCCGAGTTGGACGATGCGATGGCGGCCGTGCAACAGACGCATCGTCGGCTGGTGAACGAAGCGCTTCTATCGCACGTAGTGCCTTCCGGCGCCGGGCCGGCGGCCGGTCTCCCAGGCGTAGACGTGATGCGCGACTATCCCGATCTCGCAGACGTCTATGCGGACTTGCTGAAGCCGCTACAAGTCGCGACCATGTCTTTTGCAGACCTGCCCGCTAACGACACCATGGAGAACTCTCCCGAAATGACAGGCTCGGCGTCCGAGGACGGCCCCTCAATGCGCGACCAAAAAGCCAAGCCGCTTCCGTCCGGCCGCACGTATTTAAGCGTCCCCTACAAGGAGCGCAATGAGGCAAAAGCCTTGGGGGCAAAGTGGGACCGCGTGCAGCAGGCTTGGTACGTTGCTGAAACCGTCGATAGCACGGTCGTTTCGAAATGGCTCAAGGCGGGCCCGGGGGACACCTCCAGCGCTTTGAGCAGCGAAACGAAGGTGGCACTACCTCCCACGGCGAAAAGCCCTTCAGCGCCCCGCGATTACCTGGCGGTGCCGTATGGGGACAAGGATGCCGCGAAAGCGGCCGGGGCCGCTTGGGACAAAGTTGCGAAGTCCTGGTACATCGGCCCGGACGGAGATCGCGAAAAGCTGAAGCGCTGGAGCGTTGACGCCGCCGCTGTCGTCCAAGAGCCCGCAATGTCACCACGGGAGGAATTCGCGAACAAGATGCGTGACCTCGGCCTGGTCGTCGAAGGGGAACATCCCCTTATGGACGGTAAGAAGCACCGCGTGCCGGTAGAGGGGGGCAAGAAGGGCGCCGTCGACGGGTTCTACGTTTTCTACGGCGACGGCCTGCCGGCAGGCCGCATCATCAACAACCTCACCGGCGCCGACGAAAAATGGAGCAGCAAGGGTTACTCCTTGTCGCCTGAGGAGCGAGCAGCCATGCACGCAGAAGCAGCAGCCAACCTTGCCCGGCGCGCCGCGGCTCAAGCAGCTGAGCACGAACAAGCGGCCGAGCGAGCACTGCACATCCTGTCCGGTTTGAAGCCAGTAGAGCAACTCACCCCGTACCTCGCCTCGAAAGGGTTGAAGGCACATCACGGCGCTTTCACCGACGGCGAGGGCAAGACGACCTACATCCCCCTGATCGACTCCGAAAACAAGGTCTGGAGCATGCAGTTCATCCAAGAAGATGGGAAGAAGCGGTACGCCAAAAACAGCAGGAAGGAGAGCTGCTTCCATGCGATCGGGGGTATGGAGGCTCTCGAGAGGGCGCCGGCACTGGTGATCGGCGAAGGGTACGCAACGGCCGCAACACTGGCAGAAGTCCTCGGCCACGCCACCGTTGCGGCTTTCGACTCCGGCAACCTCACGGCCGTGGCGAAGGAACTACAGGCAAAGTTTCCTGAAAAGCCCATCGTGATCGCGGGTGACGACGACATGCCGTTGGTGATGACCCACGGCATGAACCCGGGCCGCACAAAGGCGGAAGAGGCGGCAAAGGCTGTAGGCGGAGTGCACGTGC
>NZ_JASMRZ010000111.1 GCF_030462475.1 Variovorax sp. CAN15
CCCAGCTTGGGCTGGACGCCCGAGACCGAAATGCCTTGCGGCATCGGCAGCTCGACCACCGACATCTCCAGCGCGTCCTGGTCCTGCGTGACGAGCCGCTGCAGCGTGCTTCGGTCGACGGAGACCGGCCTCGCGCTGACGGCGCCTGGCAGGTCGCCGCCGCAGGCCGCGAGCAGCTCGAAATAATCGCTTTCGTGGCAGCCGCGCAACTGCGCGATGTGGCTGCGCAGCACGCCCTCGGGCAGCAGGTTCTGGAAGAAGCCCGGCAGCTGTCCGCCCTGGGCGTTGAACAGAGGGTTCTTGACGTCGCTCCAAAGCGCCGACTGGGCGGCAGGGTCGCTCGCGAGCATCGACAGCGACAGGACCTCTGCAGGCGGATCGACAACCACTTCGGGTTCCGCGACGAAGCGGCACAGATCGGCATACTGGAACAGCTTTCCGAACCGGCGCGCACCGAGCGATATCTCGAGGATCCTGACGTTCATGGCTGCCTCCGGCGCTTGACCTCCGCTGGGTCCGAGGGGGCCGGTGCCTTCGCCACTGCATGGCCAATGCGTGTGGCGACGGGGCGATAACCGGGATCGGCCGCAGTCTTTTCGCCGAAGCCCCTGGGGGCGAGTTGCAGTTCGAGACCCAGCGCATCGACAAGCGCAAGCAGGGACGAAAGCTGCGGATTGCCGTGCAGGCTCAGCGCGTTGCGCACTGAGCGCTCGGTGAGGCCGCTGCGCTGGGCGATCTCGGCGTTCGAGACCTGGGAAGCCTCGCGGCGAGCGATGAGCGCGTTGACGAGTTCCTGTTTGTTCACGGAAACATATTACCGGAATTCTATATTTGGGAAATATGTTTCCAAAAACTTGCCGCCCTCACTTGGGCACCAGCGTGAACAGCGGCATGACCACGCCCATCACCCAGTTCTGGCCGAAGTCGAGCGCCGCACGGCGGTATTTCTCGTCGGCCTGCGCGGCAAGCAGGTCGAGGCGCGCCACCACTTTGGAGAGTTCGCGGTCGGCCACGAGATTGCGGCCGCGATCGCTGATTTCGGTGGCCAGCAGCAGGGGATGGCCGTCGGGGCCGGTCTTGGAGGAAATGAGCCAAAGCGAGATCTCGAAATTGCGCGCGGCCCGGAAACTGTTCTCGGCGTTGACGCCGTCGAGCATGGTCTGGTCCCAGGTGTCGCCGTTGGCCTGCTTGAGCATGGTGGCCCAGCCGTAGACCAGCGCCGCCACGCGATCACCCTGATAGCCCTGCGGCGTGGTGTCGAAGGCCATGCGGATGGCGTCGATGCCGCTGGCGCCCTTGAGTTCGGGCAGCGGCGGACCCTTGAGCACCGCGTCCCAGGCGCGCTGGGTGGCTTCTTCCATGCTGACGGCCGACTTGCGCCATTCGCGCGGATTGCGCTTGTAGAGGGTGCTTTGCACGCGGCGCACCGACTGAAGGTTGTCCCGCAGCGCGAGGTTGGCGATGCGGTTGGCGCCGGACTGAAGCCATTCCTGGTTGTTGTAGGGCTCGGCGCGCTCGGTGTCCCGCACCGATGAGCAGCCCGCCATACCGAGCGATGCGGCGAGGAGGACCGCCATGCCCGTCAGGCGGCGGGCCCGTCGCGCGGCGAGGGGGGAAACCGGGGATTCGTGCATGCCCTGACGTTATCATCCAAGGCTGGGGCGGCGGCCTGCTGCAAGCTGCAGGCCCGTGCAATTTTCCTTACAAATCAATACCTTGGCGCTACTGCCAAGGCAGGCCGACAAGTCGTGCGTCTTAATTCCATCAAGCTATCGGGCTTCAAGTCGTTCGCCGAACCCACCAACTTCATGCTGCCGGGGCAACTGGTGGGCGTTGTCGGGCCCAACGGCTGCGGCAAGTCGAACATCATGGATGCGGTGCGCTGGGTGCTTGGCGAATCGCGCGCCTCGGAGCTTCGCGGCGAGTCGATGCAGGACGTGATCTTCAACGGCACGACCACCCGCAAGCAGGCCAGCCGTTCGAGCGTGGAACTGGTGTTCGACAACGCCGACCACCGCGCCGGCGGCCAGTGGAACCAGTTCGGCGAAATCGCCGTGCGCCGCGTGCTCACCCGCGACGGCACCAGCAGCTACTACATCAACAACCAGCCGGTGCGCCGCCGCGACGTGCAGGACGTGTTCCTCGGCACCGGCCTCGGCCCCCGCGCCTACGCCATCATCGGCCAGGGCACGATCAGCCGGATCATCGAATCCAAGCCCGAGGAACTGCGCCTCTTCCTCGAGGAGGCCGCTGGTGTCTCCAAGTACAAGGAGCGCCGCCGCGAAACCGAGAACCGCCTGGGCGACACCCGCGAGAACCTCACGCGTGTCGAAGACATTCTTCGCGAACTCAACGCCAATCTCGAGAAGCTCGAGAAGCAGGCCGAGGTGGCCGCGCGCTACAACGCGCTGCAGGGCGACGCCACGAAGAAGCAGCACCAGCTGTGGTTCCTGAAGCGCAGCGAGAGCAATGCCGACCAGGCCAAGATCAAGGCCGATTCGGAGCGCGCCATCAACGACCTCGAGTCGCGCACGGCCGATCTGCGCCATATCGAGGCCGAGCTCGAAACCGTGCGCCAGGCCCACTACGGCGCCGGCGACCAGGTCAACCAGGCACAGGGCAAGCTCTACGAGGCCAGCGCCGAAGTCGGTCGGCTCGAAGGCGAGATCCGCTTCGTGGTCGAGGGCCGCCAGCGCGTCGAGCAGCGGCTCGTCCAGCTGCGCGAGCAAATGGGCCAGTGGGGCCGCCGCCGCGAGGAGGCAGAGGCCGAGATCGAGACCCTGGCCGGCGCGGGCGTGGATGCCGAAGAGCAGGCCATCATGCTGGCCGCCCAGCTCGAGGAACACGACGCGCGCATGCCCGACCTCGAAGAGGCGGTGCAGCGCGCTCAGGACGAGGCCAACGCCCAGCGCACGACCGTGTCGCAGGTGCAGCAGCAGATTCAGGTGCTGGCCGCCGACCAGCGCAACATCGAAGAACAGAGCCGCCAGCTCACGATGCGCAGCGAGCGCCTGCGCGCCGACCAGAACGCGCTGGCAGCGCCCGACGAAGCCCGCCTCCTCGACATGCAGGAGCAGCACGCCATGGCGCAGGAGGCCGCAAGCGAGGCCGACGCGCGCCTGCAGGAGTTGCAGGAAGCCGTGCCGCAGCTCGACGACGACCGCCGCGCGAAGCAGCAGGCCGTCAACACCGAGGGCGCGCGCCACGCCGAGTTCTCGGCCCGTCTCGAAGCGCTGCGCGCACTGCAGGAAAAGGTCAAGACCGACGGCAAGCTGGCCCCTTGGCTCGCCAAGCATGGCCTCGATGGCCTGCAGGGCCTGTGGAGCCGCATCCACATCGAGCAGGGCTGGGAAAACGCGCTCGAGTCCGCGCTGCGCGAGCGCCTGGGTGCGCTCGAAGTCAGCCGCCTGGAAATGGTGCGCGCCTTCGGCAACGACGCGCCGCCCGCCAAGCTGGCCTTCTACAGCCCGCCGGCCGCCGGCGCGCCCGAGGGCTCGGCTTCGCTGCCACGCCTGTCGAGCCTGCTGCGCCTGAACGACGCCGGCCAGCAGGCGCTGCTGAACGACTGGCTGCACGGCTGCTACACCGCCGCGAGCTTCGAGGAAGCGCTGGCCCAACGCGGCTCGCTGCAGCCCGGCGAGGTCATCTATGTGCAGAGCGGCCACGCCGTGTCCGCGCACAGCGTCAATTTCTACGCGCCCGATTCCGAACAGGCCGGCCTGCTGGCCCGCCAGCAGGAAATGGAAAACCTGGAGCGCCAGTTGCGCGCCCAGACGCTCATCACCGAAGAAGCGCGTACCGCGCTGGTCCGCGCCGAAGCCGCGTACGCCGATGCCGCCTCGCGCCTCGTCACGGCACGGCGCGAAGCCGCCGAAACGCAATCGCGCGCGCACGAGCTGCAGGTCGAGACGCTGCGCATGACGCAGCTCGCCGAGCAGACCCGTGCCCGCAGCCAGCAACTGGCCGCGGACCTCGGCGAAGTCGACGCGCAACTCGAAGAACTGCAGGAACGGCGCATCGCCGCCGAAGGACGCTTCGAGGAACTCGACATGCAGCTGGCCGATGCCCAGGAGCGCCACGCCGAGCTCGACGAGCGCGTGATCGAGGCCGGCCGCGCGCTGGCCGCGAGCCGCGAGCAGCACCGCAGCCTCGAACGCCAGGCGCAGGAAGCCACCTTCTCGCAGCGCACGCTCGAAGCCCGCCGCGCGGAGCTCAACCGCTCCATCGAGACCGCCGCGCAGCAGACCGTGGCGCTGACCGACGAAGACGAACGCGCCCGCGCCGAGTTGAGCCGCCTGTCCGACGCCGCGGCGCAGGCCGGCCTGCAGGACGCGCTGGCGCTGAAGCTCGAACGCGAAGCCGCGCTGGGCTCTGCACGCAGCCAGTACGACGACCTCACGCTCAAGCTGCGCGCCAGCGACGAGCGGCGCCTGCAGCTCGAACGCGAGCTCGATCCGCTGCGCCAGCGCATCACCGAATTCCAGCTGAAGGAACAGGCCGCGCGCCTGGGCGTCGAGCAATACCAGCAGCTGCTGGACGACGCCGGTGCCGATCTCGAAGCCGTCGAGCAGTCCATCGAGGCCGACAAGGTGAAGCTCACCGGACTGCAGAGCGAAATCGACCGGCTCAACCGCGAAGTGGTCGCGCTCGGCGCGGTGAACCTGGCGGCGCTGGACGAACTGGCCATTGCCAGCGAGCGCAAGATCTTCCTCGACGCCCAGTCGGCCGACCTGAACGAAGCCATCGGCACGCTGGAAGACGCCATCCGCAAGATCGACGCCGAAACGCGCGACCTGCTCGGCGGCACCTTCAAGATCGTCAACGAGCACTTCAGCCGCATGTTCCCCGAGCTCTTCGGCGGCGGCAACGCCAAGCTCATGATGACCGGCGACGAGATCCTCGATTCCGGCGTGCAGGTGATGGCGCAGCCCCCGGGCAAGAAGAACCAGACCATCCACCTGCTCTCGGGCGGCGAGAAGGCGCTCACGGCCATTGCGCTGGTGTTCGCCATCTTCCAGCTGAACCCGGCGCCTTTCTGCTTGCTCGACGAAGTCGACGCGCCGCTGGACGACGCCAACACCGAGCGCTATGCCAAACTCGTCTCCGCCATGAGCCGCGAAACCCAGTTCCTCTTCATCAGCCACAACAAGATCGCCATGGAAATGGCCGAACAGCTGATCGGCGTGACGATGCAGGAGCAGGGCGTGTCGCGCATCGTGGCGGTCGACATGGAGTCGGCGGTCTCGATGGTCGAAGCCGCATAAGCCGGGCGGCAACGATCCATGAGCAATCTCACACTCGCCCTGGCAATCTTCGGCGGCCTCGTTCTCGCGGCCGTCGTCGGCTACGAGGCCATGATGTCGCGCCGCAATGCGCCCCGCCAACCCGACGCGGTCGACGTCGCGCTCGACGAGGCTGAGCGTGCCCTGGCCGCAGGCGATGACGGCGTGGAGCCGGTGCTGCACGCCGATCCGAACAAGGTGCAGGGCTCCGACCGGCACGAGCCGCTGTTCGATCCCGACCTTCCCGCGCCCAGCGGCGTGCCCGTGCCCACGGCCGAGCGCCGCGGCGGGCTCGATCCGCTGATCGACGTGATCGCGCCGATCTCGCTCGACGGCCTGGCCTCCGGCGACGCCGCCATCGCAGCCATGCCGCCCACGCGCCGCGCGGGCAGCAAGCCGGTGGCCATCGAGGGCCTGAACGAACACACCGGCCAGTGGGAGCCGCCCGTGCCCGGCCAGCGCTACAGCGCCTTCCAGGTCGGCGTGCAGCTGGCCAACCGCACCGGCGCGCTCAACGAGATCGAATACTCCGAGTTCGTGGTCAAGGCCCAGGCCTTTGCCGATGCCGTCAACGGTTCTCCCGAGTTTCCCGAGATGCTTGACGAGGTGGCGCGGGCCCGCGAGCTCGACCAGTTCGCCAGCGCGCACGACGCGCAGCTGGGCTTCGTGCTGCGGGCACTGCACGCGGCGTGGAGCCCGGGCTACGTGCAGCAGAACGCCGCGCGGCTGGGCTTCGTGGCCGGCATCATCCCCGGACGAATGGTGCTGCCGACCAGCGAGGCGGGCCTGCCGCCGGTTCTCGGGCTGGCCTTCGACACCCAGGCCGCGCTGGCCGACGATCCGGCCCAGTCGGCCATCCGTGAACTCAGCCTGAGCCTTGACGTGCCGCAGGTCGATCGCGCCGAGGAGCCCTTCCGCCGCATGCGCGAAGCCGCCGCCACGCTGGCGCGCGAGATGGACGGCGTGGTCACCGACAGCGACGGCCAGCTGCTGCGCGACGAGACCATGGACGTGATCGGCGCCGACCTCGAACAGCTCTACGACACGCTCGACGGGCGCGACCTTGCGGCGGGTTCTCCGCTGGCGCGGCGGCTCTTCAGCTGAATCCGATTCCTCCTCGGGAGACACCCATGACGACGCGCGACGAAGCGGCACGCGAAGCCGCCGCACTGAGCGAACAGCTCCACAGGCACGCCCATCTGTATTACGTGCTCGACACGCCCGAGCTGCCTGACGCGGAGTACGACAAGCTCTTCCAGCGCCTGCAGGCCATCGAGACCGAGTTTCCCGAGCTGCGCACGCCCGATTCGCCGACGCAGCGCGTGGGCGGCAAGGTGCTCGACGGCTTCGTCAAGGTGCGCCACAAGGTGCCGATGCTGTCCATTCGCACCGAGACCGACATCACACCCGGCGGCGCAAGCGCCTTCGATGCGCGCGTGCGCCGCGAGCTGGGGCTGGCCGAGGACGGCCCGCAGGTGAGCTACGTCTGCGAGCTGAAGTTCGACGGCCTTGCCATGAACCTGCGCTACGAGAACGGCGTGCTGGTGCAGGCCGCGACGCGCGGCGACGGCGAGGTGGGCGAGGACGTCACGCAGAACATCCGCACGGTGCGCGAGATCCCGCTGCGCCTCAACGGCAAGGCGCCGCCCGTGGTCGAGGTGCGCGGCGAGGTCTATATGAAGCGCGCGGACTTCGACGCGCTCAACGAGCGCCAGCGCCAGAAGATCGCGGACGGGCAGAAGAACGAGAAGGTGTTCGTCAATCCGCGCAATGCGGCGGCCGGCGCCGTACGCCAGCTCGATCCGGCGATCGCGGCGGCTCGGCCGCTGAGCTTCTTTGCCTACGGGCTGGGCGAGGTCACGCCGGCAGCGGAAGGCGGGCCCGATTGGCCCACGCAGTTCGACTGGCTGCAGCAATTCCATGAATGGGGCTTTCCTGTGGCCACGCAGACTGCGCGGGCTACCGGCGCTATCGAACTAATAGCGTTCCACGAGAACATCGGGCGTCAGCGCGATGCCTTGCCCTATGACATCGACGGTGTGGTCTACAAGGTCGACAGCATCGAGCTGCAGCGGCAATTGGGCTTCGTCTCGCGCGAGCCGCGCTGGGCCGTGGCCCACAAGTACCCGGCGCAGGAGCAGTTGACCGAGGTGGTCGGCATCGAGATCCAGGTCGGGCGCACCGGCAAGCTCACGCCGGTGGCCAAGCTGGCGCCGGTGTTCGTTGGCGGCGTGACGGTGACCAACGCCACGCTGCACAACGAGGACGAGGCTCGCCGCAAGGACGTTCGCGTGGGCGATACGGTGATCGTGCGCCGCGCCGGCGACGTGATTCCAGAGGTGGTCGGCGTGGCGCCGGACAGCCTGGCCAAGCCCGACGAGCAGCGCGGCGAGATCTTCACGATGCCGCACAAGTGCCCCGTGTGCGGCTCGGAGGCCGTGCGCGAGGAGGGCGAGGTCGACTACCGCTGCACCGGTGGCCTGTTCTGCGCGGCGCAGCGCAAGGAGGCCATCCTGCACTTCGCGGCGCGGCGCGCCGTGGACGTCGACGGGCTGGGCGACAAGCTGGTCGAGCAGCTCGTCGACTCGAACCTGATCCGTACCTTGCCTGATCTCTACAAGCTGGGCTTCGCCACGCTGGCCGGGCTGGATCGCATGGCGGAGAAGTCGGCGAAGAACCTCGTCGATGCGCTGGAAGCTTCGAAGAAGACCACGCTGCCGCGTTTCCTGTTCGGGCTGGGCATCCGTCACGTGGGCGAGAGCACCGCAAAGGACCTGGCCAAGCACTTCGGCAAGCTGGATTCGATCATGGACGCGACCGAAGAACAGCTGCTCGAAGTGAACGACGTCGGCCCGGTGGTGGCGCAGAGCCTGCGTACATTCTTCGACCAGCCGCACAACCGCGAGGTTGTCGAACAGCTGCGCGCCTGCGGCCTGACCTGGGAAGAGGGCGAGCCGGCGGCCAGGGCGCCGAAGCCGCTGGCGGGGCTGACCTTCGTCATCACCGGCACCCTTCCTACGCTGAGCCGCGACGAAGCGAAGGATAAATTGGAGGCGGCCGGCGCGAAGGTGTCCGGCTCCGTCAGCAAGAAGACCCACTACCTCGTGGCCGGCGAAGAGGCCGGGAGCAAGCTCGAAAAGGCGCGGGAAAACGGTGTCGAGGTCATTGATGAGGCGCGTATGCTTGAGATCCTCGCCAACGGCGTTCCGGCGGCCTGAGTGGGGAATGGTCGGCAGGGGCTGCGGCCTGGAGCTTTACCGGCCGTTACGCGACTTCATCCGAGCGCAGTCAACAGGGTCTACAACCTGACGTTGAAAGCTATTTGAAGGCCACAAGGAGAGTCCCTCATGAAAACTATTCGAGTTCTCGGTGCCTGTGTTGCGGTCGGCGGCGTTGCGCTGCTGACGGGCTGTGTGGGCGTGCCCGCCGATCCCTACTACGGCGGGGGCTACTCGTCGGGGCCTTACTCGGGGCCTTACTACAGCGAGCCTGCGCCAGTGGTCGTGCCCGCGCCGGTGTACATCAACGGCGGTGGCTACTACGAGCGGCGTCCGCGCTACTACGATCGCCCGGGTTATCCGGCAGTACGCCCAGGCTATCCGGCGGTGCGCCGCGGCTATCCGGCTGTGCGTCCGGTAGCCCCGCCCGCCTGGAGCGGCAACCGGCCCGGCGTGATTCCATCGCGTCCTGGCCAGGGCGGAATACCGGGCATCACGCCCACTCAGCCGCAGCAGATGCCGCGCGGCAATGCCCGTCTCTGGACCTCGCCCGACTCCAAGACCCAGACCCCTCCCTGATTCCCTCCTGGGAGTGGAGATCGGAGGCCATCGCGATAATCCCGCCATGGCCATCCGCGAAATCCTGAAAATGGGCGACCCCCGGCTGCTGCGCATCGCGCAGCCGGTCGCCGCCTTCGACACCGACGAGTTGCACATGCTGGTGCGCGACATGTTCGAGACCATGCATGCGGTCAACGGCGCCGGACTTGCCGCTCCGCAGATCGGCGTCGACCAGCAGCTCGTGATCTTCGGCACCGATGTCGTGAACCCGCGCTATCCCGACGCGCCTCCGGTGCCGCGCACCGTGCTGCTGAACCCCGTCATCACGCCCTTGGGCGACGAGGAGGAAGAGGGCTGGGAAGGGTGCCTGTCGGTGCCGGGCCTGCGCGGCGTGGTGCCGCGCTTCGCCAGCATCCGCTATACCGGTTTCGATCCATACGGCGACCCGATCGACCGGGTCGCCACGGGTTTTCATGCACGCGTGGTGCAGCATGAAGTCGACCACCTGCTGGGCAAGCTGTATCCGATGCGGGTGCGTGATTTCTCTCGATTCGGCTACACCGAGGTCCTGTTCCCGGGCCTCGATGCCAATGACGACGACTGAACCCGTGTTCTCGCGAAACATCGCGGAATCGGCTTTGCCGGGCCGCGGGTGTCGCCCCCGGTCAAGGGAAGGCGCGCGCGACGCGAAGTGCGCGAGTCCTTGGGGGCGGGTCTAGTTGTATTTGCTGCTCAGCGCGAAGCGGCCGCCGCCCATGAAGGCAAGGGCCAGCGCCGCGAACAGGAACATGCCCTGAAGCTCCAGCGCCCAGCCGCCTTGCTTGCCCAGCGAGGTCAGGTCCTTCATGTGCACCAGCGCGAATGCAGCCAGCATGTTGATGGCCACGATCCACGCGGCAGGGCGCGTGTAGAGGCCGATGATCAGCAGAACGGGCGCCACCACCTCACCGACATACACCAGATAGGCCAGCGCACTCGGCAGCCCGTGCTGGGCCAGCATGCCCGAGATGAAGCCGACCCCGCCTTGCAGCTTGGCGATGCCATGCAGCAGGATCAGCACGCCAAGCGAAACGCGCAGGATGAACTTGCCGGTGTCGTCGGATTTGACCATTGTGTGGATTTCCATTGAGTGGTTGTTGAAGGGCCGTATGGTAGTGAAGCCGCCGCGCTCTTATCCAGCCCGTTGCGCCGCATATGCATCCAATCCGGAGTTCTTTGGCAGAGTCCGGCATCGGCCCGTACACTGCCTTTTGCTTACTGTTGAGGAGAACCCCAATGATGAACAACCGATTCCGCCCGGTGCTGCTCGCCGCAGCCGGGGCCATTGCGCTGGCCTGCGCAGCTCCCGCCTTCGCCGGCAAGACGCTTGATGCAGTCAAGCAGCGCGGCACAGTCAAGTGCGGCGTGACCAACGGCGTGGCCGGCTTCTCGGCGCCCGACACGCAGGGCAACTGGTCGGGGCTGGATGTCGACACCTGCCGCGCCATCGCGGCGGCCGTGCTCGGCGACGGCAAGAAGGTCGACTTCGTGCCCCTCAACTCGCAGCAGCGCTTCTCGGCCCTGCAGGCCGGCGAGATCGACATCCTCGCGCGCAACACCACCTGGACGCTCACGCGCGACGCCTCGCTGGGCTTCAACTTCACCACCATCACCTACTACGACGGCCAGGGCTTCCTGGTGCCCAGGAAGCTCAAGGTGACGAGCGCCAGGCAGCTCAAGAACGCCACCATCTGCACCCAGTCGGGCACCACCAACGAGAAGAACGTGTCGGACTACTTCCGCGCGCAGGGAATCCCGGTCAAGACGGTGGTGTTCGAGAGTTTCGAAGCTTCGTTCAAGGCCTTCTTCTCGGGCCGCTGCCAGGCCTTCACGACCGACGCCTCGGCGCTGGCCGGCCTGCGCAACAAGGAAGCGCCCAACCCCGACGACTACGTCATCCTGCCCGAGCTGATCTCCAAGGAACCGCTGGCGCCTCTGGTGCGTCGTGGCGACGACGAGTGGTTCGCCATCGCCAAGTGGGTGCCCAACGCGCTCATCGAGGCCGAGGAGTTCGGCATCACCCAGGCCAACGCCGACGAGCTCAAGGCCAATAGCAAGGACCCGGCACAGCAGCGTCTGCTCGGCGCCGGTGAAGACCTCGGGAAGCTGCTTGGCCTGGACAAGGATTGGTCGTTCCGCGCCATCAAGGCGGTGGGCAACTACGGCGAGATGTTCGAGCGCAACGTGGGGCCGAAGTCGGTGCTGAAGCTGCCGCGCGGCTCCAACAATCTGTGGAGCAAGGGCGGCCTGATCTACGCACCTCCGGTCAGATGACATCTCCCCCAGGCTTCGCGCACTTCGTGTCGCTTCGCCAACCCCCTCGCCGGGGGCAACACCGGCGGCCCGGCGAAGCCGGTTCCGCGGTGTTCCTGGCCTCCGATCGCAACCGGTCCACGGAGTGATGGCTTTCCGTAGAAGTGCTGCCAGTTCGTCATCGCGCGGGGTCTGGCTGGCATGGGTCGTTCAGGCCCTGCTGGTCTTGGCTGTCCTGGCCGGCGCGGTCTGGGTGGTTCACCATGCGCTCGAGGTGCTGCGCGCGCGCGGCGTGCGTTCGGGCTTCGACTTTCTGACCGAGCCCGCGGGCTTCTCCATCAGCGAAGGCTGGCTCGACTTCGATGCCAGCCAGCCGTTCTGGCGCGCCTTTCTCGCGGGGCTGATCAACACGGTGCGCGCGGCGGTGCCGGCGGCCATTTTCTCGGTGGTGCTCGGTACGCTGATCGGCATCGGACGGCTCGCGCCGCATGTGCTGCTGCGCGGCATCTGCACCGCGTATGTGGAGCTGCTGCGCAACGTACCGCTGCTGGTGCAGTTGCTGATGCTGGCCTTCGCGATGGCGAACCTGCTGCCCGACCCGACCGAGCCCGTACACCTTCTGCCGGGCGTTTGGCTCAGCAAGGGTGGCCTCAGCGTGCCCTGGCCCGTGACGGCCGAAGGCGGCTGGTGGCCGACGCATTTCGAGTGGCCGGAGCGCGGTGACTTCGGCGTGAACGGCGGTGCCGCCCTGAGCCCGGAATACGTGACCATCGTTGCCGGGCTGACCTTCTATTCGGCGGCATTCGTGGCGGAAATCGTGCGCGCCGGCATCCTCTCGGTTTCGCAGGGGCAGGTGCTGGCCGCGCAGGCGCTGGGGCTGTCGCCCGTCCAGCAACTGCGCATCGTGGTGCTGCCGCAGGCGCTTCGGGTGATTGTGCCTTCGCTCACCAACCAGATCCTGAGCCTGACCAAGAACTCGTCGCTGGCGGTGGCGGTGGGCTATCCGGAGCTGGTGTCGGTGGCAAACACGACCATCGGCTCGAACGGCCGGGCCTTCGAGTGCATCGCGATCATCATGGCGGTCTACCTGGTGCTGTCGCTGCTGATCTCCTTCGGCATGAACCGCTACAACGCGCGCGTCGCGTTGAGGGGCTGGCGATGAGGAGCGTCGCGCAAGGGCCGATCGCGTGGCGCAGTGAGCTCTGGGGTTCGCCGCTGCGTGCGGTGGCGACGCTGCTGTTGCTGGCGCTTTTCGCCTGGATCGGCTTCCACGCCGTCGAGTGGGGCATCGTGCATGCGGTGTTCAGGCCCGACGCCGAGGCCTGCCGCGCGGTGCGGCATGGCGCCTGCTGGGGCGTGGTGGCCGAGAAGTGGCGGCCGATGCTGTTCGGGCGCTTCCCGTACGAGGAGCAATGGCGCCCGGCCATTGCTGTGGTCGTGCTGTCGGCGGTGACGATGCTCAGCGCCTGGCCTCGCAGCTGGCGCTGGTGGCTGGTGCCGTTGTGGATCGTCGCGCTGCTGCTCTTCGTGCTGCTGATGCGCGGCGGCGTGCCGGGTTTGAGTCCGGTGCCGACCAGCCGCTGGGGCGGCCTGCCGCTGACCATCGGGCTCGCGGTGGTGGGACTGGCACTGGCATTTCCGCTGGCGCTGCTGCTGGCGCTGGGGCGGCGCTCCGGCTGGCCGGTGGTGCGCACGCTGTGCGCGAGCTACATCGAGCTGGTGCGCGGCGTGCCGCTTATTTCGGTGCTGTTCATGGCTTCGTTCCTGCTGCCGCTGCTGTGGCCGGCCGGATGGCAGCCCGACGTGCTGGTGCGGGTGCTCGCGGGCCTGGCGCTCTTCGTGGCGGCCTACCTTGCGGAAATCATCCGCGGCGGCCTCCAAGCCGTGCCGCGCGGACAGACCGAAGTGGCGATGGCACTGGGCTTCGGCCGCTGGCCGGTGCAGCGCGACATCGTGCTGCCGCAGGCGCTGCGCCTCGTCGTGCCCGCGCTGACCAACAACGTGGTCGGCACGCTGAAGGACACCTCGCTGGTCACCGTGGTCGGCCTCTTCGAGCTGACCGGCGCGCTGGGACTGGCGCTCGGCGGCGACCCGACGTGGCGGCCGTTCTACCTCGAGGGCTATCTCTTCGTCGCGGCGGTGTACTGGGTGCTGTGCTTCGGGCTCTCGCGCTACAGCGTTTGGCTCGAAAAGCGGCTGTCGGCCGCGCCCTGACCGGGGCGCCGCCCGGCTCCTGTACACTCCGGGGCTTCATGTCGAGCCAACGCTTCCCCTTCGCATCCCCCGCAGTCCTCATGGGCCGGATGATGCCGCCTGCCTCCGCGCAGGCGATGGTCGTTGCCCGAATGATTACCACCATTACCACCGCGGCCACCTGAGCACGCGCAGGTGGCCGTTCCGGCAGCCACCTGGTGTATCGCTCTCCCCCCGAACGAATGAACCCAGCTCTGGCAGCTGGGTTTTGTTTTTTCGTCAGGAGTTGTCCATGTACCGCGATCCCGTTGAATCCCTAGAGCCCTTGCACCACCGCCAGGCGGCCATTCGTACCCTGCGCGTGGGGATGATCGGCATCGGCACCGTGGGCTCGGGCACCTTCCGCGTGCTGGCGCGCAACCGCGCCGACATCGCCGCGCGTGCGGGCCGGTCCATCGAGCTGGTGATGGTCGCCGCGCGCGACCTGGAGCGCGCCGCCGGCATCGTGGGAGACGGCGTCGCGCTGACGGCCGACGCGATGCAGGTCGCCCGGAGGGCCGCCGTTGACGCCGGGTTCG
>NZ_JASMRZ010000112.1 GCF_030462475.1 Variovorax sp. CAN15
CCCTCGATCACCATCAGACCTTCGCGCGCCGTGCCGATCAGCGCCGGCCGCGCGTGGAAGCGCAGCACGTGGCCGCCGGCGTCGGCCAGCATCATGCGGTGCTCGACCTGCTGCGCCGCCATGCGCACCAGCCCCAGTGCGTGCGTGTTCACGCGCACCGTTTCGCCGGAGATGTCGAGCGCGCCTGCCAGTTCGCCGCGTCCGGTGAAGATCGGCGCCGCCGCGCAGCCGAGACTGCCGTTCTGAGCCAGATAGTGCTCGCCGCCCAGCACCATAAGAGCCTCGCGTTCGGCCAGCGCCGTGCCGATGGCGTTGGTGCCGCGGTTGTGCTCCGACCATTCCACGCCCGGCTGGAGCGCGATGCGCTGGGCCTTGGGCAGGAAGTCGGGGCTGCCGATCTCCTCGAGGATCAGCCCGCTGGCGTCCGACAGGATCACCACGCAGCCGTTGCCGACCGCATGCTCGGCCAGGCCGTCGAGCTCGGGCTGCGCACAGTTCAGCAGGCGCATGGCCTGCTCGCGCCGCTCGCTCAGCAGAGCCAGCGCCATGGGCTCGGTATCGACGGCATGGTGGTCGACCGGGCGGCTGCGCTGCCAGGAACGCGAGATGTGCGGCGCGATCCACGGCGCCGGGTCGGCGCCCTGTCCGAAGAAGAGCTCCCGGGCCTGCGCCACTGCGATCGACGGCAACTGCTCTGCAGCACTCATGCGTGTCTCCGATGGGGTTTCGCCTTGTGCGACATCGTAGTCGCCATGTTCGCCGGAAGATGTCGCAGATTGCGAATGAAAACCCGCTGTCGCGCATGCCCGCCCCTGGACGGGGGGCTCAGGGAATCTACCGATCCGCCCGGGTACGCGCCTTGCGCTTGAGCGTACGGCCGCCGCATGTCGCGGCGCCATCACCCAGCACATGGAGACAACGTCATGGACATGCTCGAACCGGGCAAATTCGGTACCGCGGTGCCGTTCAAGAAGCGCTACGGCAACTACATCGGCGGCGAATGGGTCGCGCCGGCGGAGAACCAGTATTTCGGGAACATCACGCCCGTCACCGGCAAGGTCTTCTGCGAGGTGCCGCGCTCCACCGCGGCAGACATCGATCGCGCCCTGGACGCCGCGCACAAGGCGAAGGCCGCCTGGGGCCGCACCTCGACCACCGATCGCGCGAACATATTGAACAGGATCGCCGACCGCATGCAGGAGAACCTGGCGATCCTGGCGGCAGCCGAGACCTGGGACAACGGCAAGCCCATCCGCGAGACCACGGCGGCCGACCTGCCGCTGGCCATCGACCACTTCCGCTACTTCGCCTCGTGCGTGCGCTCGCAGGAGGGCGGTATCAGCGAGATCGACCATGAAACCTTCGCGTACCACTTCCACGAGCCCATCGGCGTGGTTGGTCAGATCATTCCGTGGAACTTCCCGATCCTGATGGCCGTGTGGAAGCTGGCGCCTGCGCTCGCAGCCGGCAACTGCGTGGTGATCAAGCCGGCCGAGCAGACGCCGGTGTCGATCCTGGTGCTGATGGAACTCATCGGCGACCTGCTGCCGCCGGGCGTGCTGAACGTCGTCAACGGCTTCGGCGTGGAGGCGGGCAAGCCGCTGGCGTCGAGCAACCGCATCGGCAAGATCGCCTTCACCGGCGAGACCACCACGGGCCGCCTGATCTCGCAGTACGCGAGCCAGAACCTGATTCCGGTCACGCTGGAGCTGGGCGGCAAGTCGCCCAACATCTTCTTCGCCGACGTGATGGACAAGGACGATGCCTTCTTCGACAAGGCGCTCGAAGGCTTCGCGATGTTCGCGCTGAACCAGGGCGAGGTCTGCACCTGCCCGTCGCGCGCGCTGATCCAGGAGTCGATCTACGACCGCTTCATGGAGCGTGCCCTCAAGCGCGTGGCCGCCATCAAGCAGGGCAGCCCGCTGGACATGGCCACGATGATCGGCGCTCAGGCCTCCAGCGAGCAGCTGGAGAAGATCCTGTCGTATCTCGACATCGGCAGGCAGGAAGGCGCGAAGGTGCTGATCGGCGGCGAACGCAACACGCTCGAAGGCGACCTGGCCGGCGGCTACTATGTGAAGCCGACCGTCTTCAGGGGCAACAACAAGATGCGCATCTTCCAGGAGGAAATCTTCGGCCCGGTGGTCTCGGTCACCACCTTCAAGGACGAGGAAGAGGCGCTGGCCATTGCCAACGACACCCTCTACGGCCTGGGCGCCGGCGTCTGGAGCCGCGACATGAACCGCGCCTTCCGCATGGGCCGCGGCATCCAGGCCGGCCGCGTGTGGACCAACTGCTACCACCAGTACCCGGCGCACGCGGCCTTCGGCGGCTACAAGCAGTCGGGCATCGGCCGCGAGAACCACAAGATGATGCTCGACCACTACCAGCAGACCAAGAACCTGCTGGTGAGCTACAGCGAGAACAAGCTGGGCTTCTTCTGATGAGTACCCCCGGCGAAGTCCTGCGCGTCACCGCGACCGATGCCGCGCTCGCGCTGATCGACAGGCTCGCCGCCAGGCACGGCCCGCTGATGTTCCATCAGTCGGGCGGCTGCTGCGACGGCAGCGCGCCCATGTGCTACGCCCAGGGCGAGTTCATAGTGGGCGACTACGACCGGCTGCTGGGACACATCGGCGGCATGCCGTTCTACATCAGCGGGCCGCAGTTCGAGTACTGGCAGCACACGCAGCTCATCATCGACGTGGTGCCGGGGCGCGGCGGGATGTTCTCGCTGGAGGGGCCGGAGGGCGTGCGGTTTCTGACGCGCTCGCGGCTGTTCACGGACGAGGAGTGGGCGGTGTTGGAGGCCGGGGAGGCCCGTCGAGCGCGATGAGGCGCTGCCTCAGGGGGCGGTCGGGTGCAGAAGCTGCCGCACGAGCAGCCGCGCCGCAGGAGAGAGTTCCGCCCCCGTCTTCGTCGCCATCAGCAACCGCCGCGTAGCCCACGCATCCTTGAGTCGCACCACCTTCAGGTCGAGCGCCTCCACCTGCGCCTTGCAGGCTGCCAGCGGCACCACGCCGATGCCGAGGTTGGCCGCGATCATGTGGCACATCGCGTCGAAGCTGCGCACCTGCACGCGCAGGCGCATCGGGATGCCGGCCTGTTCGGCCGCGCGCGAGGTCAACTCCAGCAGCGAGCTGCTGCGATTCAGCCCCACGAATTCATGCGCGAGGCAGCTCTTGAAGTCGGTCTGCTTCACGCGGCTTCGCGCCAGCGGATGCTGCTTCGCGCACAACACCACGAGTTCGTCGGTCTGGAAGGGCTGCACGTCGAGGCCGTAGGCGGGCGTGTTCTCCGCGAACACGCCGACGTCGGCAAGCCCGTCGACCAGCGCGCGCACGATGTCTCCACTGAGCTGCTCCTCGACTTCGACGCGGATGTCGGGATGCTGCCCGAGAAAAGTCGCGAGTGTCGTGGGCAGGAACTCCGTCAGCGCCGACATGTTGGCCCACAGCCGCACATGGCCACGTACGCCGCTCGAGTAGTCGCCGAGCTCGCTGCTGAACTGCTCGAAGCCCTGGAAGAGCCGCATCGCATGCTGCATCGCCACATGGCCGGCCGGCGTGAGCGCGATGCCCTGGGGGCTACGCTCCAGCAGCTTCGATCCCGTTGCCGCTTCGAAGTCGGACAGGCGCCTGCTCGCAGCCGAGAGCGCGAGGTGGCAGGCCTCCGCGCCCTTGGTGATGCTGCCCGACTGGGCCACAGCGCAGAAGAGGCGCAGCGTCACGAAATCGACACGCGCGGGGTTGATGGTGCTGGCCATCGGTGAATTCTAGGGAGCGCGCCAGTGCCGAAAGTCATGGGGCCGGCGAAAGAAATCTTTTGACATGTTATGTCCACGCACCTATAGTGAATCCGTCGAAGCACCGCTCGCTTCCAAAGGTATTCACCACAAGGAGAGGTATGCAACCACTGCTCGATCAACTGAAGGGACTGGATCTGCTGGCAGGCGCCGAGATGGGCGGGCGGTCCGTGCAGCTGCAGCCCATTCCGGGCAACACGCCCGTGATCCAGGTGAGCATCGAGGGGCGCGACGAACTGCCGATCTTCGTCACCAGTTCCGACATGCAGATCATCTGCATCTGCTACCTCTGGGCCGAGGAAGAAGTGAAGCCGGCGCGCCGCACCGAGCTGCTCGAATCCCTGCTCGACCTGAATCCCTCGGTTCCCTTGTCTTCCTTCGGTCGTGTCGACGGCCGCTACGTGCTGACCGGCGCACTCGGCCGTGACGCCAGCGTGCAGGACATCGCACGCGAAGTGGCGGTGCTCAGCGACAACGCGCTCGATGCGCTCGACGCCCTGTCCGAATTCCTGAATTAAGCGGAGGTCCCATGACAGTCATCAAGAAGCTCGTCACCCTGCTGCGCGGCAGCGCGCGCGAAATCGGCGAGAGCGTGGTCGACAGCAACGCCACGCGCATCTACGAGCAGGAAATCATCGACGCCAAGCACAGCATCGAGAAGGCCAAGGGCGACCTCACGGGCGTGATGGCCAAGGAGATGCAATCGGCCCGCGAGATCGAGCGGCTGAAGAACGAGGCGGCGCGCTACGAGGGCCTCGCGCTCGAGGCGCTCAACAAGACGCAGGAAGGCCTGGCGCTCGACGTCGCGGCCAAGGTCGGCGCGCTCGAGCAGGAGCTGGAGGAGCAGGCCAAGGCCCACGCCTCGTACGCGCTGCAGGTGACCAAGCTCAAGGACCTGATCAAGTCGGCCGAGGCCCGCATCCGCGAGCACGAGCGCGAGATCGGCATTGCCAAGACCACCGAGAGCGTCTACCGCGCCACGCAGTCGATCTCCGAGAACATCGGCGCCGGCGGTTCGCGCCTGGCCAATGCGCGCGAATCACTGGAGCGCATCCGCGCGCGCCACGAAGACCTGTCCGACCGCATGACCGCCGGCAAGCAACTCGAGGACGAATTCGGCCACGGCGCGCTCGAGAAGAAACTGGCCGCTGCCGGAATCGGCAGCGACGCCGACCGTACCGGCAAGGTCATGGAGCGCATCCGCGCCCGCCAGGCCAGGCCCGCAGGCCCCGAGGCGCAATAGGCACCATGCGCGTCAAGCCGGTTCGCTGGCAGGGCTCGGACGAGGCGCTGCGCGCCGTCCAGGTCGCGTTCGACGTGGAAGAGGCCGTGCTGGAGGCCGTGCGCACCGCGGCCTTCAGGCAGCATGTCTCCACGTCCGACCAGATCCGGCAGGTGCTCGGCCTCGCCACCACCGCCAAGCCGAAGCGGCCGCGCCTCACGGTGTCGCTGAGCGGCGCCGACTATGAATTCCTGGCGAAGCGCTACGGCCTCGCCGCAGACGACAGACTGGCCATCAAGGAGAGGGCCACGCGCGACCTGATTGCCTTCGCGGGCAAGCCGGCAGCGGCACCGAAGAAGAACACCGGCGGGAGGACGCCGGTACGCAGCGGCAGTAGCAAGCAGAACAACTGACAACAACCCGCACGCGGGAGGATCAATGGGCGATTTCTTGGGAGCGGTGACGGGGTACCCGACCGCGATCTACACGGTGCTGCTGGGCGTCGTGGTGATCTACTGGGTGCTCGCGATGCTCGGCATGGTCGACATCGAACACAGCGGCCTCGACGTCGACGTCGGCGTGCACACGCACGCCGATGGCGACGCCAGCGACATCGGCCACCTGGCCAGCTACGTGGTGGCCCTGGGCCTGAACGGCGTGCCGTTCTCGGTGGCCGTGAGCCTGCTGGTGCTTATCGCATGGACCTTGTCCTGCCTCGGCGGCGAATGGCTGCTGCCGCTGGTGCCCACCATGCTCCTGCAACTGCTGGCCGGCACCGCGCTGCTGGTGGCCAGCGCGGTCATCGCCATTCCTGTCACGGCCGTGGCCATCCGCCCGCTGCGAGGCCTCTTCGTGAGCCACACGGCCGTGAGCAACGCGGCGCTGGTCGGCCAGCTGTGCCGTGTCGTGACAGGCGTGGTCAACGAGAAAGACGGCCGTGCCGAAGTCGCGCGGCGCGGCGCCAGCCTGAACATCCGCGTGTGGGCTCCCACGCCCAACACGCTCAGGCGCGGTTCGCAGGCGCTGATCGTCGAATACGACGAGGTGGCCGCGCGCTACCTCATCACCGCGCACGACGACCACTCGGCCTGAGTGCGCGCGCCACGGGGCGCGCCGCACACCAGGCCTTCACCCGTTTCGTTTGTTTCGCTCTCAAGCATTTCTGGAGAAAAAATGGAGCCCATCATCTTCGCCATCGTCATACTGGCCGTCGTCATCCTCGGCCTGTTCGCGATGTTCGCCAAGTTCTATCGCAAGATCGAGCAGGGCCACGCGCTCATCGTGAACACGCTGCGCGCCGAGCCCGAGGTGACCTTCACCGGGCGGATGGTCTATCCGATCATCCACAAGGCCGAGCTGATGGACATCTCGGTCAAGACCATCGAGATCGACCGCTCCGGCAATGAGGGCCTGATCTGCCGCGACAACATCCGCGCGGACATCAAGGTGAAGTTCTTCGTGCGCGTGAACAAGACGGCCGACGACGTGCTGAAGGTGGCACAGGGCATCGGCTGCGCGCGGGCCTCCAACCACGAGACGCTGGAGGAGCTGTTCTCCGCCAAGTTCTCCGAAGCGCTGAAGACGGTGGGCAAGTCGATGGACTTCGTCGACCTCTACCAGGCGCGCGACAACTTCCGCGACCAGATCGTGAGCCAGATCGGCAACGACCTCTCGGGTTACGTGCTGGAAGACGCGGCCATCGACTTCCTCGAGCAGACGCCGCTGTCGGAGCTTGACGCCAACAACATCCTCGACGCGCAGGGCATCAAGAAGATCACCGAACTCACGGCGGTGGAGCACGTGCGCACCAACGAGCTGCGCCGCAACGAGGAAATGCAGATCAAGAAGAAGAACGTCGAGACGCAGGAAGCCCTGCTCGAGCTCGAGCGCCAGCAGGCCGACGCCACCGCGCGCCAGCAGCGCGAGATTGCCAGCGTGCGTGCCCGCGAGGAGGCCGAGACCGCCAAGATCCAGGCCGAGGAGCGCACCAAGTCCGAGACCGCGCGCCTGCTCGCCGAACAGTCGGTGTCGGTGCAGCAGGAGAACGTGCAGCGCGAGAAGGAAGTGGCCGAGAACAACCGCAAGCGCGCCGTGGCCGTCGAGGAAGAAAAGGTCATCCGCGCCCGCGATCTGGAGGTGGTCGACCGCGAGAAGGAAGTGACGCTGCAGCGCATCGAGAAGGACAAGGCCGTCGAAGTGCAGAAGAAGGCCATCGCCGACGTGATCCGCGAGCGCATCGTGGTCGAGCGCACGGTGGCCGAGCAGGAAGAGGCCATCAAGGAACTGCGCGTGGTCGCGGAGGCCGAGCGCACCAAGAAGTCGGTCGTCATCATGGCCGAGGGCCAGGCCGACGAGAAGATGGTGCTCGACCTCAAGGCCGCCGAGACACAGGAAAAGCGCGCTCGCCACAAGGCAGCCGAAGAACTCACGCTGGCCGACGCCAAGCTGAAGGTGGCCGAGCGCGAGGCCGAGTCGAAGAAGCGCGAAGCCGAAGGCGTGGAGGCCATCTCGGCCGCGCCGGGACTGGCTGCAGCCAAGGTCGAAATCGCCACCGCCCAGGCCAAGCTCGCCAGCTTCGAGGCCGAAGCCTCGGGCAAGGAGAAGCTGGGCCTCGCCGACGTGCATGTGCGCCAGGCCGATGCCGACGCGATCCTCAAGGCCGGCCAGGCCGACGCGCAGGTGATCGAAGCCCGCTCGCAGGCCGAAGCCGCCGGCATGCGCGCCAAGTTCGAGGCCGAGGCCTCGGGCAAGGAAAAGCTCGGCCTTGCCGAGGTCAACGTGCGCACGGCCGATGCCGAGGCCACGCTCAAGTCGGGCCAGGCCGATGCGCAGGTCATCGAGGCGCGCTTCGGCGCCGAGGCGAAGGGCCTGCACGAGAAGTTCGAAGCCATGAAGGCCATGAGCCCCG
This sequence comes from Variovorax sp. CAN15, assembly GCF_030462475.1. GTDB lineage: Bacteria > Pseudomonadota > Gammaproteobacteria > Burkholderiales > Burkholderiaceae_C > Variovorax. Next base: position 7,936 of record NZ_JASMRZ010000112.1, read on the forward strand.
AGACGCGCGATCACGAGGAATTCCGCATGCGCCTGGAGAAGTCGCACATCGAGACCCTCAAGGGCATCGACGCGCAGACCGCCATCGCCAAGGAGCAGGCCGAGGTGCTGGGCACCGCGCTGGCCAACGCCAAGATCGACATCGTGGGCGGGCAGGGCGACTACTTCGACAGCTTCGTGCGCTCGCTCTCGGTGGGCAAGGGCATCGACGGCGTCATCTCCAAGAGCAATGCGCTGCAGGTGGCCTTCAAGGACCAGCTCTCGGGCGAGCGCGACGTGGTGAAGGACCTGCGCGACATCGTCGGCGCGCTCGGCAGCTCGTCGGGCGAGGTGCAGAACCTGAGCGTGGCCGCGCTGATGAACCGGATCGCCAGTGACGGCAGCGAAAGCCAGAAGAGCGCATTGCGCAACCTGGTCGCCACCTTCCGCAACGGCGCCGCCGGGGACGCGGCGCGATGAACGCGAACCTCAAGTGCAGCTGCCCCGCGCACTCGCCGATGCGGCCGGTGGCGCTGGCCGAGGCCCTGCTTGCGATGGAGTGCGGCGACTGCCACGGCATGGTCATGGACATGGACGACTGGCGCGCCTGGAAGGCAGGCGACGCGAGCCGCGTGCCGCATGCGGTCGAAGACGAGGTCATCGAGGTGTTCGACGCCACCGCGGTGCGCCATTGCCCCGAATGCGACCGGCTGATGCAGCGCCTGCGCGTGAGCGCGGGCCCCGACTTCCGCGTCGACCGCTGCGTGGCCTGCCAGAACCTCTGGTTCGACCCGGGCGAGTGGCGCGCCATCGTGAGCCGGGGCCTGGCCGGCAGGCTCGACGAGCTGCTGTCCGACGGCTGGCAGCGCCGATTGCAGACCGAGGAGGTCCGCAACGCGCGTGTCGCAGCGCTGCGCCGCCGCTACGGCGACGTCTGCATCGACGAGCTGGACCGCATCCGCGCCTGGCTCGATACCCAGCCCCACCGCGACGAACTGCTCGCCTTGCTCCGCGCGGACTGACCGCGCCGACCTATGCAACCAACGGATGAAAAGGGCGCGCCGCCGGCCGGCGGCGCCGAATCGCAGACCGAGGCGCTGGTGTCCGGCGGCGGCAGCTATGACCTGCTGAAGAAGCGGCTGGAGAACCAGGGCGAGGGCCTGCTGAAGAAGACGCAGGCGCTCAACGATCAGCGGCTGGCCGAGTTCGGCCGCTCCGACCAGACCCTGGTGCTGCGCACCCGCGCGCGCACCGAGAACAACGCCGTGGCGCGCGACCTCGTGCGCATCGGCGACCTGCTGCTGTTCGGCTACAACGTGTTCATCGGCCTGCGCAAGGAAACCACGGTCGGCGACGTGTTCGGCCTGTACCGGCTGGTGTCGCCGGGCGAGGCCGGGCAGGGTGCCGAAAGCGACGAGCTGCAGCCGGTGCCGCTGGCCGGCAGCTTCCTGGAAGACCCGCGCTTCGCCTCCGACTTCCGCGAGCTTTACGCCTACTACAAGCAGGCCACGCTGCTGCAGCTTCGCGTGACGCAGGACAAGCTGCTCGCTTCCTTCCAGATCGGCCAGCAGCTCACCGACGTACGCGTGTTCCGCTGGGCCATCGAGCGCGACGGGCGCATCCAGTACATCGACAACCGCGGCGAGCGCGACATCGCGCTGCCGCCCAGCCACGACTTCGAGTGGACGGTTGCCACGCGCGAAGACCACGTGGGCGGCAAGCACCCGCACGTCAACGTGCTCGATACCGTGTTCGTCGAGACGCTGGGTGGCGACCTCACGATCAAGATCGAAAACAACACCGAGACCGGGCTGGGCATCTACAGCGAGCCGGTGGAAGACCGCAGCCAGTCGCTGACCGACGCCGAGATCGCGTGGGCGAAGCTCGGCATGCTGATCCTGCTGCGCGTGAAGCCCTACCGCGAGCAGGCCACGCGCTACCTGGTCTTCAACATCCGCACGCAGCAGGTCGAGCGCATCGACGCCATCGGCGGCTCCTGCGTGCAGCTTCCGGAAGACCACGGCATCATCTTCCCGGGTGGCTACTACCTGCAGTCGGGCGAGCACAAGCGCTTCGACCTGCCGGCCGAGATGGTCGAGAACCTGCGCTTCAAGCGCATGCTGCGCTCGCCAAACGGCGAGGACGTGGCCTACATCTTCTACGACCGCAAGCCAGGCCGCTACGCGCTCTTCAACTACAACCTGATCGAGAAGAAGCTCGCCACGCCGATCATCGCCAACGGCTACGCGCGCTTCGCTGACGGCCGCATCCTGGTGTTCCACGACGTGGAAGGCGAACCGACGCGCGTGCACCCGATGCAGCTCTGGCAGACGCCGTTCGCCAGTGAGGAGCACGTGAGCGCGCAACAGCCTGCCGCTGGCTTCTTCAGCAAGATCGGCAACGCCGAGCTGGTGCGCGGCGTGAGCGACCTGATGGGTATCGCCCGCGCGGTGCGCGAGCAGGCGCCGACCAAGGCGGCCTACGAAGACCTGATCCGCCAGTGCACTCGCGTGAGCGACGCCTACTTCTGGCTCGACGCGCCCGAGGCCGCCGGCATCATGGGCGAGCTGCGCAGCATCGCCGAGGTGGCGCGCAGCACCCTGGCTGAATTCGAGAAGGTCGACACCATCCGTCGCGAGACGGCACGGGCGCTGGCTCGCGCGGAGGAAGAGCAGCGCGCGCTGCTGGTCGACATCGCCAGCACGCTCTGGCGCGCTCCCGACGACTTCGTGAAGGCGTTGGGCCGGCTGCGCGAACGCCGCGGAGCGCTGCAGCTGCTCAAGGAGCTGCGCTACGCCGACCTGCCGCGCATCGCCGCGATGGACGCGGCGCTCGAAGCCGAGCAGCAGCGCATCGGCGAGCGCGCCATGCAGTTCCTGGCGGMCGACACCGCCTTCGCCGGCCAGCGCCAGGTGCTGGACAAGCTCGCACTGGAGCTGCCCAACCTCGCCACCTCGCCCGCGCTGGGACAACTGCTCGCCTCGCTCGACGAGCAGGCGGCCGGCCTCGACCTGCTGACCGAGCAACTGGGCAGCCTGCCGGGCGGCGATGCGGTGATCCGCACTTCCATCCTCGACCGCATCTCGCTGATCTACGCCGACATCAACCGTATGCGCGCCGATGCGCGCGCGCGGCGCAAGTCGCTGGGCGCGACCGAGGCGCGCGCCGAGTTCGGTGCGCAGTTCAAGCTTTTCGGCCAGGCGGTCGAGAACGCGCTGGAATTCGCCGACACGCCCGAGAAGTGCGACGACGCGCTCACCCGCCTGCTGGCGCAGCTGGAAGAAATCGAAGGCCGTTTCGCCGAGCAGGACGAGTTCCTGGGCGACATCGCCGAGAAGCGCGAGAACGTCTACGAGGCGCTGTCGGCCCGGCGGCAGGCTCTGGTCGAGGCCCGCCAGCGCCGCGCGCAGGGCGTTATCGACGCGGCGGGGCGCATCCTCGACGGCATTCCGCGCCGCATCGCCCAACTGGCCGATCTGGCGCAGGTCCACAGCTACTTCGCCGCCGACCCGATGATCGGCAAGCTGCGAACGCTGATCGCCGACCTGCGCACGCTGGGCGCGGCGGTGCCGGCCGACGAGCTCGACACCCGCCTGAAGACCGCGCGCGACCAGGCCCTGCGTGCGGTGCGCGACAAGCGCGAGCTGGTGAGCGAGGGCGGCGATACCTTGCGCCTCGGCCGCCACGCCTTCACCGTGCACCGCCAGCCCGTCGACCTGACACTGGTGGCCCGCGAGGAGGGCATGGCCTATCAGGTGACTGGTACCGACTACCTGAGCCCGGTGGACGACGAGCGCCTGCGCGCGCTGCAGGCCTATTGGGGCCAGTCGCTGGTGTCCGAGACGCCCGAGCTGTCGCGCGCCGAGTACCTTGCCGGTCGCCTGCTCGAAGCCTTGCTCGAAGGCAAGGCGGAGCGCAGCTGGGCCGAGGTGCGCACGCTGCTGGCCGAAGACCCGCAGCATCCGCAGTTGCTCGAAATGGTCCGCCGCTTCGCCGCTGCCCGCTACCAGGAGGGCTACCAGAAGGGCATTCACGACGACGACGCGCTCCGCCTGCTGGCTGCGCTGATCCTCATGCAGGACCAGGCCGGCCTGCTGGCCTGGGGCCCGACCGAGCGCGCGCTGGCCTTGCTCTACTGGCAGCACGGCCACCTGATCGCGCATCGCGAGTCGCTGCTGCGCCGTGCGCGCGCGGCTCTGCAGATGCAGGAGCTGTTCGGGCGTCGCGACGCTCTCGACCAGCTCGAAGCCGACGTTGCCCGGTCGCTCGGCCACTTCGTGCGCGAAGTGCTGCCCGACCTGCTTTCGCGCACCGGCACGGAAGTGGAGGACGAGCTGGAAGCTCGCAATGCGCTGGTCGCCACGCTGTGCGACCAGTCGGCCGCCTACCTCGTGCGCGAACTGGCGGCGCACGGCGGCGAAACCTGGGTGGTCTCGGGCGCGGGCGAAGACCTTGCCGCCGCGTTGCTGCGCGAGCTCGAACGCGGCCGTCGTCGCGAAGCCTGGCAGGCCGACCTCGATGCCGCGCCGCCGGCCGAGCGCTGGCGGCTGGCGCGCGACTGGGTGCGCGCCTTTGCCGTGCACCAGTCGCCGCAATCGTCCGACTGGGTGGACGACGCGGCCAGCGTGCTCGCCATGCCGCTGCAGCGCACGCGCGTCAACGTGGCGCTCGACCATACGGTGGAAGGGCTGCGCAGCGAGCATCCGCGTCTGGCCGATGGCCGCCTGACGCTGAACCTCAACGACTTCTGGCGCCGCTTTCTGTTCCACACGCAGCACGCGGTGCCGGGCTTCGAGTCGCTGCACCGGCTGCGCCACGAGTTGCTCGAAGGCGAGAAGGCGCGGCTCAAGCTGAGCCAGTTCCAGGCCAGGCCGCTCTCGACCTTCGTGCGCAACCAGCTGATCGACGAGCTGTACCTGCCCATCATCGGCGACAACCTCGCCAAGCAGATCGGCTCGGCGGGCGAGGGCAGCCGCACCGACCGCATGGGGCTGCTGCTCCTGATCTCGCCGCCGGGCTACGGCAAGACCACGCTCATGGAGTACGTGGCCGACCGGCTGGGCCTGATCTTCGTGCGCATCAACTGCCCGGCGCTGGGGCACGGCGTGACGGCCATCGATCCGGCGAACGCGCCCAACAGCGCGGCGCGGCAGGAACTGGAGAAGCTCAACCTCGGCCTGGCCATGGGCAGCAACGTGATGCTGTACCTCGACGACATCCAGCACACCAGCCCGGAATTCCTGCAGAAGTTCATCGCGCTGGCCGACGGCACCCGCCGCATCGAGGGCGTGTGGAACGGCGAGCCGCGCAGCTACGACATGCGCGGCAAGCGCTTCGCGGTGGTGATGGCGGGCAATCCCTACACCGAGTCGGGCGACGTGTTCAAGATTCCGGACATGCTGGCCAACCGCGCCGACATCTACAACCTCGGCGACGTGCTCTCGGGCCGCGAGGCGGCGTTCGCGCTCTCGTACATCGAGAACAGCCTGACCTCCAATGCCACGCTGATGCCGCTGGCCTCGCGCGACCCGAAGGACGTGCAGCTGCTGGTGAAGATGGCGCAAGGCCACGAGGTGCCGAGCAGTGCGCTGTCTCACGCGTACAGCGCGGTCGAGCTGGAGGAGATCAAGGCGCTGCTGCAGCGGCTCTTCCGTGCGCGCGACCTGCTGCTGAAGGTGAACCTCGCCTACATCGAGTCGGCCGCGCAGCAGGAGTCGTACCGCACCGCGCCGCCCTTCAAGCTGCAGGGCAGCTACCGCAACATGACCAAGCTCGCGGGCAAGATCACCGCGCTGATGCGCGACGACGAGCTCGACGCGCTGCTGCGCGACCACTACCGCGGCGAGGCCCAGACCCTGACCACGGGCGCCGAGGAAAACCTGCTGCGCCTGGCCCAGCTCCTGGGCAGCCCCACGCCCGAGGGGGACGCGCGCTGGAAGGAGATCTGCGAGGAGTTCGTGCGCCAGCGCAAGCTGGGCGGGGCCGATGTGGACGGCAGCCAGCGCATCGCCAGCAGCATGCTCGACGTGGCGCGCGCGGTCGATGGGCTCAAGCCCGAGCCCGTTGCGCCCGCGGAAGGGCCGAGCGAAGGCCAGCGGCTGGCCGACGCCATGCTGCAGATCGCCGTGACCTACCGCGAGCT
>NZ_JASMRZ010000113.1 GCF_030462475.1 Variovorax sp. CAN15
CCCTCTACGCCAGCCCCGCCGTGCGCAAGCTGCGCGAAGACCTCGCCCTCGCCCTGCGCGCCGCCGACCATCACGGACTGTCGGAAGGCGTCTGCAACCACTTCAGCGTGATGCTGCCGAAGCTGTACTTGCCAGGCTCCTTCTTCGCGAGCGCGATGAACTCGGCCACGCTCTTCGCGGGGAAGCTGGGGTTCACCACCATGATCTGGCCACCCTTGCCGAGCGCGGTGACGGGAGCGAAGTCCTTCACCGGATCGTAGGGCAGCTTCTTGTACAGATGCTCGTTGGCCGCGTGCGTGGTGTTGGTCGTGATGAGCACCGTGTAGCCGTCAGCTGGCGACTTCGCCACGCTCTGCGAGGCGATGAAGCCGCTGGCACCCGCCTTGTTGTCGATGACCACCGCCTGCTTCGTCTCGGCGGTGATCTGGGTGCCCAGGGCACGCGCGATCTGGTCGGTGGCGGTGCCCGCCGCGAAGGGCACGACGAAGGTGATGGGCTTCTCGGGAAAAGCCTCGGCTTGGGCCAGCAGCGGCGCCACGGCGATGGCGGCGGTCAGCGCGGCGAGGGGGAACAGCTTCATTGTTTTGTCTCCGTATGGGTCAGGTGAAAGAAAGAGGAAGGAAGGAAATCTCCGGCTACGGCCCCGCCAGCAGCGGCTCGAGCTCGCGCGGCACGCGCACCGGCATGTCCAGCAACAGGAAGGAAAGCGCCTTGCCGTGAGCGTCGAGGTTCAGCGCGTCGTTGACGCCGCCGTCGAGCACCGCGTCGAGCACGAAGTTCATCGCGTGCAGCTTCGGCAGCAGGAAACGCTGCACCTGCGAGGGCGCGCGGTGGTGGAACTGCGCCGCCACGCGCTCGGGCGTGAGCTGCTCGACCAGCACCGGATAGAGCTGCGCATGCCAGGCGATGACGCTGATGTTGGAGCGGTCGCCCTTGTCACCGGTGCGGCCGTGGGCGGCGCGGTACAGCGGCACTTCGATGGTGTCTGCCGTGTTTGTCATGCCAGCTCCTCCTGCGGGAGCAGGTCGAAGCGCACCGGTATCGCGTCGCGAGGCAGCAGGCACGACAGCGTGTTGAGCCTGGGCGTGAGCGCGGTGCGCACGCCGCCGCCGCCCGCCGGGCCGCAGGTGTACAGCGCCATCACCTCGCGCGCCAGCCGCTCGGCCTGCGCGCGCTCGGTGTGCGAGGCCGCGACGCGCAGGCGCACGTCGCGCAGGCCGGCATCGGGTGTGTCCGCCAGCGCGCGGCCGGCGTCGTCGCCGAAGATGCTCAGCGCGCCGATCAGGTCCACTCGCAATGAAAGGCCGTCCAGGCGCTTGCTCAGGACATCCGCCGCGAGCCGTGCACGGGCCTCGGCACGCGGGCCGGCATAGGAGATCTCACCCTCGGCGAGCCAACCGCCTTCATGGCACACGTTGACCTTGTAGCGGTCAGGCCGTGCGTGGCCGCGCACGCCCGAGAGCGCCACCCGGTCGGCGCCGTCGAGCGCCTGCACCTCGGCCTCGGAAATGTCGGCGACAACGTCGGGCGTCAGGTAGGCGGCCGGGTCGTGCACCTCGTAGAGCAGTTGTTCCTTCACCGTCGCCTCGCTCACGAGGCCGCCGGTGCCGTCGGCCTTGCCGATGGTGCAGCGGCCCTCGCCGTCGATTTCGGCGACGGGGAAACCCACCGATTCCAGCCCCGGCACGTCCTTGTAGCCTGGGTCGGCGAAGTAACCGCCGCACACCTGCGCGCCGCATTCGAGCAGATGGCCCGCCATGGTCGCGCGGGCCAGCCGGTTCCAGTCGTCGGCACGCCAGCCGAAGTGCGACATCGCGGGGCCGACAGTGAGCGATGGGTCGGCCACGCGGCCGCACACCACGATCTGCGCGCCCGCGTCGAGCGCGGCGGCGATGGGCTCGGCGCCGATGTAGGCATTGGCGCTCACCACGCGCAGGCCTTCCATCTGCGCGCCGAGCGCCTCCTGGAGCATCGCGCGGTGCTCGGGCCCCGACAGGTCGTCGCCCTCCACCACCGCGATGCGCGGCGCGCTCGCGCCAAGTTCGCGGGCCATGCGCGCGATGTGCCTGGCGGCTGCGCGCGGGTTGGCCGCGCCGAAGTTGCTGACGATGCGGATGCCGTGCGCCAGGCAGCGCGCGAGCACGGGCCGCAGCATGGCGTCGAGCAACGGTTCATAGCCCGCTTCGGGGTTGTCGCGTCGGCGCAGCTGGGCCAGCGCGAGCGTACGTTCGGCCAGCGTCTCGAAGATCAGGAAGGCGCGCCGGCCTTCAGGCCCCGCGGCCAGCCGCGCGATCAGCGTGTCGACCACCGGCCCGGCGGCGTCGGTGCGGTCGCCCGAGAAGCCGGCGGCGCAGCCGATCAACAGCGTTGGCGTGTCTATGGGATTCATCGCGGTGCACTGTAGGCAGCGTGTTCTCATCCGTAAAATCGAAAATACGGATCGATTGATCTGCTTTCCAAATAAAAAGCCGGCCACCGGCACGGAGACAGAAAAGACATGAGAAAGACGCCCGACCTCTCCACGCGGCAGCTGCGCGCCTTTCTCGCGCTGGCCGAGCACCGCAACTTCACGCGCGCGGCGCAGGGCAGCCACCTATCGCAGCCCGCCTTCAGCGCGCTGATCCGCACGCTGGAGGATGCCGTCGGCACGCGCCTGTTCGACCGCGACACGCGCAGCGTGCAGCTCACGCCCGAAGGCCGGCTGTTCGAGGGCTCGGCGCGCCGGCTGCTCGACGACATGGGAAGCGCCATGGGCGACCTCGCCGATCATGTGGAGCGCCGCAAGGGCCGCGTGCGCGTCGCCGCCCTGCCCTCGCTCGCGGCCGGCTGGCTGCCCGCCGTCTTCGCCGAGTTCATGCAGGCGTGGCCCGGCATCCGCGTCGACCTGGACGACGCGCTGTCGGATGCCTGCATCGCGCTCGTGCGCAGCGGCCAGGCCGACTTCGCCCTCGCCGCCTCGGGCGCCGGCGGCACGGCCGACAGCGACCTGCGCGCGAGCAAGCTGTGCACCGACCGCTTCCACCTCGTCTGCCGCGCCGACCATCCGCTCGCCCACGAGACGCGCCTGACGCTGAAGAAGATCGCGCCCTATCCGTTCATCCAGATGACGCGCAACAGCAGCGTGCGGCAGGCGCTCGACGCGGCGCTGCATCCGCAGCGGCTGAACTCGGTGTTCGAGGTGGAACATCTCGCCACGGTGATGGGGCTCATCGAAGCCGGACTGGGCATCAGCGTGGTGCCCGCGCTCACGCTCTTCCACTTCCAGCGAGAGACGCTGGTGACGCGTCCGCTGCCGCTTCCCTCCCTCACGCGCACGCTCTACCTGGTGCAGCGGCGCGAGGGCAGCCTGTCGGTGGCCGCGCAGACGCTGCACGACCTGATCGTCGAGCGGCTCGGCTCGCTGCGGCTCGACTGAGAGCTGGCCCGTGCCGCGCGTCGCGCTTCCATGCGGACGTGGAAGCGGCGCGCATCGCCTCAGGACGGCTCGGGCGACGGTTCAGGCAGGTTCTGCGCCCGCTTCAGTCCCGGTGCCTGCCGCCTTGCCCGTTGCCTTTTCGGTCGCCGCCACCGCCTCCACTGCGGCGTCCACCACCGACTCCACCGCGGCCTCCGCCTGAGCCTTCATCGCGGCGAGCGCGGTCGGGTTCGGCGTGGGTTCGCCGATCTTGTGCATGGTGTTGCGGTCGGTGTGGCTGAAGGGCTCGGGCTTGCCGAGCACCTCGAGCACCGTCTCGATCTCGTAGGACCACCTGCCGTCTTCGTGCACCGTCACCTCGATGCTGTAGCGCAGCGTCTTGAACGCGTGTTCCAGGAAGGGGTTGGCGACGATGCCGTTGGTCTCGCCGCCGCGCACGGCCTCGAGCCTGAAGCTGCGGTCGTCGGCCTTCGCGCGGCCGGTGGCCATGGCGGTGAGGCCGCGCGGGATGGTCAGGGTCTGGATCAGCGCGCCGGTGGCGGGCTCCCACAGCCAGTAGCCGACCTGGTCGTGGAAGGTTTCCACGTCATCGGGCTTGACGATGCGCAGGTGGTAGCGCAGGCCGTAGAAGATCTGCGGGCCGTTGGTCTGCGCGTCGATGGGCTGGAACTCCGCGTGCTCGATGTAGGCCTCCGCCTCGGGGCCATCCTCCTTTGGGCTCACGTCGTGGCCGGCGGAGCCGGTCCAGACGCCGGCCAGCGCAGCGAGCGGTCCGAGGTTGGCCAGGGTGTTCGGATCGGGTTCCGGTTCGGTGTAGATGTCGCGCGGGAATTGAGTCGCGGGTTGCTTCTGTTCCATGTTCTTCTCTCCTCGATGGGACTTGCCGTATGGGGCAGGAGTGTCGCTCACCAGTCTTCCGGTTGCCTGACTCGCCTGCTGCTTACTGGTCGAGCCGGATGCCCACCTTCGCGATGATCGCGCCCCACTTGCGCCCCTCGGCGTCGATGAAGGCCTTGAACTCCTCGGACGAACCGCCGCCCGCCACCAGCCCCTGGCTGGCCAGCAACTCGCGCACCGCCGGTTCCCGCAGCACGGTGTTGACGTCGGCGTTGATCCGCTGGACCACCTCGGGCGGCGTGCCGGCCGAGGTGAAAAGACCGTTCCAGGCCAGTGATTCGAATCCGGGATAGCCCGACTCGGCCACGGTGGGCAGATCCTTCATGAGTTCGGAACGCTTCGCGCTGGTGATGGCGATGAGCTTCACGCGCTGCCCCTGGATCAGCGGCAGCAGCGCGGGCGCCACCGCGAACAGGGCCTGCGTGTCCCCGGCCGCGAGCGAAAGCCCGGCGGGCGGCGAGCCCGAGTACGGCACGTGCACCGCCTCGATGTGCGTCGCGCTGCGAAAGAGCTCCATCGTGAGGTGCGACGAACTGCCCGCGCCCACCGACGCATAGCTGAACCTGTTGCCGCGCTTCTTCGCCCATTCGACGAGCTCGGGCAACGTGTTCGCGGGGTTGTCGGCCTGCACCGCGAGCACGTTGGGCTGCGAGGTGGTGAGCACGATCGGCATGAGGTCTCGCGCTGGCACGTAGGGCATGCGGGCGTACATGTAGGGGCCGAAGGCGATCGGCCCATTGAAGCCGACGCCCAGCGTGTAGCCATCGTGCGGCGCCTTGGCGACGATGTCCATGCCGATCAGGCCGCCGGCACCGGCCTTGGTCTCGATCACCACCGGCTGCCCCCACATCACGCGCAGGCGGTCGGCGAGCGTGCGGGCGATCAGGTCGAGCGAGCTGCCGGCTGGCGCCGGCACGATCACGCGCACCGGTTTCGAAGGCCATGCTTGCTGCTGCGCACATGCGCCCGCGGAAAGCAGGCACGCGAAAAACAGGGCACCCAAGGTTGCGAACGGGTTCATCTTCACTTTCCCGCCTCCTCTCGCGCGGCATCGATCTGCGCATGATTGGCTTCGGCCCATCGGTCCACTGCGATCAGCGTCCTGCTCAGCGACAGGCCCAGCGGGCTCAGCCTGTACTCGACGTGCGGCGGCACAGTTTGATGGTCTTCACGCAGCACCAGCCCGTTGAGCTCCAGGTCGCGCAGCGTCTGCGTGAGCATCTTCTGCGAGATGCCGCCCACCTTGCGCAGCAACTCGTTGTTGCGCCGCGGCTTGCCGCGCAGCAGCGGAATGAGCAGCAGCGCCCACTTGTTGGCGATGAGCTCCAGCACTCGGCGCGAGGGACAGTCCGCGCTCCACACATCGGCGGGAGCTGCGTCGGCCTCTGCCGCATCTGCGGTCTTCCTCGACGGCATCGTTGAATTTCCCATGGTTACCAGAAGGTGCGTACTTGTTGATCGGTGCCCGGACCGGAATTATCCGGTTCCTCTTTTCCGCAACGAACGACAACGAAGGAGTTTTTTCATGGGCTGGATATTTCTGCTGGCGGCCGGGCTGGTCGAGATCGCGATGGCCACCGCGCTCAAGCAATCGGAAGACTGGTCGCGGCTCATGCCGTCGGTGGTCGGCGTGCTGACCGCGCTGCTCAGCATCTACCTGCTGGCCCGGGCACTGCGCTACCTGCCGCTCGGGCCGGCCTACGCGATCTGGACCGGCATCGGCTCGGTGGGCGTGGTGCTGATGGGCGTGCTCTTCTTCGGCGAGGCGCTCTCGGCAGCGCGGCTGGCGTGCATCGCGATGGTGATCGGCGGCACCGTGGGCCTTCGGTTCGTCGAAGGTTGATGCGCAAAAAGCACATAAACGTGACGACACGCATCCGGCGCATCGAAGATATGGAACTTCGGTATTCCCTTAGGGCCGAATCATCGTCCGAATGGCTTCCAGAGCCATTCTTTCCGGTTCCCGGCCTTTAACCATGTCGCGAGCGGGCTGATTCCCGGGCGACTTCAAATCGCCATCGCGACGCGGCAAGATGCGCATCCGCCGATTCTTGCGTCAACCCGGATTGATCGAAGGAGCTTGTTCATGTTCGCCACCGCAGAGCGCACCATCAAGACCCCCGGCCCCGACCACCCGATCACCATCGCACCCAACCCGCTTCGCGTGGTGGTGTCGGTCGACGGGCGCGTCATTGCCGATACGCGCGAAGCGCTGACGCTGCGCGAAGCGCATTTCGGAACCGTGCATTACATCCCCCGCAAGGACGTGAAGATGTCGCTGCTGGAGCGCACGTCGCACGCAACCTACTGTCCGTACAAGGGCGAGTGCAACTACTACAGCATCCCGGCCGGCGGCGAACGCTCGGTGAATGCGGTGTGGACCTATGAGTCGCCGTACGAACCGGTCTCGCAGATCAAGGACTACGTGGCCTTCTATCCCGATCGCGTGGGCCCGATCGAAGAGCGCGTCTACTGATCGCGCAGACAAACAAAAAGCCGGGCCCCGCTCACGCGGGCCCGGCTTTTTCATTGGGCGCTGGCGCTGTTACCGACTAGACGATCACAGCGGCAGTGCGTCGCCACGTGCGGCGGCACGGGCAGCCGCACGTACGGTGGAGCGATCGAGGCCGCTGGCCAGGACCGGCGCGACACGCGAGGTCACGCCTTCTGCATACGGGTTCTCGCTGTGGGCTGCAGCCACTGCTTCAGCGCGAACGGCGGCGCGGCTGGTGGTCGAGGCGATCAGCTGCACGGGGCCTTGGTTGGCACCGTCTGCATACGGATTGCCGCTGCGCGCGGCAACCACGGCCTGGCCGGCAACGTCGGCGCGGCTTGCGGCCGAGGTCAGCTGATGCACGCCGTCATAGCTTTCGGCATGGGCGGCACCGGCGGCGGCCAGCAGGGCGATGGAGATGGCGGAGAGGAGCTTCGAGGCGGTCATTTGGATTTCCTTCAGTTCAGTTCTTTGCATACGGGATGGTTTCGAACCGGTCTTGGGTGGGGCGCCGTCCCTTTCGGGGGCAGCCACCTCGCTCGGGGCCTGTTCATCCAGACTGGCTTGCTTGTTTGTTGTGGGCTGGTCTGTGAGATGAATTGTGAGCCTGCGGATAGGTAAAAACCCGAAGCAAAAAGAACCGCGGTGTTCATGCCGTGGAAACAATCGCGGCAAAGCTGAAAGGATGGAGGCAGGAGACGCTTGGGATCAAGGGGGATTCCTGTCGATGGGCGCATGTAGCTGGGTAGAGTGCGGCTCGGCGGAACTACGCCCCTGTCCCTCATCCCCCATACACGCACCATCGACCATGAAGTTCGGCTACACCATCGTCTACGTTCCCGATGTCGTCCAGTCCCTGCAGTTCTTCGAACAAGCATTCGGCTTCGCGAGAAAGTTCCTCCACGAAACTGGTACTTACGGCGAACTGGCCACTGGGGACACCACCCTCTCCTTCGCCGCGCACGCCCTTGCGGGCGCGAACTTTCCGCAAGGGCACGTGGCGGCATCGGAGTCTGTCAAGCCGCTGGGCATCGAGGTCGCCTTCGTGACGAACGATGTCCAGGCGGCACACGAACGAGCCATCGAGGCCGGCGCATCTGAACTCTCGCCGCCAGTTGCCAAGCCATGGGGCCAGGTGGTCTCGTACGTGCGCTGCCCCGACGGCACATTGGTCGAACTGTGCTCTCCCGTCGGAGGCTGAATCGCCCGACGCGAGCCTCATTCATTCGAATTACTTGCCGGCGGCGCTGGCCACGTTCACCACACCCTTCATGCCGGCGGCGTAGTGCCCCGGCTGCAGGCACGCGAAATCGACCTTCCCGGCTTTCGTGAACTGCCAGACGACTTCACCCGTCTTGCCCGGCGCCAGCGTCACCATGTTCGGCTCGGCATGCTCCATCTCGGGGTTCTTCATCATCGCGGCGTAGTGCGACTTCAGTTCCTGCGCAGTGCCCAGCACCAGCTCGTGCTTCAGCTTGCCCGAGTTCCTGACGACGAAGCGAACGGTCTCGCCCTTCTTCACGCTGATGTCGGCGGGCGTGAAGCGCATGCCGTCCGTCATGTCGACCTCGACCGTGCGGGTCGCCTTGGCGGCCACGCCGGGCTTGCCGATGGCGTCGTTGTGCGAGCCCGAGGCCGACGCGCCGGTGGCCGACACGGCCAGCAGCGTTGCGAAGGCGGAGGTGGCGAGGAATGCGTGTTTCATGATGCGATGCTCCTTGAGGTGGCGATGAACGAAATGGCGGATGAAGAAGAAAGAAACAGACCGACACGCGCCGGATTCTGGAAAGCCCACCCGGCCATCGCCTTTCACGCGGATTACAAGGGCGTAATCCGAACGGACCCTGGTCCTGATGAAGGTGAGAGAAACTATCGCGTCCAGGCACGGTCCCAGCCTGCACAAGGAGCCCATCCACACCATGCCCACAGTCGCCGCAAGCGCCCTCTTCTGTCTTGTCGCCCTCATGCAGGCCAACGGCGCATCGGCCCAATCGCTGAGCTGCGGCGGCACGCTTTCCGGCGTGGGCGACTCCAAGTTCTCGGTGGTGCAGAAATGCGGCGAGCCGATGTCGAAGGAATTCGTCTGCGTGCCCCGTCCGCAGGTGGCCTGGGTGCTCTCGCCGTACCCGGGCGGTCCGGCGCAGCAGGTGGTGACGCAGCAGTGCGTGCCGATGGAAGACTGGGTGTATCACCGCGGCCAGGGCAACTTCCTCGGCATCGTCCGGTTCTACAACGGCGCAGTCGAATCGGTGCGCGATGGCGAGAAGATGCGCTAGCCGGCAGCCACACCATCACGATGAACATCACGATCAGAAACGAAGCCGTCTCCGACGCGCCGGCCGTCGAGGCCGTGACGGTCACGGCCTTTCTCGAAGCCGAACATTCGAGCCACACGGAGCAGTTCATCGTCAATGCGTTGCGGCGTGCCGGCCAGCTTTCGGTCTCGCTGGTCGCCGAGGACGATGGCGGGCAAATCGTCGGCCACGTCGCCATCTCGCCGGTACGCATCTCGGACGGCTCGGCCGGCTGGTACGGGCTCGGTCCGGTTTCGGTCGCGCCCGAGCACCAAGGGCGAAGCATCGGCACGCAGCTCGTGAACAGGGCGATGGCCGCATTGCATGAGCTGGGCGCGGCCGGCTGCGTGGTGCTGGGTGACCCTGCTTACTACGGCCGCTTCGGCTTCGCGGCCACGCCCGCGCTGGCCTCCCCCGGCGTACCGCCGCAGTATTTCCAGGCCCTGCTCCTGGGCGGCGCGATGCCATCGGGCACCGTCTCGTATCACGCGGCCTTCGAAGCAACCGCCTGATCAGGGCGGCAGCACCAGCGGACCGCAGTTCTCCTCGGTCACGAACACCGACACCAGCTTCGCGGGCTTCACCGGATCGGGGTTCTCCGCGAACAGATGCAGCGTGCCTGGCGGCTCGAAGAAAGTCTCGCCGGACCTGTAGTCGCCCGCCGGGCCGCCCGCCAGCTGCGAGCGCACCGTGCCTTCGAGAATGATCGCGGTGACCGAGCCCGGATGCCGATGGGCGGGCGAGTAAGCCATCGGCGGAAAGTCGACGATGGCGGTGGTCACCGATTTGCCGGGCACATGGGGCAACGCCTCGCAGGAGATCACCTTCACCGAGGTGCGGGGCCGCGCGGCAGCGGTGGCGCCTTCGGGCGCGGGCGCCGACGAGAACATCGGGCGGCTCACGGCGCTGCAGATGTCGTCGATAAGCTGCACCGTCGACTGTCTGCTCGCATGCGGCAGCAAGGCCCAGCCCGCCGCCGCGAACGCCAGCGCCGCCAAGCCGATGCCCGCGCGGCGCTGCACGAAAAGCGGCAGCGCGTTCACAGCGTGGCTCCCAGCCGCGCATCGGCGCGCCAGCCCAGCGCCTGCTTCGCCTTCTCGCTGCTGACTTCGTTGCCTTCTTCCGCGATGTTGAAGATGCCGCCCGTGGAGCGCTGCAGCGCCAGCAAGGCAGCCCGCGCAGCGGCCTCCACGTGCAGCGGGCTCGGGCCCTTGGGTATCTCGGTCGAAGTGTTCGGCCCGTAGAGCTGGCCGTAGCGCAGCACCGTGGCGGTCATGCCCTGCGCGCCCATCACGCTCTGCTCCAGCGCGGCCACACCGCCCACGCTGATGCGGCGCGCGCCTTCGGCCTCGATGTCGAGCGGCTGCGCTTCGGTGAAGGGCTTCGGCCCCGGCGCATAGGCCCAGGCGATGCTCTGCGCCACCAGCCGCTTCGCGCCCGCAGCCTGCGCCGCGGCCACGAGGTTGCGCGTGCCCTCGGTGCGCACCCGCGCATTGAGCACCGCGGCCTCGGCCATGCGGGCCGGGTCCAGGTCTTTCGGCAGGTCGGTGAGCTGGTGGATCACGCCCCATGGCGCGATACGCACCAGCGCCTCGCGCAGGGCCCCGGCATCGAACACGTCGACGATGACGGGGCGCACGCCCATCGCCTCGAGCGCGCCCGCTCGGTCTGCGCGCCGGGTGCTGCCGTGCACGGTGTAGCCCGCCTCGACCAGCATCGGGATCAGCGCGACGCCCACCGCGCCGGTGGCCCCCGCCAGAAATACCTTCTCGCTCATTGCATTCTTCCTTCCAGGCTGTTCATGAGGGCGAGCTTAGGTCTACGATGCCCCATCCAAAAGAGCCAAGAATCATCAGAATGACCAGGCCATGATGCCGCAACCCCGAACACCGAAGGACGTACCCAAGCTCGACCGGGCGAAGAAGACGCCGCTGTTTCGCCAGGTCTACGAGCGCTACCGCAGCGCCATCGAGCAAGGCACGCTGCGCCCCGGCGACCGCGTCGCCTCGGCGCGCAGCCTCGCGGCCGAGCTCGGCGTGGCCCGCGGCACCATCGAGGCCGCCTACAACCAGCTGACCGGCGAAGGCTATTTCTCCTCTCGCGGACAAGCGGGCACGGTGGTGTCGCCATCGCTGCCGCCGCATCGGCCGGCAAGGCGCGAACAGCCTCGCCGCACGGACAAGCCAGCGCCCGACGCGCTCAAGCACCCGGGCGAGCCGCCACTCATGCAGTTGGGCATTCCGGCACTCGACGCGTTTCCGCGCAAGCTGTGGTCACGCCTCGCCGCCCGCCGCGCGCGGGCCATGAGCGCGGCCGACATGTTCTACGGCGACCCTTGCGGCTACCCGCCGCTGCGCGAAGCCATCGCGGCCTACCTGCTGGTGTCGCGCGGCGTCTCGTGTCATGCCTCGCAGGTGCTGGTGACGGGCGGCTACCGCGCCTCTCTCGCGCTTGTCGCGCGCACCTTGTTGAAGAAGGACGAGCGCGTGTGGATCGAGGATCCCGGCTTTCCTCCGACTCAGGAGGTGCTGCGCGCCGCCGGCCATCGCGCGGTGCCGGTGCCCGTGGACGAAGACGGGCTCGTCGTCGCGCGCGGGCTGCGCAAGGCGCCGCAGGCGCGCATGGCCGTGGTCACGCCGTCGCACCAGGCGCCGCTGGGTGTGTCGATGACGCTCCCGCGCCGCCTCCAACTGCTCGACTGGGCATCGAAGGCCGGCGCCTGGATCGTCGAGGACGACTACGACGGCGAATACCGCTACGCCGGCGCGCCGCTGCCCGCGCTCAAGAGCCTGGACGGCCATGACCGCGTGCTGTACGCCGGCAGCTTCTCGAAGGTGCTCTTTCCGGGGCTGGCGCTCGGTTACCTGGTCGTTCCCGAATCGCTGTGCTCGCGCTTCGAGGAAGCGGCGCGCATCTGGTCGAACGGCAGCCCGCAGAGCACGCAGGCTGTGGTGGCCGACTTCATGCGCGAGGGCCACTTCCCGCGTCACCTGAAGAAGATGCGCCTGCTCTACGCGCGCCGCCGCGCGATGCTGGTGGCCGGACTGCAGAAAGCTTTCGGCGATTCGGTGCACGTCGACCTGCGCAGCGGCGGCATGCACCTCATCGCGCGCTTCGACGGGCGCGAGGAAGACGACGTCACGCTGGCCCGTCGCGCGCAGCAGGCCGGGCTCAATTGCCAGCCGCTGTCGGCGCGCGGCGTATCGGGGTCCGCCCCGCAGGGACTGCTCATGGGCTTCACCAACATCTCGACCGCCGCCGAGGCTCACCGGCTCGCGGCGAGGCTGCGGGTGGCACTGGGCTGAACGCAGCGCCAAGCGCGCCTCTTGCGGCGGCGCCGTCGCGGAAAACGCCCGCTAAGATGCGCGGCGACACAAGAAAGCAGCACAAGCACCAACCGAAGGCAGGGGAGGCCTCCGCGTGAAGCGCATTCGCTCAGAAAGATTGATCCGCATGAAGCCCGGCGTGGCAGGCGCCGCCGGCTTCAGCACCGTGGAACTGTTCGCCCTGCCGGAAGCCCCCGGCCATGTGGTGCACGTGAGCACCAGCCGCGACGGGCTGCAGTGGAAGGAAACGGTCCACACCCCGTCGCCGCTGCCCTTCGAGGCCGCCAGTACCGCCTTCGAGCATGCCGTTGCCGCGCAGATCGCCCAGGGCTATGTGCTCGAAGGCTCCGCCGCACCGGCTCCCGCGGCAACTCGACCCACCGCCGCCATCGCGCACCCCGGCGACGCCGTGCTGCTGGCAGCCATCCGTCCCGACGCATGGCGCCTGCTGCCCCCGGTGCGCCGCACCCGCGTGGTGTGGCGCATCGGCGAACGCCGGCTCGCGGCCGCCGTGCCGCAGCTCATCGACCACATCGAGACCGGCGAGCCGATGCTCGACTACTGCATCGCATGGGCCATCGGCCGCTGCGGCGACACCGGGGCCTTCGAAGCGATGCGCGAGCTGTCGAAGCGCGGCCGCACGCCGGTGGTCACGCGTGCCGCACGCTGGGCCGCGCTCGCTCTCTGGCCGCAAGAGCAGTGCGCGGCCGAGACGGCGCGCATCGTCGACGACTGGCCCGCGCCGCTGCGGCGCGCCTGGGCCTCGATG
>NZ_JASMRZ010000114.1 GCF_030462475.1 Variovorax sp. CAN15
GTGCGCTCGCGCGGCGCTGCTTCGTCGGCACCGACATCGCCCTCGCCTTCCAGCACGGTCCCGCGTTCGTCGCGTATCCGCCAGTGCACCCGCCGGACCGAGGGCGCGAGCCGCAGCCGCACCGGCCACCCGGCCACCGGCAACTGAACGACCACCACCGCCGGCAGCGCTCGGGCTGCTTGCTGCGCGTCGTCACCGGGCTGCACGCCCAATTCGGCCAGCAGCGCGATCAGGCTGCGCGCGCTGGCCTCGCGGCGCATGCCGAATGCGTCGAAGTAGCTGGTGGCGATGCCGTGGCGTTCGCACAGCCGCGCGAGTTCGTCTGTCATTGCGGCCCGCGGCTGGTCCTGTTCTTTATCAGGCACCCGGCGGATCCTCCGCCACCTGCACCGCGCCGCGTTCGAGGCGCATCGAGCCCTGGTCGACCCTCGCGCCCTCGCTGTGGATCGTTTCTCCGGGCGGAAGCGGCAAGCCGAGCGCGGGCTGCCCGCCGAAATGCGCCAGCAGGTGCAGCCGGCCCCCCGATCCGAGATCCCACCTCACCTGCAGCGTGCCGTTCTCGCACTGGTAGACCCCGGCGGCGGACATTCCCGCAAGCCGCGGCACGATCAGGCGATGCCGCAACTCGAGCAGTTGCCGCACCTCGCACAGCCGCTCGAAATGCCCTCGCGTGCCCCGCTCGCGCCAGCGCAGCTTCGATTCGAGAAAGGTCGATTCGGCGTTCGGATCGGGAATGCGCGCGCGCGCCGCCTCGTCGGCGAAGGCCGCGAAGCCGCCGAACTCCGCGCGCCGCCCCTGGGCGACGGCGCTCGCGAGTTCAGGGCCGAAGTCGCAGAAGTACAGGAACGGCGTGGAGGCTGCGAATTCGTCGCCCATGAACAGCATCGGGACGTGCGGCGAAAGCAGCAGGCATGCCATCGCGGCGCGCACCAGCACCGGATCGCCCAGCGAATGGATGCGCTCGCCGAAGGCGCGATTGCCGACCTGGTCGTGCGTCTGCAGGAAGGAGACGAACGCCTGAGGCGGCAGCCGCGTGCTCGGCTCGCCCCGGCGCTCGCCGCGACGGAAGGCCGAAGACTGTCCCTGGTAGACGAAGCCCTCGGCCAGCGCGCAGGCAAAGCTGGAGACTGCGTCGGCCGCATAGTCCGCGTAGTAGCCGTCGCGCTCGCCGGTGGCCAGCACGTGCACGGCGTGGTGCAGGTCGTCGTTCCACTGCGCGGTGCCCGCCACCGGAATCCCGCGGCCGTCGCGCATCAGCATCGAGGCCTGGTTGGCGTCGTTCTCCAGCACCAGGTGCACGTGGCGTCCGCGCGCCGGTCCGGCATCGAGCGCCTGGCGGATCTCCTGGACAATGTKCGGCCTCGTCTCGTCGCGGATGGCATGGATCGCGTCCATGCGCAGGCCGTCGAAGCGGAATTCCTCGATCCAGTAGCAGGCGTTGTGGATGAAGAAGTCGCGCACCGCGCGCGACGCCGGACCGTCGAAATTGATGGCCGGGCCCCAGGGCGTCCGATGGCCCGGGTTGAAGAACTCGGGGCAATAGGCATGCAGGTAGTTACCCTCCGGTCCGAAGTGGTTGTAGACCACGTCGAGCAACACCATCAGGCCCATCGAATGGGCCGTGTCGACCAATGCCTTGAGGTCGTCCGGCGCGCCGTACGAGGCGTCGGGCGCGAACGGCAGCACTCCGTCATAGCCCCAGTTGCGGCGCCCCGGAAAGTCGGCGAGAGGCATCAACTCGATGGCGGTGACGCCGAGCTCGACGAGTTCTTCCAGCCGCTGCCGCGCGGCCTCGAAGGTGCCTTCGTCGGTGAAGGTGCCCACGTGCAGTTCGTAGACCACCGCCTCCTCCCAGGGCCGGCCGCGCCACGCGTCGTCAGTCCATTCGAAACGATGCGGATCGACCACCGCGCTCGGGGCGTGCACGTCCCCGGGGTTGAAGCGCGAGGCCGGATCGGGCACGCGAGTGCCATCGGGCAGGCGGAAGCCGTAGCTGTCGCCGTGGCGCGAGTTCGGTACCGACAGCCTGTGCCAGCCGTGGGCGTCACGTTCCATCGGCAGTGCGACGGCGTCGCGGCCGCCTGCGGCCGCACGGAGTTCCAGCACCACGGACTCGGCCGAGGGAGCCCAGAGGGCGAAGTCCACGCCCTGCGCCAGCACGGTGGCGCCGAAGGGCATAGGGTGTGCGTGGGTGCTCATCGATTCGTCTCCGCTCTGGTGCAGTGCTGTTTCATGGTCATGGCCGCACGTCCGGCCGGCTCAACACCACGAGCGAGCGACATTGCAGCGGATAGGCGGGCTCGCTCCACGCCGGTGCGTGCGCGGCCGCGTCCTCCGAGGTCAGCGGCGGCGCGGTGTTCGCTGTGTCGACCAGCAGGCGCCACGCGCCGTGCGCAGTCGGCGGCAGCGTGAAGGCGATCTCGTCGTGGTGGGCGTTGAGCAGCACCAGGAAGTCGTCGTCCAGCTGCGCCTCGCCGCGCGCGCCCCGGTCGACGATGCCGCCGCCTGGAAGGTACATCGCGATGCAGCGCGCGTTGGCGTCGTTCCAGTCCTCCGGCCGCATCTCGGCGCCGTCGGGCCTGAGCCAGTGCACGTCGGTCACGGTCTCCACCTCCGCCGGCCGGCCCGCGAAGAAGCTACGGCGCCGGAACGAGGGATGCGCGCGGCGCAGCGCGACCATCCGCTCGACGAAGGTCACGAGCGCCAGCCGCTCGGGCGTGGGCGTCCAGTCGAGCCAGCCCAGCTCGTTGTCCTGGCAGTAGACGTTGTTGTTGCCCTGTTGAGTGTGGCCGCGCTCGTCGCCCGCCAGCAGCATGGGTACGCCTTGCGACAGCAGCAGCGTGGCCAGCAGGTTGCGCTTCTGGCGCTCGCGCAGGGCCAGCACCTCCGGGTCCTCGGTGGGGCCTTCCGCCCCGCAGTTCCACGAGATGTTGTTGCTGCTCCCGTCGCGGTTGTCCTCGCCGTTGGCCTCGTTGTGCTTGTCGTTGTACGACACCAGGTCGTGCAGGGTGAAGCCGTCGTGCGCGGTGACGAAGTTGATGCTGGCGGTAGGCCGCTTGCCCGACCAGCCATAGAGATCCTCCGAGCCCGTGACGCGCCGCGCCAGCTCGCCGACGAGGCCGCCGTCGCCCTTCCAGAAGCCGCGCAGCCCGTCGCGGTAGCGGTCGTTCCATTCGGCCCAGCCGAGCGGGAAGTTGCCGACCTGGTAGCCGCCGTGGCCCAGGTCCCACGGCTCGGCGATGAGCTTCACACGGTTGAGCGTCGGGTCCTGGCCGATGGCGTCGAAGAAGCCGCCGAGGTTCTCCACCTTGCCCGATTCGCGCGCCAGGGCCGAGGCGAGGTCGAAGCGGAAGCCGTCGACGTGCATCTCCTCGGCCCAGTAGCGCAGCGAATCCATCACCAGCTGCAGCGCGTGCGGATGCTCCAGATTGACGGTGTTGCCGCAGCCGGTGAAGTCGTCGTAGTAGCGGCGGTTGTCGGCGTTGACGATGTAGTAGGAGGCGTTGTCCACGCCGCGCATCGACAGCGTGGGCCCGAGCTGGTTGCCCTCGCAGGTGTGGTTGTAGACCACGTCGAGGATCACCTCTATGCCCGCCGAGTGCAGCGTCTTCACCATGGTCTTGAATTCCTTCACCTTGCCCGAGGCGCTGTAGCGCATTTCGGGTGCGAAGAAGGCCAGCGTGTTGTAGCCCCAGTAGTTGCGCAGGCCGCGCTCCGACAGGTGCCGGTCGTTGAGGAAGCCGTGCACCGGCAGCAGCTCGACGGTGGTGACGCCCAGGCGCCTGAGGTAGTCGACCACCGGCGCGCAGCCCAGCGCCGCGTAGGTGCCGCGCAGCGCGGGCGGCACGTCGGGGTGGGTCATGGTGAAGCCGCGCACGTGCATCTCGCAGATCACCATGTCCTGCCACGGGATCGAGGGGCGGCGGTCTTCGCCCCAGGTGAACGCGGTTTCGAGCACGCGGCCCTTGGGCATGAGCGGCGCGCTGTCGCGGCGGTCGAACGACAGGTCTTCGCGCTTGCTGCCGACCGTGTAGCCGTAGAGCGCGTCGCTCCAGCGCAGCTCGCCCACCAGGTCTTTCGCGTACGGATCGAGCAGCAGCTTGTGGGGGTTGAAGCGGTGGCCCTCCTCGGGCTTGTAGGGGCCGTGCACACGGTAGCCGTAGGCCTGGCCGGGGCGCGCCTCGGGCAGGTAGCAGTGCCACACGCCGTCGGTGCGGTCGCGCATGGGGATGCGCTGGAGCTCATGACGGCCGCGGTCGTCGAAGAGGCACAGCTCGACCCTCTCGGCATGCTGGGAGAAGAGCGCGAAATTGACGCCCTCCCCGTCCCAGGTGGCGCCGCGAGGGTAAGGCCGGCCGGGCCAGACGGCCGTGATCGCGGGATTGCCTGTGTTCTTTGATGTCATCCGGTGGTTGCAGGTTGGAGGAGCAGGTTGCAAAGCGAGGCCCGGCGTTCACCGCGGCGGGCGATCGTCATCCGGCCGCCCGTAGGGCCCGGTGCCGGTGCCGGTGACGGTGGGCGGAGGTACGGGCTTCGGCGGCGCGGCAGGCATCGGCGGCTGCACCCGGACATCCCGCGCCTCCTTCGGCCACCAGCGTTCGATGCACGACTTGGCCCAGTCCTTCCCGGCCAGCCCGAAGGCCAGCGCCAGGGCGAAGACCGCGCCCGCGAGGATCACCAGGAAGCTCTCGCGCACGATGTCTCCGCCCACCTTCACCTGGTCGAGCGCGATCAGGATCACGAAGGCCATCACCGCGTACTGCGCGGCCTTGGCGAAGAGCGCCGCGTCCTGCATCTTCACGCCCCGGAAATAGCTGGCCACCGCATCGCCCACGAAGCGCGCGAAGTACGAGCCGAAGGCCAGCACCAGCAGCGCCACGAACACGTTCGGCACGAACCAGACGATGCGCCCCAGCAGGTCGGCGATGTAGCTCAGCCCCATGCCGTTGAAGGCGATGAGCAGCGACGCCAGGATCACCAGCCAGTAGGCAAGCACGCCGAACAGGCTGCTCGTGTCGCCCGCCAGGCCGCCCTGGCGCAGGAAGTTGTCGAGGCCGGCGCGCTCGGTCAGCACGTTGAAGTTGACGGCGCGCAGCGCCTTGGTCACCGCGAAGCGTGCCGCCTTGGCCACGAGCCAGCCGACGAGCACGACCACCAGCGCGACCAGCAGCCGGGGAATGAAGGCGCCGACCTGGTAGAGGATGGCGCGCAGCGGCTCCAGGTGAATGCCGAAGTTTTCCATGGTGGAGTTCCCTTGATTTGGCTAGGTTGGCTTGGGGATTCAGCCGCGGCCGGGCCGCACCAGCGCGAGCACGCCGTGCAGCGGCACCTGCACCCAGTCGAGGCGGTTGCCAAGCTCGTAGCGCAGCTCGTACAGCGCCTTCTCCAGTTCGAAGAGAGCAAGAAGCTCGCCATCCAGCGCCAGGCCGTAGCCGGCCAGGAAGGCATCGCGCGTGGCCTGCTCCCAGGCGATGGCCGGGCCGGCGAGGCGTTCGGCCTCCTGCGGGCTCTGGGCCACGCGGCGCAGCGCCGACCAGCGCGCGTAGTTGAAGGAACGCAGCATTCCCGCCACGTCGCGCAGCGGCGAGCCCTTCATACGGCGCTCTTCGAAGCTGCGCGCGGGCTCGCCCTCGAAGTCGATGATGACGAAGTCGTTGTCCTTCACCAGCACCTGGCCGAGGTGATAGTCGCCGTGGTAGCGGCTCCTGATGCCGCCGCCTTCGGCCGGCCGCCTGGCGTCGATGCTCGCGCGCAGCGCCTCGCCGGCGTCCAGCAGCGTGCGCGCGTCGGTCTGGGCGGCGGGTGGCAGCAGATCGAAGCGCTCGCGCAGCATTTCCAGCGTGGCGGCCGCATCGGCATTCGCGCGCGCCTTGAAGCCGGCGGCATGGGTGGCGGTGAGCGGTTCGGGGTCGAAGGCCGCGGAGCCGGTGCGCGAGGCCAGCGCCTCGTGCAGTTCGGCCGTGCGCCGCCCCAGTGTCGCCATCAGCGCGAGGAAGCCGCCGTGCACCGCGGCCACCTCAGGCGCATCGGCATCGCCGTCCGACGTGGCCACGTCGCGCAGGAAGCGCTCCAGGTAGCCGAGCGTGTAGTCCCAGCCGTCGCCCTGGTTCGCCACGTAGCGCTGGACCATCGCGAGTGTCATGGTGCGGCCGTCGGCGGCCATGTATTCGAGCGCGCCGAGCACCGGCACGCAGTGCGGGTAGTGCGCCACCTCGGTAAGGAAGCGGCCCATCTCCAGCTCGGGGTTGATGCCCTCGTGCAGGTGGCGGTAGCCCTTCAGGAAGAGCGTCTCGCCGAGCGTCACCACCGTGTTGCTGCTCACGCCGCTGGGCCGTCCGACGGGCAGCGCGTCGACGTCCGGCATGGCCTCGGCGAAAGCGGCCGTGGGCCGGAAGACCAGTCTGCCATTTGCCGTCGGCAGCTCGCCTCCCCTGCCGATGCCGCGCACCAGTTCGCGGCAGAAGGCCTCGTCGTAGAAGGCGTCGCCCATCAGCCCGACCTGCGCCTGCTGGCGCACCTTGGCGAGCGCGGCCTGTGCGACGCCGGCCATGCGCTCCTCGTCGCGCTCTTCCCAGGCGAGGGCCAGCGGCATGAAGTAGGTGGCGCCGCCGGGCGGCCCGTCGAGCTCGAGCAGCGGCAGCAGCCAGCTCAGGCCGTTCACTTCCCACACCGCGTTGTCGGCCAGCCGCGCGCGCTGGATGGCGGTGCCCTTGGAGGCGTACCAGCGCTGGATCTCGATGTGGCGCGGCAGCGTCTCCAGCTCGAACTGGTTGCGCATGCGCTCCGACATGCCGATGCGCCACGGCATCACGCGGTCGCGGAAGAAGCTGGTCCAGCCGTCGAACAGCACCAGCGTCGGCCACTCCTGCAGCGCCACGCCCTCCTGGTGCCAGCTGGGCGCATCGGCCTCGGCCGTGAGCTTGAACCAGTAGAAGCCGTACGAGGCCAGCGTGAGCAGGTACGGCAGCTCGCCGATGGGCGGGAACGGCGAGCGCCCCAGCATCTCGATGGGCACGAAGCCCTTGAACTCCGACAGGTCAAGCTCCACCGGCTGCGCCGCGCGAGAGAGGTTGAACACGGTGAGGATCACGTCGCTGTCGTACTCGCTCAGGTACGCCAGGATCTTGCGGTTGCCCGGCTTGAGGAAGCGCCGCTTGCCGCGGCCGAAGGCGTGGCTGGTCTTGCGTACGGCGAGCATGCGCTTGGTCCAGTTCAGCAGCGAGCTGCTGTCTCGCGCCTGCGTTTCCACGTTGAGCGCCTCATAGCCGTACAGCGGGTCCATGATGGGCTGCAGGTACAGGCGCTGCGGGTCGGCGCGCGAGAAGCCGGCATTGCGGTCGGGGCCCCACTGCATCGGCGTGCGCACGCCGTTGCGGTCGCCCACGAACACGTTGTCGCCCATGCCGATCTCGTCGCCGTAGTAGATGATGGGCGAGCCCGGCATCGACAGCAGCATGCCGTTCATGAGCTTCACGCGGTCGAGGTCGTTCTCCATCAGCGGCGCGAGGCGCCGGCGGATGCCCAGGTTGATGCGCGCGCGCATGTCGGCCGCGTACATGGTGTACATGTAGTCGCGCTCCTTGCTGGTGACCATCTCCAGCGTGAGCTCGTCGTGGTTGCGCAGGAAGATGGCCCACTGGCAACCCTCGGGAATGTCGGGCGTCTGCGCCATGATCTCGACGATCGGGTGGCGGTCTTCCTGGGCGATGGCCATGTACATGCGCGGCATCAGCGGGAAGTGATAGGCCATGTGGCACTCGTCGCCGTCGCCGAAGTACTCCCGCACGTCCTCGGGCCACATGTTGGCCTCGGCCAGCAGGAAGCGGTTCTTGTACTGCGCGTCGATGGCCGCGCGCAGCCGCTTGATCACCGCGTGCGTCTCGGGCAGGTTCTCGTTGCTGGTGCCGTCACGCTCCA
Organism: Variovorax sp. CAN15; assembly: GCF_030462475.1. Classification (GTDB taxonomy): domain Bacteria; phylum Pseudomonadota; class Gammaproteobacteria; order Burkholderiales; family Burkholderiaceae_C; genus Variovorax. Next base: position 7,918 of record NZ_JASMRZ010000114.1, read on the forward strand.
CCAGATAGGGAATGGCGTCGAGCCGGAAGCCGTCCACGCCCATGTCGAGCCAGAAGCGCATGGTCCTGAAGATGGCCTCCATCACCTCCGGGTTGTCGAAGTTCAGGTCGGGCTGGTGGCTGAAGAAGCGGTGCCAGTAGTACTGCTTGGCGATCGGATCCCAGGTCCAGTTGGAGGTCTCGGTGTCGGTGAAGATGATCCGCGTGCCCTGGTAGATCTGGTCGGTGTCGCTCCACACGTAGAAATTGCGCTCGGGCGAGCCCGGCGGCGCGAGCCGCGCGGCCTTGAACCACGGGTGGTCGCTGGAGGTGTGGTTGATGACCAGCTCCGTGATCACCCGCAGGCCGCGCTTGTGCGCCTCGGCCAGCATCTCGCGGAAGTCGTCCAGCGTGCCGTACTGCGGGTGCACGTCCTCGTACTCGGAGATGTCGTAGCCGTCGTCGCGCAGCGGCGAGGGGTAGAAGGGCATCAGCCAGATGGTGTTGACGCCCAGCTCCTTCACGTAGTCGAGCTTGGCGGTGACGCCCTTGAAGTCGCCCATGCCGTCGTTGTTGGAGTCGAAGAAGGCCTTGACGTTGAGCTGGTAGATCACCGCGTCGCGATACCACAGCGGGTCGTCGCTGTTGTCGATCTCTACGGTCTCGAGCGCGATGTGGGAGACGGGTGCGTTCATGTGCGGGCGGCCTCACAGGAAGTAGTCGAAGTCGCGCTCGTCGCCATGGCGCCTGCGGACCACGAAGATGTGGGCGGGCACGCTGCGCGGATCCAGCCGCACGTAGTGCCAGTCACCCTGCCATTGAAAGCGCTGCCCGCTGAGCAGGTCGTGCATCTGGAAGGCGCGCGAGGGCGGGTTCACGCCCACGCTGGCGGGCTCCAGGCCCACCCAGCCTTCCTGCACGTTGTGCGGATCGAGGTTGACCACCGTCACCACCACGTTTGCGCCGTCGGCCGAGCTCTTCGCATAGGCCATGAGCTGCGGGTTGTCGATGTGCAGGAAGCGCAGCGTGCGGTCCCACTGCAGGGCCGGGTTCTCGCGGCGGATGCGGTTCACCCGCGCGATGAAGGGCGCGAGGCTGGCGGGGTCGTCATGGTTCCAGTGGCGCAGCTGGTATTTCTCGGAATCCAGGTATTCCTCGCTGCCGGGACTGCGCGGCAGATGCTCGCGAAGCTCGTAGGCCGGTCCGTAGATGCCGTAGTTGGCCGCGAGCGTGGCGGCCAGCACCAGCCGCGACATGAACACCGCCGGCTCGCCGGACTGCAGCTGCTCGTGCAGGATGTCGGGCGTGTTGGGCCATACGTTGGGGCGGAAGTAGTCGATGCCCGGCTCGCTCGACAGCTCCGTGAAGTATTCCTGCAGCTCCTGCTTCGTCGTACGCCAGGTGAAGTAGGTGTACGACTGCGAAAAGCCCAGCTTCGCGAGCCGGTGCATCACCTTCGGCCGCGTGAAGGCCTCGGCGAGGAAGATCGTATCGGGGTGCTCGCGCCTGACCTCGCCGATGGCCCATTCCCAGAACGGGAAGGCCTTGGTGTGCGGGTTGTCCACGCGGAAGATGCGCACGCCCTGCCGTATCCAGTGGTCGATCACGCTCTTGAGTTCGGCCCACAGCGCACGCCAGTCCTCGCACTCGAAGTTGAAGGGATAGATGTCCTGGTACTTCTTCGGCGGGTTCTCGGCGTACTGCACCGTGCCGTCGGGCCGCCAGCGGAACCAGTCGGGGTGCTCCTTCACGTAGGGGTGGTCGGGCGCGCACTGGAAGGCGATGTCCAGCGCGATCTCCAGGCCGTGCTCCGCCGCGCGCGCGAGCAGGCGGCGGAAGTCTTCCTCGGTGCCGAGCGCCGGCAGGATCGACTTGTGCCCGCCCTCCTCCGCGCCGATGGCCCAGGGGCTGCCCACGTCATTGGGGCCGGCCTCCAGCGAGTTGTTGGGCCCCTTGCGCTGGATGCGGCCGATGGGATGGATCGGCGGAAAGTACAGCACGTCGAAGCCCATCGCGGCGATGGCCGGCAGGCGCGCCTCGACGTCCCTGAAGGTGCCGTGCACGCCGGGCTCGGCGCCCGCCGAGCGCGGGAAGAGTTCGTACCAGGTGCTGAAGCGCGCGCGCTCCCGGTCCGCCACCAGCGCCAGTTCCACCGGATGGCGCACCGCACGGCGGCGATCTGGATGCCGCCGGGCGAGCACGGCGTATTCCTCGTCGAGTGCGAGCGCCTTCAGCGCGGCGACGTCCGTGCCGGGATTCGCCGCGGTCGCGTCGAGCTCTGTCGCCCAGCGCTGGAGCGCGGCGCGGTCCTCGCCCTGCGCGCGGGTGGCGGCCGCGGCGATTTCCAGCGCGCCGACCTGGGCGGCGACGCGCACGTCGGCCAGTTCCACGCGCCGGGACATCTCGTGGCGCCAGGAATCGAAGGGGTCGACCCAGGCCACCGCGGTGTAGAGATAGCGCCCCGCCGAGGGCGGCGAGAACGAGGCCTCCCACACGTCGTTGCCCAGCGGTTTCATGGGCACCTCGCGGAACTCGGCCTGTTCCTGCGCGCGCCAGCACAGTTGCACGCGCAACACGTCGTGGCCGTCGGTAAAGCAATGGGCGCGCACCGCCACGCGCTCGCCGGCCACGCACTTGGCGGCGAAGCGGCCGTTGTCGATGGCGGGGAGCACTGCGTCGATGACCGCGCGGACATCGCCGTGCCCCGGGTCTGCCTCCGGGCCGATGGTCGCGGCGGAGTCGTTGGCGGTGTGCCTGGTCGAGAAAATGTTCTTCATGAAGGCCGGTGCTCCAGAATCAGCGTGGACAGCGGCGGCAAGGTGAGGCACACCGATTGCCTGCGTCCGTGGGAACCCACGGGCGCCGCCTCGACGCCCCCGAAATTGCCCCAGCCCGAGCCGCCGAACTCGGTGGCGTCGGTGTTGATCACCTCGCACCAGCGCCCGCCCAGCGGCACGCCCAGCAGGTAGTTGGTGCGCGGCACCGGGGTCATGTTGCTCACCGCCAGGAGCGGCGGGCTGCCGTCGCCCGCCTTGCGCAGGAATGCGAACACGCTCAGCTCGGCCTCGTCGGCCGCCAGCCATTCGAAACCGGCGGACGAGAAATCGAGCCGGTGCAGCGCGGGCGACGCGCGATAGACGCGGTTGAGCTGCGACACCAGCCGCTGCAGCCCCGCGTGGCCTTCGAGCCCGCTCACCCACCATTCGAGCTCGCCGTCGTGCGTCCACTCGCGGCGCTGGCCGAACTCGCTGCCCATGAACAGCAGCTTCTTGCCCGGGTGCGCCCACATGAAGCCGTACAGCGCGCGCAGGTTGGCGAACTGCTGCCAGTTGTCGCCCGGCATCTTGCCCAGCATCGAGCCCTTGCCGTGGACCACCTCGTCGTGCGAGTACGGCAGCACGAAGTTCTCGTGGAAGGCATACACCAGCGAGAAGGTCAGCTTGTGGTGGTGGTACTTGCGGTGCACCGGCTCCTCCTTCATGTAGGCGAGCGTGTCATGCATCCAGCCCATGTTCCATTTCTCGCCGAAGCCCAGGCCGTCCATGTCGGTGGGACGCGATACGCGCGGCCAGGCGGTCGATTCCTCGGCCACCGTGAGCGTGTCGGGGTGCTCGCGGTAGACGGCGCGGTTCAGCGTCCGCAGGAAGTCGATGGCCTCCAGGTTCTCGCGTCCGCCGAGGCGGTTGGGCACCCAGCCGCCGGGGCCGCGCGCGTAGTCGAGGTAGAGCATCGACGCCACCGCGTCCACCCGCAGGCCGTCGACGTGGTACAGGTCGAGCCAGAAAAGGCCGGACGACACGAGAAAGCTGCGCACCTCCGGCCGGCCGTAGTTGAAGATGCTCGAGTTCCACTCCGGGTGGAAGCCCTGGCGCGGGTCGGCGTGCTCGTACAGGTGCGTGCCGTCGAAGTACGCCAGTCCATGCTCGTCGGTCGGGAAGTGCGAAGGCACCCAGTCGAGCAGTACGCCGATGCCCTGCTGGTGCAGGTGGTCGACGAGGTACATGAAGTCCTGCGGCGAACCGTAGCGCGCGGTGGGCGCGAAATAGCCGGTGGTCTGGTAGCCCCAGGAACCGTAGAACGGGTGTTCGGTCACGGGCATCAGCTCCACGTGCGTGAAGCCCATCTCGGCCACATAGGCCGCCAGCTGGTGGGCGATCTCGCGGTAGCCCAGGAAGCGGCCGTCCTCGCGGCGCCAGGAACCCAGGTGCACCTCGTAGACCGACATCGGCGCATCGAGCGCGTTGCGCCGGGCGCGATCGGCCATCCATTCGGCGTCGCCCCATGTGTACGAGAGCTCGCAGACGCGCGAGGCCGTGGCGGGCGGCAGCTCGGCTGCGAAGGCGACGGGGTCGGCCTTGTCGACCGTGTATCCGCCGTGGCGCGAACGGATCCGGTATTTGTAGGTGTGGCCGATCGCGGCATTCGGGACGTGGCCGCTCCATATACCGGTTCCGTCGGCCGCGGGCTGCAAGGGATCGGCGGCGCCGGACCAGTAGTTCCAGTCGCCCACCACCGATACGGAATCCGCGTTGGGCGCCCAGACCGCGAAACTGGCACCGCCGCCGGAGTCCGGGTGGCAGCCCAGAAACTCATGCAACCGGGAATGCGTTCCCTCGCGGAAAAGGTAGGCGTCCTGCCCGCTCTGGCGTGTTTCGTTCGACGGCACCCGCGCTCCTTCGCTGAAGACCGGCGGAACCTGTATCGAAGTGGACCGACCCCGATTTGCCTGTTCTCGCCTGACCCACTCCAATCTGCGAGCACCGGCCGGGCCGTGGTTACGGTCTGCGCCCACTCGCCTTGTCGGAGAGCTGCCCGTATCGGCGGAAGCCTGGGCTAACGGCCGCCAGGCAGGAGTGCGCCTACATCCCGCCGGCGGGGGGTTGCTAAAAAGGAGTGCCTGAAGTCACGAAGGACCCCATGACCGACCTCGATGCCCCCGCTATCGCGCTGATCGAAAGCTGTTCGCAAGCTTCGCTCGCACTTCTGGAACGCAATCTCACTGCGCACGGCATCCTGGCGGCAGCCCGCACCGAGGCCGCGGAGGCTCGGCGCTACACGCGCATCTTTGGACGCGACGCCGCCATATGCGTGATGGCGATGTGCGGCAGCGGCGTGCCGGCCCTGGAGCAAGGCGCGGTGGCCAGCCTCGACGCGCTCGCGGCGCGACTTGCCGCTCTTCTGGCCGCCCAGGATGAACTCGTGCACCACGGTTTCAGGCTTGGTCGAATGCGGCATGGCTCTCCAACTCGATGGGCATGGCGCCGAAAAGGCGGGCTGTGGCTTGCGGACTGGAC
>NZ_JASMRZ010000115.1 GCF_030462475.1 Variovorax sp. CAN15
CCAAGCTCGAGCCTTGTCGCATCAGCTTCATCACGGCCTTGCGCTACATCGTCGACGAGTGGCTCTGGAGTTCGAGCAGCACTGCGCCCGGTGCGATCCCCGCCAAGCTGCGCGCCATGCGCCAGAACATCCGCCGCTTCGTCCTTCCACCCCGCCGCAGCGAACGCCGATATCCTCGCGCCGTTCGCATGACCAAGACGCAGTACCCCATCAAGAAAAATGCCGCTCAGAATTAACTGAGCGGCATTGGCCCCGGGACGGCCGTTTCGGGGCCGGATTTCGTCCCCGCGGGCCACCGCTCGTCACAAAGCGGGAGCGATCCGTCCCCCGGCCGCGCCGCGCGGGGGCGGCCGGGCCGAGCATGGCGGCCTTCCCTGCTTCGAGGAGCCGCCCATGACCGCCGATCCTGTCCCTTCCGACCACCGCCGCCGCCACGACATCGACGCCTTGCGCGCGCTGGCCTTCCTCTTCGTCATCCTCTATCACGTGGGCATGTACTACGTGGCCGACTGGCCCTGGCACCTCAAGAGCCCGCACACGGCCGAATGGCTGCAATGGCCGATGCGCATCCTGAACCTGTGGCGCATGGACCTGGTGTTTTTGATCTCGGGCGTGTCGCTCGGCTTCCTCAGCCGGGGCCAGGGCACCTGGGGCCTGCTGCGCAGCCGGGGCCTGCGGCTGATGCTGCCGCTGGCCTTCGGCATGGCGGTGATCGTGCCCTACCAGGCCTACGCCCAAGGCGTGGCCAACGGGCTGGTGGCGCCGGGCTTCGGCGCCTTCCTGCTGCGCTACCTGTCGATGGGCCAGCCCTGGCCGAAGCAGGCCTTCGACGGCGCGGAGTTCGGCATCACCTGGAACCACCTCTGGTACCTGCCCTACCTGTTCACCTACACGGCGCTGGTCGCTCTGACGCTGCCGCTGTGGAAATCCGCCGCCGGCCAGCGGCTGCGCGCCGCCTTCAACGGCCTGCGCGGCTGGAAGCTGCTGCTGTTGCCGGTGGTGCCTCTGCTGGTCTTCACCATGCTGCTGGCCTCGCGCTTTCAGGCCACGCACAACCTGGTGCGCGACTACCACCTGCACAGCCTCTACTTCACGATGTTCCTCTACGGCTACTGGATGGGCGTGGACACCGGCGTGTGGAAGGAGCTGGAGCGGCTGCGCCGCGTGTCGCTCGCGCTGGCGGTCGCGGTGATCGCCGCCTTCATCGCGCTGCGCGCCGGCATGAAGAGCCCGCCCTCGGGCCTGCCGATGGACACGCTGCGCATGCTCTACCTGTGGCTGGCGGTCGCGACCATCCTCGGCCACGGCCATCGCTACCTGAACCGCCCCTGGCCCTGGCTGCGCTGGGCCAACGAGTCGGTCTACCCGTGGTACGTGCTGCACCAGACGCTGATCATCGCGGGCGTGGTGTTGCTGGCCCCGCTCGCGCTCGGCCCGGTCGTGGAGCCCGCGCTGCTGGTGGCCCTGACGCTGCTGGGCTGCTGGCTGCTGACGGATGGGCTGATCCGCCGCACCAACCTGCTGCGGCCGCTGTTCGGTCTGAAGCTCAGGCAGCGGGCTGCGACTTCTTCGGCGGCGCGGAAGCAGGGTCTTCGACCGGAACGAGGATTGCGTTCCCCGTCGCCACGAGCTTGAGCGAATCGGCACCCTCGCCCTGCGCATAGAGTTCGGCCGCGGCGAACACCTGCTTGCGCCCGGCCTTCACCACCCGCCCGCGCGCCACGAAGGCGCGGCCGATGGCGGGCGAGACGCAGTTCACCGAGAAATGCGACGCCAGCACGCGGCCCGCCACGGTGGCGGCCGCGTAGCCGCTCACGGTGTCGAGCATCGCGCCGATCATTCCGGCGTGAAGGAAGCCGGCGTACTGGCCCATGTCCTCCTCGCGCCAGTTCATGCGCAGTTCGGCTTCGCCGTTGGCGGCGCGGGTCACTTCGAAGCCGGCCCAGCGGTTGAAGGCAGCGGTCTTGTTGATGGCCTGGATGGTGTCGAGCATGGCGGCGTGTCCTTGTCCGGGGTTGGGTGGAAAGACGATGCGGCCACTCTATGAACCACGCACCGCATCCGCCGTCGCGCGCGCGACCGGAAACGCCGTGGCGGTTGCATTGGCGACAGCGCCGCCGGCGCATGAATTTTTTTGACGATGCCTTAACCCCGATCGCCGGGGCCGCCCGTATGAGCCTGGGTCATTCATCACCTTCGCTCCAGAGGCATCTCATGAAAACGTCGACTTCCGCCCTCCTGCGCGCCACCGCCGGTGCCGCCGTCCTGCTGGTCCTGAGCCTGAGCGCGCAAGGCCAGGCCACTGCACAACCCACCATGGCAGCCTCCGACTCGCGCATCACCCAGGTCAAGGTCTACCCCGGCAGCGCCACCGTCGAGCGCGTGGCCCGCGTCGCGGCCGGCGCGCGCTCGGTCACCTTCGCCTGCCTGCCGGCGGGGCTGGACGTGCAGAGCCTGCAGGTGTCGGCCGATGCCTCGGTGCGCATCGGCGAGACCTCGGTGCTGAGCGAGCAGCGCGAGCTCTCGGCACGCTGCTCGACAAGCCCGCTCGACGGCCGCATCCGCGAGCTCGAAGACCAGAAGGCCGCGCTGCAGGCCGAAACCGATGCGCTGGGCATGGTCACCGGCTATCTCAAGGGCCTGGCCGGCGGCAGCGGCGGCGACTCAACCGGCGTGCGCGCACCGATGGACGCGCGCAACCTCGCAGCCATGACCGAGGCCATGCGCCGCACCGGGCAGGATTCGCTGCTCAAGCAGCACCAGATCCAGCGCAAGCAAGCGGAGATCGACCGCCAGCTCAACCCGCTGCTGGCCGAACGCATACGCACCCAGGGCAACGGAGGCCAGGTGACGGCCGTGACGGTGACCCTGGCCGCGGGCGCCGATGCCGACGTCAAGCTCAGCTACCAGGTCAACGGCCCCGGCTGGACGCCCACCTACCGCGCGCTGCTCGACACCACCACGCGCAAGGTGCGCATCGAGCGCCAGGCGCTGGTGGCGCAGGCCACGGGCGAGGACTGGCGCGGCGTGAAGCTGGTGCTTTCGACCGGCCAGCCGCGCCGCGAGACCACCGGCCGCCTGCCGACGGCATGGCGCATCGGCATCGAGCCGCCGCCGCGCCCGCTGGCCGAGATGGCCTACCCCTCCGCGCCGGCGGCGGCCATGGCGCCGTCGCCCATCATGGCCAGCAAGTCCATGGACAGCCGCGAGCGCCGGGCAGAGCCGCTGTTCGACGTGAGCGTGTTCGACAACAGCTTCGCCACCGAGTTTTCGGTGCCGCAGGCCATCGACGTGCCCTCCAACGGCCAGCGCGTGACCATGGCGCTGGGCCAGCACGAAGACACGGCCAAGCTCGCCGCACGCACCAGCCCGCGCGTGGACGCCAGCGCCTTCCTCGTCGCCGAGCTCGACCAGCCCGCCGGCGTGTGGCCTGCCGGCCCGATGCAGCTGTACCGCGACGGCGCCTTCGTGGGCAGCGGCCGCTGGAACGCGCCCACCGATGCGCGCCTGACGCTCTCCTTCGGCCGCGACGAGCTGGTGCGCGTGCAGGCCGAGCCCGAGCGCGACAACCAGGGCACGGGCGGCTTCGCCGGCTCGCGCGCCGAGCGCAAGGTGCAGCGCGCCTACGTGATCGAGAACCGTCACCGCACGCCGATCGCGGTGCAGGTGCTGGAAGCCGCGCCGGTCTCGGTCGACGAGAAGGTGCGCGTGGCCTCGGAGTTCTCGCCGCAGCCCGCCGAGCTGGCATGGAACAAGCAGCCCGGCCTGGCCATGTGGCAGCTCGACCTCGCGGCCGGCCAGACCGCGCGCGTGACGGCCGACTACACCATCGGCTACCCGAAGGACGCGCGGCTGCAGATGCGCTGACGAGGCCGCGTCAGAAGTCGAACCTGGCCGACAGCTCGAAGGTCCGGCGCGACGCCAGCAGCACCTGCGAGGTCGCGCGCCCCCCCCAGGTGGCGTAGAGCTTGTCGGTCAGGTTGCGCACGCGGAAGGTCAGCAAGGCGTTGCGCATCCGGTAGCTCACCGCCGCGTCGAGCGTGGTGAAGCCGTTGATGCGGATCTCGTTGGCGTTGTCGGTGTACATGTGGCCCGTGCGGTTCAACGACGCGAAGTATTCGAACTTCGATCCCTCGGGCCGGTAGGTCGCGAAGAGATTGGCCACCCGCTCGGGCACATTCGGCGGCGTCTTGCCCACGCGCGAGACGCCGCCGACCTCGATCAGCGTGTCGTAGCGCGCGTCGAGCGCGGCGAGGTTGCCGGCCAGCGTCCATTCGCGCGTCGGCCGCCACACGGCCGAGAGCTCCACGCCGCGCGAGGACTGCCGCCCGTTGTTCACCGTGTTGCGGGCGTCGTTGGGGTCGCGCGAGAGCACGTTGTCGAGCTCGATCTTGTAGAGGGCCGCCGTCCACTCCAGCTTCGCCTCGGGAATGCTCTGCTTGAAGCCCACCTCGGCCTGCTTGCCGCGCGACATCGGAAAAGCCGCGTTCGACGCCGACAGCAGGAAGAGCGAGCCGACCGGCAGCGTCGCGTTGGTGTACTGCGCGTACACGCTCGAATCCGGCGTGATGTCGTACACCGCGCCGATGCGCCCCGAGGTCGAGCGATAGCTGGTGCCGAAGCGCGTGTAGCTGCCCAAGTTCAGGTCGGCGATGCCACGGTCGACCTCGGTACGGTCGTGGCGCAGGCCGCCCACCAGCGTGAGGCCGCGCACCGGCTTGATCGCGTCTTCCACGAAGGCCGACGCGACCTTCACGTTTGACGTGGTGTTGGTGCGGTTGCCCGCGCCCGTGGTGAGCGCGAGGCTGTCGTTGAAGGGCGCGATGTACGGGGCGAACACCGGCACGCGCAGCAGGTTCGCGGTGGCGGCGCTGCCGTTGGAGAAGCGGCGCTGGCTGCCGAAGCGCGTCTCGCTGTATTCGCCGCCGACGACGAAGCGGTTGTCCATGCCGCCGAGCGTGCCCTTGTGCGTGGCGTCGAAGCGGTTCAGCCAGAAGTCCTGGTCGTGGGTGATGAGCGTCTGGTCGCGCGCGATGCTGGCGGGCGCCACGAAGACCGCGCTCTCGGAGTTGCGGAACACCCGGTTCGCCTTGTTGGCCGAGAACTCGTTGCGCCACGACCAGCCGCCGTCAAGCTGGCCGGTGAGCCGCGCGCGCAGCCAGTAGGTTTCCGACGAGTTCTCGTCGTCGGGCACGTTGTAGTTGCTGCGCGCCAGGCGCCGGTCGATCACGCGGCCGTCGGGCGTGCTGACCACGCTGGTCGGCTGCGTGGCGAAGCTGGCCGGCACCAGCGGCGTGCCCCAGTAGGCCTGGTTATCTTCGCGCAGGTAGTCGAAGGAAAGGTCCAGCTTCACCGAACCGCCGAAGTCGACCATCAGCCCGCTGGTGAAGTGGTCGATGCGCTCGCCGTTGCGCGCGATGGTGCCCACCTTCGTGTCGTTGCGGCTGTAGTCCAGCCGGTAGGCGCTGGCGTCGCCCAGCGCGCCGCCGAAGCCGAAGGCCGCGCGCGTGGAGCCGTAGCTGCCGTACGAGAGCAGCGCCTCCTTGTTCGGGTTGCTGCGGTCGGGGCGCTTGGTCACGAAGTTGACGACGCCGCCGATGGCGCCCTCGCCGTCGAGCACCGAGGCCGGGCCCTTCAGCACTTCGATGCGCTCGTAGTTCCAGGTGTCCTGTACGCGGTTGGTCACGCCCGCGCCGGAGCCTCTCACGCCGTCGTACAGGTACATGAGGCTGGTGAAGCCGCGCGTGGACAGCGTGGTGGGCGACGACGGCGGCCCGCCGCCCGACAGGCCCGCCATGCCGCGCAGCGCCTCGCTGAAGGTGCGCGCGCCGCGCTGCTGCATCGTGTCCTGCTGCAGGATCTCGACCGAGGCCGGCGTCTCGCGCACCGAGAGGCCCAGGCGCGAGGCCGTGCCGCTCGACTCCTGCAGATGCAGGCCGCTGGCGTCGCGGCTGCCTTCGACGGTGATGGTGCCGAGCTCGCCGCCGCTGCCCTGCTGCGCGTGGGAGACCTGGAATGCGGTGGCGGCGGCCATCGCCATGGCCGTGCGGATGAGGGTTGTCATTGGATTGATTGCAAGGAATTGCGGGAAGAAAAGAAAAACCGGGTGGCCGCTACGCGACCGGGAAGCGCCGAAGCCGCCACGCCGCGATGCCGAACAGCAGCAGGCTCGGCACCAGCAGCTGGATCACCKCGATGGCGGCCTGCCCGCGCACGAGGGCGGMGGGCTCCTCCTGCCAGGCGAATGCGGGAATGCGGTCGAACTCGGACGGCACGAGCGCGTCGCGCGCGTCGATGCGCGGGGAGAAGAAGCGCTTCCAGGCCTCGTGATAGGCGATGGTCTGTGCCTCGAAACGCGCCTGGCGCCGCGTGCCGGTGCCAGCCAGCGCCGTCATGCCCTCGTAGGCCACGGCCGCCGGAGACACCGCGCTGAAGCGCGCCAGCAGCGCCTGCTGCCCGGCCTGCTGCGCGTCGAAGCGGTCGAGCTCGGGCTTGATGGCCTCGTCGACTTCCTTCTCGATCAGGTAGTTGCCCAAGGCGCGGCCGGCGATCTCGATCTTGCCGTCGCGCGGCACGAGGATCGCGCCGCGGCCCACGTGCCGGTAGTCGGTGCTCATCAGGTCGGCGTGGCGCTTCATCGCCTCGGCGGTGACGATGCGCTGGCGCGTGGCCAGCTCGGTGCGCGATGGCGCGGGGCTGGCCTGCGTCACGGCAAGGTTCAGCAGCACCGGCGCCACCAGCACCAGCAGCACCCAGGCGATGACGAGCACCATCGCGTTGGTCGCCGACGAGGCGCCGAAGGCATTCACCGCCACCACCAGCGCGAACCAGAAGAGCACGTACGCCCCCACCAGCAGCGCCCACCACCACAGGGCGGCGCCCGGCGAGCCGGCCAGCCCGGCCTGCCGCGCCACCAGCAGCACCGCCACCGGCAGCAGCACGGCGGGGCCCAGCAGCACCGCCGCTCGCACCGTGAGCTTGCCCGCGAGCAGCGTGCGAAGCCGCAGCGGCTGCGACAGCAGCAGCCTCAGCGTGCCGTTCTCGCGCTCGGCCGACAGCAGGTTGTAGCCCAGCGCGAAGATCAGCAGCGGCAGCAGGTAGACGATGACGAAAGCCAGGTCGAAATGCCCGCTCAGCAGGTGCCAGGGGCTTTCGATGTCGCTGGGGTTCATGAACACCACGCGGCTCTGGTTCGTGACCTTGAACTGGCTCGGGTACAGGTCGCTCTGCCCCAGCGCGACCGGGCCCAGCGGCGCGGTCGGCAGGATCGCGTGGTGCCCGCCGTACCCGCTGGCCATGCGCGAAGGGTCGGCCGGGTTCTCGAAGGGCGTGGGCTGCGCGGTGCCGGCGAGGATGCTTTCGAGCAGCGCGCGCTGCGCCGCGCGGGTGTCGCGGTCGGCCTGCGCAACCGCCGCCTGCGCGCGGTCGCGGCTCGCGGTCTGCAGCAGTCCGTTGCCGAGCGCATAGGCCACCAGCAGCAGGAACAGCAGGCCGACGGCCCACAGCGTGCGCTCGGCGAGCATCAGCCGGCATTCCTGGCGCATCACGGCCAGCAGCCGGCGGCCCTGCGGCGGATCGACGATGGAAACGAAAACAGGAGCGGAGGAAGAAGTGGTCGTCGTCATGTACGGCGTGCCTCAGAGCGCGCGCTGCCGCGAAGCGGTGAATGCCGCGAAGGCGGCGGCCAGCAGCAGGCCGGCGCACAGCACGGCGAAGCTGCGCATCTGGTGCATCAGCGCCCAGGCCGCGCGCGGCGGCTGGTAGTCGAAGGGCGGCACCGTCGCCCAGAGATCGGGTGTGGCCTGGTAGGCGAAGTGCTGGTCGCCCAGCGGATCGGCGTGCTCCACCAGGTCTTCGCTCATCAGGTCCTGGATGTGGCGGCGGTGCAGCTCGGCAGCGGTGGTGAAGCTGCGGTGGTGCGCGAAGTCGGTGCCCGCCATGCCCATCGAGAAGCCGCGCACCGCGAGAACGGGCACCAGCAGGCCACTCCATTCCTGCACCGCCTGCTGGCGCTCCCAGGTGTCCCACAGGCGGCCGTAGTGGCGGTCATATACGGGGTAGGAGGCCTGGTCGTCAAGGCGCAGCGCGATGCCCCATTTGCTCAGCGGCACGTCGCGGCCCCAGCGCTCGGTGGAACCGAAGTTCTTCTGCCACACCTCGTCGGAGACGGTCTTGAGCTCCACGCCGAGCTGGCGGTTGAACTCCAGCCGCGTCGGGCTCGGGAACCATGCGCGCGACAGCTCCGAGAGCACGCGCGGCGCCATCACCGCCTGCCCGATCCAGATGGCCAGCAGCAGCGTGATCGCCATGCGCGAGGTCGAGCAGGCCGCGGAAACGCCGAGCACGAGGAACACGAAGATGCCGAGGTACACGGCATAGCCGACGGCCCAGGCGCCCAGCCTGAGCAGCGCATCGAGCCGCTCGCCGTCGTCCGCCCCGGCGGCCACCGCCGCAGCGGCGATCAACCCCGCCGGCACCAGCAGCACGGCCAGCGACGCCCCCAGCGCCAGCGCCTTGCCGCCCAGCAGCCGAAGCGGCGGCACGCCCAGGCTCAGCGTCTGCCGCAGGATGCCCTGCTCGCGTTCCGCCGCGAAGGCGTTGAAGCCCAGCACGATCACCAGCAGCGGACCCAGCACCTGCAATATCCAGCCGACCGAGAGATTGCCGAAGCGCTGCAGGCCGGTCGCGTCCTGCGCGGCGTTGAACTTCACCTCGCTCTGGCGATGCGCCTGCAGCCACACGGTGCTGCCGATGAAGAGGTTGATGCCCGGGTCGATCATCGACAGCACCGCCTCGGGCTTGAAGGCGTGCATGCCCTGGTGCGCGGCGTCGTGCGGATGGCGGCGGTCCTGCCGCAGCCAGTCGCGGTAGTCCATGGCCTGGGCGGCACGCTGCTCGGCCCGAGCGTCGCGCTGGTGCGCCCAGCCCACGGCGAGCGCGGTCAGCAGCAGCACGGCGACGAGTCCGCCGGCCCAGTCGAGGCGCCCGTCGCGCAGGCGCTCGAGGAATTCGCGGCGCGCGATCCAGTTCACGAGCTGCATGTCATGCCCTCATGTGCTGCAGGTAGAGGGACTGCAGGTCGGTTTTTGCAATCGCGGCCTCGCCGTCCAGGCTCTCGACGAGGCGGCCGCGCTTCATGATCCCGACGCGCGTGGCGGTCTGCTGCGCGTGGAACAAGTCGTGCGTGGTGGTGAGCACGGCCACGCCGTTGTCGGCGGCGCGGCGCAGCAGGCCCGAGAACTCGCTGGCAGCCTGTGGGTCGAGCCCCGAGGTGGGCTCGTCGAGCAGCAGCGCCTTCGCCTGCTTGGCCAGTGCAACCGCGATCCACACCTTCTGGCGCATGCCCTTGGAGTAGGCCGACACGCGCCTGTCGGCCGCCGCGTGGTCCAGCCCCACCTCGGTCATCAGCTCCAGCAGCCGCTCACGCGGCAGCTCCCGGCCCAGCGACAGTCCTGCGAAGAAGCGCAGGTTCTCCAGCCCCGAGAGCGGCCCGTACAGCGTGACCTGCTCGGGGATGTAGGCCACGTGCTGCTTGGTGGCCACCGGGTGGCGCACGACGTCGATGCCGTTGATCTCCACCGTGCCGGCAGTCGGCTCGACGAAGTTCAGGAACAGGTTGATGGTGGTGGTCTTGCCCGCGCCGTTCGCGCCCAGCAGGCAGTAGATGTCGCCAGCGCGGATGTCGAGGTCGAGGCTGTCGAGCGCGGTGTGCGCGCCGTATTGCTTGGTGAGGCCGGTGGCTCGGAGCATGGAGGAAACCCGGTGAATGGAAGGACGGGACGCGCGCAGGCACGCACCGGCGCACGCGCGCCGAGGCGGTCAGTCGCTCGTTCGTTTGTTCGGTGTTGGGGAGATTCGGGCGCTGGCTCTTCAGCCGCGGCGCCCGTCAGCGGCGCTTGCGCTCCTCAGCGCTTGTGCCTGTTCTTCGCGCCGCCCTGCCTGGCCTTGAAGCGCGGATTGGATTTGCAGATGACGTAGGTGCGGCCGCGCCGCGTCACCACCTGGCAGTCGCGGTGGCGCTTCTTTGCTTCTTTGAGCGAGGACAGGACTTGCATGATCGGGACAGGAACCAAAGGATTCGGACCCGCGACTATACGTTATTGAGAATTCATTCTCAATAAATTGAAAGCTGACCGAAAGCCGGCCGGTCAGTGCGCCTTGCCCGCGCGTGGCTTGCCGGCCGGTTCCTCCGCCGCACACGACGCGCACACCCCGTGCAGCGTGACCTCGTGGCTCTTCACCTGGAAGCCTTTCGGCACCAGGTCGTCCATCGGCCCGGGGCAGGAATGCAGCATGTACACCTGCCCGCAGCTGGAGCAATGGAAATAGTGATGGTGATGGTCGGCGGGCTTTGCGCCGTGGCCCGCCTTGCCATGCGCCTCGGGCTTGCACGCCACCTCGTAGCGGGCGGGCTCGCCGGGCAGCTCGACCTTGGCGATCTCGCCATCCGCCAGCAGCAGCGAGACCTGGCGGTACACGGTCGACAAGCTGATCTCGGGAACGATCTCGCGCGCATGCGCCAGGATCTGGGGAGCGGTGAGGACGCGGCCTGCGTCGCTGAAGGCGGAGAAGACGGCGTTGCGTTGACGCGTGAGACGTTGCATCTGGAATCGGGTTGCAGGCGATGGACTGGCGTTGGGGCGCGGACCAGGTTCCCCGGCGCGCGCCATTGATTGTCGTCTTCCGCCCCCTCCCGCGCACGGTGCGGTCGTCCTCAGGCAGATGTCAGGCCCGCATGGCATCCTCGTGCGCGGACAGACATCTTTTCCTGGAGAGAACAAAGTGAGATGGTTCCATCGGCGGGACGCGCTGGTACTTTCTGCCGCATGCGCCGCAACCGCCCTGCTGGCCGCCTCGGGCTGCGGGCAGTCGCAGGACACGCCCTCGGCCGCCCCGGCAGCGCCGCCCCAGCCGGGCAGCATCGAGATCACGCAAGCCGACATCGACTGGTTCCGCCGCAGCCATGCCGAGTGGGTCGATTGCGAATCCGGCGCGCCCGCCATCGTGCCGCCCGACATGACGTTCGAGCAGTTCGGCGACGTGCTCGACGGCGGCAGCTCGCCGGTCTTCGACCGCTTCGTGAACGTGGCGGCCGCCTTCTTTTTGCACGCGAGCTTCGTGGCCGGCCACTACGCCTTCCAGCCGCCCTTCGAGAAACGCGCGGCTTTCGACGTGACCGACGAGCACATCCGCCTGCTGCAGCACGCCAACTGGAGCAGCTTCATGATCGACTGCAAGCGCCCGTACGGCGACTTCACGCACTTCGAGATCGACATGGCCGACATCCTCGGCCTGCCCGTCACCAAGGACGCCAAGGGCTACGCGCAGATCGGCAAGGAGGCGGAGAAGCACATGCACGCGCTGCACGCCGACGTGCTCCCCACGCTGCAGGCCTACATCCGCTTCGCGCGGCTCAGCCCGGGACGCTACGTGGTGCCCGGGCGCGGCATCGCGCAGACGCGCGGGCGGCCGCTGTGCAGGCCGGTGTCGGCCACGCGCGTGGCGATGTATCAGCGGGCGCTGCAGGCGGCCGGCCCGGGCTCCGGCTCGCGCAGGCTCGCCGCGCTCGACGAGGCGGCTGCGGCGCTGTTCGCGCTGGACTGAACTGAGGCCAGCTCAGGCCTCCGCCTTCGGCTTGCCCTTCTGCTTGCGCGCGGACTTCTTCGCCGCGCGCTCGGCATCGGCGCGCCGGCCGTCGGCCAGCCACACCGCGAACTCCTCGGGCGTCTCCAGGGTGATGCGCCCGAGGTTGCCGGCGCGGAACTCGTGCATCACGATCTCCGCGGCCTTCTGCAGGTTGACGCGCCCCTTGCCCAGCAGGGCGCCGCGCTTGCGGCCGATGGTGTCGAGCAGCGCCTCGTCCTTCATGCCGGCCATGGTCTCGGCGTCGAGTTCCACGAGCTTGAAGCGCGCGGCCACGCCGACGGCGTAGCTGGTCTTGAGGTAGCCGAGCAGCTCGAGCGCCACTTCTTCCTCGTCGAAGGCGTTGCGCCCCACGGCGCCGCTGGCCGCGAGGTTGTAGCCGCTCTTGGGCACGATGATGCGCGGCCACAGCATGCCGGGCGTGTCCCACAGGTAGAAGTCGTCGGCCAGCGTGATGCGCTGCTCCAGCTTGGTGATGCCGGCCTCGTCGCCGGTCTTGGCCTTGCGCCCGCCGGTGAGCGTATTGATGAGGGTGGACTTGCCCACGTTGGGAATGCCGCAGATCAGCACGCGCATCGGCTTGGCCAGCCCGCCGCGGTTGGGCGAGAGCTCGTGGCAGGCCTTGACGATCTGCTGCGCGGGCGTGGTCTGGCTCGCGTCGAGGGGAATGGCGCGGGTGGCGGGCAGCGCGTTGTAGTGCGCCAGCCAGAGCGCGGTGCGCTCAGGGTCGGCCAGGTCCTGCTTGTTGAGCACCTTCAGCGTGGGCCGTCCGGCCGTGAGCTCGGCCAGCATCGGGTTGGCGCTGGAGCCGGGCAGGCGGGCGTCGAGCAGCTCGATGACCACGTCGATGTCCTTCACCCGTTCGGTGATGGCCTTCTGGGTCGAATACATGTGACCGGGGAACCACTGGATCGCCATCGGGGGCTCTTCTTTCTTTCGCGCTGTCTCTGTGGATTGAGGTGGCGGCAGGCGCCGGGGCGCATTGTGAACCGGGAACCTGAACGCAAGCTGCGTTGCTACGCTTTCGATAGCTGCAGGCGCGCATTCTGCCTTCGCCCTCGGATTGTTCGCTCCTAGAATCCCTTCGCTGCCGAGGACAGCGATCCCGCAGCGATTCCAACAACTCCGAGGGAAATCCAAGAATGCTCAAGCGCCTTGCCGCTGCCGCCCTGCTGGCAGCCACCGTCGTGCCCGCGTCCATCACCGTCGCCCATGCCCAGCGGCCCTCCCCGCCGCCCGGCCCGCTCGTCAGCGGCTACCTGTGCTGCAACATGCGCACCTACGGCGACTCGATCAGCGACATCAACTACGACGAGCAGGGCACGAGCATCGTCGCCGTGGGCACCCCGGCGCGCATCACGACCTACGACTTCCGCTGGTTCGGCGTGGAGCTCGCCGGCAAGCAGCAGCGCATCAAGAACGACTACAGCCGCAACATCCCGTTGCCGACCTTCGCGCAGCGCTACGTGGTGACCGCAGACCCCAAGCAGAAGATGGCGGCCTTCCCCGTCCCGGTGCGCGACGCCATCCTGGCCGG
>NZ_JASMRZ010000116.1 GCF_030462475.1 Variovorax sp. CAN15
TCGGCCACCACAAGCTGGTGCCTCTGGTGCCGCGCCTGCTGGAGATGCATCCGCAGATCACGCTGGACATCGCGCTGACCGACCGCATCGTCGACCTGATGGACGAGCGCGCCGATATCGCGATCCGCTGGGGGCAACTGCCGGCCTCCGATCTCGTGGCACGCCGGCTGGGCGAGACCAGCCAGTCCATCGTCGCCGCGCCGGACTACCTCGCCAAGTACGGCACGCCGCGCACGCCGCAGGAGCTCGAGGCCCACAACCGTCTCGGCTGGAGCTACCGCCGCAACACGCCCGACTGGCCGCTGCGCGTGGACGGCCGCATGCAGTGGCTGCCCGTTGCCGGGCCGGTGCGCGCGGGCGATGGCGAAACGCTGCGGCAGCTGGCCATCGCAGGGGCGGGTGTGGCGCGGCTGTCGCTCTATCACATACAGCACGACATCGATGCTGGCCGGCTGGTGCCGCTGCTGGAGGAATTCAATGCGGCCGAGGTGGAGCCGATCCATGCGGTCTACATCGGCAAGGCCGGCACGCTGCCCGCGCGGGTGCGGGCGGTGCTCGACTTCCTGGTGGCTTGCTCAGGCGTGGGAGGCGGACGCTACACGCTCAAGCGCACGGCGCCGATGCCGGGAAATTCGGCCGTCACCTGATCGCCGCGCCGGCAGGGCAGCACACCCACCCATGAGCCGGTGGTGACGACGGTGCCGGCCGGCGCCGTCTGCCCGTTGCGCGTGATGTGGCGCAGCCAGATCGGCAGCAGCCATGCCGGATCGGCCAGCGGATGCGTGCCTTCGCGCACCAGGACCTCGCCATTGCCGATCTTCGTTTCGCAGCGTTGCGAGGCCCAGTCGACGGCGGCAAAAGGCTTCCACTCGCCGATCACGAGCGCGCCGTGCACCTGCGAGTCGGCCAGGCGCAGCAGGGCGGGCGTGGAGGGGAGGTCCTGCCAGCGTGCATCGACGATTTCCACGGAGACGGCCATGGCGTCGATCAGCGCCGCCGAGTTCTCATGATCGAGCTTCGCGGCTTGCGCGGGCGTCACGTCCTGACCGAGCCGCAGCGCGATCTCGGCCTCGATGCCGGGCGTGTGGAAAACCAGATCGCCGAAATCCGCCGGGCTCTGCCGCACACCGGCCGATGGCAGCGGCGCATGCGTGAGCGTCGCGCTGCGCGATCCGCCGCCGGACTTCCATGCGCGGGGCACGGGCTGGCTGTCGAACCAGCCGAGCGCCGCCGCGACGGCGTCCTGCACCTCATAGGCCTGCGCAGCGGTTTCGAGGGTGTCGAGCCAGGGCGTGGCGTCGAGGGTGCGGTTGCCGCGGCGCGCTGCCACGAGTGCGTCGGTGAGGGCGGTCTGGGATGAATTCATCTTCCGGATCTTCTCAGCAAAGCGGGCTCTTCAGGTCTCGACGTGCACGTTGCCGTCCTTCACCACCTTCGCCCACTTCGCGATCTCCGTGCTGATGAACTGCCTGAACTTGTCCTGCGAGCCGCCGCCGTCTTCCGCGCCGTAGGTGTCCAGCCGCTCCTGCACGTCGGGCATCGCCAGCACGGTGTTCACGTCGCGGTTCACCTTCTGCGCGATGGAGGCGGGCAGCTTGCCCGGGCCGGCCAGGCCGTACCAGGTGGTGGCCTCGAAGCCCTGGAAGCCTTGTTCCTGCATGGTCGGCACGTTGGGATGGCCCTTGGCGCGCTTGGTGCGCGTTTGCGTCACCGCGAGCACGCGGCCGTTCTTCACATGCGGCGTGGCGGCCGTCATGGTTTCGAAGCTGTACTGGATCTGCCCGCCCATCAGGTCGGCCAGCAGCGGGCCGCTGCCCTTGTAGGGCACATGCAGCGCATCGACGCCGCCCTGAAGCTTGAACATTTCCAGCGCCAGATGCTGCGCCGAGCCCGCACCGGCCGAGCCGAAGCTCAGCGTGCCGGGCGCGGCCTTGCAGGCGGCGACGATGTCCTTCACCGTGAGCGCCTTCTGCGCCGGGTTGGCGATCAGCAGGTTGGGCGTGACGCCCACCAGCACGATCGGCACGAAGTCGCGCTCGACGTTGTAGCGCAGCTTGGGCTGCAGGCTGGGCGCTAGCGCGTGGCTGTTGATGTGGGCCATCAGCAGCGTGCTGCCGTCGCTGGGCTGCTGCGCCACGTAGTCGGCCGCGAGCACGCCGGCCACGCCGCCCTTGTTCTCGACGATCACCTGCTGGCCCCACATGATGGTGAGCTTCTGCGCGACCACGCGGGCCAGCGCGTCGGTGCCGCCGCCGGGCGGGAAGCCGACCACGATCCGCACCGGCCCCGTGGGCCATTCCTGCGCGAAGAGCCGGGGCACGCCCAGCGTGGCGGCCGCGGCGCCCGCGGCCTGGATCAACGAACGTCTCTGCATCTTCTATGTCTCCGTCGTGGGTGGGAATCCGATGCGCGCCGCTCGCGCTGCGTGCCTATGCGGCTTTCTGCAGCGTGGCCGGTGCCGTGTGGCGCGAGAAGTGGTCCATGGCGGCCTGCACGCCGCTGCCCGCCAGCTTGATGCCCGCGAGCTTCATGCCCATCTCGACGCCGGCGACCATGGCCACCAGCGTCAGGTCGTTGCTGTCGCCCAGGTGGCCCATGCGGAACATGCGGCCCTTGAGCTTGCCCAGGCCGGTGCCCAGCGAGAGGTCGAAGCGCTGGTGGATCAGCCGGCGCAGCGCGTCGGCGTCCACGCCCTCGGGCGTGATCACGCCGGTGAGCACCGGCGAGTACACCGCCGGGTCGGCGCACTGGATCGGCAGGCCCCAGGCGTTGACCGCGGCGCGCACGCCGGCGGCCCAGCGCTGGTGGCGCGCGAAGACGTTGTCCAGCCCTTCGCCGAGGATCATGTCCAGCGACTCCGAGAGGCCGTAGAGCAGGTTGGTGTTGGGCGTATAGGGCCAGTAGCCGTCCTTGTTCATCTCGACGATCTCGTCCCAGGCCCAGAAGGCCTTGGGCAGCTTCGCGGTCTTCGAGACTTCGAGGGCGCGCGGCGAGAGCGCGTTGAAGCTGATGCCCGGCGGCAGCATCAGGCCCTTCTGCGAGCCGCTGACGCACACGTCCACGCCCCATTCGTCATGGCGGTAGTCGGCGCTGGCCAGGCCCGAGATGCTGTCGACCATCAGCAGGGCGGGGTGGCCCGCCGCGTCGATGGCCTTGCGCACCGAGGCGATGTCGGAGGTGACGCCGGTGGAGGTCTCGTTGTGCACCACGCACACGGCCTTGATCTTCCTCTCGGTGTCCTTGCGCAGGCGTGCCTCGATGAGATCGGCCTGTACGCCGCGGCGCCAACTGGGCGCGTTCGGCAGTTGTGCGTCGGCGCCTTGCCATGCGAGGAATTCGGTGGAAAGGCCAAGGCGCGTGGCCATCTTCTGCCACAGCGAGGCGAAGTGGCCGGTCTCGTACATCAGTACGTGATCGCCCGGGCTCAGCGTGTTGGCGAGCGCGGCTTCCCAGGCGCCGGTGCCCGAGGCAGGGTAGATCGCGACCGGGTGCTTCGTCTTGAAGATCTGCCGGATGCCGCCCAGCACCTTCAGCCCCAGCGTGCCGAACTCGGGCCCGCGATGGTCGATGGTGGGCAGGCTCATGGCCCGCAGGATGCGGTCGGGCACAGGGCTGGGACCGGGAATCTGGAGGAAGTGGCGGCCGGTGGGATGGATGTCGAGTTGCAGCATGAACTCTCCTTTCGCATTCAGTTTTGCATTCAAAATGCATTTTTGTTTGATGGTTTACCCCGATATTGCAGGGTTGTGAGTCTTGTTTTTTGCATTCAAAATGCATTCAAGGGAAAAATCATGACAGCCGAAATCATCGAGATCTCCAGGCTCGCGCTGCACGACCAGGTGGCCGCGCGCCTGCGCACCATGCTGGTCGAAGGGCTCATCGCGCCCGGCGCCAAGCTCAACGAACGCGAGCTTTGCCTGCAGCTGAACGTGTCGCGCACGCCGCTGCGCGAAGCCATCAAGCTGCTCGCGGCCGAAGGGCTGGTCGACCTGCTGCCCAATCGCGGCGCGGTGGCGGTGAAGCTCACCGAGGCGGACGTGCTCGACACCTTCGAGGTGCTGGCCATGCTCGAGGGCATGTCGGGCGAGCTGGCGGCAAGGCGCATCACAGACGAGGAACTGTCCGAGGTGCGCGCGCTGCACTACGAGATGCTGGCCTGCTTCGCGCGGCGCGATCTCTCGGGCTACTACAGGCTCAATGCGCGTATCCACACCGCGATCAACGAGGCGGCGGCGAACCCGGTGCTGTCGAACACCTACCGCTCCATCAACGCCCGCGTGCAGTCGCTGCGCTTTCGCACCAACCAGAACGAGGCGAAGTGGAAGCATGCCGTCGAGGAGCACGAGCAGATGATCGATGCGCTCTCGAAGCGCGACGCCGAGGCCATGCGCAAGGTGCTCGTGTCGCACGTGCTGCGCAAGCGCGACACCGTGCTGGAGCTGCTTCGCGCGGGCGAGATCTATCCATTCACCAAGCCGGCCAAGCCTGTCAAGGCGACCTGATCACCATGCGCATAGATCCCGCCAGCCACATGCAGCCAGCCGGAACAGTTCTTCCACCCAACGAGACCTGCGAGCTGCTCGCGCGCCGCCTGCGCGCCGAGACGCAGGGCGAGGTGCTGTTCGACGACGCCTCGCGCGGGCGCTACGCCACCGACGCGTCGATCTACCAGATCACGCCCGTCGGCGCCTTCGTGCCCACGAACGAGCGCGACATCGCCACCGCCATCGACATCGCCCGCGACCTGAAGGTGCCCGTGCTCGCGCGCGGCGGCGGCACCAGCCAGTGCGGGCAGACCACTGGCGCGGCGCTGGTGATCGACAACAGCAAGCACTTTCGCCGCGTGCTCGACGTGAACGTGGAGCAGGGCACGGTTACCGTCGAGCCCGGCCTGGTGCTCGACCACCTCAACGCGCAGTTGAAGCAACATGGGCTCTGGWRCCCGGTGGACGTGTCGACCAGCGCGCAGGCCACCCTGGGCGGCATGGCGGGCAACAACTCCTGCGGCTCGCGCTCCATCGCCTACGGAAACATGGTGCACAACGTGCTGGGCGCGAGCGCGTGGCTGTCGAACGGCGAGCTGGTCGACTTCGGCCCGGTCGGCTCGCTGGGCGTGCGCGCGGCGGGCATCGCACAGTTCGTGCGCGGCCTCGCGCGGCAGCACCGCGAGGCGATGGCGGAGAACTGGCCCAAGGTCATGCGCCGCGTGGCGGGCTACAACCTCGACATCTTCGACAACCAGAGCGAGCGGCCCTACACGGCCGACGGCAGCGTGAACCTGGCGCACCTGCTGATCGGCTCGGAAGGCACGCTGGCCTACACCCGGAGCCTGAAGCTCAAGCTCGCGCCGCTGCCGTGCGCCAAGGTGCTGGGGATCGTCAACTTCCCGACCTTCCATGCCGCGATGGATTCGGCCCAGCACATCGTCAAGCTCGGCCCCACGGCGGTGGAGCTGGTCGACCGCACGATGATCGAGCTGAGCCTGGCCAATCCGGCCTTCAAGCCGACGGTCGAGACCGCGCTGATCGGCAAGCCGGCGGCCATCCTGCTGGTGGAGTTCTCGGGCGCCGACAAGGCCTCGCTGCTGCCGCAGTTGAAGCAGCTCGTCGAGCTGATGGGCGACCTGGGCCTGCCCGGCAGCGTGGTCGAGATGCCCGACGAGGCTCGGCAGAAGAACCTGTGGGAGGTGCGCAAGGCCGGCCTCAACATCATGATGAGCCTCAAGGGCGACGGAAAGCCCGTGAGCTTCATCGAAGACTGCGCCGTGCCGCTGGAGCACCTCGCCGAATATACCGACGCGCTGACCGAGGTTTTCGCGAAGCATGGCAGCCGCGGCACCTGGTACGCCCATGCTTCGGTCGGCACGCTGCACGTGCGGCCGATCCTCGACATGCGCACCGACGGCGCGGCGAAGATGCGCGCCATCGCCGAGGAGGCGAGCGAGCTGGTGCGCAAGTACAAGGGCGCGTTCAGCGGCGAGCACGGCGACGGCCTGTGCCGCGGCGAATGGATCGAATGGCAGTTCGGCCCGGCCATCAACGAGGCCTTCCGCGCGATCAAGCGCAAGCTCGACCCCATCGACCTTTTCAACCCCGGCAAGATCATCGACCCGCCGCGCATGGACGACGGCGCGCTGTTCCGCTTCGCGCCGCCCACCGCGCCCAAGCCCTATCGCCGCATCGAGCTCAAGCCCGTGCTCGACTGGTCGGCCTGGAACGTCAACGCCGATCCGGTGACCGAGGTGACCACCGCTGCCGGCACCGGCGGCGACAGCACTGGCGGCCTCGCCAAGGCCGTGGAGATGTGCAACAACAACGGCCACTGCCGAAAGTTCGACGCCGGCACCATGTGCCCCAGCTACCGCGTGACGCGCGACGAGCAGCACCTCACGCGAGGCCGCGCCAACACGCTGCGGCTGGCGCTGTCGGGCCAGCTCGGCCCCGACGCCTTCACGAGCGAGGCCATGCACGAGACCATGGACCTGTGCGTGGGCTGCAAGGGCTGCAAGCGCGACTGCCCGACCGGCGTGGACATGGCGAAGATGAAGGTCGAGTTTCTCGACCACTACAAGAAGCGCCACGGCCACACGCTGAAAGACAGGCTGGTGGCGGGCCTGCCCGACTACGCCCACAAGGCCAGCCGCTTTCCCTGGCTGCTGAACCTGCGCAACAGCGTGCCCGGCGCCGCATGGCTGGGCGAGAAGCTGCTGGGCTTCTCTGCCAAGCGCTCGCTGCCCGCATGGCGCGGCGACACTTTCTGGCGCGGCAAGGCGAACGAGCCGGGCCTGTTCGTCGAACGCGAGGTGGCGCTTTCGATCGCGCGGCGTGGCGGCAAGGCGGTGGTGCTTTTCGTCGACACCTTCAACGGCACCTTCGAGAGCGAGAACGCGTTCGCCGCCGCGCGCGTGCTGCAGGCTGCGGGCTATGTGCTGCACACGGTGGAGAAGAGCGGCGGGCACCACTGCTGCGGCCGCACATTCCTGGCCAGCGGCATGGTGGACGAGGCCAAGAAGAAGGCCGAGGCGCTGATCGACGCGCTGGTGCCGCTGGCGCGCGCGGGCGTGCCCATCGTCGGACTGGAGCCCTCGTGCCTGCTCACGCTGCGCGACGAGGCGCTGGTGATGGGCTTCGGCGAGAAGGCCGAGCTGGTGGCAAAGCATGCATTGCTGTTCGAGGAATTCATCGCTCGCGAGCTGAAGCAGAGCCGCTTCGAGCTGCCGTTGAAGCCCGCCGAGGCGCCCATCCTGCTGCACGGCCATTGCCACCAGAAAGCCTTCGGCGCGGTGAGCCCGGTGATGGAAGTGCTCAAGCTCATTCCCGGCGCACAGCCCGAGCTCATCGAAAGCTCCTGCTGCGGCATGGCCGGCAGCTTCGGCTACGAGGCCAGCCATTTCGAGGTGTCGATGAAGATGGCCGAGGCCAGCCTGCTGCCCGCCATCCGCGCGAAGCCCGGTGCCATCGTGGTGGCCGATGGCACCAGCTGCCGCCACCAGATCGGCGACGGCGCGCAGCGCGAGGCGGTGCACGTGGCGGTGCTGCTGGAGCGCCACCTGCTGCATACAGACCCGGTGCCCGAAGCGGGTTGAGCGACCGGCGCCTGCAGGCTGGCGGCGGCTGCCGCAGAATGATCGGCAAACAGGCCTGCCTGCCGACCGCCACCGCAATGCCGACAACGCTCGCTTCTCCTTCCCCCATCTCCGCCCAGCCCACGCTGCGGCTTGCCTTCGCGCTGTCGATGGGCGCCGCCGTGTCGCTCGGCATCACGCGCTTCGCCTACGCGCTGCTGCTGCCGCCGATGCGCGCGGACCTGGGCTGGAGCTATGCGCTGGCTGGCGGCATGAACACGGCCAACGCGGTCGGCTATCTGGTGGGCGCACTCGGCACACCGGCGCTGATGCGGCGCTTTGGCGCGACCCGGCTTCTTGTATTCGGAGCGGTGCTGGCCAGCGTGTTCATGGCGGGCAGCGGCTTCGTCACCGATGCGTCGGCTTTGCTGCTGCAGCGCCTGCTGGCGGGCGTGGCCAGTGCGTGGGTTTTCGTGGCTGGCGGGCTGCTCGCGGCCCGGCTCAGCGAGGCGGGGTCCACGCGCGGTGGTCTGTTGCTCGGCATCTACTACGGCGGCACCGGCTTCGGCATCCTGCTGTCGGCATTGCTCGTGCCGCAGGTGCTGCGCGCGGCGGCCGGCGAGCCTCACGGATGGACCTGGGCGTGGTGGGCGCTGGCGGTTGCGAGCGCAGCCGCCACCTGCCTGCTGGCCTGGGCGGGTCGCGCGTTGCCGGATCGGCAAGCCGCGGCGCCCGCAGCGCCTGCCGCCTCATCGAGTTCTGCGCCGCCCGTCGCGCTGCACCGCTTCGGCTGGGCGCTCGCCGGCTATGCCTTGTTCGGCATGGGCTACATCGGCTACATGACTTTCGTGATCGCGCTGCTGCGCGAGCAGGGCGCCAGCGCAGGCTTCGTCACGTTGTTCTATGCCTTGCTGGGCATCGCCTGCGTGGCTTCCTCGAGGCTCTGGGCCGGGTTGCTCGACCGGTATCGCGGCGGGCAGCCGCAGGCGCTGCTCAATGGGCTGCTGGGCGTGGCCACGCTGCTGCCGGTACTGAGTTCGTCCGCGCCGGTGGCGCTGGTTTCGGGCGTGCTCTTCGGCGCGGTGTTCCTGTCGGTGGTGGCGTCGACCACCGCGCTGGTACGCCACAACCTGCCACCTTCGCGCTGGGCCCAGGGCATCAGCGCCTTCACCATCATCTTCGCGCTGGGGCAGATCGTCGGGCCGACCGTCACGGGCTGGATCTCCGACGGCCCGGGCGGACTGGCGCGCGGGCTCGTGGCCTCGGCGATGGCCCTGTGGCTCGGCGCGGTGCTGGCATCGCGCCAGCATTCGATGCAACCGGAGACATCGTGATGAGCGGCTTTGCCTTGTTCGAAACTTCAATCGGCATGTGCGCCCTGGCGTGGGGACCGCACGGACTGATTGGCGTGCAGTTGCCCGCCGACAACGGCGAGCCGGCCACGCGGGCACGCATGCGGCAGCGCTTTCCCGATCTGCATGAAGGCCCGCCGAACGAGATGGCGCAGCGTGCCATCGATGCCATCCAGGGCCTGCTGCGCGGCGTGCGCGACGACCTGAGCCATATCGAGCTCGACATGAGCGGCGTGTCCGAGTTCCACCAACGCATCTACGCGATCGCCCGGCGCATTCCGCCGGGCCAGACCCGCACCTACGGCGAGATCGCCGAGCAGCTGGGCGACAAGGGGCTGTCGCGCGCCGTTGGGCAGGCCATGGGCCTCAACCCCTTTGCGCCCGTGGTGCCGTGCCATCGCGTGCTGGCGGCGGGCAACAAGCCGGGCGGCTTCTCGGCCGGCGGCGGCGCGCTGACCAAGCTGCGCATGCTCGGCATCGAGGATGCGCGGCCGAACGGGATGGCTTCTCTCTTCTAGGCAGCAGGCACCGGCAGCCGGTGCAGCGTCGCGATGCGTGACGCGAAGATGATCGCCGCCTGCAGCCCGAAGCCCGCGAGCGCCAGCAGCAGGCAGGCCGGCCCGCCCCATGCGGCGCCGACCATGCCGCCCAGCGCCGCGCCGATCGGCCGGGCCCCGGCGTTGATCGTGAGGAACACGGCAGACACCCGGCCCAGCATCGTGGCCGCCGTCACACTCTGGCGCAGCGTGGTCGACGTGATGACCCAGACCATCGGCCCCGCGCCGAACAGGAAGAACGAAAGCGCCGCCAGCGTTGCAGTCGGCACGACGAGCGTAGCTGCCATTGCCGCTGCGGCCAGCACCGCGACCGAGGGGCCGACCTGTATCGCGCGGCCGAAGGGCAGGCGCGCCACCACGCGAGGCGTCAGCAGCGCACCGACGACCATGCCCGCGCCATACATCGCCAGCGTAAAGCCCACCGCCTGCGCGCCGAGGCCGAGCACGCGCACCGCGTAGGGCACGTAGCCTGCCTGCAGCACGAACCACGAGATGTTGAAGACCGCGCCGGTCAGCAGCATCGGGCGCAGCATCTCGTGCTGCCAGACGAAGCGAGCGCCATCGCGTACTTCGAGCAGCGGATGCCGGCCGGCGGAGGGCTCGCGCGGCGCTTCGCTCAATCGAAGCAGCAGGGCGACAGCTGCCGCTGACAGCACAGCGGCAAGCACGAACGCGGCCGATGCTCCGGCCCACGCCACGAGGGCGCCCGCGAGCGCGGGCCCGGCGGTGAAGGCCGCGCTGCGCGCCAGCTCCAGCCGCCCGTTGGCCGCCGCCAAGGCTTCCCGAGGTACGAGCACCGGCACCAGCGCGGGCGCCGCGACGCTGAAGCCCACCGTGCCGACAGCACCCAGGAACCCCAGGGCGGCCAGCCAGCCGATGCTCAGCTTCGACGCGAACACCATCGCCAGCAGCACGATCAGCGACACCGCCCGCAGCCCCTCGGCCCAGACCATCAGCCGCCGCCGCGACATGCGATCCGCGAGCAGGCCCATGGGCATCGAGACCAGCAGGAAGGGCAGCGTCTGCACGGCCGCCAGAAAGCCGATCTCGCCGGGCCCGGCGCCGAGCGCCAGCACGGCCACCAGCGGCACGGCCGCAAGGCTCAGTTGTTCAGCGGACTGCGCCGCGAGGTTCGACCACGCGAGATTCCGGAAGGAACGGGGGAGGAGGGGTGTTGTTCGAGTCATGCCCTCATCGTGCTGGCGGCGGGCCTTTGAGGCTGGCCGTTTCCGGACGCGCGAGCGTCGGCCGATCAGGCACCCTGGGCCTGCATCTCCTCGAACCACTTGGCCACATAGGCCGCCTCCGGCGCGGCATCGGTCGCAAGGCCGTAGTAGTAGCGCTCCAGCGTCATGCGCAGGGCAGGCAGAGGCGACTGCAGGCGGCCCGAGGCGAGGTCGTGCGACACCAGCGAGGTCGGCGCCAGCGCGATGCCCAGCCCGTCGACCGCCGCCTGCAGCACGAAGTGCAGATGGTCGAACTGCAGCCGGCCCGCCGGTTTGGCGCGC
Organism: Variovorax sp. CAN15; assembly: GCF_030462475.1. Classification (GTDB taxonomy): domain Bacteria; phylum Pseudomonadota; class Gammaproteobacteria; order Burkholderiales; family Burkholderiaceae_C; genus Variovorax. Next base: position 10,982 of record NZ_JASMRZ010000116.1, read on the forward strand.
GGCGCGCCGACCTGCTTCTTCCAGGCGTCCCAGTCGTCCTTGCGGGTGCGAGCCGAGAGCAGTACGTGCGAGGCGAGCGCGCGCAGGTCGGGCAGCGGGTGGGTCTTGAAGAGCGCGGGCGCGCCGACCACCATCACCTCGTCTTCGAGAAAGGGCATCACCTCCATCGACGAGGGCCAGCCTTCGAGGCCCCGCCGCACGGCGATGTCGAAGCTGCCGATGGCCTCCTCGGGCATGACGGTGCTGGTGACCACCTGTGGCTCGATCTCCGGAAAGCGCTCGACGAAGGAGGGCAGGCGCGGAATGAGCCAGCGCACCGCGAAGGAGGGCCGCACGTTGATGCGCACCGCGCGCGCCGGCCCCTGCGACTGCAGCGCCCGCGCGGCGGCGTTGATCTGCGCGAGCGCGGGCTGCACTTCGGCGAAGAACTGCTGGCCCTCGGCGGTGAGCGCGACCTGCCGGATGCGCCGCTCGAACAACCCAACGCCGAGGAACTCCTCGAGGCTCTTGATCTGCCGGCTCACCGCGCTGTGCGTGACGTGCAGTTCGAGCGCCGCGCGCGTGAAGCTGAGGTGGCGCGCCGCGGCGGCGAAGGCGCGCACGGCGTTCAAGGGAGGCTCTCGAAGCGGCATGCGTGCGATTTTCTCACGCATGCCGGTCGTTAATGTCGTTTGTCGGCAAGGCGGCTGCCGTCGCACCATCGAGGCTCGATGCCCCGCCCTTCACCCGCTCCCCAAACATCCCCCACCGACCTGAATTCCCGCCATGCGGCGATGGCCCTCGGCCTTTCGCTGCCGGCCGATGTGGTGCTCTACCTGCTGCTGCCGATGTACGCGAGCCAGTTCGGCGTGACGCTCGCCGAGGCCGGCATGCTGCTCGCGGCCAACCGGCTGGTGCGCATTGCCGGCTACGGCTTCGTGGCCCGCTTCTACGCCCGCAACGGCGACCGGCTGACCTGCACCATCGCGGTCGTGGCGGCCGCGGTGTGCGGGCTGGGCTACTCGACGCTCTCGGGCTTCTGGGCGCTGCTGCCGCTGCGGCTGATGTGGGGCCTGTGCTTCGCGGCGCTGAACCTGTCGACGCAGGCGCTGGCCACGGCCGACCCGGTGGGGGCGGCTCGGCGCAACGGGCGGTCGCGCGCCTTCATCGCGATGGGGCCGGTGCTCGCGCTGCCGATGGGCGCGCTGCTGGCGCACTGGATGGGGCCGCGCGCGATCTTCGCCATCCTCGCGGGGTTCTCGCTGGTTGCTTGCTTCGTCACGCAGCGGCTGCCTGCGGCACCTCATCCCGTGGTCAAGCCGGCGAAGCGCTTCAAGCTGCCCAACAGCCTGGACAGCTGGTCGTTCATGGAGGGGCTGACGCTCGATGGGCTTTTCATCGTCGGGCTCTCCTATCTGGGCAAGGACCTGCTGCCCGGCGGTGCCGTGATCGTGGCCGGCGTACTGATGGCGCTTCGCTACCTCGCGGAGATCCTGCTGAGCCCGGTCGGCGGGCGCATGGCCGAGCACTTCGGCGCCGAGCGCATGCTGGTGAGCCTGTCGCTTATTACCGCCATCGCGCTCGTGGGTTTCGGCCTCGGCTGGCTGTGGAGCTGCGCGGCGCTGATCGTGGTGCTGCGTGCGCTCCAACTGCCGCTGCTGTCGCCCATCGTGGCCCGCCGCACGCCGGGGCCGGAGCGCGTGCAGGCGCTGGCGGCTCGCTCGGTGTGGCGCGACATCGGCGCCGGTGCAGGGCCGCTGATCGCGGGCCTGCTGCTGCCGGCCGCGTCGCCGCCGTGGATCTTCGGCGTGGCCGCCTCGCTGCTCGCTCTGGCGGCGCTGGGCTGCGGCTGGAGCGCTTCGCCACAATCGACCACCATCCAGCAAGGAAGTACATGACGACCGACAACGCCATCGACACCATCGCCCAGCTCGAAGCCCTGTTCGGCAGGCCCGCCGAGGCCTCGCTGAAGAAGGAGGTGCCTTATCTGCACCCGAGCTACCAGGCGCTGATTGCCGCGTCC
>NZ_JASMRZ010000117.1 GCF_030462475.1 Variovorax sp. CAN15
CCTGCGCGGCGCTCGCGCCCGCGGGTACGTAGCCCGCCACGCCCGCCGCCGTGGCCGCGCGCGACTGGCTGCCCAGCGCCACGCCGTCGGCCACCGTCACGCTCGTCGCGTTGCCCAGCGCGGTCGCGTTGGCCACCTGGATGTTGACGCCGTTGCCCAGCACGAAGGTGTTGCTCGCGCCGCTGCCCAGGGTGTTGTTGTTGCCCACGCTGTAGCTGTTGGCGCCGTCGATGACGCTCGGGTCGCCGATGGCGCCGCTGTTGTTGCCGTTGACGGTGTTGCCGGTGCCGATGCTGATCGACTGCTTGCCGCTGGCGACAGCCCCGTCGCCGATCGCGATGCTGCTGTCGGTGCTGGCCCTGGCCTGGTTGCCGATGCTGATGGTGCTGTTGGCGCCGACGTTGTTGCCGGACATGGTGCCGATCGCCACGTTGTTGTTGCCGGTGACGTACTGCCCGGTGGTGTTGCCGAAGGCGGTGTTGCTGTCGCCGTTGACCGTGTAGCCCGCGAACGCCCCGGCACTGGTGTTGCCCTGGCCGGTGACCGTCCAGCCCGAGTAGCCGCCCAGGCCGGTGTTGTTCGAGCCGTTCACGTCGAGGCTCGAATTGACGCCGATGCCGGTGTTGTTGCTGCCCTGTACGCGTCGGCCGGCCTGGGTGCCGATGCCGGTGTTGGCTCCGCCGGTCACGTTGAGGCCGGCATCGCTACCGAGGTAGGCGTTCTGCACGCCAGTGACGTTCTGCCCGGCGCGGGCGCCCACGGCGACGTTGTCGCGGTTGCCGGCCGCGGCGCTCAGGCCGGCTTGCCAGCCGATCATCACGTCGCCCGTGCCACCGGCGGCTGCGCTGGTGCCCATGGCGATGGCCTGTGCGCTGGTCGCCGAAGCACCGGTGCCGATGGCAAGCGCGTTGGACTGGTTCGCCGATGCGCCGGTACCGATGGCGAGGGTGTTCGACTGGGTCGCCCTTGCGCCGTTGCCGATGGCGGTGCTTCCTGCTCCGGTGGCCGCCGTGGCCGTGTTGCCGAACAGCAGCGCACCGGAGCCCAGCGCGGCCGCCGCCGCGGTCGCCACGGCCGGCCAGTTGGGCGATGCGCCGGTTCCGTCGTCGGGCAGGCCCTTGATGATGGCGTAGCCGCCGCTGCCGTTCGGTACGTGGCAGGTCCAGGTCGCACCAGGTCCGCCCTGGGACATGCACAGTGAACCGCCGTTGACGCTCTGCCCGGCCCAGGCCGTGCCGGCAGCGGCCAGCGCTGCCGCCGCGGCGACGAGCGTGGTGCGGGCTGCGCCTCGGGCGCCCCGGGTGCGCGTCGTTTCGGCGGCGGCCACGAAGGCTCCGAGGGCCTCGCTCCAAACGGAGCGGTAGATTCTGTTCATCACGAATATCCAGTTAAAGGCGCCTGCCGGGCCGTGGCCGCCAGCGCTTCCTGCCAGTCGATCGCCTCCGGTTCGCCGGCATGCCGAAGCGGCTGGCAATCCCGGGGCGGGAAGGGTGCGGATGATTCGTGAAGGGGGTTCAGGCTCCCAGTCGAATGCGAGATTTCGCGAGAAATCCCGCCGCTTTTTGCGCCGAAATGTGACCTTTTGCTAACATTTCTGCATCTGCGCGACTGCTCGAATTCGTCAGATTCTTCCGGTGTGGCATCAACCAGAATTCAGCGTTCCCAGGTAGCAAGGTATTCAATGCGCATCGCGATCGTCGAAGACGAACTCTCCCAGCAGGCTCTTCTGATCCGCACGCTGGAGCAGCAGCTGGAGCGCGAAGGAACGGTGCACTGCCAGGGTTTTTCCGACGGGCTCGCGCTGCAGCGGGTCCTGCGGCGCGAGTCTTTCGATCTGGTAATCCTGGACTGGTCCGTCCCCAGCATGGACGGCCTCGAGCTGCTGCGCTGGCTGCGCGTTTGGAAGGGGAGTTCGGTTCCGGTGCTGATGATCAGCTCCAGGGGCTCCGAAGACGACGTGGCCGAGGCGCTGAATTCCGGCGCCGACGACTACATCACGAAGCCCTTTCGCCCGCTCGAACTCCGCGCCCGCGTCCTGCGGCTGGTGAAGCGCAGCAAGCCGCAGTCGCCCGACACGCCCCTGAGCATCGGCCGCTGGACGCTCGATCCCGTCGGCCATCTCGTGCATTACCGCGAGGCGGCGGAGGCCGAGCCCGAGAGCTACACGCTGACCAGCCGCGAGTTCAACCTGACGCTGCTGCTCTTCAGCCGGTTGGGCCAGACGGTCTCGCGCGCCCATTTGCTCGAGACGGCCGGCTACGAGACCGAGGAGGCGCCGTCGCGCACGCTGGACAGCCACGTCTACCGGCTGCGCAAGAAGCTCCACCTGGATGCGCGGCGTGGAATGATCCTGCGCACCGTCTACGGGCAGGGCTACCAGCTTGGCCTCGCGGAGGAAGAGCGTCCGTGACGGTGCGAAAGCAAGCAGGCCGCCGACGGCTCGCGCCGATGGTGGCATTCGCGGCATGGGTCTTCAGCGGCTGCCTTGCGGCCCAGCCCTCGCACGTGGTGCGCTCCGGCGACACCCTGTGGGGCATCTCCGGCCAGCACTACCGGCAGCCGGGCCGCTGGCCCGAGATCCAGCAGCGCAACAACGTGGGCGAGCCCAGGCGACTGCAGCCCGGCACGGTGCTGTACTTCGCCGATGGCCGCCCGCTGGGCGAAGGCGAGGCGATGGTGCTCGCCGTGACCGGCCAGGCCTGGCAGCGGCGCGCCGGCAAGCCCGATGTGCCAGTGGTCCAGGGCATGCCGGTGCAGGCGGGTGACACGCTGGCGACCGCGCCCGATGCCTTCGTCACGCTCGGGCTGCCCGACGGCAGCCGCTCGGTTATTCCGTCGAGCAGCACGGTCGAGCTGCAGACCGTCGGGCGCGACCGCGTCGGCCTCAGGCTGCTCGGCGGCGGGATCGAGTCGCAGGTGCACAAGCGGACCGCCGGGCAGGAGTTCCACATCCGCTCGCGCTCGCTGGTGCTCAGCGTGCGGGGCACGCAGTTTCGCGTGCGCGAGCAGGGCGGGCGCACGGTGGGCGAAGTGATCGAGGGCAGCGTGGCCGTGCGCGGCTTGCAGCAGCCGCGGCAGATCGTGCTCGAAGCGGGGCAGGGCAGCGTGTTCGACAGCGGCAGTGGTGGCGACCCGGCTGGCGCCGAAGTCCGCACGCTGCTCGCTGCGCCGAGGTTCACCAGCCGCACCGTGTCGCCGACCTCGCCCGGCATCGAGCTCGAAGAGGTGCCCGGCGCGCAGGGCTACCGCTGGCGCATCGCGCAGGACGATTCGATCCTCGCGCCGCTCGTCGAAGGCTTCAGCGCGGGCACCTCGCTCGCATTGCCGAAGGACCTGCAGCCCGGCTTCTACTACCTGCGCGTCGCCGCCGTGGACGCCGCCGATCTCGAAGGCATGCCGGGCGAGCTGCTCTTCTACATGCCTTCGCCGACCGGGTCGGTGCGATGGAAGGACGACGGCCGCGTCGAGCTGCTGTGGTGGGGTTCGCCAGGCAAGCGCTACCGGCTGGAGATCTCGCGCGACCCCGACTTCGCGACCCGGCTCGTCGACATGCAGGACATGCAGGCCGGCAGCGCGATCGTCGGGCCCTTTGTGCTGGGCGGGCGCTACCATTGGCGCGTCAGCGAGACAGAAGACGGAACGCACTACGGGGAGCCATTCACCGGCGGCAGCATCGACGTGCCCGTCCGATGAGTTTTCATCGATGGACCATGCGATTGCGAGCTCTGGCAGCGCCACTGGCGGCGCTGATCGTGTTTCCGGCCCTGCTGGTGTGGCTGGCCCAACGTCCCGGCCTGGAACAGCTGGATATGCATTTCTACGACCGCGCCCTTCCGCTGGCCGCGCAGTCGCCTTCCCCCGAAATACTGATCGTCGCCATCGATGAGCCGAGCCTCGCCGCGCTGGGCAAATGGCCCTGGCCGCGCGAGACGCACGCGAAGCTGCTGGACCGGCTCGCCGATGCCGGCGCAAGGTCGGTGATGCTCGACCTGCTTCTGATGGAGCCCAGCGAAGACGCCGCGCAGGACGAGCGCCTCGCGCAGGCCATGGAGCAACTGCCGGTGTACCTGCCCCTGCAGGCCAACCGCACGCCCAGCATTCCGCGCGTGGCGCCCGACGAGTTCCTCACGCCGCTGCCCATGTTCCAGGAGCGCGCAGCGGGCGTCGGCCATGCCGAGCTGGTACTCGATGCCGACGGCATCGCGCGTAGCCTCTTCATGCGGCTGGGGCCGCCGGACAACGCGCGGCCCTACATCGGCTTGCTCATGGCGGGGCGCGTGCCCCCGTCATCGCAGTCGCGGGGAATCACCGATGCCGCGGGCTGGCGCTATGCCGACCGCCTGCTCATTCCCTATGCGGGGCCGCGCGGCAGCTATCGCACCGTGCCCTACGTGAACGTGCTGCACGGCGAGCTGTCACCGGAGTTCCTGCGTGACAGGATTGTCCTGGTGGGCAGCACCACGCCGGGGCTGGGCGACCAGGTCGTGGCGCCGCTGGCGGGGCATGCCCAGCTGCTGGCCGGTGTGGAAGTCCACGCCAACGCCATCGACCAGCTCATGCACCGCCGCTCCATTCGTGTGCCGGGCTGGCTGGAGAGCTATCTCTGGATCGGCCTTCCGCTGTGGTTGGCCGCGTGGCTCTTCTGGCGCTTCGAAGGCGCGGGTCTGACGCGGCTCGCTGGCGTGGCGCTGGGCACTGTCCTCGTCAGCCTGGCTGCGCTCTACTGGCTGCGCTGGTGGCTGGCGCCCGCAACGCCGGTCGTGGGGCTGCTGGCGCTCTACCTGATCTGGAACTGGGGCCGCCAACGCAGCCAGCTGCGCTACCTGCAGCAGCGCGCCGAGCTGCTGCAGGCACTCCCGGCCGGCGCCTTCGAGCTGCCGCCCGCCGACTGGCGCCAGCCCCGGCACGCGCTGCCTTCCAACCGTGTGCTCGACCGCGCGATCTCGCGCATGGTCGGGCTGCAAGTGCTCGCCGAATCCACCATCCAGGCGATGCCGGTCGGCGTGCTGCTGTGCGACGCGCAGGGGCTGGTGGTGGGCAGCAACGCTGCCGCCCGAGAGCTGCTGAGCGTGGCGAATTGCCCCGAAGCTGCGGCGCGGCAGCTGCAACACCTGCCGGACCTGCTGCGCTCGATGCGGCCGCAGTCGAAGACGCTCGCGCATACCGACGGTGCGCCCCCGGCGTGGATCGGGCAGGTCCACGGCGAGTACACGACGAAGGACGAGCGCCACTTCCAGCTGCTGATCGCGCCGGTGATTCCGGGGGCGGCGCCCGCTCCATCGGGCTACATCGTGGCACTGGCGGACCTGACCTCCGAGCGCCGCGCGCAGCAGCAGCGCGAGCTGTGGCATCGTTTCCTGTCGCACGACCTGCGCAACCCGCAGGCCAGCATCCTCGCGCTGATCGATCTGGAAGAACTCGATGCGGGCGCCTCGCCGCTTTCGTCGGCCATCCGGCGCGAGGCGTTGCGCACGCTGCAGCTGGCCGAGGAGTTCCTCGACGTCTCGCACGCCTGGACCGGCAGCTACAGGTTCACGCCCGCGCACCTGGGTGCGCTGCTCTTCGACGTGCGTGATCAGGTCTGCGCATACGCGGCCCGCAAGCAGGTGGAGCTGGTGCTGAGGATCGCCGACGAGGACGAGGAGATCGAGCTCAACGTCGACGCAGCCCTGCTCACGCGCGCAGTCGTCAACCTGCTGAACAACGCGATCAGGCACAGCCCCTCGGGCTCCGTCGTGCAGCTGTGCCTTGGCGCCGACGAGCGGGAGGTCGCGATTGCGGTGATCGACGAGGGAACGGGGATGAGCGAGGCGGCCTTGCAGCAGTTGCTCTCTGGAACCAACGAAGCCTCGGTCGGCCAGCCTTCGGGTGAGCAGGGCGTTCGCTCCCACGGGCTGGGCTTCGAGTTCGTGCGCACGGTGGTCGCGCGCCATGGCGGCGCGATCGACGGCACCGCGGCTCCCGAGGCCGGGAGCACCTTCTGGATGCTGCTGCCGCGCCAGGCCTGATTCAGGCTGAGGTCGCTTCGCAGCGGGGAGCAGTAGTCGAAGCCGAAACGGCAGAGGCGCCGCGCCGCTGCACCGCGACGAGCTGATATCCCTGCCCGTACACCGAGCGCAGCAGGAACCCGTGCTCCCCATGCAACCCGAGCTTGCGGCGCACGCTGGAGGCGCAGGCGTCCAGCGCCCGGTTGCCTTCGCGCCGGGTTGCCGCGCCCCACAGCGAGTTCCACAGCCATTCGCGCGCCAGCACCCGCCCCATGTTCTGGAAGGCCTGCAGCGCGAAGGCGAACTGGCGCGGCTGCAGGTGGATCTCGTCGTCCTTGAACTGCACCATGTGGCTGTCTTCGTGAAAGCGATAGTCACCCCACTCGCTGGCGCCGTGGGCGTGGCCGACAGGCGTCGGCATGCCGTCGCGGCGTGGCCGGGCGAGTGCGCACACCAGCCAGTCGAGCTCCGCGTCGGTCATGCGCGATACGTCCGCGCCGAGCATCGCGGCCGGCGCGGTGGCGTTGCCCTTGGGCGAAAGCAGCTCCCAGTGCCCGTCCGCGACGGTGAGCAGAACGGGCATGCCGAGCACCTTGCACACGGCGATGAGGCCGCTGCGCAATGCCTCGTCGTGCTGGCTCACCAGCAGCAACGCGAAGCGCTTCCCGTCGCCGAGCGCAACGAGCACCTCGTCCGCTTCGGCGAACGCCAGGCACTCATGCCCCATTTGCCGCAGTCTTTGGTGGAGGCTCGCTCCCTGTGGCCCCTTCGTGCAGAGGAGTGCCAGCGGCAGGGCGCCGGCTGTGTCGAAGCTCATGATCTATGGATGGATTCCCGTGAATGTGCCCGGCAAATGGGGCGGCATCTGGTAGATCGTTGTCGAAATGAAAGAACGGCAAAAGCCTGCCGTGAGATTTAGTGAACATTCAGTTCGATCGGCGACGCGAAGCGTGACTTTCTTGCGCCGACGTCGGTTGCTCTGTGAATGAGTGTGCGGCGCCGGGAGGAATGTGCGCGCCTGAATCTGATGAAGTCTCGCAATGCGCTTCGCCCACCCGGCCCTGCGTGGCAGCATCCGCATCCGGTCAATATGACCGGGGGAGTGAGAGAGAAATGAAGTGGATCGTGACGGCGTTCCTGGCGCTGGTGTTCGGCGTGCTTTCGTTCAACGCGTTCATCGCCAACGACCTGAGCCGCCAGGCAAACGGCAACCGCATCATCGGCATGCTGGTCGACCTTTACGGCTGGCTCATGGCGAACATCGGCGCGGTGCCCTCGGGCATCCTGTTCGCGGCTTGCGCGGCAGGCATTGTGGTGCTGGCGTTCAGGGACGGCAGGAAGGAAGACTGAGCGAGACCGCGGCCGGCGCGATACGACCCGCCGCTCAGGTCTGGATGTAGCCGATGGGGCCGGCTGCAGCCGGCGCCACCGGCTGCGGCTCGCCCAGCATTTCGCGCAATGTCGATTCGATGGTGCGCGACATCGCATCCAGCGCGAGGTCGTTGGGCTGCGTGCCGAAGGGCTCCTCGATCTCCGCGCCCAGCGCCTCCAGCGCGAAGAAGGTGTAGGCGATGAAGGCGACCACCACCGGCGTCATCGGGCCGATCGCATCCACCAGCCCGAAGGGCAGCAGCACGCAGTACAGGTAGATGGTGCGGTGGATGATGACGGAGTAGGTGAACGGAATGGGCGTGCCCGCGATGCGCTCGCAGCCGCCCAGTGCTTCGGTCAGGCGGCCCAGCGGGTGCTCCATGGCCTGCGCGAGGGTCGGGTCCAGCCGGCCTTGCTGGCGCTGGTCGCGCAGCCATTCGCCCACCATCAGCAGCAGGACGGCCGGCTTGAAGTGCGTGGTGCGCAGGCGCACGCGGTCTTCCTCGGGCAGCAGCCGGGCGAGGTCGGCAGAGGGATCGGTGCCCCGCAGCTGATGGCGCAGCGCATGGACGAAGGCGATGAGTCGCATCGCGGGCGTCTTCGCGTCCGAGGGCGCATCCGTCAGCGTCAGCGCCTGCCGGACCAGCGTGCGTGTCTCGTTGAGCAGCGTGCCCCAGAGCGTGCGCGCCTCCCAGTAGCGCGAATAGCTCGTGCTGTTGCGAAAGCCCAGGAAGATGGCCAGCGTCAGGCCGATGAGCGAGAAGGGCACGAAGTTGAGCGGCACCTTCCACTGGAAGAGCCTGCCATGCAGCACCGTCACCAGCACCGCGAAGGCGGTGGTCCACAGCAGCTGGGGGGCGATGTCCGACAGCACGGAGCCGCGCCATACGAAGAGCATGCGCAGCCAATGGGGGCGGGGTCGGACGATCATCGGCGGGGATTATCCCCGCGACGCCGCTGCAGGGACTACAGGACGAACCAGCCCACCGCCACATAGTGGCTCGTGGTCCCCGCCAGCACGAACAGATGCCAGGCCCCGTGCGCATGTTTGAAGCCCGAGCGGTTGCGATAGAACACCGTGCCCGTCGTGTAGAAGGCGCCGCCGACCAGCAGCCACACCAGTCCCGCCGTATCGAGCCGCGCGGCCAGCGGCACGGCGGCCAGCACCACCAGCCAGCCCAGTCCGATGTAGATCGGCAGCGACGGCTTCTTCGGCGCGCCGTTCTTCGCCGGAACCAGCTCGCGCCGGATACCGAAGAACGCCGCGCCCCAGATAGTCGCCAGCAGCAGCAGGCCCCAGGGGCCTTGCATCGTGACCAGTGCGAAGGGTGTGTAGGTGCCGGCGATCAGCAGGAAGATGGCGCAGTGGTCCGCGCGCTCGCACATGCGCTTGAGGCGCCCGCGCGTGCTGTGGAAGAGGGTGGAGGCGGCATAGAGCGCCACCGCCGAGAGAGAGAACACCAGCGCGCCCGCGATGCGCGCGGCGTCGCCGGTGGGCACTGTCTTGATGAGCAGCAGCGCCATCGCGGGCAGAGCGAGCAGCAGGCCGAACAGGTGGCTGTATCCGTTGAGGCGTTCTCCGGGGTACATCGTGTTCGCCGCCTGCTTTCGCTCCCGGCCTCGCTCAGCGGCCCGTTTCCTTCAGGTACGTCTTGCGTGCGGCGAAGGCGGTGTTCGCGAAGTCCGAGAACACGCCGTCGATGCCCGCGCGGAAGTACGCGAGGTACTCGGCCGTCGGGTCGCCCTTGTAGACGCCGGCGAGGTACTTCGCTTCGTTGCGGAAGGTGTAGCTGTGCACGAAGAGGCCGGCCTTGTGGGCATCGGCGATCAGGCTGGTGGGCTTGATGGTGTTCACGTCGGCCAGGCCCTTGCCCGCAACGAAGGGCACGATGGTGTGGGCCATGACCTGCGGCTTCCACGGGCCGATGCCGTCGGCGTAGGTCTTGACCTCGGCCAGGCCGGCGGGGGTGAGCATCTCGCCGAACCACTTCGGGTTGCCGGCCAGCGTCCAGCTGTAGGGGCGGCCGTCGACGAAGGTGTAGACGTCGTTGGTGACGTAGATCATCTCGCCGGTCTGGTAGTTGACGTCGTTGCCGTCCACCAGTTGCACCGCGCGGGCCTTCATGCCGGCCGAGCGCAGGTACTTCAGGCTCTCGGGCTCGAAGCTCTGCACGAAGATCGGCGCGTCCTTGCGGTTGAGGTCGTTGAAGTTCATGACCTTCAGCAGCGCGTCTTCCAGCGGATGGCTGCCCGCCGGGCCGCAGCCGTTGGCGATGGCCTGCGCGTTGTTCCAGATCGGGTTCTTGGTTTCCGGGTACACGGTAAGCGTGCGGCCGGTGGAGGCGCTCTTGGCCTTGGCGATGTCGATCAGCTCCTGGAAGCTGATGATCGGCAGCTTGCCGTTGAGGTCGGTGGGGCGCTGGTCCTTGGCGTCGTAGGTGGTGCCGCGGATCCACTGGCGCAGCTCGTCCATCGTGAAGTCGGTGATGGACCAGTCGTTGGTGTGGTCCTCGCCGTCGACGATCAGCGACTTGAGCACCGACTTCGGATCGTTCGGGTCGGTCAGGTCGCTCAGATACTGGGCCGGGCCGTTGGCCGCGATCGGCGGGTACTTCACATTGACCAGTACGCCGGGCACGGTGCGCTTGCGGCCCGCGACGGTGGTGTTGGTCTTGGCGACCTCGGCGATGTTGGTGTTGTCGCTCAGCCAGGGGTTGTGGCGCGCGACCAGCACGCAGTCCTTGGTGAGGTGCAGGTCGGTCTCGAGCGAATCGGCGCCGGCGTCGGCGGCGGCCTCGTAGGCGGTCTTCGTTTCTTCCGGATACAGGCCCGGCAGGCCGCGGTGGCCGATGACCAGGGGCACGGAGCCGTCGAGGGTGCCCAGCGGCGAGGGAGCTGGCGGGGCCGGCGTGGGAGCCGGGGCGGGTGCCGGCGGGAGCACCGGGAAGGAGACGCCACCGCCACTACCGCCGCCGCATGCGGTCATCAGCAGGCTGCCGCCGACGACCGTGATTGCTGCGATGGTTGCGAGAACGGGACGGGGCGCAGGCGCGGGAACGCTCTTTTTCATATGTGGTTTTCAGGTGTTGTCGAAGAAGAAACGAAAGCCGCCGGATGCTAGGTTTGCCCCATGACGGGACAGTGACCAGCGGGCGCCCTCGAAACTTCCGCTGAAACAGCCTGAAAACCAGCGTCGGGTCAGTGCGGGATCAGGCCCGCGTGCCCACCAGAACGGGCTGGAAGAAGGCCCCGTCGACGCGCCGCACGTCCTTCAGCCCCGCCTCCTGCATGAGCTCGCACAGCCTCGTCGTCGAGATCGCGTAGTAGCGCGAGCGCATCACCCGCGTGCTCACCGCCCGCGTGGCGAGGTCTTCGGTGACGAAGAAGAAGCCGAGGTCGTAGTGCCCGCCCTTGCCGCCGTCGTCGAAGTCCCAGACCTGGAACAGCACGTGACGCTTGCCGTTGTCCACGCGCGCGCCGTAGTGCTTCACGAGGTTGCTGCCGCGCTCTTCCTTCGCGTAATCGCGCACGCTGACCACGCAGCCGCCGCCGGGGCGCAGGCAGGCCGTCATCTGGCGCAGGGCGGTCAGCAGGTCGGCGTCGGTCTGCAGGTGCGGCATCGAGTTGTCGCAGGAGATCACGATGTCGAAGCCACCGCCGTGGTGCGTGTGCGCCTCGCGCATGTCGCACACCGAGACGTTGATGTCGAGGCCGCGCTCACGGGCCTCGTTCCGCGCGCGCTCGACCTCGTTGGCCGACAGGTCCGAAGCCGTCACCGCATGGCCGATCGCCGCGAGGCCGAGCGTCTGCGTGCCGATGCCGCACGACACGTCGAGCACCTTGCGGCTTGCATCGGCGCACGGCCATTCGGCCTCGATGAGCTGCGAGAGCTTTTCCCCCTGTACGCGGATGCTGTCGTTCCAGTCCGGATAGATCAGGTGATAGAGCGGGGCGAGTTCGTCGTAGAAGTGATCGGTCATGCGCCCATTGTGCGGGGCACTCGCCGGCTACCTCGGCACCTTGCCTGTGATGTCCGGTGCGCGGAGGAAATCGAAGTCCACGCCCTTGTCGGCCTGCGTCACGGTCTGCAGGAAGAGCTTCCTGTAGCCGCGCTCGGCGGTGGGTTCCGTCACCGGCGATTCCTTCGCGCGTCGTGCCAGCTCCTCGTCGGTCACCAGCAGCGAAATCTCCCGGTTCGCCACGCTGAGCCGGATGCGGTCTCCGCTGCGCACGTGGGCGAGCGGTCCGCCGATGGCCGACTCGGGCGTCACGTGCAGCACGATGGTGCCGAAGGCGGTGCCGCTCATGCGGCCGTCGGAGATGCGCACCATGTCCTTCACGCCGGCGCGCGCGAGCTTGCGCGGGATCGGCAGATAGCCCGCCTCCGGCATGCCCGGCGCGCCCTTGGGGCCGATGTTCTTGAGCACCAGCACGTCGTGTGGCGCCACGTCGAGCTCGTCGCTGTCGATGCGTCGCGCCAGGTCCTCGGCGTTCTCGAAGACCACGGCACGGCCTTCGTGCTCCATCAGTTCAGGGTTGGCGGCCGACTGCTTGATGATCGCGCCGCCCGGCGCCAGGTTGCCCCACAACACCGCGATGCCGCCCTGCGGATAGATCGGCTGCGCGGCCGTTCGCACCACGTCCTGCGCGAAGCCGGGACCGGCGCTCTCGATCTCCTCGCCCAGCGTGCGGCCCGTGACCGTGAGCGCGTCGAGATGCAACAGCGGCTTGAGCTCGCGCAGCAGCGTGGCCATGCCTCCGGCGGCATGGAAGTCTTCCATGTAGTGCTGGCCCGAGGGCTTCAGGTCGAGCAGCACCGGCGTCTCGCGGCCCATGCGGTCGAGCGCGTGCAGGTCGATGTCCAGGCCCATGCGCCCGGCGATGGCCGCGAGGTGCACGACGGCGTTGGTCGAGCCGCCGATGGCCAGCAGCACGCGCATCGCGTTCTCGAAGGCGGCGGGCGTCAGCACCTTGTCGATGGTGAGGCGCTCGCGCGCGATCCGCACCGCCTGCGCGCCGGTCTGCTCGGCGATGCGGATGCGGTCGGCCGTGACCGCCGGCGGCGTGGCCCCGCCCGGCACCGTCATCCCCAGAGCCTCGGCAATGCAGGCCATGGTGCTGGCCGTGCCCATGACCGAGCAGGTGCCCAC
>NZ_JASMRZ010000118.1 GCF_030462475.1 Variovorax sp. CAN15
GCGCAGCGTGGCCACGCCCGTGGCCTGCAGCGCCTGTTCAATCCACTGCGCAGGCAGGCTGCCTCGCACGACTCCCCACTGCTCGGGCGTGGCCGCAGCGTGGCCACGCCCGTGGCCTGCAGCGCCTGTTCAATCCACTGCGCAGGCAGGCTGCCTCGCACGACTCCCCACTGCTCGGGCGTGGCGTATTGATGGGTCTCGCACAGGTACTCTTGCAGCAGCATCGGCCGTCCGCCGGCCTCGTCCGGGCTCGGCTTTGTTCATACAGCCTGCACTGTACAAACAGCGAAGGCCCCGAAGGGCCTTTGCTTAACTGAGCGGCATTGCCTCTCGAGGCCGTTTTTTTATTGTTGGGCGGCAGAGCCGCCGCCGGCACATTGCTTGTTCTTCAATCGGGCTGGATCACGCCCTCGTTGAGGTAGCGCTGGTATTCGGCAATGGGTATCGCCGTCGTCTGCATGCTGCCGCCGTCGCCCCAACTCAGCACGGCGCTGTCGGGCGCCAGCTGGATCTCGATGGGGCCCTGGGGAATGAGGATCAGGGGGCCGTCGCCGGCCCGGTATTCGACATTTCCTGTGACTTTCGCATTGGCTGCCATGTTCGTTCCTCGGGGTGTTGGGGAATGCGGGGGACGGAACTCAAGCGTATAGGAATCCGGTGCTTCGCGGGTGCGTCGGCACGCGCTTATCCGTGTAGGTCGAATGGCTGTCCGCCTGCGACGGGCGGTCGTCATACCGGCGTCATGCGCTGCGTGGCACGCTCGCGCCTCGAATGACGAAGCGCATCAGGATTCTTGCGGTGGTTTCGATGGCCTGCCTTGCCTTCTTGGTGGGCGTTGCGTGGCGCGTGGCTGGTGATGGCGAGGCGCAGGCCCGCACGGCCAATGCCGAGGCAGCCCCTTCTCTGGAGATCCGCTGGCACGGCGGCGGCATCGTGCTTCAGGGCAGGGTGCGGGACGCGGCCACGCAGCACGCACTTGCGGAAGGCGCCGCTGCGCGCCTGGGCGGCGAGAGCGAACAGGTGACCGACTGGCTCGACATCACGCCCGCCGCTCTGCCGGTGGCAGACCCGGCGGCGCTCGCCCGGCTCATCCTCCTCGGACAGGAAGGCTGGCACCTGCAGCGCCGGCAGACAGAAGGCTGGCTCGCCGTGCAGTCGCTGACCGACGAGCGCAGCGTGCAGGCGAAGGCCCTCCTGCAGGCCGCTTTCGGCCCAGGCGTTGCGATCCATCTCGTCCAGTTGCCCTGAGAAGGCAATCGATCTCCTCGCGACGCAGCGGGGCCTTCATGGCCTCGTCATGTGCGGTGCCCAGCATCCGCTGCATTCCAACCAAGGAGAGAGGTTCCCATGCACTCATCGTTGAAGCACTTCGCCATTGCCGGCGTGGTGGCAGTCGCCCTGACCGCCTGCGGCGGCAGTTCGAACAATTCCATTCCTTTCGTGCCGCCTCCCACGGCCACCAATCCGCCGGCACCAGCACCAGCACCTGCAGTGCCGGGCACCATCGACGTGAAGCTCATCGCTTTCAACGACCTGCACGGCAACCTCGAACCGCCGAAGCTGTCGATCACCGCACCCGCCAAGGCTGGCGGCACGGTGCCGGTGCCTGCCGGCGGCGCCGCCTACATGGCCTCGGCCATCGCCTCGCTGAAGGCCAAGAACCCGAACAATGCTGTCGTGTCGGCGGGCGACATGATCGGCGCCTCGCCGCTGGTCTCGGCGCTCTTCCTCGATGAGTCGACCATCGAAGCCGTCAACGCGATGAAGATCGACTTCAACGCGGTCGGCAACCACGAGTTCGACAAGGGCCAGACCGAACTGCTGCGCATGAAGAATGGCGGCTGCGCGAAGAACACCGCGCTCGAGCCCTGCCGCGTGAACAAGAGCTTCCCGGGTGCCAACTTCGGTTTCCTCTCGGCCAACACGGTGAAGACCGACGGCAACACGCTGTTCCCCGCTACCGGCATGAAGAGCTTCACCCAGGACGGCGCCACGGTGAAGGTGGCGTTCATCGGCATGACGCTGAAGGGCACGCCGAACATCGTCACGCCCGCGGGCGTGGCCGGCCTGAGCTTCAAGGACGAAGCCGACACGGCCAACGCGCTGATTCCCCAGCTGAAGTCGCAAGGCGCCGACGCCATCGTCGTCGTCATCCACGAAGGCGGCACCACCACCGTGGGCTACAACGACAAGAGCTGCACTGGCCTGAGCGGTGACATTCTGCCGATCCTCAACAAGCTCGATGCGTCGGTCGACGTGGTGATCTCGGGCCACACGCACCGTTCGTACATCTGCGACTACGCCAAGACAAACCCGGCCAAGCCCTTCCTGCTGACCAGTGCCGGCCAGTACGGCACGCTGCTGACCGACATCAACCTCACCATCGACACGAAGACGCGCAAGGTGACGGCCAAGACCGCCGACAACGTGATCGTGCAGGGCGAGGCCTACACCAGCGGCTCGACCACCGTCGCGCTGACCGACCAGTACCCCGTCTTCGGCAAGAACCAGGAAGTGGCCGCGCTCATCAGCCAGTACCTCGCCATCGCCGGGCCGCTGGTGCAGCGCGTTGTGGGATCGCTCACCGCCACTGCCACGCGCACGCAGACCACGTCGAAGGAAAGCGTTCTGGGCAACCTGATCGCCGATGCGCAGCTCACCGCCACCAGCCCCGCTGGCAAGGGGGCCGCGCAGATTGCCTTCATGAATCCGGGCGGTGTGCGGGCCGATCTTGCACCTGCCGGCGACGGCAGTGTGACCTACGGCCAGATCTTCGCTGTGCAACCCTTTGGCAACAGCCTCGTGGTGAAGACCATGACCGGCGCACAGGTCAGGGCGCTGCTCGAGCAGCAGTTCAACAGCGGCACCGGTACGGGGGCAAACACCGTGGACAAGCCCAAGGTGCTTCTGCCCTCTAGCGGCTTTAGCTATACCTACAACCTGTCGCAGCCGGCCGGATCGCGCATCACCAACATGTCGCTCAACGGCACGGCGATGACCGATGGCACCAGCTACCGCGTGACCATGAACAGCTTCCTGGCCACCGGCGGCGACAACTTCACCGTCTTCAACCAAGGCACCGACACGCTGGGCGGCGACCAGGACGTGGATGCCCTGGAGGCCTACATCAAGGCGAACAGCCCGCTGACTCCGCCGGCGACGGACCGCATCACGGCTCTGCCTTGACAGGCGGACGGTGAGTGCAAGGGCAGGTCGCGCTCAGCTGGCCTGCCCGCTCAGATGCCCCTCTCACGCCGGCTGCTGCAAGTCGTGCGACGTTGACTCGACTGGGCGCATGCGACCGCGCGCCAACAACCGGCAACTGAGCACAGCCTGCAGCACCGGGAACGCTGCGAAGGGCATTGCAACGCCCAGCAGGAGCCCAAAGCGAGGCTCCAGCGCGTAGAACAAGGCCGTTGCAACCAGCACCTGCGCCAGCCAGTTCGCCAGCGTCATCCGTCCCATCGGCGCGAGCTTGCGCAGCCATTGCCGCCAGCGCGGCTGCTGGAAGAGCAGCGCAAAGGCGGACATCGCGAAGAGGAGCAGACCCAGTGCGATCAGTGCGGTCTGCTGGAGCACAGTAGCCGCGACGAAGCTGAAGGCGAGGGCGGCCATCAGCAGTCGAACCCACAGATGCCTGTATGCGATGGATTCCAGCAGCATTCGGCGAGCGAGCAGGCGCACGGCTGCGGGCTTCTTTCCAGGCTGACCCGCACGTATTCCGAAACTCATGGCGACGAGCAACGAGAGCAATGCAATCGATGACGCGACGAGATCAAGCACCGAGGCGCCGAGCAGACCGAGCATCGGCATGACGAACAGCGCGAAGCCGCGCAGCGCGTCCGGTAGTTCAGGTCGGCGGACGCTGCCGGTGCGCGGTAGGCGCTGCAGCCTTTCGGCGAGGTCGAATGTCATGGGAGTACGCGATGTCGGTTCGGATGCCACATCGCGGACGGCCATGCGCAGCCGTCCGCACCAGTGCCGCAATGCTACGAACCAGCATTGCACGAACATTGCGCGGCGGCCGCGGCCCGTTCCGGTTCGCCGATGCCGTGATCTCGCGTAGGCCGATGCCTTCAACTCGATTTGCCCGGTTTGGGCGGTCTTAGCATGGACGAATCTGCCTTCGAGGCAGAGATCTCATTGCCGATCCATGTTCTTTTCAAAGGAAGGACTCCGTCATGAAAACCGTCATGAAAAAAGAAGCCATCAACTTCCGGACGCTGGCGCTTTCGTCTCTCTTCGCGGCATGCAGCCTGGCCTTCGTCGGGTGCACCACCACGCGGCCGCAGGACCAGGCCAGCAGCGCGTCTTCGCGCGCTTCCATCGATGCGCAGACGGATGCTGCCCTGTCCAAGCTGTACGACTCCGTGAAGGGCTCGCGCGAGCTTGTCGCCAAGTCCAGCGGCGTGCTGGTGTTTCCTGCCGTGGTGGGGGCCAGCATGGGCGTGGGGGCTGAATACGGCCGGGGTGCGCTGCGCGTGAACGGGCGCACGCAGTCCTACTACAGCACCACCGCCGGGTCCGTGGGATTCCAGGCAGGCGCGCAGTCGAAGGCTGTGATCTATCTGTTCAACACCCAGGCCGCGCTCGACAAGTTCCGCAGCAGCAAGGGCTGGACGGCCGGTGCCGACGCCACGGTGGCGCTCGCGACCATCGGCGCCAACGGCAGCATCGACACGAACACGCTGCGCCAGCCCGTGGTGGGCTTCGTGATGACGAACGTGGGGCTGGAGGCGGGCGTCTCGCTGTCGGGCGCGAAGATCAGCGAGATCCAGCCGTAGGAGCTGCCCTTGCCAGCCGGCTGCGGGCTCAGTGACCGAGTTGGGCCTGCAGTTCGGCAACCTGCCTGCGCAGTGATTCGTTCTCGGCCGTGAGTTCGGCCACGCGCTGCTGCAGCGCTTGCACTGTGTCCGGGCTGGCTTCGTCGTCCGAAGATGCCTCGGCGGACTCCGCACGAGGCTTTTTCTTCGACTCGCGCACCCGTTTCGCGGCCTGTTTGAGTTCGTCCTTGCCCGCGTTCGCGGCAGAAACCTGCTCTTCGGCCGGCAGTGTGGCCACAGCCGCCGCGGTGTTGATCGAAATCACGCCCGACTTCACCGCGGCCACCAGTTCCGGCGCGGCCTGCTTCTGGATCTTCTCGATCATCCCGACCTGACTGCTGCTCAGGCGCGCCGCCCTGGCGATGGCTTCGCGGCTGTTGAGCGGCGCAGGCGGCGGCAGGGGGACTGCGGCCGCAGCGTCGTCGGGCGTCGCGTCCGCAGGCGGATCGACATCGAACGGCGGGTCGTCCGACGAGGAGGACGCGGGTTCGGTTGCCTCGACCGAGCGGCTGCGCTGCTGGTCGACGATGTCCTTCTTTCTCAGCGCGAGCACGCCACGCAGATAGTCCGAGATGCTGCGCCGGCCGAGGTGCTGGTCGATCATCCAGAGGTGCACGTCCTCGATGGTCTTGAAGCGCGGGTTCTGCACCGTCTTGAACGGCAGGCCGTGCTTCTGGCAGATGCCGAAGCGGTTGTGGCCGTCCACCAGCACGTCACCCCACAGCACCAGCGCATCGCGGCAACCCTCGGCCAGGATGCTCCGCTCCAGCGCCTCGTGTTCCTCCGGTGTCATGGGGTCGATATAGGCTTTGAGTTCTTCGTTGACGACGATGTTCATGGGGGCGGGGATCGGGGAGAGGGCGGGATTCTAGATGGGCCGGCGCATAGCGCGATGCCACCGACTTCGCTGGCGCTTGCGTCAGCAAGCAACGATGCCGGCCGCGTGCGAAGCGGAAGCGATCTTGTTTGACGGCCCTTCCGTCATCAGCAACGCGTGGCAGACTGCCAAGTGGACTATCATCGCGATCCCCGCCTGAGCGACGCCGGGCTCCGCGTTTCCGCAGAGCTTCCGGAGCAAGCGATTCGCTGTGCCGAATTCTTCCGGGCCTCCATCACATTGTTTTGAAGTTTGATCCAGTGGGGTCAGCAAGATGCCTCGAAGCTTGCATATAAATAGAAATGATTCTTGTTTAGATTTGTGCGTCGAAAGTAGTAAATCAGACTTGCGGCCCCTTCGGCTCGCTCACAGGAGGAAGAGGTGTTCAACATGCCAGTGCATTCGTCCGAGCCTTCGCTCGGGGAGGTCTTCATCGCCAATCACGCGCAGCTTTGGCGCATCGCCCGCAAGATCGTCAACACGCCGGATCTGGCCGACGACGTGGTGCAGGACGCCTATCTGAAGATCGTCGATGGCCCTTGCGTGCGGCATGCCGATCGGCCCGTCGGCTACTGCTGCCAGGTGGTACGCAACATGGCCCTGGACTACTGCCGCCGCCACCGCGTCGAAGCGAGCTATCGCACCTTCGATGTCGACGTGGAATTGCTCGACGTGCAAGCCGCGGCCACGCCTGACCGCATGATGTGCGAGCGTCAGGTCATCAGCGCGATCGACGAGGTTCTTTCCGGCCTTGCGCCGAGAACGCGACTGGTGTTCGAGCTCTATCGGCTGGAAGGCCTGACGCAGCGCGAGATCGCGGCGCGCCTGGGTTGTGCGCTGGGGCTCGTGAACGGCCTGATCGCCGAGGCTGCAACGGCCATCAAGTCGTGCGGCCACCTGCTGCTCGAAAGAGACGCACGCTAGAGGCGCGCACGACAGCATGCGGGAAGGGGCGGTCCGTTTCCCGCGAGAATGCGCGAACGCGTGCATCGGCAGAGGGCGCTCGAGACCCGGCCTGCACGGAAAACGCGAGCGGCTTCAAGAATGACTCAAGAAAAGAACGATCCCATCTGGAACACCGCGTGGGAATGGGTGCAGCGTGAACACGACCGCGAAAATTTCGACGACGCGGCGCGCTCCGAAATGACTGCCTGGCTCCTCGCGCGGCCCTCGCATCGCCGCGCCTATGACAATGCCGCGCAACTGTGGCTGCTCGCGGGCTTCGTCCCGCCTGTCAATGATCTCGGCGATGGCGACGAGCCATCCGGCGCCCCGCCTCGAACCGACAGCTGACTCCCGCTCCTTTGTTAGCCCATGAACGCGCGCCGTGCAGCGCGTTCATGCTGCTGCCTCGTCGACAGCAGCCCGGCGAATGCGATCGTGCCGACAGGTGCATCGTGAAATGAACAGATTCGGCCGCCAAGCGTCCTGTTTGCAAGGGCGCCACGATCCGATCCGGTTCATCACCGGTCACCGGGCGCTCCTTCTGTTCAATCACACGAGGATGCACCGATGTCGACCAGCTGCTTCGACCGCGAAGACGAAAACTTCATCGTTCTGGTCAATCACGAAGACCAGTATTCCATCTGGCCGCACTGGAAGGCCGTTCCTGGCGGATGGTCTGCCATCGATGGCGTGCGCGGAGACAAGAAAACCGTGCTGGCCTACGTCGAGAGCCACTGGATCGACATGCGTCCGCGCTCGCTGCGCGAATGGATGCAGCAACAGGAACAAGAAAATGCACAGGCGGCGGAGCGCGCGGCCGGCTGATGTCCGCGCACGCGCCTCTCTCGCTGCTGTGCCTGCCTTGTGCCGGCGCGAGCGCTGCCATGTACCTGCGCTGGCGTCGCTTCCTTTCGCCGTCGGTTCGCGTCGTGCCCGTGGAGTTGCCTGGGCGCGGCGCACGGATGGGCGAGGCCTTCGTCGAAGACTTCGGCGCGCTGGTCGCGCGCATCTGCGCCGAGCAGGCGGATGCGATGCGCAGCGACTTCGCGATCTTCGGCCACAGCATGGGCGGGTTGCTGGCTCACGGCATGGCCCGCCGGCTCCAGGCGGCGCGGCGGCCGTTGCCGCGCGCGTTGCTGGTGTCGGGATGTGCGGCCCCTTCGCGACGAGACCCCTCGCGCCTTGACGGCGGAGAAGACGACGCCTCGCTGATTGCAGAGTTGCGCAAGCAGGGCGGCACGCCCCAGGAAGTGTTCGCCAGCGACGAGCTCATGCGCATCACGCTCGACACGCTGCGTGCCGATCGCCGCGTCTGCCGCAGCCACGTCGACGACACCGCGGGCGCGCCGCCGCTGCCGCTGCCCGTCCATGTCTTCGCGGGGCGCCAGGACGACCTCGAGGCGTCGGCCATTGCTGCCTGGTCGCAAGAAACCGCAGACGTTTTCACGCTCGACTGGTTTGCCGGCGGGCACTTCTTCCTGCGGCAGCACGAGACCGGATTTCTCGCGGCGCTTGCGAGGCGCCTGTCTGCACAGACACATCTTCACGCGCACTAAAGGCTCGATATGAATCAATTGCTCGCGACGGAATCCGCAAGCCGGCAACCGCGCAACTTCGTGGCGCACCTGCGCGCACTCGCCGAGCGGCGCGCGAACGAGGTCTGGCTCACCGTTGTCGACGAGGTCGATGGCGTCTACAGCGAGCAGCGCTTCACCTACGCCGTCTTCGAGCGCCGCGTGCGTGCGCTCGCGGCGCGCTTGCAGCAGCAGTTCGCCAAGGGCGATCGAGCGCTCGTCATGCTCGACAACGGAGACCACTATGCCGTGAGCATGCTGGCCTGCTTCTATTGCGGCGTGATCGCCGTGCCCGTGTTCCCGCCCGAATCCACGCGGCCCCGGCACCTGGCCCGGCTCACGGGCGTCGCGGCCGATTCTCGGGCGCGCTGCGTGCTGACCTCGACCGCGTTCGGCAATGCGATGGCCGCGGCCGGCAGCCAGTTCGGCGACGTCACGGTCGTCGCCGTGGATGCGGTGGACGCGGCACTCGCCGATGCGTGGCAGCCCTTCGAGCCGGCCGACGAAGACATCGCCTTTCTGCAATACACCTCGGGCTCGACCTCGACGCCCAAGGGTGTCATCGTCACGCACCGCAACCTGATGGCCAACGAGCATGCCATCCAGGTCGGCATGGGTATCGGGCCTGACGACAAGTTCGTCTCGTGGGCGCCGCTGTACCACGACATGGGCCTCATCGGGGGTTTGATGCAACCGCTTTACAGCGGCATCCCGCTGGTGCTGACTTCGCCGCGCTACTTTCTCGAGCGGCCCGTGCGTTGGCTCGAACTGATCTCGCGCCACCGCGCCACGCTCAGCGGCGGCCCAGACTTCTCGTTCCGCCTGTGCCTGGAGCGCGTGAAAGATGCGCAGGTCGCGCGGCTCGACCTGTCCAGCTGGCGCGTGGCCTACACGGGTGCCGAGCCGGTGCGCGCCGACACCGAACTCGACTTCATCGAGCGCTTTGCTGCTGCCGGCTTCGACCCCGCAGCGGTCTACGCCTGCTACGGCCTTGCCGAAGCCACCCTGTTCGTGACGGGCGGCCGGCGCTGCGGTGGCATGGTCGCGCGCTGCTTCAGCGCCGAAGGCCTGGCCAGTGGCCTCGGCACGCCGACCGAAGGCGGCGCCTTGCTGGTCGGCTGCGGTGCGGTGGCCGTTCATCACGACCTCGAGGTCGTCGACCCCGCTACCTTGTCGGTGGTGGCGCCTGGCCGCATCGGCGAAATCTGGGTCCACGGGCCCAGTGTCGGCGCTGGCTACTGGGGCAAGGAGAGCGAATCGCGAGAGACCTTCGTCGAGCGCGCAGGGCGCCGCTGGCTGCGCACGGGCGATCTCGGTTTCTTCTGCGACGGCGAACTCTACGTGACGGGCCGCATCAAGGATCTGATCATCGTTCGCGGCCACAACATCTATCCGCAGGACATCGAGCGTGTCATCGAGGCCGAAGTCGATGCGGTGCGCAAGGGCCGCGTCGCGGTGTTCGCGGTCGGCGGACCCGGCGGCGAAGGCATCGGCGCCGCGGCCGAAGTGTCGCGCAGCATGCAGAAGCTGGTGCCCCCGAACGTGCTGGTCGAGGCGCTCGGTGCCGCGGTCAGCGAAGTGTTCGGCGAACCGCTGTCGGCCGTGCTGCTGCTCAACCCGGGTGGCATGCCCAAGACCACCAGCGGCAAGTTGCAGCGCAGTGCGTGCCGCGCAGGCTGGCTGGACGGCAGTGCCGATGCCTACGCCATCTACGAGCGCGGCGCTTTCGTCAGGGGCGGGCCGGCCGAGATGAAAGCCGAAGGGCCCATGCTCGACAACACCGAACGCGCCGTCGATGCCATCTGGCGCGAAGTGCTCAGGCCCGCCGACGCGAAGCCCTATGCGCGCGATGCCCATTTCTTCACGCGTGGCGGCAGCTCGCTCACAGCGACGCAGGTGGCGGCTCGCATATCGGACCACTGGGGCATCGACTACCCGGTGCGCCTGATGTTCGAACACCCGCGGCTGCACGAGAGCGCGGCTGCCGTCCGGCAGCGGCTGGCGCAAGAAGCGCACGCAAGGCCTGCGCCCATCGCGTTGTTGCCGGCTGAACGTCGGCTGCATGCGTTGCCGCTGTCGCATGCCCAGGAGCGCCAGTGGTTCCTCTGGCAACTCGACCCGGGCAGCGCGGCGTATCACATGAGCGGCGCGCTGAGACTTACCGGCGCACTGCGGGTCGATGTGTTGCAGGCCGCGTTGGACGATCTCGTCTTGCGCCACGAATCGCTGCGCACCGTGTTCCGTGCTGGCTGCGACGGCGTTGCCGCGCAATGGGTCAATCCGACCGGCACGCTGGCGCTGGAAGTGATCGACCTGGGCGCCGTGCCGGACGGCCAGCGCGGCGGGCAACTGGAAAAAGAAGCCCACCGCATCAAGGCCGCGCCCTTCGACCTTTCCCGGGGCGGGCTGCTGCGCGCGGCGCTGATTCGCCTGGCTGACGACACGCATGTGCTCGCCGTGGTGATGCATCACATCGTGTCCGATGGCGCCTCGATGCAGGTGCTGATCGACGAACTCGCCGCTGGCTACGCCGCGCGCCTGCAGGGGCGTGCGGCGGCGTTGCCCGCAGCGCGCCTGCAGTACACCGACTTCGCCGTGTGGCAGCGCGATTGGCTCGCCGCCGGCGAGGCGGAGCGCCAGCTCGGCTGGTGGCGGGCGCAACTCGGCGACGAGCACCCGGTGCTCGAACTGCGTACCGACCATCCGCGCAAGCCGCAAGCCAGCTACCGCGCGGCTCGTCATGCCTTCGAGCTGCCCTCGCACCTGCTCGGCCGGTTGCGCGGCATGGCCCAGGCCGATGGCGGCACGCTGTTCATGGCGCTGCTGGCGGGCCTGCAGGTGCTGCTGCACCGCTACACCGGGCAGGAAGAGATCCGTGTCGGCACTGCCGTTGCGAACCGCAATCGCGTGGAGTTCGAGAAGGTCATCGGCCTCTTCGTCAACACGCTGGTGCTGCGCAGTTCGATCGAAGGCCGCACCCCTGTGTCGCGCGTGCTGGCGCAGGCCAGGGAAACCGTGCTTGGTGGGCAGGCCCACCAGGACCTGCCTTTCGAGCAGCTGGTGCAGTGCCTGCAGCCTGAGCGCAGCATGAGCCACAGCCCGCTGTTCCAGGTGATGTTCAATCACCTGTTCGAAGACCACCGGGCGCTCCAGCGCCTGGACGGCATCGAGGTGAGCGATCATGCGCTGCCCGATCTCCAGACCCAGTTCGACTGGGTGCTCGAAGCCCGCGAGCGGCCCGACGGTCGCCTGATGCTCGACGTGATCTATGCCGAAGAACTGTTCGAGCGCGAGACCATCGCGCGCATGGCGCAGCACTACGAGGCAGTGCTGACCGCACTCTGCGCTGACGCAAGCCGCTCGGTGGGAGACATCGAGCTGCTGGGCGCCGCCGAGAAATCGCAGCTTGCGCAATGGAGCGTGAAAACGCGGCGCGAACCGCAGCCGCAGCCCGTGCACCAGCAGATCGCCCAGCACGCACGGCAGCAGCCCGAAGCCATCGCGCTGCTGTTCGCAGACGAGGCCTTGAGCTACGCCGAACTCGACGGGCGTGCCAACCGACTGGCGCATCGCCTGATCGCCCTGGGCGTCAAGCCCGACATGCGCGTGGGCATCGTGATGGAGCGCTCCATCGAGATGATGGTGGGCATCCTCGGGATCCTGAAGGCCGGCGGCGCCTACCTGCCGCTGGACCCGGAGTATCCAGCCCAGCGCCTGGCCTACATGGTGGAAGACAGCGGCATCGAATTGCTGCTCGTGCACGGCGCCACCCGTAGCCACATCGCCGGGCGCAGCGGCCTCGTGGTGCTCGACGTCGACACCCTCGACCTGTCGAGCGAACCCGACACCGACCCGCAGGTCCCGCTGCACGGCGAGAGCCTGGCCTACGTCATCTACACCTCCGGCTCCACCGGCAAGCCCAAGGGCGCTGCAGTGCG
>NZ_JASMRZ010000119.1 GCF_030462475.1 Variovorax sp. CAN15
GTGCCTTCGATGCTGCAGGCCTTCCTGGCGCATCCGGGCATCGAGGCCAGCACGCGGCTCAAGCACATCATCGTGGGCGGGGAGGCCATGCCCGCGCAGACGCAGAGGGAAACGCTGCGGCGCCTGGGCGGCGCCACCTTGCAGAACCTGTACGGCCCGACCGAGACCACCATCCACGTCACGCGCTGGACCTGCAGGGACGACGGGCAAAGCCTGGTGCCCATCGGCCAGCCCATCAGCGGCACCAGCGCCCATGTGCTCGATGCCGAGCTGAACCTGGTGCCGCGCGGCGTGGCCGGCGAGCTGTACCTCGGCGGCGTGAGCCTGGCGCGCGGTTACCTGAACAAGCCGGGCCTCAGTGCGGAGCGCTTCGTGGCCGACCCCTTCGGGCAGGGCGACAGGCTCTACCGCACCGGTGACCTCGTGCGCTGGAACGCCGAAGGCCAGCTCGAATACCTGGGGCGCATCGACCACCAGGTGAAGATCCGCGGCCTGCGCATCGAGCTGGGGGAGATCGAGGCACAGATCCTCGCGCGGCCCGAGGTGCGCGAAGCCGTCGTCGTGGCGCGCGAAGGTGTCGCCGGGGCCTCGCTGCTGGCGTACGTCAGCGTCCATGCAGGACGGTCTGTCGATGGCGCCGCGCTGCGCGAACGCCTGGCACACGTGCTGCCCGACTACATGGTGCCGCGTGCCATCGTCACCTTGCCCGCGCTGCCGCTGAACGCCAACGGCAAAGTCGACCGCAAGGCGTTGCCCGAGCCCGAGGGGCTGGGCCGCGCGACGGCCTACGAAGCGCCGCAAGGCCATGTGGCGCGCACGCTCGCGGCCATCTGGGCCGAGGTGCTGAAGGTCGAACAGGTCGGCCTGCACGACAACTTCTTCGACCTGGGCGGGCATTCGCTGCTGCTCATCCGCGCGCACCGGCTGCTGGAAGACAGGCTGGAGGCCACGTTCCCGCTGGTCAGCCTTTTCAAGTACCCCACCGTCGAATCGCTGGCCCGCTGGATCGAGCAGGGTGGCGCGCAGGTCGCCGCCGCATCTGCCGCGGGCGGCGACGAGCGCGCGCTGCGCCAGCGCGCCGCGATGCTTCAACGCCGCAAAGCGGCAGAGAGAGTCAACTGATGTCCGTCTACAACGAAGCTGCAGAGCCAACCGGTCTCGAGATCGCCATCGTCGGCATGGCCGGGCGCTTTCCCGGCGCCGATGACGTCGATGCGTTCTGGCGAAACATCCGCGACGGCGTCGAGTCGGTGTCGACCTTCACCGATGCGCAGTTGCGCGAGCGCGGCGTGCCGCAGGCTCAGCTGGACGATCCCGACTACGTGAAGGCCGGTGTGCTGTTCGATGGCTTCGACCAGTTCGATGCCGGCTTCTTCGGCTATACGCCTCGCGAAGCCGAGAACCTCGACCCGCAGCAACGCATCTTCCTGGAATGCGCCTGGGCCTCGCTGGAGCTTGCCGGCTGCGACCCCGAGCGCTGGCCCGGCAAGGTCGGCGTGTATGCGGGTGAAGGTACCAACGTCTACCTGATCCGCAACCTGCTGCCGGCTTTCGGCCTTGGCGCGCACACCGGCATCGCCGACCTGCTGGGCCTGATGGGCGGCAACGCCGCCGGCTCGCTGTGCACGCGCGTGGCCTACAAGCTCAACCTGCGCGGCCCGGCCGTTACCGTGCAGACTGCATGCTCGACATCGCTCACGGCCGTGCACACTGCTTGCCAGGCCCTGCTGAGCCACGATTGCGACATGGCGCTTGCCGGCGGCGTGTGGATCAATCTCCTGCAGGAAGGCGGCTACCGCTACCAGGCCGGCGCGATCCTTTCGCGCGACGGCCATTGCCGAGCCTTCGACGCCGATGCCGACGGCACGGTGATCGGCAGCGGAGCGGGCGTGGTCGTGCTCAAACGGCTCGACGAGGCATTGCGTGACGGCGACACCATCCACGCTGTCATCAAGGGCAGCGCGGCGAACAACGACGGCTCGGCCAAGGTGGGATTCACCGCGCCCAGCATCGACGGGCAGGCCGAAGTGATCCGCGCCGCGCAGCTGATCGCGGGTGTCTCGGCCGACACCATCGGCTACGTCGAAGCGCACGGCACCGGAACCACGCTGGGCGACCCCATCGAGATCGCGGCGCTCACGCAAGCCTTCCGGGCCGACACCGAGCGGCGCGGCTTCTGTGCCGTGGGCTCGGTCAAGACCAACGTCGGCCACCTCGATGCCGCGGCCGGCGTAGCGGGCCTGATCAAGGCCGTGATGGCGCTCAAGCACCGCACGCTGCCGCCGAGCCTGCACTTCAGCAAACCCAATCCGCGGATCGACTTTGCCGGCAGCCCGTTTCATGTGAATACGCAATGCCAGCCCTGGCCGGAAGGCAGCACGCCGCGCCGCGCGGGCGTGAGCTCATTCGGCATCGGCGGCACCAATGTGCACGTGGTGCTCGAAGAGGCACCTGCAGCGCAGGCGACGGCGAAGACCTCGCAATGGCAGGTGCTGCCCCTTTCGGCCAAGGATGAGGCGGCACTCGGCCAGGGCCGCGTACAACTTGCGGCGCATCTGCAATCGCACGGTGAGCACGCTCTCGAAGACGTGGCCCACACGCTGCAGGAAGGGCGGCGTGCTTTCGCCTGGCGCAGCGCCGTGGTGGCCAACCAGCCTGCGCTGGCTGCGGAAATGCTCGCTTCGCCGACGGTCGCTGCGACCCGCGCGCCGGCTTCTGCTCCCGGGGTGGTGTTCCTGTTCCCGGGTGGCGGCACGCAGCACGCGCTGATGGGGCAGGCCCTCTATCGCAACAGCGCTGTGTTTCGCGAAACGCTCGACCGCTGTGCCGCATTGCTGAAGCAGGATTCGGGCATCGATCTGCCCGGCCTGCTGTTCCCGCCCGACGGCGACGAGCAGGCAGCCAACGAGCGCCTGGCCCGCATCGAGTTCGCGCAGCCCGCGCTGTTCTCGGTCGAGTACGCGATGGCGCGCTGGTGGATGCACCGCGGCGTGACGCCGTCGATGATGCTGGGCCACAGCCTCGGCGAATATGTCGCCGCCTGCCTGGCGGGCGTTTTCACGCTCGAGGACGCGTTGCGCATCGTCGCCGCGCGTGGCCGTCTGATGCAGGTCATGGCGCCCGGCGCCATGACCGCGGTGCCGCTGGCCGAGGCCGAACTCGCGCCCTGTCTCTCGAACGGCTGCGACCTGGCGGCCGTGAACGCCGAGCAACTGTGCGTGCTCGCGGGGCCGGTCGATGCCATCGCGAGCGCCGAAGACGCGCTGCGCGCCCTTGGGCACCAGCCGCGCCGGCTGCATGTGTCCATTGCCGCGCACTCGCGCCTGGCCGACCCCGTCGTCTCGGAGCTCGAACGCCTGATCGCCTCGGTGCCGCGCCAGGCACCAGGTGTTCCCTTCATGTCGAACCTTACCGGCCGGCCGATCACCGCGGAGGAAGCGACGAGTCCCGCCTATTGGGGACGGCACCTGCGCGGCACGGTGCGCTTCGTCGACGGCCTGCGCGGTGTCTTCGCCACGCCGGGGCGGGTGCTGCTCGAAGTCGGGCCTGGCGAAACGCTCGCCGGCCTCGCGCGCCAGCACCCCGACAGCCAGTCAGCCGCCGGCATCTTGGCCAGCCAGGCCCATCCGCAGCAGCATGCACGCAACGAGCAGCAGCTTGCGAACGTTGTCGCAAGCCTGTGGACCGCTGGCGTGGCGATCGACTGGGAGGCTGCACGCGAAGGCGCCGTGCGCCGCCGCGTGCCGCTGCCGGCCTACGCTTTCCAGCGCCGACGCTACTGGACCGAAGCCGGCGAGGCCGTGCAGACGTCTTCGTCGTCGTCCGGGTCGGAGCTCTTCTATGCGCCGGCGTGGCGGCGCACCATGGCCGCACCGCCATCCGAAGCGAAAGCCGTGCCCCAGGGCTGCACGCTGATCCTCGGCGATGCCGGCAGCTTCACCGACGCGCTGGCGCGCATGCTGCGCGCCCGGGGCGATCAGGTCGTGCTGGCATTGCGCGGCAAGAAGTTCGCGCGCACGGCGCAGCACCAGTACACGATGCGTGCGGCCGAGCGCGCCGACCACGAAGCCCTGCTGCGCGAAGTCGAAGCCGAGGCTGGCCCTGTCGCGCGCGTTTTCCATCTCTGGAGCCTCGACGGCGACAAGCCGGCTCCGGCGACGCACGGGGCGATCTTCGAGGCGGGCTACTTCAGCCTGCTCGCATTGGCCCAGGCGCTCGATGCCGTCGGTGCCGCAACCCGCCCACCGCTGGCACTCACCGTGGTCACCGACCGTGTCGAGGACGTGGCGGGCACCGAGCCCTTCGCGCCCGAAAAAGCCACTGTGCTCGGCATCGCCAAGGTGTTGGAGCAGGAGTCGCCCTCCGTGACATGCCGTGTCGTCGATGTGGTACTGCCCGCGCCGGAAAGCGCGGCCGAAGCCGATCTTGTGCGCCGCGTCGCGGAAGAGGCCGGTTCTTCGGCCGACGATTTCGTCGTCGCCTACCGGGGCGCGCACCGCTGGACCAAGCATTACGAGCCGGTGCCCGCGCAGGCAACGGGAATGCAGCGCCTGCGCCAGGGCGGCGTCTATCTCATCACCGGCGGGCTGGGTGGCGTCGGCCTGGCGATGGCGCGCCATCTCGGCAAGCACTGGCAGGCGAAGCTCGTGCTGATGGGCCGCACGCCGCTGCCCGCGCGCGCCGACTGGGAGCGCCTTGCCTCGGCCACGGACCAGCCCGCTTCGCTGCGGCGCAGGCTGCAGCAACTGATCGATCTCGAAGCCATTGGCGCGCAGGTGCTGGCGGTGGCGGCAGACGTCACCGACCCGGTGCAGCTGCGCAACGCATTGGCCGAGGTCCATGCGCGCTTCGGTCCGGTGAACGGCGTGGTCCACGCGGTCGTGCAGCCTGGCCGCGGAATGATCGCGCAGCGCTCGCGGGCGCTGGTCGAAGCCGCGTTCGCACCCAAGGTTGCTGGAACGATCGCACTGCTCGACGCATTGCGCGCCGAACCGCTCGACTTCGTGCTGTTCTGCTCTTCGGTCGCCAGCCTCATCGGAGGCCTCGGCCGCAGCGACTATGCCGCGGCCAACGCCTACCTCGATGCCTTCGCGCACGCGCACCGGCGCCACTCTTCATTGCCGGTCTTCTCGGTGAACTGGGACGCCTGGCGCGACGTGGGCGTGGCCGTCGACATGGACATGCCCGAGGGCGTCGGCCTGGACGAGCGCACCGGCGTGCTGGCTTTCGAGCGAATCGCCAACGGCCCCGACCTGCCGCAGACCGTGGTGTCGATCACGCCGCTGGCACCGCGCCTGCGCCCGCTCGAAGGCCTGCTTGACGCGCTGGACGCCGGCGCCCCACCCGCCGCCGAAAACCGCGCCAGCCATTCGCGACCGGTGCTGTCGACGGCCTACCGCGCGCCCGAGGGAGACCTCGAAGAGGGGCTGGCCGATCTGTGGCGCGAAGCGCTCGGCATCGCACCCGTGGGCGCGGACGACAACCTGTTCGAACTCGGCGGCGATTCGCTGCTCGCGATCCGGCTGCTGGCGCGTGTGCGCAAGGCCTTTGGCGTCGAGCTGCATCCGGCCGCCTTCTTCAAGGCACCCACCATCGCCGAACTGGCGGTGCTGGTCGAGATGCGGCTGATCGAGGAGATCGAGCGCGAGGCCGAGTCCGAAGCTGCGAAGACCGATGTCTCGGACATCGCCAGGTCCACCACGGGATTTCCATCATGAGCCAAAGCAAGGATCTTTTCGAGCGCCGGGCAAAGCTGTCCCCGGCGCAACTGAGTGCGCTGCAGCGGCGGCTGCGGCGCGGCGATGACACGACCGCAGCGCCCGCACGCCCACAGCGCGATGCCATCGTGCGCAGCTTGGACGACGGCGCTGCCGTGCAAGTTTCCTTCGCCCAGCAGGGGCAGTGGTTCCTGTGGCAGCTTGATCCGGGCAATACTGCCTATCACGTTGGCGGCGGCCTGGGCTTCTCCGGGCCGCTGGAAGTTGCCGCGCTCCAGGATGCGGTGCATGCGCTTGCGATGCGCCACGACACGCTGCGTACCGTCTTCAGGGCAGGCCCTCACGGTGTACCCGAGCAGCGCGTCGAGCCCACGAGCACGCTCGCGATTCCCTTCGTCGATCTGAGCGCGCTGGACGCCAACGCCCTCGAACTGCGCTACGGCGAGATCGTGCGCGAGGTCTGCCGCACGCCCTTCGACCTCACGGCCGGCCCGTTGCTGCGCGGCACCTTGCTGAAGATGGGCGATGAAGACCATCAACTGCTGCTGACCATGCACCACATCGGTTCCGATGCTTGGTCGGTCGAGTTGATCCTGGATGATCTGGCGCGCCTCTACGCGCAGCGTGTTGGGGCGGCACGAACCATCGCCATGCCCGAGCCCGAGATCCGCTATGTCGACTTCGCCTCATGGCAGCGCAACTGGGTCGAAGGCGCCGAGGGCGAGCGGCAGATGGCTTACTGGCAGCGGCGGCTCGGTGGCAGCCAGCCGGTGCTGGAGCTCACGACCGATCGGCCGCGTTCGGCCGATGCGAAGTACAGCGCAGCGCAGCACCTGCGCGAAGTACCGGTAGAGCTGGCGCGCGAACTGAAGCGGCAGGCCCGGGAGCAGGGCGGCACCTTGTTTCAGGTGTTGCTTGCGGCTTTCCACGCCTTGCTCTTCCGCTACACCGGGCAGGACGAGATCCGCATCGGCGTGCCCGTGGCAGGCCGCAACCGGCCCGAGACGGCGGGAGTGGTGGGCGCCTTCATCAACACCGTGGTGATGGATGCGCGTCTGGATGGACATATGCGCCTGTCCGAGCTGCTGGCACAGGTGCGCGACACTTCGCTCGAAGCGCAGGCGAACCAGGAGCTGCCCTTCGAGCGGCTCGTCCAGGCGCTGCGACCGGACCGCGTACACGGCGGATCGCCGCTGTTCCAGGTCATGTTCAACCATCTGGGCGAGGGCGACAGGCCGCTGAGCGGATGGCCCGGCCTGCAAGTGCGCCGCATCGACCTGGCGGAGCGCGCCGCGCCGTTCGAGCTGATCCTGGAGACCATCGAATGCGAAGACGGCTGTATCCGTGCAGCGTTCCGCTACGCGTCGGAACTGTTCGAGCCGGAGACGATCAGGCGGCTGGCGGGCCATTACCAGCGCGTGCTCCGTGCCTTCGTGGCCGAGCCGGCATGCGTGCTGGGGGATCTGCCGCTGCTCGATGAGACGGAGCACGCGCAACTCGCGGAATGGAGCGCCTGTGCTCAAGGCCGGGCAGAAGCGGCCACCGTGCACGGCCTGATCGAATCGCGAGCTGCGGCGAACCCCGACACCGTCGCGGTGATTTTCGAGAACGAAGCGCTCAGCTATCACGAGCTCAACCAGCGAGCCAACCGGCTGGCACATCGGCTGATCGAGAACGGTGTGCGGCCCGAGACCAAGGTCGGCGTGATGCTGGAACGAGGTGTCGAACTGGTGGTCGCGCTTCTTGCGGTCCTGAAGGCGGGGGGCGCCTATGTGCCGCTGGACCCGGAGTACCCGGCCGACCGCATCGCCTGCATGGTGGACGACAGCGGGCTTGCGCTGGTTCTCACCCAGGCTCATCTGCAGGATCGCATGCGACTGCCTGCGGGCATCTCCACGCTGGCGGTCGATGCGTCGGATGCTGGCGAATACGTGGCAACCAATCCCGAGGTTCCGTTGAACGGCGACAACCTGGCCTACGTGATCTACACCTCAGGCTCCACTGGCAAGCCGAAGGGCGCGCAACTGTGCCATCGCAACGTGACCCGGTTGCTCTCCGCTACCGAGCCATGGTTCCAGTTCGGGCCGCAGGACGTGTGGACCATGTTCCATTCGTACGCCTTCGACTTCTCGGTCTGGGAGATTTTCGGAGCGCTTTGCACCGGTGGCAGGTTGGTCGTGGTGCCTTTCTGGGWGAGCCGCTCGCCCGCCGACTTCCTTCGACTGCTGCGCGATCAGCGGGTGACGGTGCTCAACCAGACGCCGTCGGCATTCGGCCAGTTGGTTGCGTTGCCTCAGGCCCATGAAGGAGGCCTGTCGCTTCGCACCGTGATCTTCGGCGGAGAGGCGTTGGAGCCGCAACGCTTGCGCACGTGGATCGAGCACCACGGAGACCAGCAGGCCCAACTGATCAATATGTATGGCATCACCGAAACCACGGTTCACGTGACCTACCGCCGGATCACTGTGGCGGACCTGGGGCAACAGCGTAGCCCTGTCGGCACCGCCATTCCCGACCTGGGCCTGCAGGTGCTCGATGCGCGGCTGAATCCGGTGCCGGTCGGCGTGGCCGGGGAGCTGCATGTGTCGGGCGCCGGCCTGGCGCGCGGCTACCTCGATCGCGCGGCCCTCACGGCGGAGCGCTTCATCGCGATGGAAGGCGGCGACCGGCTCTACCGCACCGGCGATCTGGTGCGCTGGACCGCGCGAGGCCAGCTGGAGTACCTCGGGCGCATCGACCAGCAGGTGAAGGTGCGGGGCTTCCGCATCGAACTGGGGGAGATCGAGGCGCAACTGCTCGCGCAGCCGGAGGTTCGAGAGGCCACCGTCGTGGCCAGGGAGCACGCAGGCGCGACGATGCTCGT
The DNA here is from genome assembly GCF_030462475.1 of Variovorax sp. CAN15. Lineage (GTDB taxonomy): Bacteria > Pseudomonadota > Gammaproteobacteria > Burkholderiales > Burkholderiaceae_C > Variovorax. Next base: position 8,581 of record NZ_JASMRZ010000119.1, read on the forward strand.
GGCTTATCTGTCCGCGCGGGCGGGGCAGGCGATCGACACCGCCCAGGTGCGCTCGCGACTGGGCCGCGTGCTGCCGGAGTACATGGTGCCTGGCGCCGTCGTGGTGCTGGATGCGCTGCCGTTGAACGCGAACGGCAAGGTTGACCGAAAGGCGTTGCCCATACCCGGCTTCGACAGCGAACGCGCCTATGTCCCGCCGCAAGGCGACGCGGAGAGCGCGCTGGCGCGAATCTGGTCCGAAGTGTTGGGTGTGGAGCGCGTCGGCCGCAACGATCATTTCTTCGAGCTTGGCGGCCATTCGCTCATGTCGATGCAGGTCGTGGCCCGCGTGCAGGCCGCCATGCATGCCGACCTCACGGTCAAGGACATTTTTCGGCACCCCGTCCTGATGGACATGGCCCGGTCGATTTCGCTGGCGTGTGTACGCAAATCGCACGCGCAAGCCTTGTCCGACGTCGACTCCTTCATTGACAGCCTCGAGACCACCTGATGGAAATCACGGCCACCCACGACCACATCGGCCGGCGCTTCCTGCGCCTGACCCCGGCGCAGCGCCGCGCGGTGTATCAAAAGATCCGTGCCGAGGGCCTCACGATCGGGCAGTTTCCGATCGTTGCGCGCGACGAGGCCGTGCGGGCCGCGTGCCCGCCTTCGTATGCGCAGATGCGGCAGTGGTTTCTGTGGCAGCTGGAGCCGGACAGCTCGGCGTACCACATTTCTGGTGGATTGCGGCTCGACGGGCGGCTCGACATCGAGGCGCTCAAGGAGAGCTTCGACGCGCTGGTTGCGCGCCACGAATCGCTGCGGACCGTGTTCGGCGTGAACGCCGAAGGAGAGGTCGAGCAGCGCGTGCAGGCGCATGCGGCACTGGACATTCCGCTGGTCGACCTGACCTACCTGCCGGACACCGAGCGCGAGGCCTCTGCGTGCGAGGAGGCGCGGCGCATTGCGGAGGCGCCTTTTGACCTGACCACTGGCCCGCTGCTTCGCGTCGTGCTCATCCGCATGGACGCCGAGGCGCACATGCTGGCGGTCGTGATGCATCACATCGTGTCCGACGGATGGTCGATGCGCATCGTCGTGGACGAGTTCGTCGCTGGATACCAGGCACGAGTGCTGGGCAGGGTGCCGGCACGCGATGCGTTGCCGGTCCAGTACGCCGACTACGCGATCTGGCAGCGCCACTGGCTCGAGGCGGGCGAACAGGAGCGGCAGCTCGATTACTGGAAGACGCAACTGGGCACCGAGCACCCGGTGCTGCAACTGCCGGTGGATCGCATGCGGCGTGCCGACGGAAAGTACCGCGCGGCACGCCACGAAACGGCGTTGTCGCCGTCGCTGGTCGAGTCGCTGCGCCGGCGTGCGCAGGCACAGGGAGCGACGCTGTTCATGGTGCTGCTCACCGGCTTCCAGGTGCTTCTGAGCCGCTACACCGGGCTGCAGGATGTGCGGGTCGGCGTACCGATCGCCAACCGGCACCGCGTGGAGTCGGAACGCGTCATCGGATTCTTCGTGAACACGCAGGTGATGCGCAACGTGCTCGGCAGCCGGACCCGGCTGCACGAAGCGCTTGCCGCCACCCGCGAGGCTGCGCTGGGTGCGCAGGCGCATCAGGACCTGCCGTTCGAACAACTGGTCGAAGCCCTGAATCCCGAGCGCAGCCTGAGCACGGCTGCGCTGTTCCAGGTGATGTTCAACCATCTGCAGCAGGACCACAGCGCGCTGGACAATCTGCCCGGCCTTGCATTGCAGACCTGGGAGTTCGGCGATCAGGCGGCACAGTTCGAACTGACGCTGGGCGCGGTCGAGGACGGCCGGGGCCAGGTGCGGTTGAACTTTCACTACGCCCGAGAGCTGTTCGATCCGCAGACCATCGAGCGGATGGCGGGGCATTACGCGGCGATCCTCGATGCACTGGCTCGCGATGCCGATCGCACGATCGGTGAGATCGATCTGATGGGAGCGCCGGAGAAGGCGCAGCTCGCATGCTGGAGCGTGAACACGCAGCTGGAGCCGGATGCGCAGCCGGTGCACCGCAGCATCGCGCGCCATGCGCGGCTGCGGCCCGAGGCGACGGCGGTGTTGTTCGCAGACGCGGCCTTGAGCTACGCCGAACTCGACGGCCGCGCCAACCGCCTTGCGCATCGCCTGATCGCGCTGGGCGTCAGGCCCGACATGCGCGTGGGCATCGTGATGGAGCGCTCCGTCGAGATGATGGTGGGCATCCTCGGGATCCTGAAGGCCGGCGGCGCCTACCTGCCGCTGGACCCGGAGTACCCGGCACAGCGCCTGGCCTACATGGTGCAGGACAGCGGCATCGGACTGCTGCTCACGCACCTCGCCACGCGCGAGCACATCGCGACGAACGCAGGACTCGTGCAACTGCAACTGGACACCCTCGACCTGTCGAGCGAACCCGACACCGACCCGCAGGTCCCGCTGCACGGCGAGAGCCTGGCCTACGTCATCTACACCTCCGGCTCCACCGGCAAGCCCAAGGGCGCTGCGGTGCGCCACGAGGCGCTGCACAGCTGCATGGCCTGGATGCAGCGGGCCTATGGCCTGGCGCACGACGACACCGTGCTGCACAAGGCGCCATTCGGCTTCGACGTGTCGGTGTGGGAGATGTTCTGGCCCCTGACCACCGGAGCGAGGCTGGTGATCGCCAACCCCGGCGATCACCGCGACCCCGAGCGGCTGGTGCAGCTGATCCAGCACCACCAGGTCACCACGCTGAACTTCGTGCCTTCGATGCTGCAGGCCTTCCTGGCGCATCCGGGCATCGAGGCCAGCACGCGGCTCAAGCACATCATCGTGGGCGGGGAGGCCATGCCCGCGCAGACGCAGAGGGAAACGCTGCGGCGCCTGGGCGGCGCCACCTTGCAGAACCTGTACGGCCCGACCGAGACCACCATCCACGTCACGCACGACCAGAGCGAGGCGCTGGCGGTGAGCGACCAGATCATCGTGATGGACCACGGCGTGATCGCCCAGCGCGGCACGCCCGAGCAGCTCTACGGCCGGCCCGAGAG
>NZ_JASMRZ010000012.1 GCF_030462475.1 Variovorax sp. CAN15
GCGCCTCCTGCGCGGCCGGTCCTTCGGCAAGCACCGCGCCGGCCGGCAGCGCGACCTGCTCGAAGCGCAGGTTCGAGGCCTGGCTGCCGTCGATCAGCGGCACGGGCGTCTCGCTCACGCCTTCGGTGCCGCGCGGCACCCACAGCAGCACCGCGTCGTCCTCGCCGCGCGCCGACACCAGCCAGCCGCTGGCGGCCGCGCCGGGCAGCGCCATGAGCTTCTCGCCCTGCAGCAGCACGCCGCCGCCAGAGCGACGCTCGCAGCCGCAGGCCAACGGCACCGCGCTCAGATCGCCCGCGCTCTCCTGCCAGGCCAGCGCGGGCAGGCTGCGGCCCGCGACCAGTTCGGCGAGCAAGGCGTCGGCGCCGGGCGTTCCCAGCCGTGCCAGCAGCAGCGCGCCGAGCCCCGCCACGGCAAGCAGCGGCTCGGGGGCCGCATGCTCGCCCGCCGCGCGGAAGATTTCCGCCGCGCCGTCGAGCCCCAGCGCGAGCCCGCCGGCCGATTCGGGCGCCAGCATGCCGGGCCAGCCGAGCGCGGCGATGTCCTGCCAGCCCTCGGCCTCGTCGGCCTCGTCGGTGCCGGGGCGCTCCATGCGAGCGCGCCGACGCTGCAGGGCACGGCTGCGATTGAAGTAGTCCAGCGCGGATTCGCGCACGGCGGCAAGTGATTCCAGATCCATCGCCGCAGCGTGACAGAAGCCCCCGCAAAGCGGCATTTGCATTTGCCGAAGGGAGGGTTTCGCAATCAGAGAGCCGCTGCGCGCGCGTGGGGCTAGATTCGCCCCCATGACCACCAAGATCAAGAAATCCCTGCACACCGAGCTGGGCCACAGCACGCCCGACAGGATCACCGTGCGCGGGCGCGACCTGCCCTCGGAGATCCTCGGCCACCTCAACCTCGGCGACATGGCCTTCCTGGAGCTGACCGGGCGCATCCCCACGCCGCAGGAGTCGGTGACCTTCAACGCCATCGTCGTCACGCTGGTGGAGCACGGCGTCACGCCCAGCGCGCTGGCCGCGCGCCTCACCTACGCAGGCGCGCCCGAGGCGCTGCAGGCGGCCGTGGCGGCCGGCCTGTGCGGACTGGGCACGGTGTTCGTCGGCAGCACCGAGGGCGCGGCGAAGATGCTCTACGAGGCCATTCCCTTCGGCGAGAAGCCCTCGCGCCCGCTGGCCGACATGGCCAGGGACATCGTGGCCGACCACCGCGCGCGCAAGCTGATCGTGCCGGGGCTGGGCCATCCGCTGCACAAGCCCATCGACCCGCGCACGCCGCGTCTCTTCCAGATCGCGGCGGAGAACGGGCTTTCCACGCACTATGTCGCGCTGATGCAGGCGGTGCAGGAAGAAGCCGAGCGCGTCTCGGGCAAATCGCTGCCGATCAACGCCACCGGCGCCATCGGTGCGATCGCGGCCGAGTTCGGCTTTCCCTGGAAGATCATCCGCGGCTTCGGCGTGATGGCGCGCGCCATCGGCCTCGTGGGCCACATCCTGGAGGAGATCGACGACCCGATGGCCATCGAGATCTGGCAGCGCGTGGAAAAGGAAGCGGGCGGCCCCCGCCAGGATTGAGCAGAAATCGATGAACAACGCCAACGACAAGAACTTTCCCGACATCCGCGACGCGGTGCGCGACCTGTGCGCGCAGTTTCCCGACGCCTACTTCCGCAAGATCGACGAAGCGCGCGGCTACCCTGCCGAATTCGTCGACGCGCTCACCAGGGCCGGATGGATGGCCGCGCTGATCCCGCAGGAGTACGGCGGCTCGGGCCTGGGCCTGACCGAGGCCTCGGTGATCATGGAAGAGATCAACCGCTGCGGCGGCAACTCCGGCGCCTGCCACGGCCAGATGTACAACATGGGCACGCTGCTGCGCCACGGCAGCGAGGCCCAGAAGCGCGCCTACCTGCCGAAGATCGCCAACGGCGAGCTGCGCCTGCAGTCCATGGGCGTGACCGAGCCCACCACCGGCACCGACACCACGAAGATCAAGACCACCGCCGTGAAGAAGGGCGACCGCTACGTGGTCAACGGCCAGAAGGTGTGGATCTCGCGCATCCAGCACTCCGACCTGATGATTTTGCTGGCGCGCACCACGCCGCTTTCGGAGGTGAAGAAGAAGTCGGAAGGCATGTCGATCTTCATCGTCGACCTGCGCGAGGCCATCGGCAAGGGGCTCGAGGTACGGCCCATCCTCAACATGGTCAACCACGAGACCAACGAGCTGTTCTTCGAGAACCTGGAGATCCCGGCCGAGAACCTCATCGGCGAGGAAGGCCAGGGCTTCAAGTACATCCTCGACGGGCTGAACGCCGAGCGCACGCTGATCGCGGCCGAGTGCATCGGCGACGGCTACTGGTTCATCGACCGGGTCACGAAGTACACGAAGGAACGCGTGGTGTTCGGCCGGCCCATCGGCCAGAACCAGGGCGTGCAGTTCCCCATCGCCGAGTCCTTCATCGAGGTGGAGGCGGCCAACCTCATGCGCTACGAGGCCTGCCGCCTCTTCGACGCGCACCAGCCCTGCGGCGCGCAGGCCAACATGGCGAAGTACCTCGCGGCCAAGGCGAGCTGGGAGGCGGCCAACGCCTGCCTGCAATTCCACGGCGGCTTCGGCTTCGCCTGCGAATACGACATCGAGCGCAAGTTCAGGGAGACGCGGCTGTACCAGGTGGCGCCGATCTCGACGAACCTGATCCTGAGCTACGTGGCGGAGCACATGCTCGGCCTCCCCCGTTCCTTTTGACTAACCCCCAGGCTTCGCGCACTTCGTGTCGCTTCGCCACCCCCCTTGCAGGGGGCAACGCCTGCGGCCCGGCAAAGCCGGTTCCGCGGCATTCCACGAAAGGATCATTCATGACGTCCGCTGCTGTTGATCATCCGAGCAAGGTGCTCGCGACTTTCGCCGCCGAGCTGAGGTTCGACGCCATCCCCGCCCCCGTGCTTCGCCGCACCGAGGACCTGATGCTCGACTGGCTGGGCTCCGTGCTCGCCGCGCGCACCGCACGGCCGGTGCGCAGCATCGAACGATTCGCGCAGATGATGGGCCCCGCCGAGGGCCCCAGCGAGCTGCTGACTTCGCGCCGCACCACCTCGCCGGTTTTCGCGGCGCTGGTCAACGCGGCCGCCTCGCATTTCGTGGAGCAGGACGACGTGCACAACGGCTCGGTGTTCCACCCGGCCGCAGTCGTCATCGCGCCCGCGCTGGCCGTGGCGCAGAGCATCGGCGCGAGCGGCGCGCAACTGCTCACGGCCGTTGTCGCGGGCTATGAGGTCGGCATCCGAGTCGGCGAATTCCTCGGCCGCTCGCACTACAAGACCTTCCACACGACCGCGACGGCCGGCACGCTCGCCGCAGCCGCGGCGGTGGGCCGGCTGCTGGAGCTAACGCCGCGGCAGATGCTGCACGCCTTCGGCTCGGCCGGCACGCAGTCGGCCGGTGTGTGGGAGTTTTTGCGCGACGCGGCCGATTCCAAGCAGCTGCATTGCGCGCACGCCGCCGCCAGCGGCCTGATGTCGGCTTACCTCGCGCAGGACGGCTTCACGGGCGCCGCGAAGATCCTCGAAGGCGCGCAGGGCCTGGGCGTGGGCATGTCCAGCGACGCCGACCCGGCCAGGCTCACCGACGGCCTCGGCACGCGCTGGACACTGGCCGAGACCTCCTTCAAGTACCACGCCTCCTGCCGCCACACCCATCCCGCCGCCGACGCGCTGCTGCAGGTGATGACGCAGAACAAGCTGAAGCCTGCCGACGTGTCGGGCGTGACCACGCACGTGCACCAGGGCGCCATCGACGTGCTGGGCCGTGTGGACGTGCCCGCCACGGTTCACCAGGGCAAGTTCTCGATGGGCACGGTGCTGGGTCTGATCGCGGTGCACGGCCGCGCGGGCCTGGGCGAGTTCGACCGCGACTTCCTCGCGCCCGAGGTCTCGGCCTTCCGCGAGAAGGTGACGATGCAGCTCGACGAGGAGGTGGACACCGCCTACCCCGCACGCTGGATCGGCAAGGTCAGCGTGCGGACCGCCGACGGCCGCACGTTGCAGGGCCGCGTCGACGAGCCCAAGGGCGACCCCGGCAACAGCCTGAGCCGCGTCGAGATCGAGGACAAGATGCAGCGCCTCGCGCACTACGGCGAAGGCGCGACGGCGGAGGAAGCCAAGGCGCTGTGCCAGCGCATCTGGCAGCTGGCCGACACGCCGCGCGTGGGACTCTGGCTGGCCTGAAACCGTTCAGGCCGGCGCGGTCCAGGCGAAGAGCCGGCCGCAGCCCGGCGAGCGCGCATCGAGCCCCGCGGTGCGCGCCAGGTCCCAGAAGCCGGCGGGCGAGCTGGACACCACGGGCACCTGCAGGCGCTCCTCGACCTCGCGCACCGCATCGAGCGTGACCAGTCCGCCGCAGGAGATCAGGATGCCGTCGGCGCCCGGCCTGGCCTCGAACACCTTCACGCAAAGGTCCACCAGCGCCTTGGTCGGCACCTTGCCCACGGCCTGCACGTCGGAGATCGACAGGCCTTCGAGCGCCAGTGGCTCGAAGCCGCTGTGCTCCAGGTAGCGGCGCAGCTGCGCGTTGACCTCGTCGATGTAGGCCGTGGCCACCGCCACGCGCCGCACCTTCAGGTGCCGCAGCCCGTTGACGATGGCGTTGCTCATGGTGGTGCAAGGCAGGCCGGTGGCGCGCGCCATCTCGATCTCGAGCTGGCGGTTGAAGTCGGCGCCGCGAAAGAAGCTCAGCGAGGTTCCCATGAGCGAGATCGCGGAAACGCCCTCCTCCTTGAGCGCCACGGCCTTCCCGACCACCGAATCGATCACGTCCAGATAGCCGCGCGTGGAGATCTCGCCCAGGCCCAGCCCGAGCGCGCTGAAGCGGATGCGCTCGCCGTACAGCAGCGGACCGTCCACCGGCACCGCGCCCGCCGCCGGCGGCACGATCAGGCCCAGATGAGGCTGCGCCATGCTCAGCTCCCCTCGGCCACGATGTGCTGGTCCGCGATGATCTTTTTCCACCGCAAAGTCTCCGCCGCCATGTCCTTGCCGAGCTGGGCCGGCGTCGAGTAGGCACGCAGCGTGCCCTGGGCGGCAGCCGCGGTGCCGGCTTCGGGCGTGTCGAGCACCGATTTCACCGCGGCCGACAGCTTGTCGACGATGTCGTTGGGCGTGCCGGCCGGCGCCAGCACGAAGATGCGCGGCGCCACGTCGAAGCCCGGCAGGGCATCGGCCAGCGGCGGCACGCTTTCCGCGCCTTCGAGCTTGGCGGTGTTCATCATCGCCAGCGCGCGCAGCTTGCCCGCCTTGGCCTGCGCCATGCCGGCGGTGGCACTCACCACGCCGAGGGGAATCTGGCCGCCGATCACGTCGGGCACGATCTGCGCGGCGCCGCGATACGGCACGTGCACCACCTGGCTGCCCGTGGCCTGCTTGAGCATCTCGAAGCCCAGGTGCTGCACCGTGCCCACGCCCGAGGTGGCGTACGAGTAGCGCGAGGCGTTGGCCTTGAGCTCCTTCACCAGCTCGGCCGGCGTCTTCGCGGGGAAATCGTTGCCGGCCACGATCATCAGCGGCGAGATGAAGGCCCCCGCCACCGGCTTGAAGCTGGTGAGCGGGTCCAGCGCGATCTTCGGCTGCAGCAGCTTGGCGGCGAGCAAGGCGCTGTCGCCCATCATCAGCGTATAGCCGTCGGGCGGCGCCTTGGCGACGAAATCGGCTGCGATGAGGCCGGTGGCGCCGGTGCGGTTCTCCACCAGCACCTGCTGGCCCAGCACATTCGACAGCCGCGTGCCGAGCAGGCGCGCTACCGCGTCGACGCCACCGCCGGCCGAATAGCCGACGATGAGGCGGATGGGCTTGTCGGGGTACTTCTGGGCCTGGGCCCAGGCCATGGGCGCCGCGAGGGCACCCATGAGTCCGAGGGCGGCCATCGCGCGCAATGCATGGCGGCGCGCGGGCGGTCGAATCGCTTGTCTGGCTTTCATCATGTCTCCGTTGTCTGTGTCGGACGCCGGCCGTCTGTCGCGGCGCGGTCGTGTGGGAAGAAAGTGTGGCTCAGGCCTTGCCCTTGCCGTGCGAGGTCGGCAGCTTCGCCAGCTCGCGCACGCGATCCGCGTTCGGCGCGAAGCCCAGGCCCGGTGTCTCGGGCAGCGTGAGCCAGCCCTGGTCGGGCACGGGCAGGCCGTCGAAGATCTGCTTGAGCATCTGCACCGCGACGTAGTGGTACTCGACCAGTCCGCCATTCGACACGCCCGCGTGCAGGTGCATGTTGTGGAAGGGCCATGCGCCGCCGTTGTCGATGGGCACGTTGAAGGCCTGCGCCATGCCGGCGATCTTCAGCACCTGCGAGTAGCCGCCCGAGATGGTCACGTTGGGCTGCAGCACGTCGGCGGCCTGGTTCACCAGCAGGTCGCGAAAGCGGAAGGCCAGGCCCTCGTTCTGCCCGCAGGCCAGCGGAATGCGGGTGCGCGAGCGCAGCTGGGCCATCTGGCGCACGTCGTTCTGCGTGAGCGGCTCCTCGAAGAAACTGATGCCGTAGGGCTCGATGCGGTGTGCCAGCTCGGTGGCGTGGAACAGGTCGAGGCCGCAGTTGGCGTCGACGTAGAGCTTGACATCGGGGCCCACGGCCTCGCGCACGGCGGCGACGCGGCGCACGTCTTCCGCGATGACTTCGTCGAGCGGCCGAGGTTCGTCGCGGCGCGCGAGCGCGTGGTTGCCCACGGTCATCTTCAGCCGCTGGAAGCCCTGCGACACCCACAGCTTGGCGGCAGCCGCGAGCTGGTCGCGCTCGAAGAAGCCGAAGCCGAAGGTGGCGTACACCGGCACCTTCGCGCGCGCGCCGCCCAGCAGGCGCCACAGCGGCTGGCCGAGCGCACGGGCCTTGATGTCCCACAGCGCGATGTCGAGCGCGGCGATGGTGTGGCTCGCGTAGCCGGTCTGGCCGCGCGGCGAGAGCAGCCAATAGAGCTTTTCCCACAGGCGCTCGGTGGCCATCGGGTCTTCGCCGACCAGCGCGGGGCCGGCCACCTCGCGCACGGCGGCGGCGATGATTTCCTCCTCGGTGATGGCCGTCATGCCGTGGCCGACGAGGCCGGTGTCGGTCTCGATCTCGGTGAGGCACAGCGACAGCGAGGTCTGCTTGTTCAGGCCGACCACGTCGATGGTGACGGGAATGTTCAGCGGCGTGGCGCTGACGCGAACGATCTTCAAGTCTGTCTCCTTTGCTGGAGCGCGCATCTTTGCGCGCGCGCCGCCGGAGAACAATTCGTTTTTGGCGGGAGCGAGGCTTCGCGCGGCGCGAAGGCTCGACGGATCCGGCAGCTCAGTCGGGCAAACCCAGGTGCTCCAGCACCGAGCGCGCGGCCACCGTCAGGTCCTGCTGCCTGCGCACGCACAGCAGGTGCCGGCGCAGCGCCCACGGCGCGTCGAGCTTCAGGCAGCGCAGCTTCAGTATCTGCAGCTGCGGCAGGATGGCCGCATAGGGCAGCACGCCGATGCCCACGCCCTGCTCCACCATGCGGCAGACCATGTCGAAGCTGCCCACCTGCATGCGCACCTTCAGCGGCACGCCGGCCTCCAGAGCGGCGGCCAGCAGCACTCGGTGCAGGGCCGTGCCTTCGCGCACCACGATGTGGTCGTGGCGCAGCACCTCGTCCACGCCGATGCGCCTGCGCCGCGCCAGCGGATGGTCGCGCGCAACCACCACGGCCAGCTCGTCGGTGCGGTAGGGCAGGCATTCGAGGCCGTCGGCGGGCGTGTTGCCCTCGATCACGCCGATGTCGGCAAGACCCGCCTGCACCGCCTTCACCACCTCGGTGCTGGCGCGCTCCTGCAAATCGATCTTCAGCACAGGGTGCAGGCGCAGGAAGGAGCCGATCTGCGCCGGCAGGAACTGCGCGATGGTCGACGCATTGGCCGTGATGCTGACCACGCCGGCCACGCCGTTCTGGAAGTCGTCGAGTTCGGCGCCCAGCCGGTCCATGGCCGAGAGCACGGCGCGCGCATGCAGCAGCAGCCCGTGGCCCGCCGAGGTGAGCGTGACGCCGCGCGCATGGCGCACCAGCAGCGGCAGCCGCGCGCGGGCTTCGAGGTCGGAGATTCGTTTGCTGGCCGCCGCGAGCGCGATGTGGCAGCGCTTGGCGCCCTCGCTGATGCTGCCGTGATCGGCCACGGTCACGAACAGGCGCAGCGACTTCAGGTCGGCGGACATGCGCCCCCGTCGTTCAGGTGTTTCGAGGAGCCGATGTATCGCCCACGATGCGCTCGCTCGCCACGGCCAAGGTCAGGAACACCGCGGAACCGGCTTTGCCGGGCCGCAGGTGTTGCCCCCTGCAAGGGGGTTGGCGAAGCGACACGAAGTGCGCGAAGCCTGGGGGTGAGCGTCATGACGCGACGAGGTGGTCGAACAGTTCGCGCGCGGAGGCTGGCAGCTGCTCGCGGCTGCGCGCGATCAGCTTCAGCTCGCGCTCGGCCCAGGCGTCGCTGAGCGCCACGGTCGAGATGCGCATGGCCATCGACAGCCGCTGCGCCGACGACGCCGGCAGCACGCCGACGCCAACACCCGCCTCGATCATCAGGCAGATGGCCTCGAAGCTGCTGACCTGGATGCGCGGGTTGAAGCCGCGCCCCGCGAGTTCGGCCCGGCGCTGCAGGAAGCGGTGGATGGCGCTGCCGTGGTGCAGGCCCACGTGCTGCTCTTCGAGCGTGTCGGCAAAGGCCACCGAGGGCGCGCCCGCGAGGCGGTGCGTGGCAGGCACCACCAGCACGAGCTGGTTGCTGCCGAAGGGGCGCGCGTCGAAGTCGCCCGTATGCACGTCGCCCGCGAGGATGCCGATGTCGGCCTCGCCGTCCGCCACCGCGCGCACGATCTCCTCGCTGAGGTATTCGCGCAGGTCCACCTGCACGGCCGGATGCTGCGTGAGGAAGCCCGCCAGCTTCTGCGGCAGGTATTCGGTGATGGAAGTGGTGTTGGCGAACACCCGCACGTGGCCCTTGATGCCCTTGCCGAAGTCCTGCATGTCGCAGCGCAGGTGCTCCATCTGCTGCATCACGCGCTTGGCGTGGTAGAGCACCGCCTGCCCCGCCGCCGTGAGGCTCACGCCCTGCGCGCTGCGATGCAGCAGCTTGCCGCCCACGGCTTCTTCCATCTGCTTGATGCGCGTGGAGGCGGCGGCCAGCGAGATGCAGGCCTTCTCCGCGCCGCGCGTGAGGCTGTGCGCGTCCGCCACGTAGACGAACAGTTTCAGGTCGAACAGGTCGAAGTGCAGGTTCACCGGGCGCCGGTATCAAGGGGAAACGGAACGCGCATTGTCCGGCGAATGAGCCCGCTCGCCGCCCCGTGCGGGTTTGTCCTCAGACCGGGTCCCAGCTGAACACGTCCGCCGAGCGGTCGAGCTCGAAGAAGCTGGCGCGCATCGCGGGCATGGCGTGCTCGGCGATGCTCTGCGGCGTCCAGCCCTCCGAGCGGTGGATGGAGCGCACCGGGCGCGGCTGGCTGATGAGCGAGATCTCGTTGTTGCGCACCGAGAAGATCTGGCCGTTGACCGCCGCCGCGGCGTCGCTCGCAAGGTAGACCGCCAGCGGCGCGACCTTGGCGGGCGTCATCTGCTTGATCTTGTCGACGCGGGCGCGCTGCTCGTCGGTGTCGGTGGGAATCGCGCCGATCATGCGGCTCCAGGCGAAGGGCGCGATGCAGTTGGAGCGCACGTTGAATTTCTGCATGTCCAGCGCGATCGACTTCGACAGCGCCACGATGCCGAGCTTGGCCGCCGCGTAGTTGGCCTGCCCGAAGTTGCCGATGAGGCCCGAGGTCGAGGTCATGTGCACCAGCGCGCCCGAGTTCTGCTCCTTGAAGTGCGTGGCGGCCGCGCGGCTCGTGAAGTACGCGCCGTACAGGTGCACCTTGAGCACCGAGTCCCACTCGTCCACCGACATCTTGTGGAAGAAGCGGTCGCGCAGGATGCCGGCGTTGTTCACCACCGCGTCGATGCGCCCGAAGCTCTCTACGGCGCATTCGACGATACGCGCCGCGCTCGCGGCATCGGCCACGCTGTCGGTGCTGGGCACGGCCTGCCCGCCGGCCGCGCGGATCTCGTCGGCCACCTGCTGCGCCGGCCCAGCGCTGCCGCCGGCACCATCGAGCGCCGCGCCGATGTCGTTGACCACCACCTTCGCGCCATGCGCCGCCATCGCCAGCGCGATGTCGCGCCCGATGCCGCCGCCCGCGCCGGTGACGACGACCACTTTTCCTTCAACCATGCTTGCCTCTGCTGTGGATGTTCGTTCGCCCGCGGGGTCGCGGGCGAAATCCAGAATGCCACAGGGAGGGCGACAGCGGGTTTGGGGTTTCCGAAGAGGGGCTTCGGCGGCCGGCCCCCCGGGCTTTACTGCCTTGCCGTCCGGATGTTCGGCGGCAGCGCCTGCGGCCAGCTCGTGCGGAACGGATTGATGTCCAGCCCGCCGCGCCGCGTGTAGCGCGCATACACCGCGAGCTTGGTCGGCTTGCAGCGGCTCCAGATGTCCGTGAACATGCGCTCGGCGCAGGGTTCGTGGAACTCGTTGTGGTTTCGGAAGCTGATGATGTACGCGAGCAGGCCGGCCTGGTCGATGGGCGGGCCGCTGTAGCGGATCTGCACGCTGCCCCAGTCGGGCTGGCCGGTGACGAGGCAGTTGCTTTTCAGCAGGCGGCTGGTGAGGGTCTCGTTGACGGGGGCCTGCGTGGCGTCGCTGCTCAGCAGCTCGGGCGTGGGCTGGTAGTGACTGCACTCGATGTCGAGGCGGTCGAGGTCGAGGCCGTCGAGCTCGTGCACCGGCTCGCGGTCGAACATGTCGGGCGCCAGCAGGGTCACGCCGATGGTGGCCTGCTGGTCGCTGCCGCGCCACGCAGCCTCCGACAGGTCGGCACGCAGGCGCTCGCGCACCGCGTCGACGCTGGCGAACTGGCTGTTGTTGAAACTGTTGAGGTAGAGCTTGAAGCTCTTGCTCTCGATGATGTTGGGCGTCTCGCAGGGGATGGTGAAGTGCGCGATGGCCAGCTGCGGCTTGCCGCGCAGGTTGAGCCAGCTCACCTCGAAGGCGGTCCATAGGTCGGCGCCGAAGAAGGGCAAAGCACCGGCCTTGATGCCCATGGCCTCGCGCTGCGTGGCGCGCGCGATGGGGAACAGCAGCGAGGGGTCGTAGTGGTCGGCGTAGGCCGAGGCACGGCCCAGTTGCGATTGCTCGGGGGTGTTGGGGTTGTGGTCTGTGCTCATGGCTTTGAATTTCTGGCTTCGGCCGCGTGCGCGAACGGTGCGATGTGGTCGGCGAGGATGGCGCACACCTCGGGCGGCAGGTCGTGGCCCATGCCGGGAACGGAAACGAATTTCGAGCCCGGAATGCGCCGGGCCGTGTCTTCGCCGCAGGCGATGGGCACGAGCGCATCGGCATCGCCGTGCAGCACCAGCGTGGGCGACTGGATGCTCGGCAGCAGCCTGGGGCGCTCGTCGTCGGCACCGATGGCCAGCATCTGCCGCATCAGGCCGGCCGGATGGTAGGAGCGGCGCATGCTGAAGACGAGCCGCTCGGAAAGCTCCTCGTCGGTCTGCGGATAGGCCGGGCTCTGGATGAGCCGCAGCAGCCGGATACTGTGCGCGACCAGCGCGGCCTCGTCGCGGCCCGCCGGGCGGCGCATGAGCATGGAGGTGACCTCGCGGCGCGGGCCGGGCAGGCCGCGCGCGCCGCTGGAACTCATGATGCTCACGAGGCTGGTGCTGCGCTGCGGCGCGAAAGCGGCGATGCGCTGGGCGATCATGCCGCCCATGGAGGCGCCGACGATGTGGGCCTTGCCGATGCCCAGCGCGTCGAGCACGCCGAGCGAATCGAGCGCCATGTCCTGCAGGGTGTAGGCCGAACGCACCTTCAGGCCGAGCCGGTGGCGGATGGTTTCCCACACGAGGTTGCCCACGCCCGCGTGGTCGAAGCCCTGGCTCAGGCCGATGTCGCGGTTGTCGTGGCGCACCACGCGAAAGCCCGCGTCCACCAGCTGCTGCACGAAGGCCGTCGGCCACGCGACGAGCTGCATGCCCAGACCCATGATGAGCAGGATGACGGGGCGCCCTTCGCCTCCGCTGTCGTCGACCTCGATCTGCAGCCCGTTGGCGGTGACTTTCATCGATTGCTTCGCTGTGCCTGCGCTTACTTGAACTCGCGCTCGCGCAGCCACTTGGTGGCGACCCATTTCTCGCCCGCCAGCACCGGCGCGCCGCCGTGCAGGGTGCGGGTGACGGGGTCGGGCCGGTCGTAGCTGAAGAACACGCCGCAGCCGCGCGCCGGGGCCACTTCGAGGCCCACGTCGGGAAAGGTGGTGGCGCCGCCGCCCTCGGGCTCCTGCAGGTACATCACCAGCGTGGCGACGCGCTGGCCGCCGCGCTTGAGGATGGTGGGCGTGCCGGGCTCGCTGGGGTCGAAGTAGTCGTAGTGCGGGCGGTACTGCGCACCGGGGGCGTAACGCAGGATCTGCAGGCCCTCGCCGAACTCGAGCGGCCAGCGCAGCAGCGCGGCGATGCGCTGCTCGAGGCGCGCGACGATCTCGTTCTCGCCGCGCTCGAAGAACATGCCGTCGCTGGTGCGGTCGACGTTGAGCACCTCGCCGCCGGTGCGCGTCTCGACCGTGAGCGAGCGCGCGAGCCGCACGCGCGCGGCGGCGATCAGGCCTTCGCACTCCTCGGCCGACAGCAGGTTGCCGAAGACCACCACGCGCGGATGCCGCATGGTCTGCAGCACCTGCACGCGGCGATCGCCCGCGTCGATGTAAAGCGGCGCGCCGTCGAGGTCGGGCCCGGGCATCTTCGCCTGCACGGGCGGCAGCGCGACTTCCACGTTCGGGAAACCGGCTTCGAGCTGGGCCAGCGCCACGTCGGCGGCGGCGTCCTGCCAGCCCGCCGCGCGCATGGACGCGCGCAGCGCCGGCACCGAATGCCCGGCCGCGAGCTGGGCCACCAGCCATTCGCGCAGTTCCGGACTGATCGCTTGCGACATCTCAGTATTCCTCCAAGTTGCGCCAAGACTCAAGACGCATGAAACCACCGCTGCTCGCACCAGGAACACCGCGGAACCGGCTTTGCCGGGCCGCCGGCGTTGCCCCCTGGAAGGGGGTTGGCGAAGCGACACGAAGTGCGCGAAGACTGGGGGTCATCCCAGCCTTCTCCTGAACACCAGCCTTTCGGCTGTCGATACCTGAGCGTCGAAACCATAACCCTCGAGGTCGAACTTTTCCAGTGCCTTGGGCGTGGCCGCCTTGTGCTGCACGGCCCAGCGCGCCATCAGGCCCCGGGCACGCTTGGCGAAGAAGCTCACGATCTTGTACCTGTCGCCCTTCCACTCCTCGAACACGCATTCGACCACACGGGCCTTGAGCACCTTGCGGTCCACCGACTTGAAGTACTCGTTCGACGCGACGTTGATGACCACCGGCGAGCTGTCGGCCGCGAGGCGCTGGTTCAGGTGCTCGGCGATGCGCGAGCCCCAGAAGGCGTAGAGGTCCTTGCCGTGGCGGTTGGCGAGCTGGGTGCCCATCTCGAGGCGATAGGGCTGCAGCAGGTCGAGCGGGCGCAGCAGGCCGTAGAGGCCGCTGAGGATGCAGACGTGGTCCTGCGCCCAGGCCAGCTGCGCCTTCGTGAGGGTGCGGGCATCGAGCCCGCCGTAGACGTCGCCGTCGAAGGCGAAGGCGGCCTGGCGGGCGTTCTTCGGGCTGCTCTTGCTGGACCAGGCTTCGTAGCGGGCCACGTTCAGGGCCGAGAGCTTGTCCGACAGGCTCATGAGCTCGGAGATCTGCTGGGGCGACTTCTCGCGCAGCAGCTTGATGAGTTCGACCGAGGGGCCGCGGGGCGATTCGAAATGGGGCTGGGTGGCGGGGATTTCGGAGGGGACGGGGGTTTCGTAGTCGAGCGACTTCGCAGGGGAAAGCAGGAACAGCATGCCGGAATTATCAGTGGCGGCCGTGACGGGGAGCCGCCCCGGTAAAATCGCGGGCTACCTCACCTGTGTCCCCCAACGGCTCCCCAAGGGCCGTTCTGCATTTCCCCATGAGCGAACCCACCACCCCTCCCGCCCAGCCTGGTCTGGACAGCCTTTCCAAATCGTTCGAGCCCGCCGCCATCGAGGCGCACTGGGGCCCCGAATGGGAGAAGCGCGGCTATGCAAAGGCCGGCTTCAGAGGCACGCAGCAACCCAGGGAAGGCGCCGAATCGTTCGCGATCCAGCTGCCGCCGCCCAACGTGACGGGCACGCTGCACATGGGCCATGCGTTCAACCAGACGATCATGGACAGCCTCACGCGCTACCACCGCATGAAGGGCGACAACACGCTGTGGGTGCCGGGCACCGACCATGCGGGCATCGCGACGCAGATCGTGGTGGAGCGCCAGCTGCAGGAGCAGAAGGTCAGCCGCCATGACCTGGGCCGCAAGAACTTCGTGGCGCGCGTGTGGGAGTGGAAGGAAAAGTCGGGCAACACCATCACCGAGCAGATGCGCCGCATGGGCGACACGGTGGACTGGAGCCGCGAGTACTTCACCATGGACGACGACCTCTCCAAGGTCGTCACCCACACCTTCGTGAAGCTGTACGAGGAAGGCCTGATCTACCGCGGCAAGCGCCTTGGCAACTGGGACCCGGTGCTCAAGACCTCGGTGAGCGACCTCGAAGTGGAAAGCGAAGAGGAAGACGGCTCGCTCTGGCACATCGCCTACCCGCTCGAAGACGGCAGCGGCACGCTGACCGTGGCCACCACCCGGCCGGAGACCATGCTCGGCGACACGGCCGTGATGGTCCACCCCGAAGACGAGCGCTACAAGCATCTCATCGGCCAGCGCGTGAAGCTGCCGCTGGTGGACCGGCTGATCCCGATCATTGCCGACGACTACGTCGACAAGGAGTTCGGCACCGGCGTCGTGAAGGTCACGCCCGCGCACGACTACAACGACTACGCCGTCGGCCAGCGCCACAAGCTGGACATGATCGGCGTGCTCACGCTCGACGCCACCATCAACGACAACGCCCCCGAGAAGTACCGCGGCCTCGACCGCTTCGTGGCGCGCAAGGCCATCGTGGCCGACCTCGACGCGCTGGGCCTGCTGGTCGAGGTGAAGAAGCACAAGCTGATGGTGCCGCGCTGCGCGCGCTCGGGCGCCATCGTCGAGCCGATGCTCACCGACCAGTGGTACGTGGCCATGACGCGCCCTGGCGCCGACGGCCAGTCGATCGCGCAGAAGGCCATCGACGTGGTGAAGTCGGGCGAGGTGCGCTTCGTGCCCGAGAACTGGGTCAACACCTACAACCACTGGATGGAGAACATCCAGGACTGGACCATCTCGCGCCAGCTGTGGTGGGGCCACCAGATTCCCGCCTGGTACGACGAGGAAGGCAACGTGTACGTGGCGGAAGACGAAGCCGCCGCGCAGGCCAAGGCGCCCGGCAGGAAGCTGGTGCGCGACGAGGACGTGCTCGACACCTGGTATTCGTCGGCGCTGGTGCCCTTCTCTTCCCTCGGTTGGCCGGAGAAGACGCAGGACCTCGACCTGTACCTGCCCTCGACCGTGCTGGTGACGGGCTACGACATCATCTTCTTCTGGGTCGCCCGGATGATCATGATGACCAAGCACTTCATCGGCAAGGTGCCGTTCAAGCACGTGTACATCCACGGCCTGGTGCGCGACGCGCAGGGCAAGAAGATGAGCAAGTCCGAAGGCAACGTGCTCGACCCGGTGGACCTGATCGACGGCATCGAGCTGCCCGCGCTCCTGGACAAGCGCACGCAGGGCCTGCGCAAGCCAGAGACGGCGCCGGCCGTTCGCAAGAACACGCAAAAAGAGTTTCCCGACGGCATCCCGGCCTTCGGCGCCGACGCGCTGCGCTTCACCTTCGCCTCGCTGGCCTCATTGGGCCGCAGCATCAACTTCGACTCGAAGCGCTGCGAGGGCTATCGCAACTTCTGCAACAAGCTGTGGAATGCCACGCGCTTCGTGCTGATGAACTGCGAAGGCCAGGACTGCGGCCTGCTGGAGCACAGCAAGGAGGACTGCAAGGTCGGCGGCAAGGCGCACGGCTACCTGAAGTTCAGCCGCGCCGACTACTGGATCGTGTCGAAGCTGCAGCGCGTGGAGGCCGAGGTGGCCCAGGGCTTCGAGGAGTACCGCCTCGACAACGTGGCCACCGCGATCTACCAGTTCGCCTGGGACGAGTTCTGCGACTGGTACCTGGAAATCGCCAAGGTGCAGATCCAGACCGGCGACGACGCGCAGAAGCGCGCCACGCGCCGCACGCTGATCCGTGTGCTCGAGACGCTGCTGCGCCTGGCGCACCCGGTGATTCCGTTCATCACGGAAGAGCTGTGGCAGAAGGTTTCGAAGGTTGCAGGACGTGAGGGCGAGTCGATCATGGTCGCCGCCTATCCGAAGAGCCAGCCCGAGAAGATCGACGAGGCCGCCGAGGCGCATGTGGCGCGGCTGAAGGCGCTGGTGGATGCCTGCCGCACGCTGCGCGGCGAGATGAACGTATCGCCCGCCACGCGCCTGCCG
Source organism: Variovorax sp. CAN15 (assembly GCF_030462475.1). Taxonomy (GTDB): domain Bacteria; phylum Pseudomonadota; class Gammaproteobacteria; order Burkholderiales; family Burkholderiaceae_C; genus Variovorax. The sequence continues at coordinate 16,538 of NZ_JASMRZ010000012.1, forward strand.
CTCTACGCGGTGGCCGACGATGCCGAAGGCGCGGCCTTCCTGCGCGAATCCGCGCCGGTGCTGCAGGCGCTCGCCAAGCTCAAAGAAGTGAAGGTCTTCGACGACGAGGCCTCGTGGTCGGCTGCCGCCGAAGCCGCGCCGGTCGCGGTGGTGGGTGCCGCGCGCCTGTGCCTGCACATGGAGATCGACAAGGCCGCGGAGAAGGTTCGCATCGGCAAGGAAGTCGCGCGCGTCGAGGGCGAGATCGCCAAGGTGCACTCCAAGCTGGGTAACGAAGCGTTCGTCGCGAAGGCCCCGCCGGCCGTGATCGAGCAGGAACGTAAACGTCTGACTGACTTCACCGCCACTCTGGAACGTTTGCGCGATCAGCTTGTACGCCTCGGCTGACAGACTCCGGGTTTCGAAGGCGTTTAGGATGCCTGGAGCGGCTGCGCGCCGTTTCGCATCCTGCCATCCCCCTCTTTGACGAAAGACGCTGAACCGCCCATGTCCACATCCGCGACCCGCATCCGCAAGGCCGTATTCCCCGTTGCCGGCTTCGGTACCCGCTTCCTGCCGGCCACGAAGGCGCAACCCAAGGAAATGCTGCCGGTGGTCGACAAGCCGCTGATCCAGTACGCCGTCGAAGAGGCGTATGCAGCCGGCATCCGCGACATGATCTTCGTGACCGGCCGCAACAAGCGCGCCATCGAAGACCACTACGACACCGCCTACGAACTCGAGAGCCAGCTCGAGGCCAGCGGCAAGACCGCCCTGCTGAACATCGCCCGCTCGGTCATGCCCGACGACATGACCTGCTCGTATGTGCGCCAGCCGCGCATGCTGGGCCTGGGCCACGCGGTGCTGTGCGCCGAGCACCTGGTCGGCAACGAGCCTTTCGCCGTGCTGCTGGCGGACGACCTGATGGTCGGCCCCGACGGCGGCCAACCGGTGCTGGCGCAGATGACCGAAGCCTTCGGCCGCCTCGGCGGCTCGCTGCTCGCGGTGCAGGAAGTGCCGCTCGAACACGTCAAGCGCTACGGCATCGTGGCCGGCGACAAGGTCGAAGAAGGCCTGGTGAAGGTCAGCCGCATGGTCGAGAAGCCGAAGCCCGAAGAAGCGCCCTCGCGCCTCGGCGTGGCAGGCCGCTACATCCTCACGCCGGGCGTGTTCGACGAGATCCGCAACCAGCCCAAGGGCGCGGGCGGCGAGATCCAGCTCACCGACGGCATCGCGGCGCTGATGAAGAAGGAATCGGTGTATGCGTACTCGTACAAGGGCATCCGCTACGACTGCGGCAGCAAGGAAGGCTTCCTGCAGGCATCGGTGGAACTGGCGCTGGCGCACCCCGAAGTGGGCGCGGATTTCCGCGAGTACCTCAAGAGCCTGAAGCTGTAATCCACCGCTTCGAGCAGATGCACGAAGGGCCGCGACAGCGGCCCTTTTCTTTTTTGTCGTCGCTGCTGTACTTCAGCGGCGCTTCAGCACATGGATGAAGTCGGTGCCGACGGTCTCCTGCTCCATCAGCTCGTTGCCGGTCTGGCGCGCAAAGGCCTGGAAGTCGCGGATCGAGCCAGGGTCGGTCGACACCACCTTCAGCAGTTGGCCGCTCGCCATCTCGTTGAGCGACTTCTTCGCCTTGAGGATGGGCAGCGGGCAGTTCAGGCCGCGCGTGTCGAGTTCGCGATCAACTTGCATTGCCGGGCTCCGGGGGCAAGTTGAGGCCGCGGCGGCGCTCCTCATTCTCGGCGGCGGTGAAGAACACCGGTTCGTGGCCGCGCGTGCGCAGCCAGTCGGCCAGCGCATAGCCTGTGCCGGCGGGCCAGCACTTGAGATCGGGCAGGTCGTAGAGGCGGTAGTCGACAAGCTCGGGCGAGAGCTTCACCTCGCCGTCGGCCACCACGTGGTAGGCGATGATCACCTGGTTCATGCGCTGGAAGTCGTAGGCGCCGACGATCTTCGTGGCGCTCACGTCGAGGTTGGTTTCTTCCTTCACCTCGCGCGCGATGCCTTCCTCGGGCGTTTCGCCGGCTTCCATGAAGCCGGTGATGAGCGCGAACATCTTGCCGGGCCACGCCGCATTGCGCGCCAGCAGCACCTGTCCGCGGTACTCGACGATGGCGGCGAGCACGGGAGTCGGGTTGTTCCAGTGCGTGTGGCCGCAGTTGGTGCAGCGCAGGCGCTCCTTGGGGCCGCCGTCTTCCATCAGCGCGATCCACTCGAGCGGCGTGGCACAGACCTGGCAGAACTTGGGATGGGGCATGGGGTTCTCAGCCTTCTTGTTGTTGAGTAGTGGCCCCTTCCAGGAACACCGCAGAACCGGCTTTGCCGGGCTGCAGGTGTTGCCCCCGGAGGGGGTTGGCGAAGCGACACGAAGTGCGCATAGCCTGGGGGCGGGCCTTGTCAGGCGGGGAAGACGCCGGTGGAGAGATAACGGTCGCCGCGGTCGCAGACCACGAAGACGATGGTGGCGTTCTCCACCGTCTTCGACACTTCAAGCGCGGCCCACAGCGCGCCTGCGGCAGAGATGCCGCCKAAGATGCCTTCCTCGCGCGCGAGGCGGCGGCACATCTCTTCGGCATCGCTCTGGCTCACGCTGATTTCCTCGTCGACGCGGCTGGGATCGAAGATCTTCGGCAGGTACTCGGCGGGCCACTTGCGAATGCCCGGAATGCGCGAGCCTTCGGCCGGCTGCGCGCCGATGATGCGCACGGCCGGGTTCTTCTCTTTCAGGAAGCGCGAGACGCCGGTGATGGTGCCGGTGGTGCCCATGGCGCTCACGAAGTGCGTGACCTTGCCCTTGGTGTCGGCCCAGATCTCGGGGCCGGTGGTCTCGTAGTGGATGCGCGGGTTGTCGGGGTTGGCGAACTGGTCGAGCACGCGGCCCTTGCCCTGGGCCACCATCTGCTCGGCAAGATCGCGCGCGTATTCCATGCCGCCGCTCTTGGGCGTGAGCACCAGTTCGGCGCCGAAGGCCTTCATGGTCTGTGCGCGCTCCACGGAGAGGTCCTCCGGCATGATGAGCACCATGCGGTAGCCCTTGATGGCTGCGGCCATCGCAAGCGCGATGCCGGTGTTGCCGGAGGTGGCTTCGATGAGCGTGTCGCCGGGCTTGATTTCGCCGCGTTCCTCTGCGCGCCGAATCATCGAGAGGGCCGGCCTGTCCTTAACGGAACCGGCGGGATTGTTGCCTTCGAGCTTGCCGAGAATCACGTTGCCGCGCCTGGCGTTTTCTGCGGCATTGATGCGTTGCAGTGCGACCAGAGGGGTCTTGCCGATGGCGTCTTCGATCGTCGGGTAATTCATGCAGCCACTGTGCCATAATTTTGGGCTTCGTTCAGAACCCTGCCCGGGTGGTGAAATTGGTAGACGCAGGGGACTCAAAATCCCCCGCCGCAAGGCGTGCCGGTTCGATTCCGGCCCCGGGCACCAGCTTGGCTCTCCCCCAGGCTTCGCGCACTTCGTGTCGCTGCGCCAACCCCCTTCCGGGGGCGACACCGGTGGCCCGGCAGAACTTGGCTCTCCCCCAGGCTTCGCGCACTTCGTGTCGCTTCGCCAACCCCCTTCCGGGGGCGACACCGGTGGCCCGGCGGAGCCGGTTACACGGTGTCCCTGGAATAGGGCCCCTTCTCTCTTCCTTTTTATTTCAGCTCGGTCTCTTCGCGCAGGCCGGTGTGCACCGTCGGGTGCGCCAGGCGCACCCTTAGCTCGCGCTTCAGCCTTGTGTTGTCCAGCCGGCGCGATTCCCCCATGAAGCTCAGCAGTTGCAGCGGAAGCTGCCGCTCGGCCTCGCCTCGGGCTACTCGGGGCGGGCGGGGCATGCCGTAGAGGTCGGCGGCGAGGTCCATGTAGTCGCCCATGCGCAGTTCGGTGTCGTCCGCGGCGTGCACGACGCGCTGCGGCTTGCCGCGGTAGAGCGCGGCGATGCAGGCTCGGGCGAGGTCGTCGGCGTGGATGTGGCTGGTGTAGACGTCGTCCTCGCGCCGCAGCACGGGCGTGCCGCGCTGCAGGCGGGCGCGGGGGGTGCCGTTCTCGCGGTCGGGCGCGTAGATGCCGGGAATGCGCAGGATGCTGGCGCGCACGCCCGCGCTGCGGCCGAGCCAGCGCACGGCGCGTTCGGCATCGACGCGGCGGTGGGAGCGCGGGGTGTCGGGGCACACCGTGCGGGTTTCGTCGATGCGGGCGCCGCCGCAGTCGCCATAGACGCCGCTGGTGGAGCCGTAGACGAAAGCCGAAGGCACGGAGCGCAGCCGCAGGGCCCGCGCCAGCGTCGTGGTGCGCTGGTCGCGCCACCAGGCGGGGCCGCCGTCGCGCGCGGGGGGCGCCAGGTGCAGCACGCGGGTGGCGATGCCGGCGAGGCGGCGAAGGGTGGCCGGATCGTCCAGGTTGCCTACCAGGGGGCGTATTCCGGCCGCGCGCAGGGCTCCCACGCGGTCGGCCGATGAAGTGAGCGCCACCAGTTGCATGCGGCCGCGCAGGTCGCGCGCCACGCGCTGGCCGACATCGCCGCAACCGACGATCAGCAGGCGTTCTCGCCGGAACCGCGCTGGCAGCGCGCCGGAGGGGCTATTGATTGAAGGCAAAATCCTGTTCCCGTCTTCCCAATTCAGTTGCTGCTCCCCTGGCCGCAGGCGGCCCGGAAAGAGCATTACCCCTCGAAGAATACCGATGACTGCCACAGCGCCGCACGAAGCGGGCTTTTCCATCACCGTCGAGCCCAGCGGGCGCCATTTCGTGGTCCAGGGCGACGAAACCATCCTGGCCGCGGGCATCCGCCAGGGCATCGGCCTGCCCTACGGCTGCAAGGACGGCGCCTGCGGCTCCTGCAAGTGCAAGAAGCTCTCGGGCGAGGTCACCCTCGGCCCGCACCAGAGCAAGGCCCTGAGCGCCGAGGAGCAACTCGCCGGCTACGTGCTCACCTGCTGCGCCCATCCCACGAGCGACGTGGTGCTCGAATCTCGCCAGGTCACCGAGGCCGGCGCGCTGCCGATCCGCAAGATGCCGGTGCGGGTGATGGCCCTCACCCGCCAGTCGCACGACGTGATGCTGGTACGCCTGCAGCTGCCGGCCGGCGAACCGCTGCAGTTCCACGCCGGCCAGTACGTCGAATTCATCCTGCGCGACGGCGCGCGCCGCAGCTACTCGATGGCCAATGCGCCGCACACGCTGGCCCAGCCCGGCACGGGCATCGAGTTGCACCTGCGGCACCTGCCCGGCGGCAAGTTCACCGACCACGTGTTCGGCACGATGAAGGAAAAGGAGATCCTGCGCATCGAAGGCCCCTTCGGCAGCTTCTTCCTGCGCGAGGACTCCGACAAGCCGATGATCCTGCTGGCCTCCGGCACGGGCTTCGCGCCGATCAAGGCACTGCTGGAGCACATGCGGTTCAAGGGCATCGACCGGCCCGCCACGCTCTACTGGGGCGGCCGCCGCCCCGAGGACCTGTACATGGACGGCTGGCTGCGCGAGCAGATGGCACAGATGCCGAACCTTCGCTACGTGCCGGTGGTCTCCAACGCCACGCCCGAGGACAACTGGACCGGCCGCACCGGCTTCGTCCACCGGGCCGTGCTCGAAGACTTCGCCGACCTTTCCGGCCACCAGGTGTATGCCTGCGGCGCGCCCATCGTGGTCGACTCGGCCAAGCGCGACTACGTGGCGCTGGCGGGTCTGCCCGAGGAAGAATTCTTCGCCGACGCGTTCACCACGGAGGCGGACAAGGCCCTGCCCTGAGATCCATCCACCCTTGATCCCCGAAAACGACTGACCCAAGAACAAAATGAAGACGAGACACTTCCTCCTCTCCCTGATCGCAAGCACCACCGCCCTGCTGGGCACCGGCCAGGCCATGGCGCAGCAATCGCAGCGCCCCATCCGCCTAGTGGTTCCCTATGCGGCGGGCGGACCGATCGACAACACCGCGCGCATCCTGGCCGAACGCGTGAAGGACACGCTGGGTACGGTCATCATCGACAACAAGCCCGGCGCGGGCGGCAACATCGGCGCCGACGCGGTGGCGAAGGCGCCAGCCGATGGCCTGACGATCGGCATCGCCGCCACCGCCACCAACGCGGTGAACCCGTGGCTCTACAGCAAGATGCCATTCAACGCCGCGACCGACTTCGCGCCGATCACTCAGATGGTCCGCGTGCCCAACGTGCTGGTGATGAACGCCGACACGGCAAAGCGCCTGAACATCAACAGCGTGGCCGACCTGATCCGCTACGCCAAGGCCAACCCCGCCAAGCTGAACTACGGCAGCGGCGGCAACGGCAGCGCGGGGCACCTCGCGGGCGAGCTGTTCAAGAAGGAAGCGGGCATCTTCGCGCTGCACATTCCGTACAACGGCGGCAATCCGGCGCAACTGGCGCTGATCTCGGGCCAGGTCGACTTCAACTTCGACAACCTCGCCACCGCCGCGCCGAACATACGCTCGGGCAAGCTCAAGGCGCTCGCGGTGACGACGCTGCAGCGCAGCAGCTCGCTACCCGACGTGCCGCCCGTGGCCGACACGCTCAAGGGCTTCTCCATCGACACCTGGTGGGGCCTGGTCGCGCCGGCCGGGACGCCACACGACGTGGTCATGAAGCTCAACCAGGCCTTCGTGGCGGCACTGAACGCGCCGGAGACGAAGACGCGCTTCGCTTCGCTGCTGGCCGAGCCCGTGGGCAGCTCGCCCGAGCAGTTCGGTGCCTTCATGAAGAGCGAACTGGCCAAGTACGAGAAGGTCGTCAAGGCCACCGGAGCAAAGGTCGACTGACCCCCGGGGCTTCGCGCACTTCGTACCGCTGCGCCAACCCCCTTTGCAGGGGGCAACACCTGCGGCCCGGCAGAGCCGGTGCCGCGGTGTTACTGGAACGGATCGGGGAAAAGACGAGTCCGGAGAGCCGGCGGGCTGGGCTTATTCGCCCAGGTAGGCCGCGCGAACGCGCGGGTCGCTCAGCAGGCTCTTGGCATCGCCGCTCATGGTGATGAGCCCGGACTCCATCACGTAGCCGCGGTCGGCCAATTGCAGCGCGCGGTTGGCGTTCTGCTCCACCAGCAGGATGGTCACGCCCTGCGAGGCCACGGTCTGCACCACCTCGAAGATCTTGTCGCACATGATCGGCGACAGGCCCATGGTGGGCTCGTCCAGCAGCAGCACCTTGGGGCGCGCCATGAGCGCACGGCCCATGGCCAGCATCTGCTGTTCGCCGCCCGACATGGTGCCGGCCAGCTGGTCCTTGCGCTCGCGCAGGCGCGGGAAGGTGACGAACACGCGCTCCATGTCGCTCGCGATGGCTGCCTTGTCCTTGCGGATGTAGGCGCCGATCTGCAGGTTCTCGGTGATGGTCATGCGCGTGAACACGCCACGGCCTTCCGGCACCATCACGAGGCCCTCTTCCACCAGGTCCCACGCGCCGCGGCCCTTGATGCTGCGGCCCAGGAACTCGATGCTGCCGGCTCCGGCCGGCAGTGTGCCGGTGATGGCCTTCATCGTGGTGGTCTTGCCAGCCCCGTTGGAGCCGATCAGCGAGACCAGCTCGCCCTCGCGCACCTCGAAGTCCACGCCCTTGACGGCCTGGATGCCGCCGTAGCCGACCTTCAGGCCGCTGACTTTCAGCAGCGTCTTGCCGGCCGTCCTGGCTTGCGCGGTGCCGGCCGCGGTGTCTTGTTCGCTCATCGTTGCGGTCGTCATCTCAATGTCCTCCGGTGCCGAGGTAGGCCTCGATCACCTTCTCGTTCTTCTGCACGTCCATCGGGGTGCCCTCGGCGATCTGCTTGCCGTAGTCCAGCACGGTCACGCGGTCGCACAGGCCCATGATGAGCTTGACGTCGTGCTCGATGATCAGGATGGTGCGGTTGTCGCGGCGGATGCGGTCGATCAGCTCGCGCAGCGCCACCTTCTCGGTGGAGTTCATGCCGGCGGCCGGCTCGTCGAGCGCGATGAGCTGCGGGTCGGTGGCCAGCGCGCGAGCGATTTCCAGGCGGCGCTGGTCGCCGTACGACAGCGTGCGCGCCTTGTAGTCGGCGAACTTGCCGATGCCCACATAGTCGAGCAGTTCGTGCGCGCGGTCGGCGATGGCCTTCTCCTCGGCCTTGAAGCCGCCGGTGCGGAACATCGCACCGAGCACGCCTGAATGGGTGCGGATGTGGCGCCCGACCATCACGTTCTCGAGCGCCGTCATTTCGGCGAAGAGGCGGATGTTCTGGAAGGTGCGCGCGATGCCGGCCTTTGCCACTTCATGCACCGCCGTCGGCTGGTAGGGCTTGCCCGCGAGTTCGAACGTGCCGCTGTCGGGCGTGTACAGGCCGGTGATCACGTTGAAGAAGGTGGTCTTGCCGGCGCCGTTGGGGCCGATCAGTCCGTAGACCTGGCCGCGCTTGATGGTGATGCCCACGTCCGAGAGGGCCTGCAGCCCGCCGAAGCGCTTGGAGATGCCGCGAACGTCGAGGATGGTCTCTGTCGTCATGTTGATTCTTCCTCGGGCGTTCAGGGATTGATCGACATGGGACGGGAAGCCGCGCCCGGCAGTTCGTCTGCGGGCGTGTCGACGCCCGGCGCGTGGGTCTGCAGCGATCCGGGCGCCACGGCCGCATGGGCCGGGTCGACGGGCGCCACGCCCTTCTTGGCGAGCGTCTTGCCATGCTCGGGCGAGGGCCACAGGCCGCGCGGGCGCATCAGCATGATGACGATCATGGCCAGCGCGATGAACAGCTGGCGCAGGATGGAAGCATCGAGGCGGCCGTCGGTCAGCGATTGCAGCGGGCCGGCTACATAGCGCAGCACTTCGGGCAATGCCGCCAGCAGCACCGCGCCGAGGATGACGCCGGGCAGGTGCCCGATGCCGCCCAGCACCACCATGGCCACGATCATCACCGACTCCATCAGGCTGAAGGACTCGGGCGACACGAAGCCCTGGAAGGCCGCGAACATCGCGCCCGAGACGCCGCCGAAGCTGGCGCCCATGCCGAAGGCCAGCAGCTTCATGTTGCGGGTGTTGATGCCCATGGCCTTGGCGGCGATCTCGTCCTCGCGGATGGCCATCCATGCGCGGCCGATGCGCGAGAGCTGCAGGCGATGCGAGATGAGGATGGTGACCAGCACCAGCGCCAGGAACAGGTAGTAGTAGAGCGTGACCGAGGAGATGGTGAAGCCGTCGAACTTCAGCGGCTTGCCCAGGTCGAGCCCCCAGAACTTGATCGAGTCGATCGAGGTGATGCCCTTCGGACCGTTGGTGATGTTCACCGGCTGGTCGAGGTTGTTCAGGAACACGCGGATGATTTCACCGAAGCCGAGCGTGACGATGGCGAGGTAGTCGCCGCGCAGCTTCAGCGTGGGCGCGCCCAGCAGCACGCCGAGCACCGCCGCCAGCACGAAGGCCGCCGGTATCACGATCAGCAGCGAGGTGTGCATGCCGTTCGGGAACATCTGGGCGAACCACGGGAAGGTTTCGGTCAGATGCGATGAGCCCATCAATGCGAAGAGGTAGGCCCCCACCGCGAAGAAGGCGACGTAGCCCAGGTCGAGCAGGCCGGCATAGCCGACCACGATGTTCAGGCCCAGGGCCWGCAGCACGTAGAGCAGTGCGATGTCGGCGATGCGCACCCAGGCGTTGCCCTGCATCTGCAGCAGCAGCGGCAGCGCGAGCACGGCAATGGCGCCGATGAGGCAGAGAGCGAGGTTCTTGCTGTTCTTCATGATCGCAAGCTCCTCAGGCGCGGTCGGCCACGCGTTCGCCCAGCAGGCCGGACGGACGCAGCGTGAGCATGACGATCAGCACGATGAACGCGAAGATGTCGCTGTAGTTGCTGCCCAGCACACCGCCGGTGATCGTTCCGATGTAGCCGGAGCCGATGGCTTCGATGAGGCCGAGCAGGATGCCGCCGACCACCGCGCCGGCCAGGTTGCCGATGCCGCCGAACACGGCCGCGGTGAAGGCCTTGAGGCCGGGCAGGAAGCCCATCGCGTGCTGCGCGATGCCGTAGTTGGAGGCATACATCACGCCCGCGATGGCCGCGAGCACGGCGCCGATGATGAAGGTGGCCGAGATGACCATGTCGGGGCGGATGCCCATCAGCGCGGCGACGCGCGGATTCTCGGCGGTGGCGCGCATCGCGCGGCCGAGCTTGGTGTAGTTGACCAGCCACATGAGCACCACGAGCGAGAACGCCGTGACGCTGAGGATCATGACCTGGGTGGGCGAGATGACCGCGCCGCCGAGGTGGATCGGGTCGGAAGGCAGCAGCGTCGGATACGCCTTGTTGGTCGGCTTCCAGATGATCATCGCCAGCGTCTGCAGCAGGATCGACATGCCGATGGCGGTAATGAGCGGCGCGAGCTTGGGGCTGTTGCGCAGCGGCCGGTAGGCCACCTTCTCGATCACGAAGTTGAGGGTCGCCGCGACGACGCAGGCAATGATCAGCGCGATGAGGAGGATCAGCCAGCCCGGTGTGTTGGGCATGCCGTCCTTCATGAGCCCGATGATGGTCCAGCTCGTGAGAGCCCCCACCATCAGCACCTCGCCGTGCGCAAAGTTGATCAGATTGATGATGCCGTACACCATGGTATAGCCCAGGGCTATCAAGGCGTACATGCTGCCGAGAACCAGACCGTTGATGATCTGCTGCAGCAAAATGTCCATAACGCGATTTCCTATGTGTTGCACCGTTGGGGTGCCATTCACCCACCGGGACACCGGTTTGGCGCCCCTGGCTTGACAAGCAAAAAACCAGCCAACATGTGTCGCCGGCGGATTTGTGGGCGGGATTGTAGTCACGCGCCAGCGCCGATTCGGTGCGCGCGGACCGGGGTTTACCCGCTCACGTCATGCTGTATGCGCGTGGGGTCATGCACGCTTTGCGCGCATGCTGCAACAGGGTATAGACAGCCGTATCAGCCCTTGGCTTCGTCGTTGCGCCGGCGCAGGTCGCGCAGCTTTTCCGCGATGCGGATCTCGAGTCCACGCTCCACCGGTTCGTAGAAGACCTGGCCTTCCAGGCCGTCGGGAAGGTAGCGCTCGCCGGCGGCGAAACCGCCCTCCTCGTCGTGCGCATAGCGGTAGCCCTTGCCGTAGTCGAGCTGCTTCATGAGCTTGGTCGGCGCATTGCGCAGGTGCATGGGCACCGGGCGCGTGGTGTCGGTCTTCACGAGGGCGCGTACCGCGTTGTAGGCCTTGTAGACGGCGTTCGACTTGGGCGCGATCGCGAGGTAGACCACGCACTCGGCCAGCGCGAGTTCGCCCTCGGGGGTACCCAGCCGCTCATACACCTCGGCAGCGTCGAGCGCGAGGCGCAGCGCGCGCGGGTCGGCCAGGCCGATGTCTTCGCTGGCCATGCGCACCAGCCGGCGCGCCATGTAGCGTGGATCGGCGCCGCCGTCGAGCATGCGCACGAACCAGTAGAGCGCGGCATCGGGGTCGCTGCCGCGCACCGACTTGTGCAGCGCGCTGATGGTGTCGTAGAACTGCTCCCCGCCCTTGTCGTAGCGGCGCATGCGCTCGCCGAGCACGCGCAGCAGCCATTCGTCGGTGATGTGGTCGAGCTTCTCGGCGCGTGCCGCGACCGCCAGGGTTTCGAGCGTGTTGAGCAGCCTTCGGGCATCGCCGTCGGCATAGGCCACGAGGCGGTCGACCGCGGTGTCGTCGATGGCGGGCACCGCCTGTATCGCCTGCGCCCGCGCCACGATCTGCTTGAGGTTGCCCTCGTCGAGCGACTGCAGCACGTAGACGGCGGCACGCGACAGCAACGCGGAGTTGACCTCGAACGAGGGGTTCTCGGTGGTCGCGCCAATGAAGGTGAAGAGGCCCGACTCCACGTGCGGCAGGAAGGCATCCTGCTGGCTCTTGTTGAAGCGGTGCACCTCGTCGACGAAGACGATGGTGCGCTGCTGCGTCAGCCCGTCGCGCGCGGCGGTGGCGCGCTCGACCGCCTCGCGGATGTCCTTCACGCCGCCGAGCACCGCGCTGATGCTCAGGAACTGCGCATCGAAGGCATCGGCCATCAGGCGCGCGATGGTGGTCTTGCCCGTGCCAGGCGGCCCCCAGAGGATGCAGGAATGCGGCTGGCCCGATTCGAAGGCGATGCGCAGCGGCATGCCCGGGCCGAGCAGGTGCTGCTGGCCGATCACCTCGCCCAATGTCTTGGGACGCAGGCGCTCGGCGAGGGGCTGGTGGGCGGTGGAGGCCAATCCGGTGAGCTTGCTTGCTGCTTGCTTATTGCTTGACGACGTCCGCGCCGGCCGGCGGCTTGAAGTCGAACACGCTGGCCGGCAGCGAAGGATTCACTTCAACCTTGCTGAACTTGAGCACAGAGCGCTGGCCGAAGCTGTCGAGGATCTCGAGCGCCGCCAGTGCATCGCCCTGGAAGCCGACCTGCACGCTCTGCAGTTGGCCTTCCTTGTTCTTCGGCGTGGCCTTGACCCACTGCAGGCCGTCGCGGTCGGGCACGGACTCGAGGGTGAAATCGGCCTGCAGGGCCTTCAGGTCGGGTGCCGCGGCGATCAGCGCCGCGGGCGTGGAACCCAGCGCTTGCGCCTGCGCGCGCTGCGTGACCTGGTTCAGGTCAGCGTCGTAGAGCCAGAGCGTCCTGCCGTCGGCCACGATGCTCTGGGCAAAGGGCTTCTGGTAGTCGAACTTGAATTTGCCGGGACGCTGGAATTCGAAGGTGCCGGTCGAAGTCTTGGTGCGGCCCGGCTGCCCCTCGCGCGCGGGGGCGGTGACGGTCTGGGTGAAGTCGGCACGGCCGGACTTCACCGTCTTCACGAAGGTTTCGAGGCTGTCGAGCCCGCCTGCCCAGGCGTTGACGGAACTCAGCAGGCCGATCAGTAGCCAGTGACGCAATTTCAATTTGGATTCCTCTGAATGGCTGTGGCATCAGGCTTTCGACCCTACCCGTCGCGAATTGCGGCAGGTGTAGGTCTGGATGAAGATTTGCAATGCCGCTCGGCGCTTTTGCAAATTGCCTTTCAGCACGTAACCTGAATAGCAGCGGCTTCGCGACCGCTCACTCGGCCGCGCGCGCCGGCACCAGGATCTCGCGCTGACCGCTGCCGCTCATGGCACTGACGAGGCCGGCCTTCTCCATGTCCTCGACGAGGCGCGCGGCGCGGTTGTAGCCGATCTTCAGATGACGCTGCACCAGCGAGATGCTGGCCTTGCGGTTCTTGAGCACCACCTCGACCGCCTGGTCGTACATCGGGTCTTTCTCGCCGTCGCCACCGCCGCCGAGCAGGTCGCCCTCACCGTCGCCATCGACGGTGCCGCCTTCGAGCACGCCCTCGATGTAGTCGGGCTCGCCCTGGCTCTTGAGGTAGGCCACCACCCGGTGCACCTCGTCGTCACTCACGAAGGCGCCGTGCACGCGGATCGGCAGGCCGGTGCCGCTGGGCATGTAGAGCATGTCGCCCATGCCCAGCAGCGCCTCGGCGCCCATCTGGTCGAGGATGGTGCGGCTGTCGATCTTGCTCGACACCTGGAAGGCGATGCGAGTCGGGATGTTGGCCTTGATGAGGCCGGTGATCACGTCCACGCTTGGGCGCTGGGTGGCAAGGATCAGGTGGATGCCGGCCGCGCGCGCCTTCTGCGCGAGGCGGGCGATCAGCTCTTCGATCTTCTTGCCGACCACCATCATCAGGTCGGCCAGTTCGTCGATGACCACGACGATGTGCGGCTCGCGCTTGAGCGGCTCGGGGTCGTCGGGCGTGAGGCTGAAGGGGTTGTAGATGAACTCCTCACGCGCCTTGGCTTCGTCGATCTTGGTGTTGTAGCCGGCCAGGTTGCGCACGCCCAGCTTGCTCATGAGCTTGTAGCGGCGCTCCATCTCGGCCACGCACCAGTTCAGGCCGTGCGCGGCCTGGCGCATGTCGGTGACCACGGGCGCCAGCAGGTGCGGGATGCCTTCGTAGACCGACATCTCGAGCATCTTCGGGTCGATCATGAGCAGGCGCACGTCGCGCGCCTCGGCCTTGTAGAGCAGCGACAGGATCATCGCGTTGATACCCACCGACTTGCCCGAGCCGGTGGTACCGGCCACCAGCACGTGCGGCATCTTCGCGAGGTCGGCCACCACCGGGTTGCCGATGATGTCCTTGCCGAGGCCCATGGTGAGCATCGACTTGCCTTCGTTGTAGACCTGCGAGCCCAGGATTTCGCTGAGCTTGATCGACTGGCGCTTGGCGTTCGGCAGCTCCAGCGCCATGTAGTTCTTGCCCGGAATGGTCTCGACCACCCGGATAGACACCAGCGAGAGAGAGCGCGCCAGGTCCTTTGCGAGGTTGACGATCTGCGAACCCTTGACACCAGTGGCAGGCTCGATCTCGTAGCGCGTGATGACCGGGCCCGGCGAGGCCAGCACCACGCGCACCTCGACGCCGAAGTCTTTCAGTTTCTTCTCGATCATGCGCGAGGTCATCTCGAGCGTGTCGGCCGACACCGTTTCCTGGCGCGCCTGCGCGGCGTCGAGCAGGTCGACCTGCGGCAGCTTGCTATCGGGCAGTTCGTTGAAAAGCGGCTTCTGGCGCTCCTTGACGACGCGGTCGCTGCGAGGCACCTCGGTCATCGCGGGTTCGATCTGCACAGGCGGAGATGAGGGACGGCGCTTGGGGCGCGGGTCGACGGGGATTTCGTCGCCAGCACCATTGCCACCTGCAAAACCACCGGACGCCGGCGACAGCGAAGGCTCGGAGCGGCCGGAATCGATGTCGCCACGCGAGTAGGCGGACTCGTCAGCCTCCGCGCGCTCGCGGGCGGCCTGCTTGCCCATGGCGATGTCGGCAGCCAATTCACGCTTCTCGCGGCGCGACTCGAAAAGCGAATAGAAGCGGGCGCCGATGCGTTCGGCGATCAGGCTCCAGGAGAAGCGGAACACCAGCGCGGAGCCGATCACGCCGCCGGCGATGGCGACCAGCGCGGAACCGGTGAATCCCATCCAGCGCACGCTGGCCGGCCCAACCAAATATCCCAGCGCACCACCGCCGGAGCCCGGCAGGTGGGCTTCCAGCCGGTACAGGCGCGACCATTCGAGCACGGTGCTCGCGCAAAGCAGCAGGATCAGGCCGAGCCAGAAGGCAAGGCGGCTGCGGTTGAAACGCCCGCGCGGCGCAGGCTGCTCGGAAGACGCAGGCTCGCCGCCACGCAGCCAACTGGCCAGCGAGGAGAGCCATGCCCGCAGCCCGGCGAAAAGGCACCACCAGACGGAGTAGCCGGCGGCGTAGTAGCTGCCGTCAGCGAGCCAGGCGCCGATGCGGCCGCCCCAGTTCTTGATTTCGCCCCCGGTGCCCGATGTGGACCAGGCGGCGTCGGAGGGCGTGAAGCTCAGCATCGAGAGCAGCCAGAACAGCAGCGCTGCGAATCCTGCGATCAGCGTGATCTCGTGGGCGAAGCGCATGGCGCGCACGCGCACCGGTTGCCCTTCGGCGGCAGAAGAAGATTGAAGCGTATTCAGCGAATAGGTCATGAAAAACACGGCTCCCGGCCTCGGGAAACAGGGGCCGGATGCACGAACACTACAACAAAAGGCCGGGGCCGCCGGTAACGGCGACCCCGGCCCTGGAGGCTCAGGCCAGCGACAGGAGCCGTTCCTTGACGATCATCGATCCGTCTTCCTGCGTCTGGACGAAACCGCGCTCTTCGAGATCCTTCATCACGCGGCTCACCATTTCGCGCGAGGCGCCGACCATCTTGGCCAGGTCCTGGCGGGAGATCTTGTCGCGCACCTTGAGGTTGCCTGCGCCGTCCTCGATGGCGAACTCGAGCAGCGAGCGGGCCACGCGCCCGTAGACGTCCATCAGCGCAAGCGACTCGATCTTGCGGTCGGCATGGCGCAGGCGCTGCACGAGGCCGCGCATGATGTTGTAGGCCATGGAGGAGTTCTCGGGCAGGCAACGCGCGAAGGCATCGCGGCCCAGCATGAGCACGTCGCACTGGATCTCGGTGCGCACGGTGGCTGAATGCGGCTCGTCGTCGATCAGGCTCATCTCGCCCAGGTAGTCGCCGGGGTGCAGCGTGGCGAGGATGACCTCGCGCCCGCGGCTGTCGGCGCTGGTGACGCGCGCCCGCCCCGTCAGAATGATGTAGAGCGCATCGGACTTCTTGCCCTGCTCCACGACGACTTCCGCGCGCTTGAAGCGCTTCTTGATGATCGCGTCCGCGATGCTGGCGGACTGCGTGGCCGTCAACGACGCGAACAATGGAACGCGCCGAAGCAATTCGAGGTTGGACAGCATCGACATTTATCAATCCCTGAGACAGCGGGCGGAGCAATCCAGAAAGCAGCAAGCCGATGGATTACTACAATCGCGCGCATTGAAAACACCGTTTACCCGGTGTTGAACCGGGCAGTGATACTCCATATATATCGCTACCACCCTGAAAATGTACACGCTGAAGCAGCGTCCATCCTAGGTTTTCTACTCATGTCCGCTCCCCAACACGCCAAGGTTTTGATTCTGGGCTCAGGCCCCGCCGGCTATACCGCCGCCGTCTATGCAGCACGCGCAAATCTGCAGCCCCTGCTCATCACCGGCATCGCCCAGGGCGGGCAGTTGATGACCACAACCGAGGTCGACAACTGGCCGGCCGACGTCCACGGCGTGCAAGGCCCCGACCTCATGCAGCGCTTCCTCGAGCATGCGGAACGTTTCAAGACGCAGATCGTGTTCGACCACATCAACAAGGTCGACCTGAGCAAGCGCCCCTTCACCCTCACCGGCGACAGCGGCACCTACACCTGCGACTCGCTGATCATCGCCACCGGCGCTTCCGCGAAGTACCTGGGCCTCGACTCCGAGCAGAAGTTCATGGGCCGCGGCGTTTCCGCATGCGCGACCTGCGACGGCTTCTTCTACCGCGAGCAGGAGGTCTGTGTGATCGGCGGCGGCAACACGGCTGTCGAGGAGGCGCTTTACCTCGCCAACATCGCGAACAAGGTCACCCTGGTGCACCGCCGCGACAAGTTCCGCGCCGAGCCGATCCTGATCGACAAGGTCAAGGAGAAGGTCGCCGAGGGCAAGATCGTGCTGAAGCTGCACAACGAGCTCGACCAGGTGCTGGGCGACGACACGGGCGTGACGGGCATCCGAATCAAGAACACGCAGACCGGCGCCACCGAGCAGATCGACCTCAAGGGCTGCTTCATCGCCATCGGGCATCACCCCAACACCGACATCTTCCAGGGCCAGCTGGAGATGAAGGACAACTACATCCTGACCCGCTCCGGGCTGCAGGGCTTCGCGACGATGACCAGCATTCCGGGCGTTTTCGCCGCTGGCGACGTGCAGGACAACGTCTACCGCCAGGCCATCACCAGCGCCGGCACCGGTTGCATGGCCGCACTCGACGCACAACGCTTCCTGGAGCAGGACGGCACGCTGTAACCGGCGGGCGCTCAAAAGGGCTATAATCCGAGGCTTTGCCGAAACAGGACCCTCTTCCGGGTCGCGGCGAAGCCGGGGTACCGCCACCCGTTTTCTGGCGAGGTCAAGCTGCAAAACACCTGCGATCGCCCTGATCGCACCGGTGCCAGCTGTTCAAGAAAGAGTGTCCTCATGGCACGCGTATGCGACGTAACGGGCAAGGGCCCGATGGTCGGAAACAACGTTTCCCACGCCAACAACAAAACCAAGCGCCGGTTCCTGCCGAACCTGCAATACCGCCGTTTCTGGGTCGAGACCGAAAACCGCTGGGTTCGCCTGCGTGTTTCTAGCGCTGCGCTGCGCCTGATCGACAAGAACGGTATCGATTCCGTGCTCGCAGACCTGCGCGCACGCGGCCAAGCCTAAGGAGCTGAATCATGGCAACGAGCAAAGGCGGACGCGAAAAGATCAAGCTGGAATCCACTGCGGGTACCGGCCACTTCTACACGACCAGCAAGAACAAGAAGACGATGCCTGAAAAGATGTCGATCATGAAGTTCGACCCCAAGGCGCGCAAGCACGTCGAATACAAGGAAATCAAGCTGAAGTAATTCGGCCCGGTTTCTCCAAATAAAAAACCCGCTGCAAACACAGCGGGTTTTTTATTGCCCGTCTATTTCGTTTCACGTTCTTGTCGAGCATTTGGCATCCATGCGGAAAACGACGGGCATAAAAAAGCCGGCCCTCAGGCCGGCTTTCATTCAGGGACAAGCCCTTTTTTAGCGTCAGGCGCGGGCAGCGCGCAGACGGGTCGAGAAGTCGCGCAAGCCAGCAATACCGCTGGCTTCCGCACGATGGCACCAAGCCGCCAGATCGGCCGCCAGTTGCTCGCGCGACTGCGAGGTGTTGAGCCACAGCTGGCGCAACTCTTCGCGCATCGTGACCATCTTGTCGAGCACCGGATGCGCGGCACGGGCCTGCACCACGTGCGAGCGGGCCGAGGCAGGCACCTTGTCGTCGTCGCGATGCAGCCAGCGCTTGGCAGCCTTGAGCACGGACAGGTCTGCACCCTTGGTCTTCAGCGTCTCCAGCTCCTGGCTGGTGGCACGCCGCATTTCGCGCGCATAACCTGCCATGACTTCGTAGCGGTTGGCGATGACGGCCTCGAGCGTCTTCTCGTTGGCCACGGGCTGGATGTCGCCCATCAGCATCTTCGGCGGCACCTTCTTGACCTTGGCCCAGCCCAGCTTCTGCAGCGCCTGGATGTAGATCCAGCCGATGTCGAACTCGTACTTCTTGACCGAGAACTTGGCCGAGGTCGGGTACGTGTGGTGGTTGTTGTGCAACTCTTCGCCGCCGATGATCAGCCCCCAGGGCATGATGTTGCGGCTGGCATCGGGCGCCTCGAAGTTGCGATAGCCCCAGTAGTGGCCGATGCCGTTGATCACACCGGCGGCGGTGATCGGGATCCAGAGCATCTGCACAGCCCACACGGCCATGCCGAGCGTGCCGAACAGCGCCAGGTTCAGAACCAGCATCAGGCCGACGCCCTGCCAGCTGTAGCGCGAATACAGGTTGCGCTCGATCCAGTCATCGGGCGTGCCGTGACCGTAGCGCTCCATCGTTTCCTTGTTCTTCGATTCGGCGCGATACAGCTCGGCGCCGCGCCAGAGCACTTCTTCGATGCCCTTGACCTGCGGGCTGTGCGGGTCGTCCTGGGTTTCGCACTTGGCGTGGTGCTTGCGGTGGATCGCGACCCACTCCTTCGTCACCATGCCGGTGCCGATCCAGAGCCAGAAGCGGAAGAAATGCGACGGGATCGGGCCCAGATCCATGGCCCGGTGCGTTTGCGTGCGGTGCAGGAAGATCGTGACCGCGGCAATCGTGATGTGCGTGGTGGCGAGCGTGTACAGCACGACTTGCCACCATGCGAGGTCCCACAGGCCGTGTCCGAGCCATTGGATGGCCGCATTCAGAACGGCGGAGTCAGGAAGCAACATTGAGTCAGGTACTCCATCATGGCCGCACGAAGGTGCGGTCTTCAGATAACCCCCGATTTTAAGGTCCGAGGGCCTAAAACAACCCCTTTAAACCTTCACGAAAATCGCAGATTAACCCTAGTTTGGAGTCCGTCCTCTATTTCCGGTTCCAGGCCGCGGCAAAGAAACCGTCGGTCGAATGGAGGTGCGGCCACAGCCGCAGGTAGCGCCTGGCGCCCTCCCCGCCGGAGCACAGCGCCTCGAAACCCTCGACCTTGAGCCCCTGCAGCAATTCCGCCACATCCACAGGCACGAAGTCGGGATTGGCGGCGCTGAAAGCCTCGGCGATCGCCTCGTTTTCCTCCGGCAGCACGCTGCAGGTGGCGTAAACCAGACGCCCGCCCGACTTCACCAGCCGCGCGGCGCTCTGCAGGATGGCCGTCTGCTTGACCGTCAATTCCTCCACCGACTTGGGCGACTGCCGCCATTTCAGATCCGGATTGCGCCGCAGCGTACCCAGCCCCGAACAGGGCGCGTCGACCAGCACGCGGTCGATCTTGCCCGCGAGGCGCTTGATCCGGTCGTCGCGCTCGTGGGCGATGGCGGCCGGATGCACGTTCGACAGCTTGCTGCGCGCCAGACGCGGCTTGAGCGCGTCCAGCCGATGCGCCGAGGTGTCGAAGGCGTAGAGCCGGCCGGTGTTGCGCATCGTCGCGCCGATGGCCAGCGTCTTGCCGCCGGCGCCGGCGCAGAAATCGACCACCATCTCGCCACGCTTGGCATCCAGCAGCAGAGCCAGCAGCTGCGAGCCCTCGTCCTGCACCTCGATGGCGCCGCGGGCAAAGGCATCCAGCTTGGTCAGCGCAGGCTTGCCGTCGATGCGCAGGCCCCAGGGCGAAAACGGCGTCGCTTCCGATTTGATAGCAGCCAGCGCAAGCTCCGCCTTAACATCCGCGCGCTTGTCGGTCAGCGCATTGACGCGCAGATCGAGCGGCGCGGGCTGCTGCAGGGCCTCGACCAGCGGCCAGAAGCCGTTGCCGAGCTGCGCCTTCAGCGGCGCCACCAGCCACTCGGGGAGGTTGTGGCGATGGCGCTCCAGCAGGTCGTCGGGCTTCACGGCGTCACAGTTGTCGAGCCAGCGCTTCTCGGTGTCGTTGAGCGCGCTTTTCAGGAAATCGCGAGGGCCATGGAAGCCCAGGATCGCCATGCGGCGCTCCTTCGAGCCGCTGCCGGAGGGCGAGAGGTGGTCGAAAAGCAGCTTCTTGCGAAGCACGGTGTAGACGGTTTCGGCAAGCGTCGCGCGCTCGCGCGGGCCGAACTCGCGGTGGTCGCGGAAGAACCGCGACACGACCTGGTCGGCAGGATGATCGAACTTCAGGACGAGGCCGACCAGATCGGCGGTCGCCTCCAACAGGGCTTTGGGATGCATCCCCCGATTGTCTCAGCCGCGGGGAACCCGGCCCGAAAGGCTAGGCGTCGCGCACCCAGACCGCTCCGAAAGCCTCGCGCTCGATGTCTTCCAGCTTCGGCGAATGGCCGGCCCACAGCACCAGCGCGGCGCCTGGCAGCGTGAGTGTCTGCTCCAGCTGGCGGCAGAGATTCCATCGGTCCTCGTCGTCAAGCCCCGGCAGCTCGACGAACACGATGTAGGCACGGCGCCAGGGAAATTCGCGCAGGATCTTGCGCACCAGCCAGGCCCGGGACGCGGGCAGGCAGCGCACGAGGTCGGCCCGCAGCTCGCCCAGTTCGTAGTCGTTGAGGTCGTGGCGCGAAATCTGGCTGAAGAACGGCGTGCCTGTGATCTCCTCCCAGGCACGCGCTTCCGCCTCCTCCGCCTCCTTGAGCCGGCCGCGCCACAGCTTCAGCGCTTCTTCGTCGTGCGGCCCCGAGTCCGGGTCCTCGAGCGAGGCGACGGCGCTCTTGGCCGCCCACCACCGGCTGGCTGCGCCCGAACCATGCAGGCGCTCGAGCACCGCAAGCCGCGCCTCGCGGTCGCTTGCCGGCAGCATCTGGGCAAGTCCGCGCAGTGCGCCGGGATGTTCGGGAGCAATCTGCAGCGCGCTCTCGTAGCGCACGCGCACGGGAGCCGACGGGTCGAGCCGCCGCTCGGAATCGGCCCACTCGACCATTTCATCCGGCGTGTTGCGCTCGCCGCGCGCCGCCAGCACCGCGATGCGCTCGCGGATGCGCGAACGGTGCGCATGGTGCTGCTTCCAGTCGGCGGCATGGGCGCGGCGCCACTGGCTGTCGAAATGCGCGATCCATTTCTTGCGGTCGACCAGCATTTCGAGCGCCGGGCGCATCGACCACTCGGGCATGACCGCCTTCTGCTCCAGCGCCTCCAGCCGGTCGCGCAGCACCGGGTGGGTGTCTTCCAGGTCGCTCACACGGCGCATCGCCTCGCGCAGCGCCTGGCGCGCGAAGTCGTCGTCGGGAGGCGTGCGCACCCGCTTGCGCAGCGCCTCGAAGGGACCCGGCGGCATCGGCTCGTGCTCGGCGCGAGCCCAGTGCCAGGGCCAGAACTCGTTGGCGTACCAGTTGCCCTTGATCGCGATCTCGGTCAGCGCGGCCGCAGCCACGGATGCGCCCAGCAGCCGGCCCGAGATGCGATCGGCCTCGTATTCGTCCTGGCGGGCCAGCGCGAAGGTCTTGGCCGCGAAGCGCGGAAAGTACCAGCGGAAGAAGGCCTGCGAGAACAGCGCCATCACGCCCTCGTTGCGCTGCAGGCTGGCATCCAGCTTGAGCCACGACAGCCGGGTGCGGTAGATCCACGCGCTCAGCTGGCCGTGGTTGCCGCGCAGGTGGCCGTATTCGTGGGCCAGCACCGACAGCAGCCGCCGCCGGTCGAGCATCATCAGAAGCGGCAGCCCGATGCTCAGCGAATTGACGGCGCCGCCGAACAGGCCGAAGCGCGGCACCTGCCGGATGCTGGCGTTGAAGTCGTCGTCGAGGTAGACGTGGTGGACCGGCGGTCCCTTGATGCGGGTGCGTATGCGATCCAGAGCCTCGAAGAGCGCCGGCGCGTCTTCGCGGCGCAACTCGATACCCTCGGGATCGTCGAAGCGCACCCACAGCGCGCGAAGCGTCGCCCACAGCAGGCCCAGGGCGAACAGCAGCAGCCAGCCGCGCGTGAAGTTGAAGCGCTGTTCGCCGATCGTGAAAAGCACCCAGGCGACGATGCCCACCGACAGCCCGAGGCAGCCCAGCACCCACAGGTAGCCGAGCGCGGCAAAGGCCGCGACGCTGCGTCGGTAGCGCGCGCTGTCGTCCGCACTGGCATGCTCGCTCAGTCGAACCAGGTGAACAAAATCAGCGCGATCCATCCGACTCCAGTCAAATCAAGCCCGCCAGTTTTTTGAAGAAAGGCAAGCCGCCGTTGAACGACGAAGACCTCCCTCCCCTGATCGAAACGCCCCTCGGGCGCTACCGCCACTACAAGGGCGGTGAATACGAAGTGCTCGGCACCGTGCGCCACAGCGAGACGCTGGAGCCGATGACGCTGTACCGGGCCCTGTACGGTGCGCACGGCCTCTGGGTCCGGCCGGCTGCCATGTTCGGCGAAACCGTGGAGGTAGACGGCGTCGCGCGCAGAAGATTCACACCGATCTGACCAGACGGGCTGCCAACGCTGTCCTGCCTGGCTGGCCCGCCATCTTTTTCGCAGCAAGCCGGATGAGGGTCAGCCGCAGCGGACGTCCGTCACGCGGTTGCGGGCGTCGACGTCGAGGTTGAGCCGCCCGCCATTGAGTTCCATCGTGGTCGCCTCGCCCGGCTTCAGCACGCGCACAGCGCCGGCGCCTGCGCGAACGCGGGCGGCTGCTTCGAGCTGGGGCGTCAGCGGCTGGCCAACGGCAAAGCGGGCACCGTCCGCATTGCACTGATACACCGGCTCCGGCGGCGGCGCAGGAGCTGCCGCGGGCGCGGGCGCCGGAGCGGCACAGCCCACCATCAGGGCAGCACCGGCGAGCGCCAGCAACAACGATTGGTTCTTCACTTTCTGGACTCCCGAAAACCCGCGAATATAAACAACTTTACTCTTTGTGACGCGATGTATCCGCCAGCCAGCCCGCAATGGCACGCGGATACAACAGATGCTCCTGTGCGAGCACCCGTCCAGCCAGGGTTGCGGCTGTGTCGTCCGGCAGCACCGGCACGGCGGCCTGCGCCAGGATCGGCCCGTGATCGAGCTCACTTGTAACCTGATGGACCGTCACGCCGGCCACCTTGCAGCCTGCCTCGATGGCGCGCTGGTGCGTGTTCAGCCCCGGAAACGCAGGTAGCAGCGAGGGATGTATGTTCACCAGCCGGCCGGCATAGCGGTTGACGAAACCCGGCGTCAGGATGCGCATGAACCCCGCCAGCACCACCAGCGCCGGCGCATGGCCGTCGACCACCTTCGCCAGCGCCTCGTCGAAAGCCTCGCGGGTGGCGAAATCCTTGTGCGGGACCACGGCGGTGTCGATGCCCTGGGCCCTGGCGATCGCCAGCCCGCCGGCCTCGGCCTTGTTGCTCACCACGGCGGCGATGCGCGCGCCGAAGCGCTCGGCCCAGCGGTCGCGCCCGGCGGCGCGCACGATGGCCTCCATGTTGGAGCCGCCGCCGGAGATCAGGATCACGATGTTCTTCATGGGAGGCGGGATTATCCGTGCCCGGCATCCGGCGTCCGCCACGGGCACTGCAACCCGCGCTTGTCGCGGCGCGGACACCGCATCACAGCACGACCGTGCTAAAACTCGTGGCTCCGGAGACAAACCGCGTCTGCGGTGAACCGATCAACACAGCGAGGCACGCATGGATTTGAGCTTCACACCCGAAGAACAGAAGTTCCGCGAAGAGGTTCGCGCCTGGGTCAAGGAAAACCTCCCCAAGGAGATTTCGAACAAGGTACACAACGCGCTCGAACTGACGCGCGACGATCTGCAAGGCTGGGCCAAGATCCTCGGCAAGAAGGGCTGGCTGGGCTACGGCTGGCCGAAGGAATTCGGCGGCCCGGGCTGGACCGCCGTCCAGCGCCACCTGTTCGAGGAAGAAACCGCGCTGGCCGGCGCGCCGCGCATCGTGCCCTTCGGCCCCGTGATGGTCGCCCCGGTGATCATGGCCTTCGGCAACGCCGAGCAGCAAAAGCGCTTCCTCCCCGGAATCGCCAGCGGCGAAGTCTGGTGGAGCCAGGGCTACAGCGAACCGGGTTCGGGCTCCGACCTCGCATCGCTGAAGACCAAGGCAGAGCGCAAGGGCGACAAGTACATCGTCAACGGCCAGAAGACCTGGACCACCCTCGGCCAGTATGGCGACTGGATGTTCAACCTCGTTCGCACCAGCAGCGACGGCAAGCCCCAGACCGGCATCAGCTTCCTGCTGCTGGACATGAAGTCGCCCGGCGTCACCGTGCGTCCGATCAAGCTGCTCGACGGCGGCCATGAAGTCAACGAAGTGTTCTTCGACAACGTCGAAGTGCCCGCCGAGAACCTCATCGGCGAGGAGAACAAGGGCTGGACCTACGCCAAGCACTTGCTCTCGCACGAGCGCACCAACATCGCCGACGTGAACCGCGCCAAGCGCGAGCTCGAGCGTCTCAAGCGCATCGCGAAGTCCGAAGGCGTGTACGAAGACCAGCGCTTCCGCGACGAGATCGCCAGGCTCGAAGTCGACATCGTCGCGCTCGAGATGATGGTGCTGCGCGTGCTCTCGGCCGCCACCTCGGGCAAGAACTCGCTGGACGTTGCGGGCCTGCTCAAGATCCGCGGCAGCGAGATCCAGCAGCGCTACAGCGAACTGATGATGCTGGCCGGCGGCGCGTACTCGCTGCCGCTGATCCGCGAGGCGATGGAAGCCGGCTGGCAAGGCAACTTCCCGGGCGGCAACCCGGCGCTCGCGCCGCTGGCGTCGACCTTCTTCAACATGCGCAAGACCACCATCTACGGTGGCAGCAACGAAGTGCAACGCAACATCGTCGCGCAGACGGTCCTGGGCTGAGGAGACACGAACATGGATTTCAATTTCACCGACGACCAGGAACAGCTGCGCGACGCCGTGCGCAAATGGGTCGACAAGGGCTATGACTTCGAGCGCCGCCGTGGCATCGAGGCCAAGGGCGGCTTCTCGCGCGAGGCCTGGGACGAACTGGCCGAACTCGGCCTGGGCGGCCTCTATATCAGCGAAGACGACGGCGGCCTGGGCATGGGCCCGGTGGCCGGCATGGTCGTCATGGAGGAACTGGGCCGCGGCATCGTGCTGGAGCCCTTCGCGCAGACGCTGATCGCCGGCGCTGTGCTCAGCGGCTACGCGGGCGCAGACACCAAGGAAAGCTGGCTGCCGCGCATCGCGGGCGGCCAGGCCATCGTCGTGCTGGCCTACCAGGAGCGCAAGGCGCGCTATCGCCTCGACGTGTGCGAGGCGCATGCCGCCAAGGCCGGCGACGGCTGGTCGCTGAACGGCGCCAAGAGCGTTGTGCCCGTGGGTGACGAAGCCGATGCCTTCCTGGTGCCGGCGAAGGTCGACGGCAAGATCGCCCTCTTCCTGGTCGAGCGCAGCGCCAGCGGCGTGGAAGCGCGCGGCTACGGCACGCAGGACGGCTCCCGTGCCGCCGAGGTCGTGTTCGACAAGGCCGACGCAACCCTGGTCACGCTCGACGGCCTCGCCGCGCTCGAATACGCGGTGGACGTCGGCATCGCCGCCACCTGCGCCGAGGGCGTGGGCGTGATGGACAAGACCGTGGACCTCACCGTCGAGTACCTGAACCAGCGCAAGCAGTTCGGCGTGGTCATCTCCAGCTTCCAGGCGCTGCGCCACCGCGTCGCCGACATGAAGATGCAGCTCGAGCTGGCCCGCTCGATGAGCTACTACGCCACGCTCAAGCTCAACGCCCCGGCCGACGAGCGCCGCCAGGCGCTGGCACGCGCCAAGTACCAGCTCGGCGTGTCGATGCGCTACATCGCCGCCAACTCGGTGCAGCTGCACGGCGGCATCGGCGTGACCGACGAATACATCGGCAGCCACTACTTCCGCAAGCTCACGCAGATGGAAATGGTCTTCGGCGATACGCTGCACCACCTGGGCGAGGTCTCCGCCCGCATGCAGGACACCGCCGGCGTCTTCGCCTAGGACAAGGCTCGCCCCCCGGCTGCGCGCACTTCGTGTCGCTTCGCCAACCCCTACCGGGGGCAACACCAGCGGCCCGGCAGAGCCGGTTCCGCGGTGTTCCGCTAGCATCCAACGCCCGCCCGCTCATCGCTGGCGGGTGTTTTCACTTGGCCCCTCACTCCGGACCCCAGGAACGAAACATGCAGACCCGCCGTACCCTCCTCGTCGCCATGGCCGCAGGAACCACCACCGCGATGCTCACTGCCTGCGCCATCTCTCCCACGCCCTCGTACACCGAGCGCCCGCCCATCGTCTTCATGCACGGCAACGGCGACTCGGCCGCTCTCTGGCAGACGACGATCTGGCGCTTCGAGTCGAACGGCTGGCCGCGCGACCGGCTGTTCGCGGTCGACCAGCCCAACCCGCTCGCGCGAGACGACGACGCGGTGGCGCAACCAGGGCGCAGCTCGACCGGCGAATCGGCCGTGTTCCTCAAGGCCGAGGTCGACAAGGTGCTGAAGGCCACCGGCGCGAGCAAGGTGGTGCTGATCGGCAACTCGCGCGGCGGCAACACCATCCGCAACTACGTGCAGAACGGCGGCGGCGCGGCGGWAGTGAGCCACGTGGTGCTGGGCGGCAACCCGGCGCACGGCATCTGGGCGGTGAAGGGCCTGCGCGAAAACAACGAGTTCTCGGGGCTCTCGGGCTTCATGCAGCAGCTCAATGCGCCGAAGGGCCCGAACGGCGAGGAAGTCACGCCCGGCGTGAAGTGGCTCACCCTGCGCTCCGACAACAACGACAAGTACGCGCAGCCCGACGGCGTGTGGATCGGCGCGCCCGGCAAGCCGACCAACATCGGCTTCGACGGACCGGCGCTCAAGGGCGCGACCAACATCGTGCTGCCGCGCGTCGACCACCGCGAGACTTCGTTCTCGCCCGCAGCCTTCGCTGCGACCTGGCAGTTCCTGACCGGCCAGGCGCCGCGCACCACCGAGGTCGCGCCCGAGGCCAACGTCGTGCTCAACGGCCGCGCGATCGGTGCCGAGAACCTGTCGCTGAACGGCGCCACGGTGAGCGTCTACGCAGTCGATCCCGCCACAGGCGCGCGGCTCGGCCAGGCGGTCTTCACCAAGTCCATCGGCGCCGACGGCCGCTGGGGCCCCTTCAAGGCGCGCGGCGACGCGTCCTACGAATTCGTGCTGGCCACGCCCAGCTACGGCACCACGCACATCTACCGCAGCCCCTTTCCGCGCAGCAGCGGCGTGGTGAACCTGAAGCCGGAGCGCGTCACGCCGGCCGACGGCAGCGCTGGCGCGGTCGTCGTCTTCACGCGGCCGCGCGGCTACTTCGACGCCCAGCGCGACACCATGCGCTTCGACGGCCAGAGCCCGCCGGCGGGCGTGCCGCCGAAGGGAGCGGGCGTGTCGAGCTCGCGGCTGCGCGTCGCCGCCGCCGAGCCGCAGCGTGCGGTGACCGGCGAATTCAACGGCGAGCGCATCACCGGCCTGACCTGGCCGGCGGCGAGGGAGCACGTCACCGTGCTCGAGCTGACGTACTGATGGAGCAGGCCATGACCGACGTTACCGACGCCCCCTTCGTCCTGCAGTCGCGCGACGCACGCGGCGTGGTCACGCTGACGTTGAACCGGCCATCCGCGTTCAACGCGCTCTCAGAAGGCTTGCTCGGCGCGCTCGAGCGGGCATTGGCCGAGGTCGCGGCCGACGGCAACGTGCGCGCGGTGGTCATCGCCGGGGCTGGCAAGGCCTTCTGCGCCGGCCACGACCTGAAGGAAATGCGCGCATCCCCCTCGCTGGACTACTACGAGCAGCTGTTCGAGCGCTGCGGCGCGATGATGCTGTCGATCCAGAAGCTGCCCGTGCCGGTGATCGCTCGCGTGCACGGCATCGCGACGGCGGCTGGCTGCCAATTGGTCGCCGTCTGCGACCTTGCGGTCGCGTCGAGCGAAGCCCGCTTCGCGGTCAGTGGCGTGAACGTGGGCCTCTTCTGCGCCACCCCGAGCGTCACGCTCTCGCGCAACCTCGGGCGCAAGGAAGCCTTCGAGATGCTTGTGACGGGCGAATTCATCAGCGCGCAGGAGGCGCGCGAGAAGGGGCTGGTCAACCGCGTGGCACCGCCTGAAGAGCTGGATGCGGCGGTCGAGTCATTGGTCGCCAGCATCGTCGCCAAGCCCCGCACGGCGCTGGCGCTGGGCAAGGCCCTGTTCTACCGCCAGCTCGAAACCGGCATCGAAGCCGCGCTGGCCGACGCCAGCCAGACCATGGCCTGCAACATGATGGACGAGAGCGCACTGGAAGGCGTGCAGGCCTTCATCGAGAAACGGCCGCCTGACTGGAAGCGCTGAGAGCGCAGGTCAGCTAGGAATCGTGCAGCCGCGAGCTCTGCGGCAGGTGCGCCATCAGGAACTCCATCTGGTCCGCCAGGATGCGGCGGTTGCGCAGGATGAAGTCTTCCCAGAGGCTGGGCACGTAGGGCGCGTACAGCAGGGGCATGCCGGCCTGCTCGGGCGTGCGGCTGCTCTTGCGGTGGTTGCACGGCTTGCAGGCGGTGACCACGTTCATCCAGGTGTCGATACCCTTCTGGGCGAACGGGATGATGTGCTCGCGGGTGAGCTCGTCTTCGTGGAAGTGGCCGCCGCAGTAGGCGCAGATGTTGCGGTCGCGCGCGAAGAGCTTGCTGTTGGTGAGGCCGGGGCGCAGCGCGAAGGGGTTGATGCGCGGCACGCCCTTGGTGCCGATGATGCTGTTGATCGCGATCTGCGACTGCTCGCCGGTGATCGCGTTGTGGCCGCCACGGAACACCGCCACCTGCGCGCCCACTTCCCAGCGGACTTCGTCCGCCGCGTAGTGGATCACCGCCTGTTCCAGCGAAATCCATGACTGGGGCAGCCCTTGGGCCGACAGCTTCAAGACCTTCACACACGCCTCCTCGAAAAGGGAGAGAACACGGAAAGACCAGGGACACGGAGCGCGTTGGAGACCCACGCCGGTCAACGCACTGCGTCACAATATACCGGCTTTGTGACAAATCGGCCTGATTCGCCCATTTGACGGGCGAAAGGCGCTATCAAAAAGATACTCACCGATGCAGGTTTTTCGTGGCTTCCGGCACCCTGGCGTAGCCCCCGCCTGCGCCCTCACCATTGGCAATTTCGACGGCGTGCACCGTGGACACCAGGCCATGCTCGCGCTGCTGCAGACCGAGGCCCGCCAGCGCGGGCTGCCCAGCTGCGTGCTCACCTTCGAACCTCATCCGCGCGACTATTTCGCCGCCATCACCAAGAAGCCCGACCTGGCACCGGCGCGCATCGGCACGCTGCGCGACAAGCTCAGCGAGCTGGCGGCCTGCGGCGTGGCGCAGACCATCGTGCTGCCCTTCGACGCCCGGCTCGCCTCGCAATCGCCCGAGGAATTCATCCAGAACGTGCTGATCGACGGCCTGGGCGCGCGCTACGTGCTGGTGGGCGACGACTTCCGCTTCGGCGCCAAACGTGCCGGCGACTACGCCATGCTCGACGCGGCCGGCGACGCTCGCGGCTTCGACGTGGCGCGCATGAACAGCTATGAGGTTCACGGCCTGCGGGTTTCCAGCTCAGCCGTGCGCGAGGCGCTGGCCGAAGGCCGAATGGCCGACGCCCATACGCTGCTGGGCCGCCCGTACACCATCTCGGGCCATGTGGTCCATGGCCGCAAGCTGGGCCGGGCGCTGGGCGCCTCGGCGCCGGGCAAGGACGACGGTTTTCGCACACTCAACCTGCGCTTCAAACATTGGAAACCGGCTGCCAGCGGCATCTTCGCGGTGCTGGTGCACGGCCTGTCCGAACAGCCCCTGCCGGGCGTGGCCAACCTCGGCGTGCGCCCCTCGCTGGACGCCAACGACGTCAATGCCGGGCGGGTGCTGCTCGAAACCCATTGCCTGGAGTGGCCCTCCCATCTGGGCGCCGAAGGGGCCTACGGTAAAATCGTCCGCGTGGAACTTCTGCACAAACTGCACGACGAATTGCGCTATACCAGCCTCGAAGCCCTCACCGCGGGCATCGCGAAGGATGGCCGCGACGCTCGCGCGTTCTTTGCCTCGACCCACGCCGAAACCCATCGCCAGACCACGCGCGATCGAATTTAGCCCTGCACGCACCGTGCTGCCGCCCTTCGACAAGCTCAGGGCGAACGGCTTTACCTCCCGCACCGACGCGCTCCTTTTTTCCGGGCAGTTCGGGCCGAGCCTGTCGAAGCCCCCTCTGTTTCGTACCCAACATGTCTGACGCCGCTTCTCCCAAAGACTACCGTTCCACGCTGAACCTGCCCGACACCCCCTTCCCGATGCGCGGCGACCTGCCCAAGCGCGAGCCGGGCTGGGTGAAGGAATGGAATGATGAAGGTGTCTACCACCGCCTGCGCGACGCCCGCCATGGCGCGCCCAAGTTCATCCTGCACGACGGCCCACCCTACGCCAACGGCCAGATCCACATGGGCCACGCGGTGAACAAGATCCTGAAGGACATGATCACCAAGGCGCGCCAGCTCGAAGGCTACGACGCCCTGTACGTGCCCGGCTGGGACTGCCACGGCCTGCCGATCGAGAACGCCATCGAAAAGCAGTACGGCCGCAACCTGAGCCGCGACGAGATGCAGGCCAGGAGCCGCGCCTTCGCCACCGGCCAGATCGCCCAGCAGATGGCCGACTTCCAGCGCCTGGGCGTGCTGGGCGAATGGGACCATCCCTACAAGACCATGGACTTCGCCAACGAAGCCGGCGAGCTGCGCGCGTTCAAGCGCGTGATCGAGCGCGGCTTCGTCTACCGCGGCCTGAAGCCCGTGTACTGGTGCTTCGACTGCGGCTCCTCGCTGGCCGAGTTCGAAATCGAGTACGCCGACAAGAAGAGCCAGACCATCGACGTGGCCTTCAAGGCGCACGAGCGCGAGAAGGTGCTCAAGGCCTTCGGCACCGACCACACGATCCTCGGCGACATCTTCGCCGTGATCTGGACCACCACCGCGTGGACCATCCCGGCCAACCAGGCCATCAACCTCAACCCCGACCTCGAATACTCGCTGGTCGACACCGAGCGCGGCCTGCTGATCCTGGCCAACTCGCTGGTCGAGATGTGCATGACGCGCTATGCGCTGGACGGCAAGGTGCTGGCCACGGTCAAGGGCGAGAAGCTCGGCGGGCTGGAGTTCGAGCATCCGCTGTACGACGCGGACGCCGGCTACCGGCGCCTGTCGCCCGTGTACCTGGCCGACTACGCCACCGCCACCGACGGCACGGGCCTGGTGCACTCCTCGCCCGCCTACGGCGTGGACGACTTCAACTCCTGCATCGCCCACGGCGTGGCCTACGACGACATCCTGAACCCGGTTCAGGGCAACGGCAGCTACGCGCCCGATTTCCCGCTCTTCGGCGGCCAGAACATCTGGAAGGCCGTGCCGGAAATCATCGCCGCGCTGCGCGATGCCAACCGCCTGCTGACCACCGAGACCATCACCCACAGCTATCCGCACTGCTGGCGCCACAAGACGCCGGTGATCTACCGCGCCGCGGCGCAGTGGTTCGTGCGCATGGACGAGGGCGAAGGCGTGTTCACCAAGGACAAGGCCCCCAAGACGCTGCGCCAGACCGCGCTCGACGCCATCGAGCAGACCAGCTTCTACCCCGAGAACGGCCGCGCGCGCCTGCACGACATGATCGCCGGGCGCCCCGACTGGTGCATCAGCCGCCAGCGTAGCTGGGGGGTGCCGATCCCGTTCTTCCTGCACAAGGATTCTGGCGAGCTGCATCCGCGCACCATGGAAATCCTGGACCAGGCCGCCGACATCGTCGAGAAGGGCGGCATCGAGGCCTGGAGCCGTGTCACCGTCGAGGAAATCCTCGGTGCCGAAGACGCGCCGCACTACACCAAGAGCACCGACATCCTCGAGGTGTGGTTCGACTCGGGCTCGACCTTCTCCCACGTGCTGCGCGGCACGCACCCCACGGTGCACCACGAGACGGGCCCCGAGGCCGACCTGTACCTCGAAGGCCACGACCAGCATCGCGGCTGGTTCCATTCGTCGCTGCTCATCGCCTGCATGCTGGAAGACCGCGCACCGTACAAGGGCCTGCTGACGCACGGCTTCACGGTCGATGCCAAGGGCATCAAGATGAGCAAGTCGCTCAAGAACGGCATCGACCCGCAGGAAATCAGCAACAAGCTGGGCTCGGAAATCATCCGCCTGTGGGTGGCCGCGAGCGACTACTCGGGCGACATCGCGGGCGACGACAAGATCCTCGCCCGCGTGGTCGACGCCTACCGCCGCATCCGCAACACGCTGCGCTTCCTGCTCGCGAACACCAGCGACTTCGACATCGAAAAAGACGGCGTTCCGCTCGACCAGCTGTTCGAGATCGACCGCTACGCGCTGTCGCGCGCGGCGCAGTTCCAGGCCGAGGTCCTCGCGCACTACAAGGTGTACGAGTTCCACCCGGTGGTGGCCAAGCTGCAGATCTACTGCTCGGAAGACCTGGGCGGCTTCTACCTGGACATCCTGAAGGACCGTCTCTACACGACGGCCCCGGGCTCGCTGGCACGCCGCAGCGCGCAGACGGCGCTGTGGCACATCTCGCAGGCGATGCTGCGCTGGATGGCGCCCTTCCTGAGCTTCACCGCCGAGGAAGCCTGGAAGATCGTGGGCACAGGCAAGCCGGGCGACTCGATCTTCACGCAGACCTACAGCAAGTTCGAAGCGCCCGACGAGGCCCTGCTGGCCAAATGGAACCGCATCCGCGAAATCCGCGACGTGGTCAACAAGGACATCGAGGCCGTGCGCGCCGAGGGCAAGGTCGGCTCGTCGCTGCAGGCCAACCTGCAGCTGACGGCCACGGCCGATGACTTCGCGCTGCTGGGCTCGCTGGGCGATGACCTGAAGTTCGTCTTCATCACCTCGGCCATCGCGCTGGCGGCCGGCGAGACGTTGTCGACGGTGGTGACGCCGAGCACCGCGCAGAAGTGCGAACGCTGCTGGCACTACCGCGACGACGTGGGCCACGACACGGCCCACCCGACCATCTGCGGGCGCTGCACCAGCAACCTGTTCGGCGCCGGCGAATCGCGGAGCTTTGCCTGATGGCCGCCGCCCGCTCCATGTCGGCCTCGCGTTCGCGCGGCAGCAGCATCTGGCCCTGGCTCGGGCTGGCAGTGATCATCGTGATCATCGACCAGTTCACCAAGACGCTGATCCTGGGCTACTACAAGCTCGGCGACGCCACCTACGTCACCAGCTTCTTCAACGTGGTGCGCGCCCACAACACGGGCGCCGCCTTCTCGTTCCTCGCCGACCACTCGGGCTGGCAGCGCTGGCTGTTCACCGCCATCGGCGTGGGCGCGGCGGTGTTCATCGTGTGGATGCTGAAGTCGCACGCTGGGCAGAAGCTGTTTTCGTTCTCCATGGCCTGCATCCTGGGCGGCGCCATCGGCAACGTGGTCGACCGGATGATGCACGGCTACGTGGTGGACTTCCTGAGCTTCCACGCGGGCAACTGGTACTTCCCGGCCTTCAACGCGGCGGACAGCGCCATCACGCTCGGGGCGATCTGCCTGATCGTCGACGAGATCCGGCGGGTTCGCCGGGGCAAGTAACGTTCTCTCGAAGGGGCCCGCCGGGCCCCTTCTTATTTGGGCCTTCGCTCGCGCCAAGGCCGAGGGTTTTTCCCGCTTTCTCCCGATGTCATAACAAAGTCATACTGCCGCGGTTCAATGTAATCGATTACATGAACACCGCACGATGAGCATCCAAGCCGTTGCAGCCAAAGCCGGGGTCTCGGTGGCCACCGTCTCGCGCGCCTTCAACTTTCCGGACAAGGTGACGCCCGCCACGCGCGAGCTGGTGGAACGCGTGGCACGCGAGCTCAACTACGTGCCCAACGCCAGCGCGCGCACCCTGCGCACCCAGCGCAGCCGCGTGCTCGGCGTGGTGCTTCCCACCCTGCTGAACCCCACGTTCGCCGAATGCCTGCAGGGCATCGCCCGCGCGGCCATCGCCGGGGGCTACGCGATCATCCCGATCACCACCGGCTACCGGATCGACGAAGAAGAGCGCGCGGTGCACCTGCTGCTGGCCGGCAACGTCGATGGCCTGATCCTCGTGGTCTCGAACCCCTCGACCTCCGCCGCCCTGCCCCGCCTGCAGGCGGCCGGCGTGCCCTACGTGCTGGCCTATAACCGCCATCCCGCGCACCCCTGCGTGTCGGTCGACAGCGAAGGCGCGGTGGCCGACGCGGTGGCGCGGCTCGTGCTGCTGGGCCACCGCCGCATCGCGATGGTCAGCGGCACGCTTGCGGCCTCCGACCGCGCGCAGCAGCGCTATCGCGGCTACCGCAGGGGCATGGCCGAGGCCGGCCTGCCGGCGCCCGCGCTCATCGAGGTGCCCTTCGTCGAAACGGCCGTCGATGCGCTCTCGAAGCAGCTGCAGGCGCGCAACCGGCCCACCGCGCTGATCTGCTCCAACGACCTGCTGGCCATCCGCAGCATCCGCGCCGCGTACCTCAGCGGCCTGTCGGTGCCCGGCGACCTCAGCGTGGTCGGCTTCGACGGCATCGCGCTCGGCGAAGACCTCACGCCCGCGCTCACCACCATCGCCCAGCCCAGCGGCGACATCGGCCGCCACAGCGTCGAATTGCTGATCCAGGCCATGGCCAGCGGCGCCGCGCTGCAGGCCGACGCGAGCCTGCTGCTTGCCCATTCATTCCGAGACGGCGAGTCGTGCGCCTCGGTGCACGAGAGCCAAAACAACAGACACGACAACAACACCGCGATTCCCTGACCCTCATAACCCCTCGTTGACTGCCTACATCCATCCAAGGAGCTTTCTCATCATGTCTCTCAGCTTTCATCGCCTGGCCCGCCTCGGGCTGATCGCCACCGCGCTCGCCGCTGGCAGCGCCATGGCCCAGACCGCCATCTGCTACAACTGCCCGACCGAATGGGCCGACTGGGGCACGCAGCTCAAGGCCATCAAGGCCAAGACCGGCATCACCGTGCCGCCCGACAACAAGAACTCGGGCCAGTCGCTCGCGCAGTTGTCGGCCGAGAAGGCCAGCCCCGTGGCCGACGTCACCTACCTCGGCGTGACCTTCGCGGTGCAGGCCGCCAAGGACGGCCTGGTCGAGCCCTACAAGCCCGCCGCCTGGAAAGACATTCCCGACGGCATGAAGGACCCGGCCGGCAACTGGTTCACCATCCACTCGGGCACGCTGGGCTTCATGGTCAACGTCGACGCGCTCAAGGGCAAGCCGGTGCCGAAGTCGTGGGCCGACCTGCTCAAGCCCGAATACAAGGGCCTGATCGGCTACCTCGACCCGGCCTCGGCCTTCGTCGGCTACGTGGGCGCGGTCGCGGTGAACGAGGCGCGCGGCGGCACGCTCGACAACTTCAAGCCGGCCATCGACTACTTCAAGGCGCTGCAGAAGAACGAGCCCATCGTGCCGAAGCAGACGTCGTACGCGCGCGTGCTGTCGGGCGAGATCGCGATCCTGCTCGACTACGACTTCAACGCCTACCGCGCCAAGTACAAGGACAAGGCCAACGTCGCCTTCGTGATCCCGAGCKAGGGCACTCTCGCCGTGCCCTACGTGATGAGCCTGGTCGCCAAGGCCCCGCACGCGGCCGACGCGAAGAAGGTGCTCGACTTCACCCTGTCCGACGAAGGCCAGGCGATCTGGGCCAAGGCCTACCTGCGTCCGGTACGCGCCAACGCCATGCCCAAGGACATCGAAGCGCAGTTCCTGCCAGCCAGCGAATACGCCCGCGCCAAGAGCGTGGACTACGGCCGCATGGCCGMCGCTCAGAAGGCCTTCTCCGACGAGTACCTGAAGGAAGTCCGCTGAGCGGACCCCGCGCGCGATGACGCAAGCCACATCCTCCAAGACCGCCAGTGCCTGGAACCCGCGCTGGCGCCTGCTGGCCTGCGTCGCGCCCGCGGCCGCCTTCTTCGCGGCCTTCTGGCTGCTGCCGGTGGTGCGCCTGCTTACGCTGCCCGCCGGCAAGGGCTGGGCCACCTACTTCGCGGTGCTGACCGACGCGCGCTACCTCGCGAGCATGGTCAACACCGTCGTGCTCTCGGTCGCCGTGACGCTGGCCACGCTGGTGCTGGGCGCGGCCGTGGGCATCTATCTCGCGCGCCGCGCCTTCGTCGGCAAGCGCATGCTGCTGTCGCTGCTCACGCTGCCGCTGTCGTTCCCGGGCGTGATCATCGGCTTCTTCGTGATCCTGCTGGGCGGGCGGCAAGGTGTGGTCGCGGACCTGAGCGACAGCCTCTTCGGCCAACGCATCACCTTCGCCTACGGCCTGCTCGGGCTGTTCCTGGCGTACCTTTATTTCTCGCTGCCGCGCGCCATCGCCACCTACGCCGCGGCGGCCGAATCGATGAACACGCAGTTGGAGGAAGCCGCGCGTTCGCTGGG
This sequence comes from Variovorax sp. CAN15, assembly GCF_030462475.1. Lineage (GTDB taxonomy): Bacteria > Pseudomonadota > Gammaproteobacteria > Burkholderiales > Burkholderiaceae_C > Variovorax. Next base: position 53,363 of record NZ_JASMRZ010000012.1, read on the forward strand.
CGCCTCGCGGCTGCGCGTGGCGCGCGACGTGTGGATGCCCGAGCTGGCGCCCACCACGCTGGCCTGCGGCGCGATCCTGTTCGCCACCTCGATGGGCGCATTCGGCACCGCCTTCACGCTGGCGAGCAAGTTCGAGGTGATCCCGATCACCATCTACAACGAGTTCACCAACTACGCCAACTTCGCACTGGCCGCGTCACTGTCGATCGCGCTGGGCGTGGTGACCTGGATGGTGCTGTTCGTGGCGCGCCGCTTCGGCGCCAACCCCGTCGCACGCTGAGGCTCGCACCATGCGCAAGAACACTCAACCGAAGGCTCCGTTCCTGTTCGCGGTGACGGTGATCGTGAGCCTCTTCATGATCGCGCCCATGCTGCTGTCGGTGATGGCGGGCCTGGTCAACAACTACAGCACGGGCATCAAGAGCGGCTTCACGCTGCGCTGGCTGGCCGAGGTGTGGGAGAACTACGGCGGCACCGTGGGCTGGTCGCTCGCGCTGGCCGTGGCCTGCGTCGCCGGCACCGTGCTGCTGGGCGTGCCCTGCGCCTACGCGCTGGCGCGCAGCCGCTCGCGCGCGGCACGCGTCTTCGAGGAGTTGCTGACGCTGCCGGTCGCGGTGCCGGGGCTGGCCACGGCGCTCGCGCTGATACTCGCCTACGGCCAGCTCACCGCCTTCCGCCAGAGCTTCGCCTTCATCCTCGTGGGCCACATCGTCTTCACGCTGCCGTTCATGGTGCGTACCGTGGGCTCGGCCTTCCAGCGCGACGAGCTGCTCGCGCTCGAGGAGGCCGCGCGCTCGCTGGGCGCGAACTTCCGCCAGCGCTTCATGGGCATCCTGGTGCCCGCGGTGTTCCCGGCCATCGTGGCCGGCAGCCTGATGGTGTTCACGCTCTCGGTGGGCGAGTTCAATCTCACCTGGATGCTGCACACGCCGCTCACCCGCACGCTGCCCGTGGGCCTGGCCGACAGCTATGCCTCGATGCGCATCGAGATCGGATCGGCCTACACGCTGGTCTTCTTCGCCGTCATCCTTCCGGTGCTGTGGGGCCTGCAGTACCTTGCCAATCTCATTCAGAAGCGCCATGGAACTTGAACGAATCCCCATCGACATCGCCAACTGCGCGAAGACCTACACCGACGGCACGCGCGGCCTGCAGCCCACCAGCCTGCGCGTGGAGGCCGGCGAGGTGCTGGCGCTGCTCGGCCCCTCGGGCTGCGGCAAGACCACGCTGCTGCGGCTGATCGCCGGGCTGGAATCTCCCGACGCGGGCAGCCGCATCGTGTTCGGCGACCAGGACGTCACGCAGCGCCCGGTGGAGCAGCGCGGCGTGGGCATGGTGTTCCAGAGCTATGCGCTCTTTCCGCAGATGACCGTGGCGGCCAACATCGGCTACGGCCTGCGCATCCGGGGCGTTTCGCCCGAGGAAGAGAAGCGCAGCGTCGGCGAGTTGGTCGACCTGGTGCGGCTGGGCGGCCTTGAGAACAAGCGCCCCTCCGAACTCTCCGGCGGCCAGCGCCAGCGCGTGGCCCTGGCGCGCGCAGTGGCCGTGCGCCCGCGCGTGCTGCTGCTCGACGAGCCGCTGGCCGCGCTCGACGCCAAGCTCAAGGAATCGCTGCGCGACGAGCTGGCCGAGCTGCTGCGCCGCCTGCACATCACGGCCATCCACGTCACGCACGACCAGCAGGAGGCGCTGGCCATCGCCGACCGCCTCGCGGTGATGCGCGCGGGCCGCATCGTGCAGGTGGGCCGCGGCGAAGACCTGTATCGCGCGCCCTCGCATCCCTTCGTGGCCGAGTTCCTGGGCCGGGTCAACCGGCTGGAGCGCGGGCAGGACGCCATCGCCCAGGGCGTTGTCCGACTCGGAGGAACGACCCTGCCCTGCCCGCAGGCGTGGCGCAGCCATGAAACCCTGCTGGTGCGGCCCGAGGACATCGAGGTCGGCACACCCCAGCTGGACTGGGGCGCCGCCGTTGTCGAGCGCCGCACCTTCCTCGGCGACCGCGTTCAGCTGCACCTGCGCGCGCAGGACCAGCCCATGCTGATGGCCGACGTGGGGCGCGACAATCCCTTCGGGCCGGGCGACACGGTGGGGCTTCGCATCCAGCCCGAACGCCTGATGACGTCGCAGGAAGAAACCATCGCATGACGACGACCGAAACCGCCAACACCATCCTGGTCCAGCTCACCGACCTGCACATCCGCGAACCGGGCAGGCTGGCCTATGGCCGCATAGACACGGCGCCGTATCTGGAGCGCGCGGTGCAGTCGGTGCTGGCCCTGCGCCAGCAGCCCGACGCGGTGGTCGTCACCGGCGACCTGACCGACTTCGGCCGCGCCGCCGAGTACGAGCACCTGGCCCGCCTGCTGGCCCCGCTGACCATGCCGGTCTACCTGATGCCCGGCAACCACGACGACCGCGACCAGCTGCGCCGCAGCTTCCCCGACCATGCCTACCTGGGCACGGATGACGGCGGCTTCATCCAGTACTCGGTGCGCATCGGCGCCCTGCGGCTGCTCGCGCTCGACACCTGCGTGCCCCGCGCCAGCCACGGCTCGCTGTGCGAGAAGCGCCTGGCCTGGCTGGAGGCGCAGCTCGACGCCTGCCGCGGCGAGCCGGTCGTCATCGCCATGCACCATCCGCCCTTCGAGACGCTGATCGGCCACATGGACGAAATCGGCCTGCTGGAGGGCGCCGATGCGCTCGAAGCACTGGTCTCGCGCCATCCGAACGTCGAGCGCATCATCTGCGGCCACCTGCACCGGGCCATCGACGTGCGTTTCGGCGGCACCATCGCCTCGACCTCGCCGGCGCAGGCCCATCAGGTCTGCCTCGACCTGGCGCCCAATGCCGACTCGGCCTGGACGCTGGAGCCGCCTTCGTTCCGGGTGCATGCCTGGTCCGCGCGCGAGCGCCGGCTCGTCACCCATCTGGCTGCATCGGGCAGCTTCGAGGGGCCCTACCCGTTCCACGACAACGGAGCGCTCATCGACTAGCCCTGAGCGCTCACTTGTGGAAAATGGGGTCGAAAACGAACCATAACGAAAAGAAAGGATAGAACCCGACCTCCATGAAGCACCTCCTGAATCTGCTGGCGGCGGTGGCCCTGCTGGTCTGGGGCACGCACCTGGTCCGAACCGGTGTTCTTCGCGTGTTCGGCGCCAACCTGCGCAAGATCCTCGTACAGAGCATGCGCAACCGCTTCACGGCCGCCCTCTCGGGCATCGGCGTGACGGCACTGGTGCAGTCGAGCACCGCCACCTCGCTCATGACCTCGTCCTTCGTCGGGCAGGGGCTGGTCACATTGCCGGCGGCGCTGGCGGTGATGCGGGGCGCCGACGTGGGCACGGCGCTGATCTCGGTGCTGTTCTCGGCAGACCTTTCGTGGCTCTCGCCGATGTTCATCTTCGTGGGGGTGGTGCTCTTCATCACGCGCTCGGCCACCGTGGCGGGGCGCGTCGGCCGGGTGCTGATCGGGCTGGGCCTGATGCTGCTGGCGCTGCAGCTGGTGGTGGAAGCCACCGAGCCCCTCTTCTCCTCGCCCGCCATCCGCGCGCTGCTGGCGTCGATCAACAGCGACGTGCTGCTGGAAATCACCATCGGCTCGGTGCTGGCCATCGTGGCCTATTCAAGCCTGGCGGTGGTGCTGCTGGTGGCGGCCATGGCCAGCTCGAACGTGGTGCCGCTGGACGTGGCGCTCGGACTGGTGCTCGGCGCCAACCTCGGCAGCGGCCTGCTGGCGGTGCTGACCACGGCCAAGTCGGCGGTGGCGGTGCGGCAGGTGACCATCGGCAACCTGCTCTTCAAGGCGCTGGGCGTGGCCATCGTGGCGCCTTTCGTCGGCCTGTGGATCCGCTACGTGCAGCCCCAGCTGCCGAACCAGACGCACGGCGTGGTGCTGTTCCACCTGGCCTTCAACATCGTGATCAGCGTGGGCTTCATCGGCCTCACCCAGCTGGTCGCCAGGCTGGTGACGCACCTGCTGCCGCAACCTCAGCAGCCGGCCGGCACCATGCGGCCGCACCACCTAGACCCCTCGGCGCTGTCGACGCCCTCGCTCGCGATTTCGAACGCCGCGCGCGAGGCGCTGCACCAGGCCGACGTGGTGGAGACCATGCTGATCGGCATCCTGGACGTGATCCGACACAACGACCTGCGCCTGGCACAGGAGCTGCGCCAGCTCGACGACACGGTGGACGAGCTCTACTCGGCCATCAAGTACTACATGACGCGCATCTCGCGCGAGGCGCTGGGCGAGGAGGAAAGCCGCCGCTGGACCGACATCATCAGCTTCACGATCAACATGGAGCAGATCGGCGACATCATCGAACGGGTGATCATCGACGTCGAGGACAAGAAGATCAAACCGCAGCGCAACTTCTCCGAAGCCGGCATGGCCGAGATCGTCGAGCTGCACGGGCGGCTGGTGGCCAACCTGCGGCTGAGCATGAGCGTGTTCCTCAACGGCAACGTGCGCGACGCGCAGAAGCTGCTGGAGGAAAAGGCGCGCTTCCGCGACCTGGAACGGGCCTACGCCACCACCCACCTCGACCGGCTGTCGGACCGCACCACGCTGAGCATCGAGACCAGCTCGCTGCACATCGACCTGATCAGCGACCTGAAGCGCATCAACTCGCACATCTGCTCGATCGCGTATCCGATCCTGGAGTCGGCCGGAGCGCTGGCGCCCAGCCGGCTGAGGGAATCGCGGCTGGGGAAGATCGAGGGCTGAGCGCCCTCCTGGTTCTTACTTGGCCTGCCCGGCCGTCTTCAGCAGCGAAGCCTCGTCGCGCCCGCGCCGCGCATAGCGCTGCGCCAGCACCGCGCAGACCATCAGCTGCATCTGGTGGAACAGCATCAGCGGCAGCACGATCGCGCCCACCGCATGCGAAGCGAAGAGCACCTTCGCCATCGGGATGCCGCTGGCCAGGCTCTTCTTGGAGCCGCAGAAGACGATGGTGATCTCGTCTTCCGTGTCGAAGCCCAGCTTGCGCGCCAGCAGCGTCGTGAGGCTCAGCGCCAGGCCCAGCACCACCGCGCACACCACCAGCAGGCCGACCAGCGCGTGCGCGGGCACCTGCTTCCACAGCCCCTCGATCACTGCCGCGCTGAATGCGGTGTAGACCACCAGCAGGATCGAACCCTGGTCGACGAACTTCAGCACCGCGGCGCGGCGCTGGATCCACTTGCCGATCAGCGGACGCAGCAGGTGGCCGGCCGCGAAGGGCACCATCAGCTGCAGCAGGATGCGGCCGATGGAGTCCAGCGAGGAAGAAGCCCCATGGCCGCCGCTGGGCAGCACCACGAGGTTGACCAGCACCGGCGTGATGAACACGCCCAGCAAGGTGGAGGCCGACGCGCTGCAGATGGCAGCGGGCATGTTGCCCCTGGCCATCGCGGTGAAGGCGATGGCCGACTGCACGGTGGCCGGCAGCACGCACAGGTACAGCACGCCGGTGTAGAGCTCGGGCGTCACCAGCGGCAGCAGGATCGGCTTGAGCACCAGCCCCAGCACCGGGAACAGCACGAAAGTGCTGGCGAACACCAGCAAATGCAGCCGCCAGTGCATGAGCCCGTTGACGATCGCCTCGCGCGACAGCTTGGCCCCGTGCAGGAAGAACAGCAGGCCGATCGCCACCGTGGTCAGCCCCTCGAAGAAGTGCGCGGGGCGCCCGCTGGCCGGCAGCAGGCTGGCGAGGGTCACGACCGAGAGAAGCGCGAGGGTGAAGTTGTCGGGAAGAAAACGGGGGCGGGACATGTTGCAACTCGGGACGAACGCCACGCGCGTTGCAGGTGCGCGGGCCGACTCAGCAGGGGAATGTGTGATTTCCGCGCATGAATCTGGTCGCCACTTTGCGGAGCCCGGCGCGTGCTCCTCGCGCCTTCAGGGGGAGATTTTCGGCCAATTCCGGTATTTGCCGCCGGGGGGCCGGCAAATGACCCGCCACAGCGCCTCACCACACGTCTTCAGTGTGCCGTGGACGAACTGAACTGCGCCTGACGGTGGCGCAGGCAATATTCGATCAGGTCCTCGATCTCGGTGGCTTTGTCGAACACGGCATCGGCGCCCAGATGAGTGCACTTGCGCCGCATGTCGGGCGTCGCGTAGTTGCTCAGCACCACGATCTTCTGCGAGGGGCTGCGGTTGCGGCAGGCCTCCAGCACGCGAAAGCCGGTGCCGTCCTTCAGGAACAGGTCGACGATGGCCAGGTCCCACTGCGAGAGATTGCCCGAGAGCCAGCGCGAACCTTCGGCCTCGGTCTCCGCCTCGCCGACGGGCTCGACCCTCGCCACCTCTCGCAGGGTGCCCGCGAGGTTGCGGCGGATTGTGGGGTTGTCTTCGACGATGAAGGTGCGAACGGGGGTCATCGGATGCTGCCTCTGAACTGTGTGCCTGCGCCTTATGCCGCCTTTGGCCTTTGCGCTGTGTTTCCACAGGCTACAAATTGCGCTGGGCACAAGTCGAAGGCATGACACCCCTGCGCCGGTAGGACAAGACCGGCGCGGCCTGCCCGCTCGGAGTCAGAGCGTGAGGATCGTGCAGCCCGTGGTCTTGCGCGCTTCCAGGTCGCGGTGCGCCTGCTGCACCTCGGCCAGCGGATAGCGCTGGTCGATCGGGATCTTCACCGCGCCGCTGCGCACAACGGCGAACAGGTCGTCGGCCATCGCCTGCGTGCTTTCGCGCGTGGCCATGTGGGTGAAAAGCGTGGGCCGGGTGATGTAGAGCGAGCCCTTGGAGGCCAGCACGCCGAGGTTGACCGGCGGCACCGGGCCCGAGCCGTTGCCGAAGATGGCCAGCAGGCCGAACGGGCGCAGGCAGTCGATGGAGCCCTCGAAGGTGTCCTTGCCCACCGAGTCGTACACCACCTTCACGCCCTTGCCGCCGGTGATCTCCTTCACGCGCGCCGCGAAGTTCTCGGTGCTGTAGTTGATGGCGTGGGCCGCGCCATGCTCCAGCGCGAGCTTGCACTTGGCGTCGCTGCCGGCCGTGCCGATCAGCTGCAGGCCCAGCGCCTTGGCCCACTGGCAGGCGATGAGCCCGACGCCACCGGCCGCGGCATGGAACACGATGAAGTCGCCGGCCTGCAGGCCTTCGGCCGGCAGCGTTTTCTTCAGCAGGTACTGCGTGGTCAGGCCCTTGAGCATCATGGCCGCGCCGGTCTCGAAGGAGATGTCGTCGGGCAGCTTGCAGACGTTCTTCGCCGGCATCACGCGCAACTCGCTGTAGGCACCGGGCGGCTGGCTGGCATAGGCGGCGCGGTCGCCGGCCTTCAGGTGGGTGACGCCCTCGCCCACCGCCTCGACCACGCCCGAGGCCTCCATGCCGAGCTGCAGCGGCATCTGGAACGGGTAGAGCCCGCTGCGCTGGTAGGTGTCGATGAAGTTCAGGCCCACGGCCTTGTGGCGGATGCGAATCTCGCCCGGGCCGGGCTCGCCGACTTCCACCTCGACGATCTTGAGTTCTTCGGGACCGCCATTGCGGTCGATACGGACGGCTTTGCTCTTCATCGTTGCGGTCTCCACGCTCTGGAAAGGAAAGAAGGGAAAAGAAAATGGGGAAGGCATCCTGCCATGTTTGAGCTTCCGGCGACGGCGCGGGGAATCATTGCCCGGTAGAGTCGGCGGCCATGCAGACACAGCCGCAGCGCCTCGCTCCCCTCACCGTCTTCCTCCTCGTCGTTCCTCCGCTGCTCTGGGCCGGCAATGCCGTGGTCGGCCGGCTGGTGCGGGAGCTGGTCTCGCCGCTCACGCTGAATTTCGTGCGCTGGGTCATCGCCTTCGTGCTGCTGCTGCCGCTGGCCGCGCAGGTGCTGCGCCGCGACAGCCCGCTGTGGGCGCACTGGAAGCGCTACGCCGTGCTCGGGCTGCTGGGCATCGGCCTGTACAACGCCTTCCAGTACCTGGCGCTGCAGACCTCCACGCCCATCAACGTGACGCTGGTCGGCTCGAGCCTGCCGCTGTGGATGCTGGCGGTGGGCGCCCTCTTCTTTCGCGCGCGCGTCAGCGGCCGCGAGATCGGCGGCGCGCTGCTGTCGATGGCGGGCGTGCTGCTGGTGCTCAGCCGCGGCGAATGGCGGCAGCTGCTCGGGCTGCGGCTGGTGCCGGGCGATCTCTACATGATTTTGGGCACCATCGCCTGGGCCTTCTACAGCTGGCTGCTGGCGCGCACGCACGAGCCCACCGCCGTGCGCAAGGACTGGGCCTCGTTCCTGATGGCGCAGCTGGTGTTCGGCCTCGCGTGGTCGGGGGCGCTGGCCGCCGGCGAATGGACACTGACGCCCGCGCACATCGAGCTCGGCTGGCCGCTGATCGCTGCGATGCTGTTCATCGGCATCGGCCCGGCCGTGGTGGCGTACCGCTGCTGGGGCACCGGCGTGCAGCGCGCGGGGCCGCAGGCGGCGAGCATCTTCATGAACCTCACGCCGCTGTTCGCGGCGGTGCTGTCGGCGGCCTTCCTGCGGGAGCCGCCGCACTGGTATCACGGCGCGGCGTTCCTGCTGATCGTGGGCGGGATCGTGGTGGCGTCGCGACGCTGACAACAGCCTTCAGGCGAAGAGCCGCGCCAGTTCGGGCCGCTCGCGCATCCAGCGCGGCGCCTCGGCCTTGTCCACCACGCGCCAGGCATAGCCCGGGCGGTCGTAGAGGTCGCGCCCCGAAGCCAGCAGCGCGGGGATGTCGATGGCATCGAGAAAGGCCTGCGAGTTGTATTCCTGGTGCGCGAAGCCCCGGATCTTGGCGCGCACCGCGTCCTCGCTCATCGCAAGGTACGAGAAGTGCCAGCCGGCATCCGCCAGGATCAGCCCCGGCTGCGCGCCGCTGCGCACGCGCATGCGCAGCTGGTCGGGCGTGAGCCTGTCGAGCGTTGCTCGAGTGGCCGCAACCGTCCACACCGAAGACGCCTCGGGCCCCTCGACGTTGCGGTAGTTGGCGTAGAAGTAATAGAAGGCCAGGCACAGGCCGAACACCTCGTGCCGCCGCTCGTCGCGCATCGCGCGGACGATCTCGGCGCGCGGAATCTCGTCGGCGTCCGAGATCATCACCAGGTCGTGCGGCGCTGCATCGTGCAGCCCGCGCATGACCTGGTTGCGCTGGAACTTCTCGCGTATCCAGAAGCCGGACTTCGGCGTATCGAAATGCCAGTCGCCCACCACCGCCGCAGCATCGGCCGCCTCGTCGACCACCGGCATGTCGTGCACCGCAACGTAGCGGATGCGCGGCAGGAAGGCCGCGATGCGCGGGTCGGCGGGGTCGAAGCGCAGCGCCTTCGGTTCGCCGCTGAAGGTGCGGTCGGCCTCGACGATGACGAAGCAATCGACCAAATCCGACAGCTCGTGCAGCCGCGCCGCGAGGATGTCGGCCTCGCCGTTGTAGGTGATGCAGTCGTAGACCTTGCGCGTGGGCATCGCCGCCGTCTTCGCCTCGGGCTCCGGCGCGAACTCGATGCGGTAGCCGTTGCGCTCGAACATCTGCAGGATGTCGCGCTCGCCATACCAGCCGTCGAGCTGAGACAGCGGAATCAGCGAACGCAGCGTGAGCGGCGACAGGCTTGCAAGCTGCCGCACTTTTGCGTGATGCCCGAAGAGCAGCATCGCGTTGTAGCCATGGTGCAGCTGCGGCCCCGCGTGCTCGATGGCGAAGCCGCGCGCCAGCTCCAGCGGCGCGAAGCGCATGCCCACGGCTTCGAGCGCGGGGCGCAGCACGCCGCTGAGCTGCACGTCCTCCAGCAGCGCGTTGTGGTCCCAGTGCATCCTGAGCGGCTCGCCGCCGACCGCATCGGGCGGCGGAATCTCCACGCGGATGTGCGGATGGTCGACCAGCGCGCGCATGAAGCGCCGGCTGCGCAGGCTGAAGCCACCGTTCTGTATCGGCGTGACGACGTGGCCGGGCTTGCCGAGTTCGTCGGCCCATTCGAAGCGGTTGCGCCAGTACGTGCCCTGGGACGCATCGATCTTCGCGAGATGGATGGGCGCGCCGATGTAGTCGCAGCCCAGGAACTCGTCACTCCAGTTGGCGGCGTTGACAACCCAGCCGTCGTCCTGCACGACGAGCGCGAACTCGGTCTGCACCACGCGCCAGAGCGCGAACATCATGAACCAGCTGTACTCGTGGTAGTTCAGCGGCGCGATCGGCAGATGTTCGATGCCGGGCGCAAGGTCGTCCGGCGCCTTCGGGCTGCACAGCAGCGCGCGGGCACCGGGCATCTGCGCCTGGCTGTGCCGAAGCGCCAGCGCCGCGCCGCGCGCGTCGGGCAGGCCGGTGACCGAGACCAGCGTTATTTTTTTGAATGACTCCCTGCTCACGATGCGCCTCCCGTCGCTCTCGTGAATCGCGCTCAGTAGGTGCCAGGGTAGGCGCCGCCGTCGGCCAGGATGTTCTGGCCGGTCATGTAGCCGGCCTGCATGCTGCACAGGAACGCGCAGATGGCACCGAACTCGGCGGGCGTGCCGAAGCGCTTGGCCGGGATGTTCTTCTTGCGGGCTTCCCACACGGTGTCGAAGTCCTGGCCCGACTTCTGCGCGGCGCCGGCCATGGTGCCCTTGAGGCGGTCGGTGTCGAAAGAACCCGGCAGCAGGTTGTTGATGGTCACGCCCTGCGCCGCCACCGCGGTGCGGGCCACGCCGGCCACGAAGCCGGTGAGGCCGCTGCGCGCGCCGTTCGACAGGCCCAGGATGTCGATGGGCGACTTCACCGAGCTGGAAGTGATGTTCACGATGCGGCCGTAGCCGCGCCTGGCCATGCCGTCCACCGTGGCCTTGATGAGCTCGATGGGCGTGAGCATGTTGGCGTCCACCGCCTTGATCCAGGCCTCGCGGTCCCAGTTGCGGAAGTCGCCGGGCGGCGGGCCGCCGGCATTGGTGACGACGATGTCGAAGTCATGGCCCAGCGCGAACACCGCGGCGCGGCCGGCCTCGGTGGTGATGTCGGCCGCCACTTGCTTGACGAAGGGGCCCGAAGCGCCAGCCGCCTCGGTCAGCTTCTTCGCGGCGGCTTCCAGCGCCTCGGCGCCGCGTGCCACGATCACCACGTTCACGCCCTCGCGCACCAGCGCCTCGGCGCAGCCGTAGCCCAGCCCTTTGCTCGCGCCGCACACCAGCGCGGTCTTGCCTGCAATACCCAGATCCATGTTCTTGCTCCAGTGAAAACAAAAGCGCCAGGGGCTTCAGCGCCCCTTGCGCGTGAAAACGAAAATGCCCGCAATCACGAGCACGGTACCCGCCGCGATCCACGGCGTGAACGGTTCGCCGAGTATGACCACCCCCATCAGGATGGTCGACAGCGGCCCGATCATGCCGGTCTGCGCCGCCATCGCGGGGCCGATGCGCTCGATGGCCATCATCACCATCAGCACCGGCACCGCCGTGCACAGGGTGGCATTGAGCACCGACAGCCAGACCACCTCCGGCGCCACCGCCATCGCCACGCTCATCGGCCGCGTCAGCACGAACTGCAATATGCACAGCACGCAGGCCACGGTGGTCGCCAGCCCCACAAGCCGCAGCGACCCCAGCCGCTTGACGAACTCGCCGCTGTAGACGAGATAGCCCGCGTAGCTCACCGCGCTCAGGAACACCAGGAAAGCGCCCCAGGCCGCCGCGCCGCCGCCCTTGCCGCCGCCACCGGTCCAGAGTTCGTGGCCGAACACCAGCAGCACGCCGGCATAGCTCACCACCATGCCCAGCACCTGCGGGCGCGTCGGGTGGCGCCGGTAGAGCAGCCAGCCGAAGAACAGCACCAGCGTGGGGTTGAGGTAAAGAATCAGCCGCTCGAAGCTGGCCGAGATGTAGGCCAGCCCCGCGAAGTCGAGGAAGCTCGCGAGGTAGTAGCCCGAGAAGCCCAGGCCGATCACGCCGATCCAGTCGCGCCCGGTGAGCGCCGGCTTGCCGCGCCCGGCCCACCACGCCATCAGCGCGAAGAGCGGCAGCGCGAAGAGCATGCGCAGCATGATGAGCGTGACCGCATCCACGCCGTAGCGGTACGCGAGCTTGACGATGATGGCCTTGCCGCTGAACGCGATGGCGCCCAGCGTGGCGAGGACGAGGCCGGCGGCGATGCCCTTCCTGGCGGCATCGCGAGGAGCTTGTGGAGAGATGCCTGCCGACGCGGCTGTCTTGTTCATCCCCCGATCATCGCGGCAAGCGCAAACCCCTGGCTTGCGCTCAGTACCCCGCGGCCACGCCGTCGCGGCGCGGGTCGCTGGCGGCCACGTAGCCCTCCACCGAGGGCTCGCCCGCGCGCCAGATGAACTGGCCGGCGCCGAAGTCCTGGTACGAGTCGTTGATCACTTCCAGGTGATGGCCCAGGTCGCGCAGGCCCTGCACCGTGGCCGGGTTCATCGCGGCCTCGACGTTGATCTCCAGCCCCGCGTTGAAGCGCCAACGCGGCGCGTCGCAGGCGGCCTGCGGGTTCTGCTTGTAGTCGAGCATGCGCACCAGCGTCTGCATGTGGCCCTGCGGCTGCATGTTGCCGCCCATCACGCCGAAGCTCATGACCGGCTGGCCGTCCCTGGTGAGGAAGGCCGGGATGATGGTGTGGAACGGCCGCTTGCCCGGCGCCACCACGTTCGGGCTCTCCGCCTTCAGGCTGAAACCGTGGCCGCGGTTCTGCAGGCTGATGCCGTATTCGGGCTCCACGCAGCCCGAGCCGAAGCCCATGTAGTTGCTCTGGATGAAGCTCACCATCATGCCGCTCTCGTCGGCGGCCGTGAGGTAGATGGTGCCGCCCTTCACCGGGTTGCCGGCCTTGAAGTCCTGCGCCTTCTTCACGTCGATGAGGCGCGCGCGCGAGGCGAGGTAGGCGTCGTCGAGCATCTGCTCGGTCGTCACCTCCATGGTCTTTCGCTCCGACACGTAGCGGTACACGTCGGCGAAGGCCAGCTTCATGGCCTCGATCTGCAGATGCTGCGACTGCACCGAGTCGACCGGCAGCGAGGCGATGTCGAACTTCTCCAGGATGCCCAGCGCGATCAGCGCCGCGATGCCCTGGCCGTTCGGCGGAATCTCGTGCAGCGTGTGGCCGCGGTAGTCGCGCGAAATCGGCTTGACCCACTCGGGCTGGTAGGCCGCGAGGTCGGCCACGGTGAGCGCACCGCCCTGCTCGACGGAGAACTTCGCCAGCGCCTCGGCGATCTCGCCGTTGTAGTAGGCCTCGCCCCTGGTGCGTGCGATGGCCTTCAGCGCGCGTGCGGCGGCCGTGAAGCGGAACATCTCGCCCACCTCCGGCGCGCGGCCCCAGGGCAGGAAGGTCTGGGCAAAGCCCGGCTGCGAACCCAGCAGCGGCGCGGCCGCGGCCCACTTGCCCTGCACCACCGGCGGCACCAGGTAGCCGCGCTCGGCGATGTCGATGGCCGGCGCCAGCAGGTCGGCGAAGGGCAGCTTGCCGAAGCGCTCGCTCATTGCGACCCAGCCGCGCACCGCGCCCGGCACCGTGACCGAGTCGATGCCGCGCATGGGCGGCGTGGCGGCATCGGCGCCGTACTTGTTCTTGAAGTACTCGGGCGTCCAGGCCTTGGGCGCCGGGCCCGAGGCGTTGAGGCCGTGCAGTTCCTTGCCGTCCCACAGGATGCAGAAGGCATCGCTGCCCAGGCCGTTGCTCACCGGCTCGACCAGGGTCATCACGGCAGCGGTGGCGATGGCCGCGTCGACCGCGTTGCCGCCCTGCTGCAGGATGCGCAACCCGGCCTGCGAGGCCAGCGGGTGCGAGGTCGAGACCACGTTGCGCGCGAAGATCGGGATGCGTGTGGAGAGGTACGGGTTGGTGTAGTCAAACTTCATGACGTGCCTTCAAAGATGACTTGAACAATCGGGAACACCGCGGAACCGGCTTCGCCGGGCCGCAGGTGTTGCCCCCGGAAGGGGGTTGGCGAAGCGAACGAAGTTCGCGCAGCCTGGGGGAGAGCCATCACTCGTTGGTGATCTTGCGGTCGATGACGATCTTTTTCCATTTGGCTGCGTCGGTGGCGACCATCTTCGCGAACTGGTCCGGCGTGCCCGGCACGGCGGGCTCGATGCCCAGGCGCGCGAGCTTTTCCTTGACCTCGGGGTCGGCCAGCGCGTCGTTGGCGGCCTTGTTGATCTTCGCGACGATGTCCGCCGGCAGGTTCTTCGGGCCGTAGAAGCCGAACCAGGTGTTCGACTCGTAGCCGGGCAGCGTGTCGGCGATGGGCGGCAGTTCGGGCGCCAGCGGGCTGCGCTTGAGCGAGGTGACGCCGAGCGCGCGCAGGCGGCCGTCGCGCACGTGCGGCATGCCGGTGGGCAGCGAGTCGAACAGCACGTCGACCTTGCCGCTGATCAGGTCGGGAATGGCCAGCGCCGTGCCCTTGTAGGGAATGTGCGTGACGAACACGCCGGCCTGCGCCTTGAAGAGCTCCGCCGTGAGCTGCACGATGGTGCCGTTGCCGCTCGATGCGTAGTTGAGCTTGCCGGGGTTCTTCTTCGCGTAGTCGATCCACTCGCGCACCGTCTTCGCGGGCGAATTGACCGGCACCAGCATGATGCTGGCGGCATCGCCAACGTGCGCGATGGGCGTGAAGTCGCGCACCGTGTCGTAGGGCAGCTTGCTGATGGCGGGGCCGATGGCGTGCGTGCTGGTGGTGGCCAGCAGGATGGTGTAGCCGTCGGGCGCGGCCTTGGCGGCCTGGTCGGAGCCGATGGCGCCGCCAGCGCCCGGTTTGTTGTCGACCACCAGCGTGGTGCCCAGCTTGTCGCCCATCTTCTGCCCCAGCGTGCGGGCGAAAAGGTCGGTGGCACCCGCCGCCGGGAACGGAACGATCAGCCGGATCGGCTTGTTCGGATAGCCCTGCGCCAGGCTGGCGGACGAGGCGGCCATGCCGAGCAGCGCGACGGCGAGCACCTGGAGGAACTGGAGGCGTTTCATGTGCGGGAAAGAATTCTGTGCCAGTGGGAACCGAGCATGCTATGCACCGCTGGCGCATCAAGCCAGATAATTCGGCTTATTCAACTATCAACGTTGCTTATGACAAGAGTCCTCGCTGAAGAAATCTCGCTGCAGCAGCTGCGGGCGCTCGCGGCGGTGGCGGAGACCGGCAGCTTCACGCTGGCGGCGGAGGCCCTGCAGCTCACCCAGCCCGCCATCAGCCATCTGATCAAGCGGCTCGAGGAAGAACTCGCGCAGCCGCTGGTGGTGCGCGGGCGCCGCATCCGCATGACCAACGCGGGCCAGATGATGGTCGACACCGCCGTGCGCGCGCTGCGGCTGATCGACGACTCGGTCGGCGCCTGCCGCTCGCAGTCGCAGCTGCGCGAGGGCCGCATCGTGCTCGCGGTGGGCCACCTGACCGCGGGCGCCCTGCTGCCGCCGCTGCTGGGCCGCTTCTCGCAGAAACACCCCACGCTCGCGGCCACGCTGCTCGACAGCACGGCCGAGCAGATGATCTCGCGCGTGCTCTCGCAGGAGGCCGACCTGGGCTTCGGCTCGGACATCGGCCAGAAGCATTCCGAACTGGCGACCGAGCCTCTCTTCACCGAGCGCATGGCGCTCTTCGTGCGCGACGACCATCCGCTGGCGCAGCATGAATCGGTCGAGGCCAGGCATCTGGAAAACCTGCCCTTCATCCACGTCAACCCCGACGCCAACGTGTGGCGCGCCGTGAGCCGCCAGCTGGCGAGCGTGGCCAACGTGTATCCGCGGGTGGTGCATCACGTCTCGATGCTGTCGACCGCCTTCGGCCTCATCCAGGCCGGCGCGGGCGTGGCGCTGGCGCCGCGCTATGTCGAAGTGCTGATGCCCGGCAACCTGCGCGCCGTGGGCGTGACGCGCCCCGTGCTGGAGTACCCGGTGGTCGCCATCCGGCTGGCCAAGCATCCGCTGAGCCCGGCCGCGATGGCCTTCCTGGCGATGGCGCGGCAGCACATGAAGCCGCCGCGCGCGCAGAAGCCCTGAAAAAGAAACGGCGCCCGAAGGGGGCGCCGTCTTTCGTGGAACACCGCGGAACCGGCTTCGCCGGGCCGCAGGTGTTGCCCCCGGAAGGGGGTTGGCGCAGCGACACGAAGTGCGCGCAGCCTGGGGGCGAATCTGGTCTCCGCGGAACCGGCTTCGCCGGGCCGCAGGTGTTGCCCCCGGAAGGGGGTTGGCGCGCGCGACACGAAGTGCGCGCAGCCTGGGGGCGAACTCAATCCTCGACAAAAGCCTCTTCGCGCTTCGACTTCACGGCCGGCAGCAGCACGATGATCAGGAGCAGGGCCGCGGCAGCCAGCAGGCTCGCCGAGATCGGGCGCGTGACGAACACGCTCCAGTCGCCACGCGACAGCAGCAGCGAGCGGCGCAGGTTCTCTTCCATCATCGGGCCGAGGATGAAGCCCAGCAGCAGCGGCGCAGGCTCGCAACCCAGCTTGAAGAAGGTGTAGCCCACCAGGCCGAAGATGCCCACCATCCAGATGTCGAAGGTGTTGTTGTTGGTCGAGTACACCCCGATCGCGCAGAACAGCACGATGGCCGGGAACAGGTACTTGTAGGGCACCGACAGCAGCTTGATCCACATGCCGATCAGCGGCAGGTTCAGGATGATCAGCATCGCGTTGCCCAGCCACATCGAGGCGATCAGGCCCCAGAACAGCTCGGGGTTGCTGGTCATCACCTGCGGGCCCGGCTGGATGTTGTGGATGGTCATCGCGCCCACCATCAGCGCCATCACGGCGTTGGGCGGAATGCCCAGCGTCAGCAGCGGGATGAAGGAGGTCTGCGCACCGGCGTTGTTGGCCGACTCGGGAGCCGCCACGCCGCGGATGTTGCCCTTGCCGAAGGGCACTTCGCCCGGCTTCAGCTTGGTCTTCTTCTCGATCGTGTAGGCCGCGAAGGCAGCCAGCAGCGCGCCACCGCCCGGCAGGATGCCCAGGGCCGCACCCAGCGCCGTGCCGCGCAGCACCGCGGGCGTCATGCGCTTGAAGTCTTCCTTGGTCGGGAACAGGCCCGAAACCTTGGCGGTGAACACTTCACGCTCGTCGTCGGGGCGCGAAAGGTTGGCGATGATTTCGCCGTAGCCGAACACGCCCATGGCGATGGCCACGAAGCCGATACCGTCGGTGAGCTCCGGAATGTCGAAGCTGTAGCGGGCGACACCCGAATTCACGTCGGTGCCGACCAGGCCCATCAGCAGGCCCAGCACGATCATCGCGATGGCCTTGAGCAGCGAGCCCGAAGCCAGCACCACGGCACCGATCAGGCCCAGCACCATCAGCGAGAAATACTCGGAGGGGCCGAACTTGAAGGCCAGCTCGGTCAGCGGCGGCGCGAATGCGGCCAGGATCAGCGTGCCCACGCAGCCCGCGAAGAACGAGCCCAGGCCGGCAGCGGCGAGCGCCGGGCCCGCACGGCCCTTGCGCGCCATCTGGTAGCCGTCGATCACCGTCACCACCGATGAAGACTCGCCAGGCAGGTTCACAAGGATCGCGGTGGTCGAACCACCGTACTGGGCACCGTAGTAGATACCGGCCAGCATGATCAGCGCCGACACGGGCGGCAGCGCGTACGTGGCCGGCAGCAGCATCGCGATGGTCGCGACCGGTCCGATGCCCGGCAGCACGCCGATCAGCGTGCCCAGGATGCAGCCGATCAGGCAGTACAGCAGGTTGGTGAAGGTAAAGGCAACGCCAAAACCCATCGAGAGGTGTTCAAACAATTCCATGATGTGGTCGGCTTTCTTCTCAACCGGTGATGAAGGTCGGCCAGACCTGGATCTGGAGCTTGAGCGCCCAGATGAAGGCGACGTAGCTGCCGACGGCCAGCACGGTGGCCAGGACCAGCACGCTGGGCAGCTTGAACTCGTGGCCCGCGAGGCTGGAGATGATCACCAGCGCGTAGATGGCGATGATCATGCCCATGGCCGGAACACCGATGCTCGGCAGGCCGCCGAGCAGCACGCCGAATGCGAGGTTGGCGCCCAGGATGAACACCACCTGCTTCCAGGCCCACTTGCCGATCTTCTCGCCGTCGGTGGTTTCGACGGTGAGCCCGGTGAACATGATCCCGAGGCCGATGAGGGCCATCAGGATGCCGAGCATCAACGGGAAATAACCCGGTCCCATCCGGGCGCCGGTGCCCACGGTGTAGGTGGTGGCGCCCCATGCGAACGCCACACCCACCACCGTGAACATCAGACCCGAGAAAAAGTCTTTCTGACTCTTGATCTTCACGAACAGTCTCCTCGAACAAATTTCGATGCGGGATTGTCCAGTCAGCTTCCGGTCAGGCCGATGTGGATTCCACTAACCAAAGTCTTAGGGATAACCCGGGAGTATTCATCGCCTCCCGGATGGCTGGGAACAGGCCCTACTCCAGCGGCGGCGTGGCGCTCAGCACCTCTTCGATGGTCGTCACGCCCTCGGCCACGCGCAACGCGCCGGCCAGCCGCAGCGGCCGCATGCCGTCGATCACGGCCTGGCGGCGCAGCCCGGCGAGGTTGGGCTCCTTCGTGACCTGGCTCTTGAAAGGCTCGCTGACGCTCAGCAGTTCGTAGAGCCCCATGCGGCCCATGTAGCCGGTCATTCGGCAGTCGACGCAGCCCACCGGCTTGTAGGCGCGCACCGAGCCCGTGATCTGCCAGGGCTTGACGATGGCCTCCAGCTTCTCGCGGGTGACGGTGTCGTCGGGCTGCTTGCAGTTGGGGCACAGCGTGCGCACGAGGCGCTGGGCGAGCACGCCCAGCATCACGGCGTTGATGAGGTAAGAGGGCACGCCCAGCTCCATCAGCCGCGTGATGGCGCTGGGCGCATCGTTGGTGTGCAGCGTGCTGAACACGAGGTGCCCGGTGAGGGCGGCCTGCACCGCCATCTCGGCGGTCGCCAGGTCGCGGATTTCGCCGACCATGATGATGTCCGGGTCCTGCCGCATCAGTGCGCGCAGGCCCTCGGTGAAGCCGAAGTCGAGCTGCGGCTGCACCTGCGTCTGGTTGAAGGAGGTCTCGATCATTTCGATCGGGTCCTCCACCGTGCTGACGTTGACCTCCTCGGTCGCCACGCGCTTGAGCGTGGAGTACAGCGTGGTGGTCTTGCCCGAGCCCGTGGGCCCGGTCACCAGGATGATGCCGTTGGGCCGGGTGACGAGCTGCTCCCAGCGCTGCGCGTCGTGCTGCGCGAAGCCCAGCGCGTCGAGGTCCTTCACCGCGGTGTCGGGGTCGAAGATGCGCATCACCATCTTCTCGCCAAAGGCGGTCGGCAGGGTCGACAGGCGCATTTCGACTTCGTCGCCGCGCATGTTGCGGGTCTTGATGCGGCCGTCGAGCGGGCGGCGCTTCTCGACCACGTCCATGCGGCCCAGCAGCTTGATGCGCGCGACCATCGCGTTCATCACGCCCATGGGCATCTGGTAGGCCGGATGCAGGATGCCGTCGATGCGGAAGCGGATCACGCCCTGCTCGCGGCGCGGCTCCAGGTGGATGTCGCTGGCGCGCTGGTCGAAGGCGTACTGCCACAGCCAGTCGACCACCTGCACCACGCTCTGGTCGTTGGCGTCGAGTTGCTTGTTGCTCTTGCCGAGCTCCACCAGCTGCTCGAAGCTCGTGGTGCTGGTGTTGCCGCCGGCCTTCTGCGCGGCGCGCACCGACTTCGCGAGCGCGAAGAACTCGGCCGTGTAGCGCTGGATGTCGGCCGGGTTGGCGACCACGCGCCGCACCGAACGGCGCGCCTGCCGCTCCACCTCGCCAATCCAGTCGGTGAGGAAGGGCTCGGCCGTGGCCACCACCACCTCGTTGGGCAGCACCTGCACCGGCAGCACCTTGTGGCGCTCGGCGTACGCCGCGCTCATGGTGTCGGCCACCTTGCCCACGTCGACCTTGAGCGGGTCGATGCGCAGATAGGAGAGCCCCGCGCGGCCCGCGAGCCATTGCGTGAGCATTTCGAGATCGAGCGGCTTGTTGTCGCTCTCGCGCGTCATGGCCACGTTGGCCAGGCGCACCAGCGGGGCCTGCCGGCTCTCGGCCTGCGCGCAGCGTGCGATGGTGCGCTTGGCCTCGACGGGGGAGATCACGCCATCGGCGGCGAGCCATTCGATCAGGCGGCGCAGGTCGAGCGGGCCTTCGTGGCGCGCGGCCAGCGGGGCGGGGGCGGAAGCAGCGGGTACAGCGCTCATGTGCCGTTGGTCGTTCGAGTTCAGGTTCGGGTGAGTGTCGGATTCAGTGGCTTGAAGACCCGCAGCCATTTCGGTGCGGGCAAGCCCCAGCGAGTCTGGATCGTTTGAGCGCGCTCGGCAAGCGCCTCGCGCTTCGGGCGGCTTGGCGTGCGCTGCGCGAGCACCACCGTGTTGCCTTCGCGCGTCGGCTTGAAGGCCCAGACGGCGTCGGCACCGAAGGCGGTGGAGATTTTCTCGAGGCTGCGCTCATAGCTCGACGAGCGGCCGAAGAGGTTGACCGTCATGCAGCCGTCTTCAGTGAGCAGCGCGCGGCAGTCGGCATAGAAGTCTTCGCTGTCGAGCACGGGCGCGGCGGCCTCGTGGTCGTACAGGTCGACCTGCAGCGCGTCGACCGTGCCGTGCCACTCGGGCTTGCGGATCTCGGCGGCGGCATCGGCGATCACCACGCGCAGCTTCGGGTCGTCCGGCGGGAGCTTGAACCAGCCGCGGCAGGCCGACACCACCTGCGGATTGAGCTCGATCGCGGTGGTGCGCATGCGCAGGATCTTGCGGCTGAACTTGGTGAGCGTGGCCGCGCCCAGGCCGAGCTGCATGGCATGGCGGCCGGCCACGGTCTTGCCGTCGACGAAGAGCAGCCAGGCCATCATGCGCTGCACGTACTCGAGCTCGATCTCGAAGGGCGCATCGAGCTTCATGGAGCCCTGGACCCATTCGGTGCCGAGGTGCAGGTAGCGGATGTCGCCCCAGTCGGAGAAATTGACTTCAGGGAGGGAAACAGGAGTTTTGCTCGATGCCATCGATGCGGCCGGTCAGGCGACTAGTTGGTGGGCGGCCAGGACCTCGCGCCAGGCCGCGAGCTTGCGCTCGAAGCTCCACGACGCATTGGCGGGGCTGGTGGAAGGCAGCTGGTAGACCGGCACGCCAAGGGTGCGCGTGTGGCGCGCATGCTTGAAGCTCTCGCCGCCGTTGTGCGCGATGGCCGCGAGCTTCGGCAGGTGCAGGCCGGCGATGTCGTTCGCCACGGGCGCGCGGATGGCCGAGTCGAGACTGCCCTCGCGCTCGCAGGACGCGTACACGTCCCACACGCCCAGGCCGCGGTCGAGCAGCCACTGGCAGCGCGGCCCATAGCTGTCGGCGCCCGAAGGCTGGGGAATGTCGGGCCACACGGCTTGCAAGATCTTCCAGAACTGGTTTTGGGGGTGTGCATAGTACTGCTGCCGCTCGAGCGACTTCACCCCCGGAAAGCTGCCGAGGATCAGCACGGCGGTGGCCGGCGACACGATGGGCGCGAGCCCCGTGAGCAGCGGGCTCGCGGCGGCCATGGATGCGGCGGGAGGATTCATGGGCGGCAATCGTGCCACTGTCGCGCGCGTGCTTTCGCCGCCCATGAAAAAACCCGCCGAAGCGGGTTCTTTCGCGAAGCCTGGAAGGGCTGCGCAACAGGTCCGGAACCAGTCCGGAACTGCTTACTTCTTGGCGGCTTCGTTCTCGGCCGTGCCGGGGATCTTCTCGCCGATGGCCTTGCCGGTGGAACGCATGCCGTCGGCCGTCTTGTGGCCGGCGTTCTCGACGGCCTCGCCGGTCTTGGCGGCTGCGTTCTTGGTGGCGCTGGTCGCCTTCTTGGTGGTGTGCTTGGTCGCGTTCCAGGCCTTCTTGGTGCCGCGCTCGGTCGCGTTCACGGCCTTCTTGGTGGTGCTCTTGGTGGCGTCCCAGGCCTTTTCAGCGCCGCGCTCGGTGGCGTGCACCGCGTCCTTGCCGGCTTCCTTCACCTTCTCGGTGGTGGATGGCTCGGTGGTGGTGGCTGCGGTCTGCGCGACGGCCGACAGGCCGACGGATGCCAACGCCAGGGCGACGACGACGGGAACGGTACGAACAAAGGACTTGGTCATGGAGAGGCTCCTTTTTTGAGTGAAATATTGGAGTGACGGATGTGCCACTGCACAACCAACGCCACTTCGAACTTCAAGGATGACAGCAAAAAGGGGCCCTTGGCGCGCCTGGACGCAACTCGGGGCATCGGCCTACGCGAGGGGTTTCCGGCCATCCGACACGGACAGCAGACTTTGGAGCTTCGGCAGCGCCGCGACCGCGTTGCGAGTGGTCGCTTCGGCCAGCGCGTCGATGCCGATGCCCCGCAACCGCGCCACCACTTCAGCGATGCGCGGCAGCTCTGCCGGCTCGTTGCGCCCTTGCGGCTCGCCGGCATCGCGCTGGGCCTGCGTGCGGTAGATCCAGTGCGGCTGGATGTCTGGCGCGTCGGTCTCCATCACGATCGACTCCATCGGCAGCGTCGATGCCAGGCGCCGGAGCTGCAGGGCGCGCTCGAAGGTCACCGCGCCGCCGAAGCCGAGCTTGAGGCCGAGCTCGATGCACGCACCGGCCTGCTGCCCGCTGCCGTTGAACGCATGGGCAATGCCCTGCCACGGCCGGCCGGCCGCCGTCTGCCGCAGATGCTTGAGCACCTTGTCGACCGAGCGCCGCACGTGGATGAGCACGGGTAACCCGTGCCTGCGTGCCAGTTGCAACTGAGTGTGAAAAAACCGCTCCTGCTTTTCGCCGTCGAGCCCTTCCACGAAGTAGTCCAGACCGATCTCGCCGACAGCCACCAGCCTCGGGTCGCCGCGGCGGGCGGCCAGCTCGGCATCGAGGGCTTCCAGATCCTCGTCCTTCGCCTCGCCGGTACACAGCGGGTGGATGCCCAGCGCATAGGCATCGCCCTGCGCATGGGCCAGCTCGCGCACCGTGGCGAAGTTGAAGACGGCCACGGCCGGGATCACACACAAGGCGACCCCGCGCTCGGCGGCCCGGGCGCGCAGCACCGGCATCTCCGCACCGAATTCGGGCGCGTCCAGATGACAGTGGGTATCGATGAAGGTAGCCATCGCGCGATGATGCCCGATGGGATGCGCAGGCGCGGAAAGCGTGCTACTGTGAACTCCTCTACACGCGATCGCGATTTTTTAAGCCGGAGGTACTCCGATGCGCAGGCCCGCTTTCTACAGCCGCTCGCCCCGCACGCTGCCACCGGCCGCAGACGAGGCGGCCGAACGGGCGGATGCGCCGCCATCGCCCGAGACGGCCGGCGCCGGCTCCGTACCTCCTGAAGCCCCCGTGAAGAAATCCGGCTGGCAACCCGGCCGCCGCAGCTTCGCGCTGCTCGTCATGCTCTCGGCCGCGCTGGTCACCGGCGCCGTGCTGTGGGCGCCGCGCCCTGGCGCCAAGGTTCTCACCCAGAAAGACATCGACGCGGCCGTACTGCGCACGCTGCAGACCAACACCCTGCCCTCGCCCGCGGCCAAGGCGGCCGACATCATCCGGCCATCGGTGGTGCGCGTGGTGAGCTACGGCGAGGAGAAGAATACGCCCGAGGCCAAGACCCAGAAGCGCGGGCGCAACATGGCCAAGGGCAAGCCGCCCGAGGCGCCCAACGACGGCGGTGCGCCGGGCGAGTACGAACGCGGCGTGGGCACGGGCGTGGTGATCGTCGACAAGGGCGTGATCCTCACCAACCTGCACGTGGTCGCCGGCGCCGACAAGATCAAGGTCACCTTCTACGACGGCCTGGAGGCGCCCGCCACCATCACCGGCGTGCAGCCCGAGAACGACCTCGCGGTGCTGCAGGCGCAGAAGATTCCCGACGACCTGATCCCCGCCACCATGCGCTCCACCGCCGACCTGCGCCCCGGCGATCAGGTCGCGGCGGTGGGTTTTCCCTTCGGCATCGGGCCTTCGGTGTCGGCCGGCGTGGTGTCAGGCCTGAAGCGCTCGTTCCGCTCGCCCGAGGGCAAGCAGGAACTGGGCAACCTGATCCAGTTCGACGCGGCCGCCAACCCCGGCAACTCGGGCGGCCCGCTCATCAACATGGACGGCGAGGTGCTCGGCATCGTCACCGCCATCCTCAACCCGACGCAGCAGCGCACCTTCATCGGCATCGGCTTCGCGGTGCCCATCGAGAACGCGGCATCGGCCGCGGGTTCGCCGCCTTTCTGATCCTGTTCTCTTCCCTTCCTCTCGAAAGCCCTTCGCATGAGCACAGCAGAGACCACCTCCAATCCCACGCCAGCCGGCACGGCCGAACTGATGGAGCAGATCCTCTACGAGGTGAAGCGCGTGGTCGTGGGCCAGGACCGGTTCCTGGAGCGCGTGATGGTCGCCATGCTCGCGGGCGGGCACCTGCTGGTCGAAGGCGTGCCGGGGCTGGCGAAGACGCTCACCGTGAAGACGCTGGCCGACACCGTGCGCGGCCAGTTCAAGCGCATCCAGTTCACGCCCGACCTCGTGCCCGCCGACCTGGTGGGCACGCGCATCTACAACCAGAAGACCGGCGACTTCAGCACCTCGCTGGGCCCGGTGTTCGCCAACCTGCTGCTGGCCGACGAAATCAACCGCGCGCCGGCCAAGGTGCAAAGCGCGCTGCTCGAAGTGATGCAGGAGCGCCAGGTGACCATCGCGGGCGAGACGCACAAGGTGCCGCGCCCCTTTCTCGTGATGGCCACGCAGAACCCCATCGAGACCGAGGGCACCTACCCGCTGCCCGAGGCGCAGGTCGACCGCTTCATGATGAAGGTGCTGGTCGACTATCCCACCGACGAGGAAGAGTTCGTCATCGTCCAGCGCGTGATCGGCGCGCCCGTCAGCGCCACGCCGGTCGCCACCACCGAGCAGCTCGCGGCGCTGCAGGCCGAGGCGCGGCGCGTGTACGTCGACCCGTCGCTGATTCAATATGCGGTGAAGCTGGTGTCCGCCACGCGCACGCCCGAGAGGCACGGCCTGAAGGACCTGCGCCGCTTCATCACCTTCGGCGCCAGCCCGCGCGCCAGCATCAGCCTGACCGAAGGCGCGCGCGCGCTGGCACTCTTGCGCGGCCGCAGCTATGCGCTGCCGGAAGACATGACGGCGCTGGTACCCGACGTGCTGCGCCACCGCGTGACGCTTTCCTACGAGGGCTTGTCCGAAGGCCTGACGCCGGACAGCCTGGTCGAGAAGATCATGCGCGCAGTCCCCGCTCCTCCAAAGCCTCTGGAACATGAAAAGCTGGTGGCCTGAAATGAGCACACCCCCAGTCTTCGCGCACTTCGTGTCGCTTCGCCAACCCCCTTGCAGGGGGCAACACCTGCGGCCCGGCAAAGCCGGTTCCGCGGTGTTCCCCGGAATCGCATGAAAAGCTGGTGGCGCAAGGCCCCAGCGGCCGCGAACGACGACCGGCTCGCCATCGAAGCCGGCGGGGCCGAACGCGCGCTGCGCCGGCTCGAATGGACCGTGATCCGCCGCCTCGACGGCCTGCTGCAGGGCGACTACCGCACGCTGATGCGCGGCACCGGGCTCGACCTGGCCGACCTGCGCGAATACCAGCACCACGACGACGTGCGCCACATCGACTGGAACGTCACCGCGCGGCTGCAGACGCCGCACGTGCGCGTGTTCACCGAAGACCGCGAGATGGCCGCGTGGTTCGTGCTCGACCTGAGCCGCTCGGTCGATTTCGGCTCTGGCCTGAAGGCCAAGCGCGAGATCTCGGCGGGCTTCGTCGGCGTGCTGGCGCGGCTGCTCACGCGGCACGGCAACCGGGTGGGCGCACTGGTCTACGGCAGCGACCTGGAGGCGGTGATCCCGCCGCGCACCGGGCGGCGCCATGTGCTGCACCTGCTGCACGCGATGGAAAAGCGCGCCGGCAAGGCCGAGCCTTTGCAGAAAGGCATGACGCGGCTGGACGACCTGCTCAAGTCAGCCGCCACGCTGATGCCGCGCCGCTCCACGGTGTTCGTGGTGTCCGACTTCCTCAGCGAACCGGGCTGGGAACGCCCACTGGGCCAGCTGGTGCAGCGCCACGAGGTGGTCGCGGTGCGCCTCTTCGACCCCCTCGAGCTGGAGCTGCCCGACCTCGGCCTGGTGCCGCTGCGCGACGCCGAGACTGGCGAGCAGCTGTGGGTCGACACCCACGACGCGGGCTTCCGCAAGCGCTTCGCCAGGCTGGCGGCCGAGCGCGAAAGCGCATTGCGCGAGGCACTGGCGCGAGCCGGCGTCGACGCGCTCGAACTCTCGACCAATGACGACCTGGTGGAAGCCATCGTCCGTTTCGCCGGTCTGCGCAAGCGCCGCGCGCGCATCGGCCAGGCTGGCATGAAGGCGGTGGCAGCATGACTTTTCTCTGGCCTCAATTCCTCTGGCTGCTGGCGGCGCTGCCGCTGCTGATCCTGCTTTATCTCTGGCTGCTGCGGCGCAAGAAGAAGCTGGCGGTGCGCTATGCCAGCCTGTCGATCGTGCGCGAGGCCATGGGCGCCGGGCAGAGCTTGCGGCGGCACCTGCCGCCCCTCCTGTTCCTGCTGGCCATGGCCGCGATGCTGGTGGCCGCGGCGCGGCCTATGGCGGTGGTGGTGCTGCCGTCGAACCAGCAGACCATCATCCTGGCGATGGACGTCTCGGGCAGCATGCGCGCGGCCGACGTGCAGCCCAACCGGCTGGTGGCGGCGCAGGAAGCGGCCAAGAGCTTCATCAAGGACCTGCCGCGCAGCGTGAAGGTTGGCATCGTCGCCTTCGCGGGCAGCGCGCAGGTGGCGCAGTTGCCCACCACCAACCATGAAGACCTGATGACCGCCATCGACAGCTTCCAGCTGCAGCGCGCCACCGCCACCGGCAATGCCATCGTGGTGTCGCTGGCCACGCTCTTCCCCGACGCGGGCATCGACGTCGAGCAGTTCAGCTCGCCCAGCCGCCAGCGCGGCGCGGCGATCGACCAGAACGAGAAGAAGCTCAAGGAATTCACGCCCGTGGCGCCGGGCTCCTTCACCTCGGCCGCGGTCATCATGCTGACCGACGGCCAGCGCACCACCGGCGTCGATCCGCTGGACGCGGCCAAGGCAGCGGCCGACCGCGGCGTGCGCATCTACACGGTGGGCGTGGGCACGGTCGACGGCGAGACCATCGGCTTCGAAGGCTGGTCGATGCGCGTGCGGCTCGACGAGGACACGCTCAAGGCCATCGCCAACAAGACCAACGCCGAATATTTCTACGCGGGCACCGCGAACGACCTGAAGAAGGTCTACGAGACGCTGAGCTCCAAGCTCACGGTGGAAAAGAAGGAAACCGAGATTTCGGCACTGTTCGCAATGTGCGCGGCGGTGCTGACGCTGCTGTCGGCCGGGCTGTCGCTGCTCTGGTTCAACCGGATTCTCTAGCGCCCCGCGGGGCAGCTGTCGCCTCGGGCGACTTCACAGCCCCGATGCCGCCCAGGAACAGGTCGGCCACGATCGGCGCGATGGCCGCGTGGTCGAGCCGGCCGTCGGGCTTCATCCAGGTGAACATCCAGTTGATCATGCCGAAGAGCAGCATGGTCAGCGGCTTGGCGAGGTCGTCGCTGGGCGCGCCGGGGCGCAAGGCCGACACCGCGCGCGCGAAGCCCGCGACCACCTCGCGCTCCTTGTCGAGCACGCGCTCGCGGTCGGCCTCTTCCAGGAAGCGCACGTCGTCGGTCAGCACGCGGTGCGCGTCCTGCGCGCCGGCGTATTCCTCGACGATGCGGTAGATGAAGCGGCGCAGGCGCTGCTCGTCGGTGTGCGTCGAGGCCTCTTCCTCGGCCACCAGTGCCGCGAGCCTGGACACGTGCGTCTCGGCGATGCTGATGAGCAGGCTGCTCTTGTCCTTGTAGTAGTGATAGAGCGTGGCCTTCGAGAGGCCGCAGGCCTCGGCCACCTGGTTCATCGAGGTGGCGGGATAGCCGCTGCGCGCGAACAGCTGGGCGGCCTGCGCGAGGATGAACTCGCGCTGGTCCTCGTAGGTGGCGGATCTTCCACGCGGCATCGGTTGCTGTTCCTCGGTTGTCGTTCGGTTGAAGGAAACGCGCGATCTTGCACCAAGCGCGAACGGGCTCTCAGCCCCGCTTGGTGGCGATGAGCGAACGCACCTCGGTGGCCGGCAGGCGCGGGCGGTTCTTCTCCACGCCGGTCAGCGGCTCCACCTCGTGCAGGCTCGCGAGGCTGCGCACCGTGAGCGCCTGGTAGGTCTGCGTGCCTTCGAGCTTCCAGGCGATCTCGTCCTCGGTCAGCTCGCGCTTCACCTTGGCCGGGATGCCCGCGCTCAGCGTGCGCGCCGGCACTTTCATGCCGGCCGGCACGAAGGCGCAGGCGGCGACGATGGCCTTCTCGCCGATCTCGGCCTCGTCCATCACCACCGCGTTCATGCCCACCAGCGCGTCGCGCCGCACGATGCAGCTGTGCAGGATCGCGCCGTGGCCGATGTGGCCGTTGACCTCCACCACCGTGTCGTTGTCCGGAAAGCCGTGGATGCAGCAGTGGTCCTGCACGTTGGAGCCCTCCTCCAGCACGATGCGGCCGAAGTCGCCGCGCAGGCTGGCGCAGGGGCCCACGTAGCAGTTGGGGCCGACGATCACGTCGCCGATCAGCACTGCCGTGGGGTGCACGTAGGCGCTCGGATCGACGACCGGGATCACGCCGTCGATGGAATAGCTGGGCATTCGGTCTGTCTCCTTGTCTTGGCTGGGCCTGGCTTTTTGCGGCTCTCAGGGTTTGCCCTGATCGAGCCGCCTTGTGCCGCCGCCGGGGTCGATCCTAAAATCAACCGAACGGTCGGTCAATAGTGTTTGCACGCCGGCCCATACCCATAAGGATGAAAGAGACACGCGATGACTGAGCCTTTGGTACTCACCGCCAACGCCGGCGCCGTGCGCACGCTGAGCCTGAACCGGCCCGCTGCGCTCAACAGCTTCACCACCCAGTTGCACGAAGCACTGATGGCCGAGCTGGAAGCCGCGGCGAGCGATGCGAGCGTGCGCTGCGTGGTGCTCACCGGTGCAGGCCGCGCCTTCTGCGCGGGGCAGGACCTGGCCGACCCGTCCGTCGCGCCCGACCCCACGCCCGGCGCCGCGCCCAAGGACCTGGGCCACGTCATCTCCAACTGGTACGCCCCGCTGGTCGCGCGCCTGCGCTCGATGCCCGTGCCGGTGATCGCCGCCGTCAACGGCGTGGCAGCCGGCGCTGGCGCCAACCTCGCGCTGTGCTGCGACCTCGTGGTGGCCGCGCGTTCGGCCAGCTTCATCCAGGCCTTCACCAAGATCGGCCTCGTGCCCGACACCGGCGGCACCTGGCTGCTGCCGCGCCTCGTCGGCTCCGCGCGCGCGCTGGGCATCGCGATGCTCGGCGACAAGCTGTCCGCCGAGGAAGCCGCGCGCATCGGCCTGATCTGGCAGTGCGTGGACGACGCGGAACTCGCCGGCACCGCAGCCGCGCTCGCATCGAAGCTGGCCGGCATGCCCACGCGCGCCCTTGTCGCCACCCGCGAGGCCATGGCCGCCGCACAGCACATGGACCTGGGCGCGGCGCTTGCCGAAGAAGCCCGCATCCAGCGCGAGATGGGCAACGCCAACGACTACCGCGAAGGCGTCGAAGCCTTCCGCGCCAAGCGCGCGCCCGTCTTCAAGGATCGCTGAGCCATGACCGACACCCAACGCACGCCCCAGCAGACGGCCGAGTACGTCCGCGACGGCATGTTCGCCAACGACAACGCCAGCAAGGGCCTGGGCATGCACATCGTGGAGGTCGGCCCCGGCCAGGCCACCATCGAGATGCGCGTGCGCCCGGACATGCTCAACGGCCACGCCATCTGCCACGGCGGCTTCATGGCCACGC
This sequence comes from Variovorax sp. CAN15, assembly GCF_030462475.1. Classification (GTDB taxonomy): domain Bacteria; phylum Pseudomonadota; class Gammaproteobacteria; order Burkholderiales; family Burkholderiaceae_C; genus Variovorax. The sequence goes on from NZ_JASMRZ010000012.1 coordinate 83,083, forward strand.
TGGCCGACTCCACCTTCGCCTTCGCCTGCAACTCGTACGACGAGCTGACCGTGGCCTCGGGCTTCGCCATCGACTTCATCGCCCCCGCGCGCGAGGGCGACGTGCTCACCGCGCGCTGCCACGAGGTGTCGAAGGCCGGGCGCACCGGCGTGTACGACACCGAAATCACCAATCAGCGCGGCGAGCGCGTCGCGATCTTCCGCGGCCGCTCCTACACCGCCAAGGGCCGCCCGGCCGTTCCGCCTGCCGCCGCAGCCGCCTGAGGAGACAACACACATGACAGTCAAACGCCCCGCCCCCGGCGAGCTCGAGCCCATCGAGACCGCCAGCCGCGACGAGATCGCGGCGCTGCAGCTCGCCCGCCTGCGCACCACGCTGCAGCGCGCCTACGAGCACGTGCCCCACTACCGCCGTGCCTTCGACGACAAGGGCGTTCACCCTGACGACCTGAAGTCGCTGGCCGACCTGTCGAAGTTCCCGTTCACGGTGAAGAGCGACCTGCGCGACAACTACCCCTTCGGCATGTTCGCCGTGCCGCGCGAGAAGGTCGCGCGCATCCACGCCTCCTCGGGCACCACCGGCAAGCCGACCGTGGTGGGCTACACGCTGCAGGACATCGACACCTGGGCCGACCTCGTCGCCCGCTCCATCCGCGCCGCGGGCGGCCGCCCCGGCGACATGGTGCACGTGTCGTACGGCTACGGCCTCTTCACCGGCGGCCTGGGCGCGCACTACGGCGCCGAGCGCGCGGGCTGCACCGTCATCCCGATGTCGGGCGGCCAGACCGAGAAGCAGGTGCAGCTCATCCAGGACTTCAGGCCCGACATCATCATGGTCACGCCCAGCTACATGCAGGTGATCATCGAGCAGTTCGAGCGGCAGGGGCTGGACGCGAAAGACAGCTCGCTGAAGGTCGGCATCTTCGGCGCCGAGCCGTGGACCGAGGCGATGCGCCGCGACATCGAGGCCAGGGCCGGCATCGACGCGGTCGACATCTACGGCCTCTCCGAAGTGATGGGCCCGGGCGTGGCCAGCGAATGCGTGGAGAGCAAGGACGGCCCCGTCATCTGGGAAGACCACTTCTACCCCGAGATCATCGACCCCGAGACGGGCGAGCTGAAGGCCGACGGCGAGGAAGGCGAGCTCGTCTTCACCTCGCTGAGCAAGGAGGCCATGCCCATCGTGCGCTACCGCACGCGCGACCTCACGCGCCTCTTGCCACCCACCTCGCGCTCGTTCCGCCGCATGGGCAAGATCGTCGGGCGCAGCGACGACATGATGATCATCCGCGGCGTCAACGTCTTCCCCACGCAGGTGGAAGAGATCGTGCTCGCGCACCAGGCACTTTCGGGCCTCTACCAGGTGCACGTGAGCCGCGCCGACAAGCTCGACCAGGTCGAGATCCACTGCGAACTCAAGCCGGCCGACGTCGCCTCGGCCGACCGCGCTGCCATCGGCGATTGGCTGCAGCACCGCGTGAAGACGCTCATCGGCATCTCCACCCGCGTGGTGGTGCATGGCCCCGACGAGATGGAACGCACGCAGACCGGCAAGGCGCGCCGCGTGATCGACACGCGCCCGCGCTGAAACAAGCCACTTCCAACACCGACCGAAAGGACACGCACATGTACACCCAGGCAATGGACACCATGGGCAAGGACGCGGGCGACGGCAAGCAGAAGGCCGTGCGCTCCGCCGAGGAGATGCAGCTCGAGCAACGCTTCGACGCGCACATCGACGCCGGCGACTTCATCGAGGCGAAGGACTGGATGCCCGAGCACTACCGCAAGACGCTGGTGCGCCAGATCAGCCAGCACGCGCACTCGGAAATCGTCGGCATGCTGCCCGAGGGCAACTGGATCAGCCGCGCGCCCACGCTCAAGCGCAAGGCCATCCTGCTGGCCAAGGTGCAGGACGAAGGGGGCCACGGCCTCTACCTGTATGCCGCCGCCGAGACGCTGGGCACCTCGCGCGACCAGATGTTCGAGGCGCTGCACAGCGGCAAGGCCAAGTACAGCTCGATCTTCAACTACCCCACGCTGACCTGGGCCGACATGGGCACCATCGGCTGGCTGGTGGACGGCGCGGCCATCATGAACCAGGTGCCGATCTGCCGCTGCTCGTACGCGCCGTATGCGCGCGCCATGATCCGCATCTGCCGCGAGGAGAGCTTCCACCAGCGCCAGGGCTACGAATCGCTGCTGACCATGATGACCCACGGCACCGATGCGCAGAAGGCCATGGTGCAGGACGCGGTCAACCGCTGGTGGTGGCCCTCGATCATGATGTTCGGCCCGCCGGACGACCAGTCGCCCAACAGCGCGCAGTCGATGCGCTGGGGCATCAAGCGCTTCAGCAACGACGAGCTGCGCCAGAAGTTCGTCGACGCCACGGTGGAGCAGGCCCGCATCCTAGGCGTGACCCTGCCCGACCCCGACCTCAAGTGGAACGAAGAGCGCCAGGCGCACGACTTCGGCGCCATCGACTGGAGCGAGTTCTGGCGCGTGATCGGCGGCGACGGCCCCTGCAACCGCGAACGCCTGCAGGCCCGCGTCGACGCCTGGGAAGACGGCGCGTGGGTGCGCGAAGCCGCGATGGCCCACGCCAGCAAACAACCTATGAAGGAGGCGGCATGACCGTCGAACAGAAGCAAGAGTGGCCCCTGTGGGAAGTGTTCGTGCGCAGCAAGGCCGGCCTCGACCACAAGCACTGCGGCAGCCTGCACGCCGCCGACCCGAAGATGGCGATCCAGATGGCGCGCGACGTCTACACCCGCCGCCAGGAAGGCAGCAGCATCTGGGTGGTGCGCTCCGACCAGATCGTGGCCAGCGACCCGGGCGACAAGGACATGTTCTTCGACCCGGCCGAGGACAAGGTGTATCGCCACCCGACTTTCTATGCCTTGCCCAAGTCGGTCGACCACATGTGAGCGGCCATTGACGCGAACATCATGCAAGCATCGATCGAACTGAACCGCACGCCCGCCGTGCAATACCTGCTGCGCATCGGCGACACATGCCTCGTGCTCGCGCAGCGCCTGGGCGAATGGTGCGGCCACGCGCCCGTGCTGGAGGAAGACATCGCGATGGCCAACATCGCGCTCGACCTCGTCGGCCAGGCCCGTGCGCTGCTCACGCACGCCGGCAAGCTCGAAGGCGCCGGCCGCGAGCACGACGAAGACCAGCTCGCCTACCTGCGCGACGAGCGCGACTACTTCAACCTCACCATCGCCGAACTGCCGCGCGGCGACTTCGCCTTCGCCGTGGTGCGCAACACCATGGTCTCGACGCTGCTCAAGCTGCTGTGGCAGCGCCTGGCCGCGTCGAACGACCCCGAGGTGGCCGCCATCGCCGGCAAGGCGCTGAAGGAAGCGCGCTACCACCAGCAGCACTCGGGCGACTGGGTGGTGCGCCTGGGCGACGGCACCGAGGAATCGCGCCGCCGCACCGAGAAGGCGCTGAAGCAGCTGTGGCTCTACATGCCCGAGCTCTTCTTCAGCGACGAGGTGGATGCCGCCGCAAGCGCCAGCGGCCTCGGCCCGGCATGGAGCGAGCTGCGCGAACCCTGGCTCGCCGAGATGCAGCAGGTGCTGGACGCCGCCGGCCTCGCCATGCCGAAGGAAGCCGCCTTCCGCAGCACCGGCAAGCACGGCGTGCACAGCGAGCACATGGGCTACATCCTTGCCGAGATGCAGCACCTGCAGCGCAGCTTCCCCGGAGGCGTGTGGTGAACGCACTGGCCTCGCGCGTCGACGCCGCATGGGCCGTGCTGCGCACCGTGCCCGACCCCGAGGTGCCGGCCGTGTCGGTCTGCGACCTCGGCATCGTGCGCGACGTGATCGAGCACGACGACGGCCTGGAGATCGTGCTCACGCCGACCTATTCAGGCTGTCCCGCCACCGAGGCCATCGAGCACGACGTGCTGGCCGCCGTCGAACAGGCCGGTCTGGGCCGCGCACGCGCCACATTGCGCCGCGCACCCGCCTGGACCAGCGACTGGATCAGCGACGAGGGCCGCGCCAAGCTCAAGGCCTACGGAATCGCACCGCCCGCGCACCTGAACGCCGAGCAGGCCGCCGGCACCGCAATGCCGATCAAGCTCTTCGGCCGCATCGCAGGCGAACGCATCGCCTGCCCGCGTTGCGCGAGCGAGCGCACCGAGCGCCTTTCCGCATTCGGCTCCACCGCCTGCAAGGCCCTGTACCGCTGCATGGCGTGCAGGGAACCTTTCGAACACTTCAAACCCATCTGAGACTTCCCCCGCGATGAGCACCCTCTTCCACCCCCTGCGCGTGAAGGCCATCGAGCCCGACACGGCCGAGGCCGTCATCGTCTCCTTCGAGGTGCCGGCCGACCTGCAGCAGGTCTTCGGCTTCACGCAGGGCCAGTACCTCACACTGCGCCACGACATCGACGGCCAGGACCTGCGCCGCTCCTATTCGATCTGCGCCGGCCTCGACGACGGCGAACTGCGCGTGGGCGTGCGCAAGGTGCGCGGCGGCGTGTTCTCCAACTGGATCAACGCCAGCCTGAAGCCCGGCGACACCCTGCAGGTGATGGCGCCGCAGGGCCGCTTCTTCGTGCCCATCGAGCCCACGCTGGCGCGCCACCACGTCGGCATTGCCGGCGGCAGCGGCATCACGCCCATCCTGTCGATCATGAAGACGGTGCTGGCGCGCGAGCCGCAAAGCCGCTTCACGCTGATCTACGGCAACCGCCAGCTGCAGTCCACGATGTTCAAGGAAGAGATCGAGGACCTGAAGAACCGCTACATGACGCGCCTCGTGCTGCAGCACGTGTTCTCCGACGAGCACACCGATTCGCCACTGGGCTTCGGCGTGATGAACCGCGAGAAGATCGGCGAGTTCCTGCAAAGCGTGGTGCCCGCCGCGCAGATCGACCATGTGTACGTGTGCGGCCCGTTCCAGATGAACGACGAGGCCGAGGCCGCGCTGCTGGCCGCCGGCGTGCCGGAAGACCGCATCCACATCGAGCGCTTCGGCGTCGCCCTGCCCTCGGCCACGCAGGTGGGCGCGGTGGTGCACGAGGCGCAGCCGGGCGACGCGAAGCAGTCGCGAGTCACCATCGTGCGCGACGGGCTGCAGCGCGAGATCACCTTCACCGAAGGCCAGCCCAGCATCCTCGACGCGGCATCGGCCGCGGGCCTCGAAGTGCCGTTCTCGTGCACCTCCGGCGTGTGCGGCACCTGCCGCGCCAAGTGCGTGGACGGGGAAGTCCGCATGGAAAGAAACTTCGCGCTCGACAAGAATGAAGTGGCCGCTGGTTTCGTATTGACCTGCCAGGCGCACCCTCTGACCGAATGCGTCACGCTTTCCTTCGACGAGCGCTGAAAGATGAACCCACCCCCGAATCTCCGCGCACTTCGTGTCGCTTCGGATCCCCCCTCAAGGGGGCGCACCCGGTGGCCCGGCAAAGCCGGTTCCACGGGTGCCCTGAAAAAGACACCTGCAACGGAGATACTTCAGGCCTCAATCGATTTTCAACCCGGAGACAAAGCAACATGAAATTCTTCAAGCCCCTGCTGACCGCCGCCCTGTGCGCCACGGCCCTCGCGGCCTGGGCCGACGTCAACGTCGGCGTGACCATCTCGGCCACCGGCCCGGCAGCCTCGCTGGGCATCCCCGAGAAGAACACCATCTCGCTGATGCCCAAGACGATCGGCGGGCAGAAGATCAACTACATCGTGCTGGACGACGCCTCCGACACCACCGCGGCCGTCAACAACACGCGCAAGCTCATCGCCGAGAACAAGGTCGACGTGATCCTGGGCTCGACCACCACGCCGGCATCGCTCGCCATGATCGACGTGGCCAGCGAGGCACAGACGCCGATGATCTCGGTGGCCGCGTCGGCGCGCATCATCGAGCCGATGGACGCCAAGAAGAAGTGGGTGTTCAAGACGCCGCAGAACGACATCATGATGTCGCTGGCCATCGCCGAGCACATGGCCGCCAACGGCGTGAAGACAGTCGCCTTCATCGGTTTTTCCGACGCGTACGGCGAAGGCTGGTCGCAGGAGTTCGCCAAGGCCGCCGACCTGAAGAAGATCAAGATCGTGGCCAACGAGCGCTATGCCCGCACCGACACCTCGGTGACCGGCCAGGCCCTGAAGATCATGGCCGCCAAGCCCGACGCGGTGCTGGTCGCCGGCTCCGGCACGCCGGCCGCGCTGCCGCAGAAGACGCTGAAGGAACGCGGCTACACCGGCAAGATGTACCAGACCCACGGCGTGGCCAACGCCGACTTCCTGCGCGTGGGCGGCAAGGACGTGGAAGGCACCTTCCTGCCCGCCGGCCCCGTGCTGGTGGCCGACCAGCTGCCGGCCAGCAACCCGGTGAAGAAGTCCGCGCTCGCCTATGTGGCCGCGTATGAAGCCGCCTACGGCAAGGGCTCGGTCTCGACCTTCGGCGGCCACGCCTGGGACGCCGGCCTGCTGATGAGCTCGGCCGTGCCCGTCGCGCTGAAGAAGGCCCAGCCCGGCACGCCCGAGTTCCGCGCCGCGCTGCGCGACGCGCTGGAGCAGACCAAGGACGTGGCCGGCGCGCACGGCGTGTTCAACATGACGGCCACCGACCACCTGGGTCTCGACCAGCGCGCACGCGTGATGGTGAAGATCGAAAACGGCGCCTGGAAATACCAGCCCTGATGTCTTCGCTCCCTCCCCCTCTGGGGGAGGGCGGGGTGGGAGCACGACGGCATGCGATGAAGCACTGCGCTGAACTAACGCCGCCTGCCCCCATCCCCGCCTTCCCCCAGAGGGGGAAGGAGCAATGCAACGCACTGACTCGATACAAGGGCCAAGCCCGAAGGTTTCATATGGATTTGCAGATCGCCCTGCTGCTCGGGCAGGACGGCATCGTGAACGGCGCGGTCTACGGACTGATGGCGCTCGCGCTGGTGCTGGTGTTTTCGGTCACGCGCGTGATCTTCATCCCGCAGGGCGAGTTCGTCGCCTTCGGCGCGCTCTCCATGGCCGCGCTGCAAGGCGGCCGCGCACCCTCCACGCTGTGGCTGCTGCTGGCGCTTGCGGCGATCGTGCTGGTGGTGGAGGCCTGGCGCTGGAAGCGCGGCGCCACCGTCGACTGGCGCTCGGCGCTGACCTGGTGCGTGGCCTTCCCGGTTGCGGCCGCGGTGCTGGTGCTCGGCTTCAAGCCCACTTCCCTTGCGATGCAGTCGCTCGCCACGCTGGTGCTGATCGCGCCGCTGGGTCCGCTGCTGTACCGCGTCGCGTATCGCCCGCTGGCCGACGCAAGCGTGCTGATGCTGCTGATCGTCTCGGTGGCGCTGCATGGCGTGCTGGTCGGCCTCGGCCTCTTCTTCTTTGGCGCCGAGGGCTCGCGCACCAGCGCGTTCTCTGAACTGCGCCTCGATCTCGGCGGCATTCCGGTCAGCGGCCAGTCGCTGGTGGTGGTCGGCGTCACGCTGGTGCTGGTAGTCGCCATGTTCTGGTTCTTCGGCCGCTCCATGGTCGGCAAGGCGCTGCGCGCCACCGCCATCAACCGCGTGGGTGCGCGGCTCTCGGGCATTCCCACCGAGCTCTCGGGCGACCTGAGCTTCGCGCTGGCGGCCGTCATCGGCGCCATCTCGGGCCTGCTGATCGCGCCGATCACCACGGTCTACTACGACACCGGCTTCCTGATCGGCCTGAAGGGCTTCGTGGCGGCCATCGTCGGCGGGCTCGCGAGCTATCCACTGGCGCTCGCGGGCGCGCTGCTGGTCGGCCTGCTGGAGGCCTTTTCTTCTTTCTGGGCCAGCGCATACAAGGAAGTGCTGGTCTTCACCCTGATCATCCCGGTGCTGCTGTGGCGCTCGCTCAACAGCCATCACGTGGAGGACGAGGAATGAACCCGTCTTCACCGACCACCGCTCCCGCCGCCGTGAACGCGGTGCCCGAGGGCCGCCCGCTCGTGACGCCGCGCGTGCTCACCCTCGTCTTCATCGTCGCGCTCGCGCTGGCCTGGGGCTGGCTGCCCGAGTTCACCGTCAGCGTGCTCAGCAACATCGGCCTGTATGCGCTGGTGGCCGTGGGCCTCGTGCTGCTGACCGGCGTGGGCGGCATGACCTCCTTCGGCCAGGCCGCCTTCGTCGGCATGGGTGCCTACGCCACCGCGTGGATCTGCACCTCTCCCGCCGCCGCCGGCTGGCTCGGCGGCCTCGCGGGCTCGGCGCTGGTGCCGTGGCTGGGCCTGCTGCTCGGGCTGGTGCTGACCTTCGCGCTGGCGTGGGCGCTCGGCGCGGTCACGCTCAGGCTCTCGGGCCACTACCTGCCGCTGTGCACCATCGCCTGGGGCCTGAGCCTGTACTTCCTGCTGGGCAACATGGAGTTCCTCGGCGGCCAGACCGGCATCACCGGCATTCCGCCGCTGGTGGTGGCGGGCGTGTCGTTCGCCACGCCGCGCATGCTGGGCGTGGTGATCTGGGCGGTGCTGCTGCTCGCGCTGTGGGCCATGCACAACCTGCTCGACTCGCGCGAGGGCCGCGCCATCCGCGCGCTCAAGGGCGGCCGGCTGATGGCCGAGTCGATGGGCGTGGACACCGCGCGCCACCRCATCAAGCTGTTCGTGCTGGCCGCCCTGCTCGCGGCCATCTCGGGCTGGCTCTACGCGCACATGCAGCGCTTCGTGAACCCCACGCCCTTCAACCTGAACATCGGCATCGAGATGCTGTTCATGGCGGTGGTCGGCGGCGCGGGCCATCTCTGGGGCGCGGTGCTCGGCGCCACGCTGATCACGCTGCTGAAGGAAAAGCTGCAGGACGTGCTGCCCGCGCTGCTGGGCACCAGCGGCAACTTCGAAGTGGTGGTGTTCGGCCTGCTGATGCTCTTCGTGCTGCAGCGCTTTGCCGACGGCCTGTGGCCCACGCTCGCGCGGCTCTCGCGCCGCTGGGTGCGCGAAGTGCCGCGTGCCGCCGCTGGCCCCGCCGCATCGACCTCCGTGCAGCTCGCGCAGCGCGCGGTGCCTGCCGCCGGCACGCTGCTGCTGCAAGCCAACGGCGTGAGCAAGCGCTTCGGCGGCCTGGTGGCCAACAACGACATCTCGATGACGCTGAAGGCCGGCGAGGTGCACGCGCTGATCGGCCCCAACGGGGCGGGCAAGAGCACCTTCTTCAACATGATCTCGGGCGTGGACGACCCGACCACGGGCGAGGTTCGCCTGGTGGGGCAGCCGATGTCAGGCAAGCCCTCGCGCGCCTTCGCCTCGCTGGGCCTGGGCCGCACCTTCCAGCATGTGCGCCTGCTCGGCCAGCGCAGCGTGGTCGAGAACGTGGCGCTCGGTGCCCACCTGCGTGCGAAGCGCGGCTGGCTGTCGGCCATGCTGCGCCTGGACCGCGCTGAAGAGGCCGCGCTGATGGCCGAAGCCCGCAGGCAGATCGAACGCTGCGGCCTCGGTGCGCATGCCGACACACCCGCCGCATCGCTCTCGCTGGGCCAGCAGCGCGTAGTGGAAATCGCCCGCGCGCTTGCCGGCCAGCCTTCGGTGCTGCTGCTGGACGAACCCGCCGCCGGCCTGCGCCACCTGGAGAAGCGCGCACTCTCGGAGCTGCTCGCCCAACTGCGCGCCGAAGGCCTCGGCATCCTGGTGGTGGAGCACGACATGGAATTCGTGATGAACCTCGCCGACCGCATCACGGTGCTCGAGTTCGGCACCGTCATCGCCACCGGCACGCCCGCCGAAGTGCAGGCCAACCCGCGCGTGCTCGAAGCCTATCTGGGCGGCGCCGACGACGAACTGCTTGAGGACGCACGATGAGCCATCCCATTCTTCGGCTGGAAAGTTTCTGCGTCGCCTATCGCACCGTCGAGGCGGTGCACAGCGTGCGCCTGCAGGTGAACGAAGGCGAGATCGTCACCGTCATCGGCCCCAATGGCGCCGGCAAGACCACGCTGCTGTGCGCGGCCATGGGCCTGCTGCCTTCCACCGGCCAGCTGATGCTCGACGGCGAACGCGTGGCGCGCCCCAGTGTCGAGACCATGGTGGCGCGCGGTGTCGCTCTGGTGCCCGAGCGGCGCGAGCTGTTCGGCGAGATGTCGGTCGAAGACAACCTGCTGCTCGGCGGCTTCTACCAGTGGCGCAAGGGCAAGCGCGATCAGCGCGCCCGCATGGACGAGATCTTCGAAATCTTTCCGCGCCTGAAGGAGCGCCGCCCGCAGATGGCCTCCACGCTCTCAGGCGGCGAACGCCAGATGCTGGCCATCGGCCGCGCGCTGATGGCGCGGCCCCGCCTGCTGATGCTCGACGAGCCTTCGCTGGGCCTCGCCCCGCTGGTGGTGCGCGAGGTGCTGCGCGTGGTGTCGCAGCTGCGCAGCCATGGCGTGTCGGTGCTGCTGGTGGAACAGAACGCCCGCGCCGCGCTGCAGGTGGCCGACCGCGCCTACGTGCTTGAGATGGGCGCCGTGGCGCTCGAAGGCAAAGCGCGCGACCTGCTGCACGACCAACGGATCATCGATACCTACCTGGGCATCGGCAAGAAGGAATGACCGGTTTTCCTCCCTCCCCTTCCGGGGGAGGGCCGGGGTGGGGGCACGCGGCCTCCAACTCCACACGGCCTGAATTCGGGGACAGCCCCCATCCCAACCTTCCCCCAGAGGGGGAAGGAGCAACACGGAAAGGACACCGCCCATGACCACCACCCTCCAAAGCTACATCGCCGGCCGCTGGATCGGCCAGCAGGCCGCGCAGCAGCTGCGCAGCGCCGTCAACGGCAAGCCCGTGGCCGCGACGCACGCCGAGGCGATCGACTTCGCGGAAGCCCTGCAGTACGCGCGCCGCACCGGCATTCCCGCGCTCATGAAGCTCGACTTCCAGCAGCGCGCCGAGCGCCTGAAGGCACTGGCCAAGTACATCGCTGCGAACAAGGAAACGCTCTACGCCATCTCGGCCCACACGGGCGCGACACGCGCCGACAGCTGGATCGACATCGAAGGCGGCGCCGGCACGCTGAGCGCCTACGCCGGCATCGGCACCAACGAGCTGCCCTCGGGCAACCTGGTGCACGAAGGCCCGGCCTTCCCGCTGGGCAAGAAGGGCGGCTTCGCGGGCACGCACATCCTGGTGCCGCGCGGCGGCGTGGCGGTGCACATCGACGCGTTCAACTTCCCGGTGTGGGGCCTGCTCGAGAAGTTCGCGCCCAGCTTCCTCGCGGGCATGCCCTGCATCGGCAAGCCGGCCACGGCCACCAGCTATCTGACCGAAGCGCTGGTGCGGCTCATCGTGCAGTCGGGCATCCTGCCCGCGGGCAGCCTGCAGCTGGTCATCGGCAGCACGGGCGACCTGCTAGACCGGCTCGAAGGGCCGGACGTGGTCACCTTTACCGGCTCGGCCGACACGGCCGCCAAGCTGCGCGTGCATCCGAACATCGTGCGCCAGTCGATCCCGTTCAATGCCGAGGCCGATTCGCTGAACTGCGCGATCCTCGCGCCCGACGTGACGCCCGACGACGAGGAGTTCGATCTCTTCGTGAAGGAAGTGGCGCGCGAGATGACCATCAAGGCCGGCCAGAAGTGCACGGCCATCCGCCGCGCCATCGTGCCGCGCCAGCACCTCGACGCGGTGGCCGAGCGCCTGCGCGCACGGCTCGCGAAGACGGTGGTGGGCGACCCCTCGCGCGAGGAAGTGCGCATGGGGGCGCTGGCCTCACGCGACCAGCAGGCCGACGTGGCCGAGCGCGTGGCCACGCTGTTGCAGGGCGCCGAGCTGGTGTACGGCGAGCGCGACGGCTTTTCGCCCGTGGGCGACGGCGTGAGCGAAGGCGCCTTCTTCGCGCCCACGCTGCTCCTGAGCCGCAAGCCGCTCGAACACGACGCAGCGCACGACGTGGAAGCCTTCGGCCCCGTCAGCACGCTGATGCCCTACGACGGCATCGACGAGGCGCTGGCGCTGGCCGCGCGCGGCCGGGGCAGCCTGGTCGGCACGCTGGTCACGCGCGACCCGGCCACCGCCGCCAAGGCCATTCCGGTGGCCGCCGCATGGCACGGCCGGCTGCTGGTGCTCGACCGCGAGGCCGCAGCCGAATCGACCGGCCACGGCTCGCCGCTGCCGCAGCTCAAGCACGGTGGCCCCGGCCGCGCGGGCGGCGGCGAGGAGCTCGGCGGCCTGCGCGCGGTGAAGCACTACCTGCAGCGCACCGCCGTGCAGGGCTCGCCCACCATGCTGGCCGCCATCACCGGCGAGCACGTGCGCGGCGCGGCCGTGCGCGAGAGCGAGGTGCACCCCTTCCGCCGCTATTTCGAAGACCTGCGGGTCGGCGATTCGCTGCTCACCCACCGCCGCACCGTCGGCGAGGCCGACATCGTGGCCTTCGGCGGCATCTCGGGCGACTATTTCTACATGCACTTCGACGAGGTGGCGGCGAAGGAATCGCCCTTCGGCAAGCGCATCGCGCACGGCTATTTCGTGCTGTCGGCGGCGGCGGGCCTGTTCGTGTCGCCCTCGCCGGGGCCGGTGCTGGCCAACTACGGCCTGGACACGCTGCGCTTCACCAAGCCGGTGGGCATCGGGGACACCATCCGCGCGCGCCTGACCTGCAAGCGCAAGATCGACCGCAACAAGAAGGACGCGAGCGGCCAGGGCCAGGGCGTGGCGGCATGGGACGTGGAGGTGACGAACCAGGACGGCGAGCTGGTCGCCAGCTACGATATCCTGACCCTCGTTTCCAAGAAGCCCGAAGCGCCCGCCGCCTCGGCCACCGCCTGATGTCTTCCTCCCCGTCTTCCATGTTCGACCTCACCGGCAAAGTCGCGCTCGTCACGGGCGGCAACGGAGGCATCGGCCTCGGCATGGCGCAAGGGCTGGCCAAGGCCGGCGCCCGCGTCATCGTCGCCGCGCGCAACGCGCAGAAATCGGCTGCCGCGGTCGAGGCATTGAAGGCGCTGGGCAGCAACAGCTTCGCGCTGGAGGCCGACGTGAGCGACGAGGCCTCGGTGGCCAGGCTCTTCGACGATGCCGCCGCGCGCTGCGGCCGGCTCGACATCCTCATCAACAACGCGGGCACCACGGTGCGCAAGCCGGTCGACCAGCTCGCGCTGGACGAGTGGCACAAGGTGATGGACACCAACCTCACCAGCGCCTTCCTGTGCAGCCGCGCCGCGCACCCGCACCTGAAGGCCGCGGGCGGCGGCAAGATCATCAACATCGGTTCGATGATGTCGATCTTCGGCGCGCCCTACGCACCGGCCTACGCCGCCAGCAAGGCCGGCATCGTGCAGCTCACCAAGTCGACGGCGCTCTCCTGGGCGGCGGACAACATCCAGGTCAACGCGATCCTGCCGGGCTGGTTCGAGACCGAGCTGACCGACGGTGCGCGCAGCCAGATTCCCGGCCTCTACGAGCGCGTCAAGGCCCGCGCCGCCGCCGGCCGCTGGGGCCAGCCGGGCGACATCGCCGGCACGGCCGTATTCCTGGCGAGCGCCGCGTCGGACTACGTGACGGGAACCGCAATTCCCGTTGACGGCGGCTTCTCCATTTCGGGCTGAAGCCCGCGGGCCGTGTAAATTCGCCCGCCATGCTCTTCTGGATCCAGATCTTCCTTTTCGTTGCCGGCACGGCCGCGCTGGTGTACGTGTCGCGCGGCCCGCTGAGCCAGCCGGGCTCGCACGGTTTCTACCGCTTCTTCGCGTGGGAATGCATGCTGGTGCTGATCGTGCTGAACCTGCCCTGGTGGCACGACGATCCGTTCTCGCCCAGGCAGATCATCTCGTCGCTCTTCTTCGTGGTGTCGATCTGGCTTCCGATCCACGCCGTGCGGCTGCTGAAGGCCAAGGGCAAGCCCAGCGACGCGCGCAACGACGACCCGGCCCTCTACGGCTTCGAGAAGACATCGGCCATCGTCAGCAGCGGCGCCTTCCGCTACATCCGCCACCCCATGTACACGGCGCTGATGCTGCTGGCCTGGGGCGCCTTCCTCAAGCAGTTCAGCTGGCTCACGCTGGCGCTGGTGCTCGCGGCCACGGTGCTGCTGTTCATGACGGCGCTGCGCGACGAGCAGGAGTGCATCGCGCACTTCGGCGACGACTACCGCGCGTACATGCGCGGCACGCGGCGGTTCATTCCGTTCGTGTTCTAGGGCCCGCCGCGCCGCTCTGGAGGGCGCAAGGCCTTTCGCTGCGCCAAATAGAAAGCGCCCCTGACGGGGCGCTATTCACATGACTTCGATGCTCAGCAAGCCTTGCCGTGGGCGGCGTGCGCGCCCTTGGCCTTCGCATCGGCTTCGGACATGTACGAGCCGCGCTTGGTCTTGCCGAAGTACTTGTCGTTGGCGCAGTGATAGACCTTGCCGTTGACCCATACCTGGCCGGCGGCAGGGGCGGCTGCGGGCTTGGCCGCTGGCGCAGCGGCAGCAGGTGCGGCAGCGGGCTTCGTCGCCGCTGGAGCAGGTGCCGTGGCAGCGGCCGGCGCCGTGGCGGGGCTGGCCGTCGCGGGAGCGGCTGGTTGCTGTGCAAAGGCAGAGACGGCAAACACGGAACTGGCCGCCAGCAGGAAAAGGGTCTTCTTCAAGATCGCTCCTTGTGAATCGCACGAAAGCACGTGCATGCAGCGACCAACGCGCTCGCGGCAGCGTAGTTGACGAACGTTTACCTCGATGTGTGACGAGCCGTACGGCGCGAGACCTTTTTCACGTTCGCAAGGCACCTCATCGTCGACGCCCTTTTTCATACGGGCGTCATCCGGAACCTTGCGGGATGCTGACCCGCCCGATCAGGTTCGGTTCACACGAGCCTCATAGCATTCGCGCATGCTGTTGCTCGCACGCGTCCGCCGTTTCGTCGACGCACACCACAAGGCGTGGTGTGTGGCGGGCATGCTGCTGATTCTTCTGCAGCCCTTCATCGCGGCCCATTTCCGCTGCGACGGTCTGGAAGACGAGCCGATGCTGCGCGTACGCGGCGCCAGCGAAACCACCCAGTTCGAGGCCGACGATCGCGCGGACCATCCGTCCGACCGCGAGACCACGCTGTTCGCACAGGCTGCCGCGAGCATCGACCACCCCGATGCCTTCGATCTCGCGCTGAGCACGCTGATGGCGATGGTTCTCGCGCTGTTGCCGCTGGCCATGGCCGTCGCCCGGCTCACCGTTCCCATCGTGCGCCAAGCGCCCGAACGCGTGCCGCCGCACGGCGGCGCGCCACCTCCAGCGCAGCCCTGGCGGCGCTTGCCGCCGACCGTCGCACCACCTTCCGTCAGCTGAGACACGACGACGCCTCGCGCGTCGGGCGGTCTGCTGCGCCTCGCAGCGGGCCATCTCTTCACCTGTCGAAAGGTTCGACCATGTCCGGTTTTCATTGCTGCGCGCATCGCGCCGCCTGGCTTCGTTCGCCCGAGTTTCCACGGCCCCAGATCACGCCAGGGAAGGTGGCGTCATGAACGCACTGAACCATACGCTCTTCCTGTGGCTCACGGCCGGCAGCCAGCCGACGCCGTGGGTGCTGTCCGTCGCATCCGCCTTCGCGCTCTGGGGCAGCTGGATGTGCGCGGGCGTGCTCGCCTTCGCGCTGTGGCGGCACCGCGCCGAGCGCGCCTACCTGTGCATCGTCGCGGCGTTCGCCGGCCTGGCTTCGATGGCCTCGCATGCGATCGCGACGGCAGTCAACATGCCACGCCCCTTCGTTCTCGGGCTGGCACCCGCCTACATCGAGCACGCCGGCCGCGGCTCATTGCCCAGCGCGCACGCAACCGTGATGTTCATGGTGGCGCTGGCCTTCCTGCTGCGCCCCGGCCTGCGCAGGCTGAGCCTGCCGCTGCTGGCGCTCGCAGCCGCCACCGGCTGGGGCCGCGTCTACGTGGGCGTGCATTTCCCGCTCGACATTGCCGCCGGCCTGCTGCTGGGGGGCGCGATCGCCGGGCTGCTTGCCATCACGCAGCACCTTGCACACCGATTTCTTTCTTTTCCGCCGTCGCCAGCAGGCCGCACTCGCGACGACACGGCGGCGGCCGCTTCATTCTGGAGGCATCCATGATTTCTTCGACCGACAACAGCAGGCATGCGCGCGCACCGATCCGCCTGCCGCAGACCGGCGATGCCACCTTGCTGGCCGCTGAAGCCGACACCGGCGCGCAACCCGCCGCGCAGAACGAGACACGCAGCATCTCCTGCGTGATCCCCTGCTACAACGAGGGGCCGAACCTGCGGCGCCTGCTGCCTCTGCTCGAAGACATCCTCTGGGCCACGCGCATGCGCTGGGAGATCATCGTGGTGGACGACGGCAGCACCGACGACACCGTTGCCGTGGCCGAAGCCTGGTGCGAGCTCTCTGGCTTTCGCTGCATCTCGCTGTCGCGCAACTTCGGCAAGGAAGCCGCGCTCACCGCCGGCCTCGCCGCCGCCACGGGCGACGCGGTGGTGCTGCTCGACGGCGATCTGCAGCACTCGCCCGAGCTCATCCACACCATGATCGCGCAGTGGGTGGCCGGCGCCGAGGTGGTGTACGCGGTGCGCGAGCAGCGCAGCGACGAAAGCCGCTTCAAGCAGTTCGGCAGCAGGCTCTTCTACAGCCTGGTCAACGCATCCGACCGCTTCGCCGTGCCCAAGGACGCGGGCGACTTCCGCCTGATGGACCGCAAGGTGGTCGACGCGCTCATGAGCCTGCCCGAGCGCAGCCGCTTCATGAAAGGCCTGTACGCATGGGTGGGCTTCCGTGCCGTGGCGCTGCCCTACACGCCCGCGCCGCGCGCCGAGGGCACCAGCACCTTCAACGCACGCCGGCTGGTGCGGCTGGCGATCGACGGGCTCACGGCCTTCACCACCTGGCCGCTGCGCGCGGTGAGCGTGGCGGGCCTGATGCTGGCGGTGCCGGCCTTCGGGTATGGCGCCTTCGTGGCAATCAACTATCTGCTGTTCGGCAACGAGGTGTCGGGCTGGACCACCATCGTCGTGAGCCTGATGTTCTTCATCGGCATCCAGATGATCTCCACCGGCATCGTGGGCGAGTACATCGCGCGCATTTACGAAGAAGTGAAGGGACGGCCGCTGTACGTGGTGCGCAGCGAGCGCGGCACGGGACTCGAGACCGGGAAGACATGAAACGACCAGCCTCCCCATGGTGGACCGCCCCTCAACCGATATGGCTCATCGCCGCCCTCTTCGCCTGGCTGCTGGCCACCGCATGGATGCGCCCGCTGATGGCGCCCGACGAGGGCCGCTACGGTGGCGTCGCACTCGCCATGCTGCATTCGGGCGACTGGCTGGTGCCCCGTCTCGACGGCCTGCCCTTCTTTCACAAACCGCCGCTGTTCTACTGGATAGGCGCGGCGGCGATGTCGGTCACCGGACCGGTCGAATGGTCGGCGCGGCTACCCTCCGTACTGGGGGGCTGCATGGCGGCGGCGGCGCTCTTTCTCTTCCTGCGCCGCTGGTCGACGGTGCGGCTGGCGCTGCTGTCCACGGTGGTGCTGGTAACCACGCCCTTTTTCTTCCTGGGCGCGCAGTTCGCCAACCTCGACATGCTGGTGGCGGGCTGCATCTCTTGCACCGTGCTGCTGGCGGCTGGCGCCGCGCTGGCCCGGGAGCGCGAGGAGCCGTGGCGCGCGCTGCTGGCCGGCGCCTATCTCTTCGCGGCGGCCGGGCTACTGGCCAAGGGGCTGATCGGCCTCGTGCTGCCCGCCATGGTGATCGTCATCTGGTGCGCGGCAACGCGCAGGCTCGCGGCGCTGCGGATGGCCTTGTGGGTACCGGGCTGGGCAATCCTGCTGGCCGTGGCCGGTCCGTGGTTCGTCGCGATGCAGATGAAGTATCCGGAGTTCTTCGACTACTTCGTCATCACCCAGCACTTCCGGCGCTTCGCGTCCTCGGGCTTCAACAACGAGCACGGCTTCTGGTTCTATCTGCCGGTGCTGGCGGGACTCACGCTGCCCTGGTTCGCCTGGGTATTCGTGCCGCGCGGCGCGAACGACGACGCGGCACGACCCCGCCAGCCGGACATCGACCGGCTGATGTGGATCTGGCTCGCGGTGATCGTCGTGTTCTTCTCGCTGCCGCGCTCCAAGCTGGTGGGCTACGTGCTGCCGGCGCTGCCCCCGCTGGCGTACCTGATCACGCTGCGCGTGCTGGCGGGACGCCCGCCCGAGACGCTGCTGCCCAGGCTGCGGGCAACGACCCTGGCGGCGGCGACGGTGTGCATCGCCTGCGTGATCGCGGTGATGGTGTACTCCTCGCCGCCGGGCACGCGGCTGCGGCTGCCGGCTGGGCAAGCGGTGGCACCGGGTGACCAGGTGCTGATGCTTGACAGCTACCACTACGAGATCCCCTTCTACTGGAACCTGAAAGAACCGGTGATGGTCTCGGACGACTGGAAGGCCGCCGCCGGAGACACGCGCGACAACTGGCGAAAGGAAATCTTCGACGCCAGCCGCTTCGATCCGGCGCGCGCGGCACGCACGCTGGTCGATCGCAGGCAGGTCGCGGACGTACTTTGCGTGCCGCGCACCACCTGGCTCATCGGCTCGAA
This sequence comes from Variovorax sp. CAN15, assembly GCF_030462475.1. Classification (GTDB taxonomy): domain Bacteria; phylum Pseudomonadota; class Gammaproteobacteria; order Burkholderiales; family Burkholderiaceae_C; genus Variovorax. The sequence continues at coordinate 101,542 of NZ_JASMRZ010000012.1, forward strand.
CACGGCGCATCTCGCGAACCCCTGGCTGCATCAGGCGCAGCTGGTGGCGGTGAACGACGGGCTGGCGGCGTGGCGCTTCCCGGGCAGCGCCACGGGCGACCCGCACTGCCTGGATGCGGTGCCCTTCCCCAACCCGGCCTCCGCCCCGCCCTCTGCCCGCCCCTCCGGCACGAACGGCGGCAATGGCTGAACCGCCCCGCTACCTCTGCATCTGCGCCGACGACTTCGGCATGAGCGCGGGCATCAACTCGGCCGTGTTCGAGCTTGCCGAGCGGCGAAAGATCTCCGCGACCAGCGGCATGGTGCGCCGCGAGGCGTGGCTGGCCGGCGCCATGGTGCTGCGGCGCCTGGAACCGGCGGAGTTCGACACCGGCCTGCACCTGGACCTCACACGGCCCGTGCATCCCGGCGGGCCCGAGCCGGGGCTGGGCGGCCTGCTCGCGCGGACCTGGACGCGCACCATCTTCGCGCCGGGTCTGCAGGCCGACATCCGCGACCAGTTCGCCCGCTTCGAGGACGCCATGGGCCGCGCTCCCGCCTTCGTGGACGGGCACCGGCACGTGCACCAGTTCCCGGTGGTGCGCGACCTGCTGGTGGAAGAGATCATGCGGCGCTATGCCTCGTCACCGCCGTGGATCCGCAATACGGCGCCGGGCTGGCGCCATGGGCCCGACCGGCTGAAGGCCGGGGTCATCCATGCGCTGGGCGGTGCGCGGCTGGCGGCACTGGCCGCGCGGCGCGGCATTCCCACCAGCAACCGGCTGCTGGGCGTCTACGACTTCTCGGGCGACATGCACAGGCACGAACAGCGCCTGCGCGAATGGCTCTCGGCCTGCCGTACCGGCGACGTGCTCATGTGCCATCCGTCCGCCGGCATCATGCCCGGCGACCCGCACGGCGATGCGCGCCTGCGCGAGTACAAGGCGCTGCTCGCGCTGCCACTCGAGGCCGGCCGCAACAGCGGGATCACGCTCGCGCCGCTCTCGCGGTGCCTGCGGCGAGGCTGACGAACCGGCCGGTCGCGTGACTGACTGCGCGCACCCTCTCGCCCTCGCCCATGCCCCTCCGAACAGCGCCGCCGCTCCCCGGGTTCGATGCGGCCCGGCCTTCGCGCTTGCCGTGGGCCGTGCCGATGGCACCAGCGGCAGGCGGCAGCTGCTCGGCTTGAGCCCGGCTAACGGACGACAGGCGGCAGCGGCCGCGCATCGACCGCTTCACCGTCGACGATGAAGTGCCCGCCCGCCACATGGTGCAGCGTGCGCAGCTCGTCGTGCCCGTCGAAATGCCAGCGCCCGTTGGAGAACACGCGCTCGTCGGCCTGCGCGGCGATCACCTCGCCGAGGAACAGGTCGTAGCGCTGCTGGATGGACGGCTCGGGCAGCAGCCTGCATTCGAGCCAGGCGGCGCAGCCTTCGAGCAGGGGCGCGTCGGTGGCCTTGCCCGCGAAGGTAGAGAGGCCGTAGGTGGCGAACTTGTCCTGCCCCGACTGCTCGACGATCTCGCGGCCGGAGCTGTTGCCCAGCGTCTCCGTCAGGTCGAGCTGGGCGCGCACCGGCACCTGCAGCGCGAAAGTGCCGGCGCCTTCGAGCAGCTCGCGCGTCCAGGTGCTCTTGTCGAGCACCACCGCCACCTTGGGCGGGTCGAAGTCCAGCGGCATGGCCCAGGCCGCGGCCATGATGTTGCGCTTGCCGCCATGCGCGGCGCTCACGAGCACGGTGGGGCCGTGGTTCAGCAGGCGGTAGGCCCTGTTCAGCGCGACGGGCTGGCGGCGGTTGGCGGTCATGGTGGTCGGTGCGGGTCAGGTTTCGGGGTCGTCCACCGGCACCCGGCGGACGATGACCGTGCGGATGCGCTGCGCATCGACCTCGGTCACCACGAAATCGTACCCGTCGTGCGTCCAGCGGGCATCGCGCGGCGGCAGCCCGCCGAAGCGCGCCAGCAGCAGGCCCGCCACCGAGGTGTAGCTGTCGTCGTCGCCCACGAGGCCGTGGGTCTGCAGCGCCTGCTCCAGCAGGTGCAGGTCGGCGCCGCCGGAAACGGTCCAGGCATCGGGCGCGGTCTGCAGGATCTCCAGCGTCTCGTCCTCGTCCGGGAACTCGCCGGCGATGGCCTCCAGCACGTCGATGGGCGTCACCACGCCGGTGAGCGTGCCGTGCTCGTCGGCAACCAGCGCGAGCTGGCCGCGCGCACCGCGCAGCGTGTCGATGAGACGGATGGCCGTGGTCGATTCGGGCACGTAGATGGGCGCGCGCAGGCCGGCGCCTTCGTCGATCCTTCCGTGGCGCAGCAGCTGGCCCAGCAGGTCCTTGGCTCGCGCGACGCCCACCACCTCGTCGAGCGAGCCTCGGCACACGGGGAAGATGCCGTGCGGCGTGTCGAGCAGTTGCTCGCGCACCGCCACCGGATCGTCGTCGAGGTCCACCCACGAGATATCGGCGCGCGGCGTCATCACCGAACGCACGGTGCGCTCGGCCAGCGAGAGCACGCCGCTCACCATGTTGCGCTCCTCGATGGCGAAGGCTGGCTCTTCCTGCGCTTCGGGCGTTGCGTCGGACGCATCGGCACCGCCGGGCGCGGGCTCACCGCGCGCCCTGCCTCCCAGCAGCCTCAGCACCGACTCGGCCGTGCGCTCGCGCAGCGGCCTGCGCGCCTCGTGCTTCAGCTCGTTGCGCCGCGCCCATTGGTTCAGCGCCTCGATCATCACGGAGAAGCCGATGGCGCCGTACAGGTAGCCCTTGGGAATGTGGAAGCCCAGGCCCTCGGCCACGAGGCTCAGGCCGATCATCAGCAGGAAGCTCAGGCACAGCATCACCACCGTGGGGTGCGCGTTCACGAAGCGGGTGAGCGGCTTGGAGGCCCACAGCATGATGCCGATGGAGATGATGACCGCGGCCATCATCACGGGCAGATGGTCGACCATGCCCACGGCGGTGATTACTGCATCGAGCGAGAACACGGCGTCGAGCACCACGATCTGCGTGACCACCAGCGTGAAGCTCGCGTAGGCCACCGGGCCGGCGGTGGTGCGCGCCGCAACGCCTTCGAGCCGCTCGTGCAGCTCGGAGGTGGCCTTGAACAGCAGGAACAGGCCACCGCCGAACAGGATCAGGTCGCGCCCCGAGAAGCCCTGCCCCCACAGGGAGAACAGCGGCGTGGTCAGCGTCACCAGCCACGAGACGATGGACAGCAGCGCCAGCCGCATGAAGAGCGCAAGGCTCAGGCCGATGAGCCGAGCCCTGTCGCGCTGGTGCGGCGGCAGCTTCTCCGCGAGGATCGCGATGAAGACTAGGTTGTCGATGCCCAGCACGATCTCCAGGACGACCAGCGTCAGAAGACCGAGCCAGACAGCCGGGTCGGAGAGCAGTTCGATCATGACTGGAAGGAGGCGCGCGGATGACCACGGTCCGGCATGGCGCGGGCCATGCCAGAAACGGGCGACTGGGGAGGCTGAAGGCGGAAGACGGCTGCGCAGGGGTCGGTCGCAGCGCCGCTTTGCGGGAGAGTGCTGGCGCAGGCCAGCGGCCTACTGGGAGGCTCGGAGGAAGAGTTCACGCCCACAGTCTAGCGAACGGCCCCTCGCGACCCGGCCATTTCCGCTTGCATCGGTACGGTCAATACCGTAGGCTGACCCGGCGTCCGCGCGCAGCACCCGAGCCCAAGCGGGCCGCCGGGCCTGTTTGCAGGCGTGAAGGAGCCACGCATGCCAAGCCGATCGAACGGCCTCGCGGCCGAAATGGAAGCGGTGCGAACCCTGGCGCTCGTCGGCGCCTCCGCGTCCGGCAAGACCTCCCTTGCTGAGACCCTGCTGCACGAGGCCGGTGCCATCGGCGCACGCGGCAGCGTGGAACGCGGCACCACCGTCAGCGACCATGACCCGCTCGAGAAGCGGATGCAGCATTCGCTCAATGCGTCGCTGATGCACCTCGTGCACGACGGCACGCGCATCCATCTCATCGACACCCCCGGCGGCGCCGACTTCCTGGGCCAGAGCCTGCCCGCGCTGGAGGCTGTCGAAACCGCCGCCGTCGTCGTCAACGCAAGCACCGGCATCGAGCCGATGGCGCTGCGCATGATGGACTACGCGGCCTCGCGCCACCTCGCGCGCCTGATCGTCGTCAACAGAATCGACGACCCCGGTGCCGACCTCGCCGGCCTGCTCGAGCAGATCCAGTCCACCTTCGGCCGCGAATGCCTGCCGCTGAACCTGCCCGCGGCCGGCGGCACGCGCGTGATCGACTGCTTCTACAACCGCGAAGGCGAGTCCGACATCGGCGCCGTCGACGCGGCGCATCGCGCGCTGGTCGAGCAGGTCGTCGAGGTCGACGCGGCTTTTGTCGAGCGCTACCTGACGGACGGCGACGTGGACGCCAGCGAGCTGCATGCGCCGCTCGAACAGGCGCTGCGCGAAGGGCACCTGATTCCCGTGTGCTTCGTCTCGGCGCGCAGCGGCGCGGGTGCGGCGGAGCTGCTCGACATCATCGTCAAGCTGCTGCCCGACCCGAGCGAAGCGAATCCACCGGACTTCCTGCTTGGCGAAGGCGCGGATGCCAAACCGATGCAGGCCAGGCCCGATGCGTCGCTGCATGTGCTGGCGCATGTGTTCAAGGTCACGAGCGACCCCTACGTCGGCAAGCTCGGCATCATGCGCGTGCACCAGGGCACCGTCGCGAGCGACAGCCAGCTCTACATCGGCGATGGCCGCAAGCCTTTCAAGGTGGGACACCTGTTCATGCTCCAGGGCAAGGACCACGTGGAAGTGTCGCGCGCCGTGCCGGGCGACATCGTGGCGGTGGCGAAGGTGGAAGAGATCCAGTTCGACGCCGTGCTGCACGACGCGGCGGAAGACAGCCATGTGCATCTCGCGCCGCTGGAGTTTCCGGTGCCCGTGCACGGACTGGCCGTCGAGCCCAAGCGCCACGGCGACGAACAGCGCGCATGGGAGATCGTCGGCAAGCTTGCGGCCGAAGACCCTTGTTTGCGCATCGAGCACGTGGTCGCGACCAACGAGACAGTTCTCTACGGATTGGGTGAGCTGCACCTGCGCATGGTGCTCGACCGCCTGCGCGAGGTGTATCGCTTCGAAGTCCAGACACGCCCGCCGCGCATCGCCTACCGCGAGACCGTGACCGCGCCAGCCGAGGGCCATCACCGCCACAAGAAACAGACCGGCGGCGCGGGCCAGTTCGGCGAAGTCTTTCTGCGCATCGAACCGCTCGCGCGCGGCGATGGATTTGAGTTCGCCGACGAAGTCAGGGGCGGCGCGATTCCGGGCCAGTTCATTCCCGCCGTCGAGAAAGGCGTGCGCGAAGTGCTGGCGTGCGGCGCCATCGCGGGCTACCCCGTGGTGGACGTGCGCGTGGTGGTGCACGACGGCAAGCACCACAGCGTGGACAGCAAGGACATCGCGTTTGCCACGGCCGGCCGCAAGGCATTCATGGCCGCCATCCGCGAGGCCAGGCCGGTGGTGCTGGAGCCGATCGTGCAGATCGAGATCGTGGCGCCCGAGCATGCCGTGGGCGATGTGACGAGCGATCTTTCGTCACGGCGCGGGCTGGTCACCGGCACTTCGACTCTTGGGGCGGGTGCTGCGGCTGTGCGGGGGCAGGTGCCCATGGCGGAACTGGCGAGCTATCAGTCGCGGCTCAATGCGATGACGAGTGGGCAGGGGCGGTACACGATCACGCTGTCGCACTACGAGGCCGTGCCGCCGAATGTGCAGCAGGTCTTGATGGGGCAGTATCGGGGGCGGGAAGAAGATCAGTGAGGGATCAGTGAGGCCGCTCTGCGTGGCTATGCAGCGCCCGTCACGTCAAACAAAGGCGTGATCGGGATTGGCGTCCCGCTGAAATCACTGCGACGTAAAGCCGCAGTCACCGCGCAGGGTCTGCGGCTTCGTCGTTCGTGTCTCCAGTTTTGGCGGCTCGACGTGCGGGCGCGAGCCCGGCCGGTTTCATGCAAGTGGTTCCCGGTACGCCAACTCGTCGAGCCGCCGCCCTCGATTGGCGTTGGGTGCGGCTGAGCGCGTTGCACAATGAGAGCGCGGCGTCCGCCGCCTCGTAAGCAGAGCCGGCCCGCTTGCAGGCCGAGGTGACATCCTCTTCCACCTGCCTGACGACCCGTCACTTTTTTCGTGCTGAACTGGTGGGTTTCGTGAACATCCCATCACGGGCATTCAGTGGAAGTAGGTAACTCACGCGCCCGGTACTCAGTCAGCCCGAGCGCGGCTGCGCCTATAGGTGAAACGCCGCCAACCCACCCACAGCAAGCCCCGCCACAGCCACCCCAAACATCGCCCTCTCCAGCCACTTCCGCCTGGTCAACAACGCAATGGCAGCCAGCGCAATAGAAACCTGCAACACAGTAGTAGCCTGAGCCCACCGATGATGCTGATGCATCTGCTCATCCGACTTCGCATCCCACTGGCTCGCCTCCGCCTCCAGCTTCTTCGCCTCGGTCTGGATGTCGGTCTTCTCCTGCTCGTAGCGCGTCACCTTGGCCTGCCAGCCTTGCCTGCGTGCATCGTCCGTCGCGGTGTCGCGGGCGAACTCGGCGAGGGCCTGCTTGGTGCTCTTCGACTGGAAGTAATTCCACTGGTTGGAGGCTTCGGTCTTCTTGATGGCAGCGTTGTTCTTGTAGATGCCGGCGTTGGCCTGGGTGGCGCCGCCCATGTACGCGAAGATGGCGCCGAAGGTGGCGATGACGGCGGTGCACATCGCGATCTTGCTCGTCGTGCTCATGCCGCCGGATTGCTCATGCGCCGTTGTCGTCTCCGTCGCATGGTGATCGTGGCTGCGTCCATGGCCGTCTCCGTGGCCGCCCGATGCGGCGTGCTCGAGTTCGTGGTCGTGCGGGCCGTGCACGTGAAAGCCGTGTCCTGACATTGGAGCCTTGTCGTAGAGAAATGTGGTTTTCGGGCGCGCGGGAGTATGCCCGTTCGACGAGTCAGCTTCCGGTCCGCCAGCCATTGCCAGCATGAGGCGACAAAAGCACACTTGCCAGCCCATGGCCGCCGAAACCGCACCAACTCCGACAGCCAACGCCCGCCGCCCCGGCTTCGCCGACATCGTGGCGGGTATTTCCATCGCAGGCCTGCTGCTTCCCGAGGCTGTGGCCTATTCGGGCATCGCGGGGCTGCCGCCGCAGGCCGGAGTGATCGCGCTCTTCGCGGGGCTGCTGGTCTATGGACTCTTCGGCAGCAGCCGCTTCGCGATCGTTTCCGCCACATCTTCCTCGGCCGCCGTGCTGTTCGCGGCCACCACTTCGATCGTTGGCGTGGACACCGCCACGCGGCTGGCGATGGGCATGGGCATCGTTCTTCTCGCCGGTGTGTTCTTCGTCATCGCGGGTGTCGCCCGGCTTGGCGCGGTGTCCAGCCTGATCGCCAAGCCGGTGCTGCGCGGCTTCGCGCTGGGGCTGGCGCTCACCATCGTGGTCAAGCAGTTGCCCAAGGTGCTCGACGTGCATCCGGCGCACAGCGATTTCCTCGGGCTCCTCACCGGGGTGGTGGCCGAATGGCGGCACTGGAACCTCGCGGGCGCGGCCATGGCGCTGGTGGCGCTGGTGCTGCTGCGCGGCCTCGCACGCTGGCGCGCGGTGCCGGCGGCGCTGCTGGTGATCGTGGCGGGCATCGTGCTCGACGTGCAGGGCTTCTGCCATGCATGGGGCGTGGCGGCGGTGGGGCCGATCTCGCTCGACTTCTCGCATCCGGCGGTGCCGCGGCTCGACCGCGCGCAGTGGCAGAACCTCGGCGGTCTGGCCTTCGCGATGGCGCTGATCCTCTATGCCGAGTCCTACGGCTCCATCCGCACCTTCGCGATGCGCCATGGCGACAACGTGTCGGCCAACCGCGACCTGCTGGCGCTGGGCGGCGCGAACCTGCTGTCGGCGCTGTTCCAGGGCATGCCGGTGGGCGCGGGCTATTCGGCCACGTCGGCCAACGAATCAGCCGGTGCAAGGAGCCGCGCGGCGGGCATCGTGGCAGGGCTGGTGGTGCTGGTGGCGGTGCTCACGCTGCTGCCGTGGATCGCGCACACGCCCGAGCCGCTGCTGGCGGCCATCGTGATCCACGCGGTGAGCCACACGCTGAACCCGGCCTCGCTGCGGCCCTACTTCCACTGGCGCCGCGATCGGCTCGTGGCGCTGGTGGCGGTCGCGGCGGTGCTGGTGCTGGGCGTGCTCAACGGCCTGCTGGCAGCCATCGGCGTGAGCCTGCTGTTGCTGCTTCGCGGCTTCTCGCGCACCACGGTGAGCTGGCTCGGGCGGCTGGGCCAGAGCCACGACTTCGTCGACACCGCGCGCCACCCCGAGGCGGTGGTGCCGCCGGGCGTGCTCATCGCGCGGCCCGAGGTGCCGCTTTTCTTCGGCAACGCGGATGCAGTGTTCGCATCGATCCGCGCGCGCATCGACGCCACGCCGGTCCTGCAGCGCATGGTGCTGAGCCTGGAGGAATCGCCCGACCTCGACGCGACCAGCATCGAGGCGCTGTGCGACTTCGCCGCCTACGTGCGCGTGCGCGGCGTGCGCCTGTCGCTGGCGCGCGTGAAGGACGACGTGCGCGACCTGCTGGCCAAGGTGAATTCGCCCGATCTGCACGCCGAGGTGTATGCGCCGTGGAGCGTGGACGACGCGGTGCCTTCAGCTGCGTGAGCAGCCCGACGAGCGCTCGAACGGCGTCAGCCCGCCAGAAAATCCGGCTGCCGAAATTTCTTCTCGAGGAACTGCCCATTGGCCACCAGCGCGGCGGCATCGCTCGAAGCCACGTTGGCGACGATCTCGCGCAGTTTGGCGTCGAGCAGGCCGAGCTGCTCGCCGAGCAGCTGGCGCGCGGTCTTGCCGTCCTTCACCGCATGCGTGATGCGAAAGGCCGGTGGCAACGCGACGTAGTTGGCCAGCGTCTCGGGCAGGTAGCGCAGCACGGTCTCGCGCACGGTGAACAGGTCGTCGCCGTGCGAGCCCGCGCCCACGAGGCGCGGCAGCACCTCGCCCACCGAGCCGCGCACGTTGTCGAGGCTCTTGCGCATGTCCTCGGTGAGGTGCGGCTGCGCCTGCGCGACCACGCGGTCGAGGCGCTCCAGCGTCTGCTCGACGCTGAGGCTGTCCTCGATGCGGCGCTCCAGCTCGGGTGCCTTGCGGCCCAGCAGGCAGCCGGCAACGTAGAGGCCGGCGGTGATGAGCAGCCAGCCCCGATCGATGACGCCGGCGAAGAGCAGCGCCGGCCCCAGCAACGCCAGCGCGCAGCCCAGGATGTTGCCGTTGCCGTAGAGGAACAACAGCGCGCGCAGCTTCAGCGAACGCTGCGGCATCACTGGTAGCCCCGGATTTCCTTGAACACCTGCCCCAGCTGCAGCTTGCGGCCGTCGAACTCGCGGCCGCCCGAGAGCTGCGCGATTTCCTGCATCTCGCTCACGCTGGCCTCGCCGAACAGGATCGGGAAGATGCGCGCCGGAAAACCGCCTGCCGCGTAGCGCTCGCGGAAGTCGCGCAGCTTCAGGCCCGAGTTGTTCTCGCCATCGGTCAGCAGCACGATGCTCACGAAGCGGTCGGGCTCGCGCTGCTGTTCCTTGCGCGCGAGGTCTTCGGCCGCTGCCAGCGCAGAGTAGATGGCGGTGCCGCCGTTGGCCGACATCGAATCGGCCAGCCGGCGCAGCTCTTCGCGCGCGGCTGCGATGTGGTCGGCGTCGAAGCGCACCCAAACCGGTTCCTGCACATCGGTGGAGAAGGTGATGAGCACCACGCGCTCGCGGCTCTGGAAGGCGCTGTAGCGCGCGCTCGCGCTGGCCGCTTCGTCCGCGCCCGAGAGCAGCTTGAGCGCCTCGCGCATCGATGCCAGCCGCTTGCCGGCCATGGAACCGCTGAGGTCGAGCACGAAGATCGAGGTGGCGGGCTTGCGCCATTGCGACTGGTAGGTGCCGAGCACCGCGTCGATCACCTCCAGCCGGTTGGGAAAGCCCAGCTCGGCCACGGCGGCGGTGGGCAGCGCGCTGGCCGCTGCCACTTCGGGATTGGCGGGGCGCAGAAAGGCGGCGGAGAGTGCATCGCGCTGGAAGGGCGCGGCCTTGAGCGTCGCGACAAGCTTGGTGTACGCATCGCGCTTGTCGGCGTTGAGCAGCATCAGCGGGTAGTCGGCCGAGATCATGCCGTCGCGCGGGTAGATCAGCGTGAGCTTGTCGGCGGCGGGCAGCTTCTCGTTGGCGCGCAGGATCACTGCCTCGTAGTTGACCATCGCGTCGATGGCGGACGGGTCCTTCACGTAGGAGTCGGCGAGCCAGCCCGAGCTGCCTGCCGTGAGCTTCTGGCCCGAGAGAAAGGCCTTCAGCGTCTTCTCGTCCACGTCCTGCGCGGTCAGGTCCTCGGTCTTGCCCGCGAGCGCGGAGGCCACGGCGAAGAGCGCGCTCATGCCGGTGTTGGAGCTGGTGGCATTGGTCATGCCGTAGCGCAGCTGGCCGGCGCCGGCCGCCTTGGCGATCTCGGCCCAGCCCGGCGGTCGCTTGTTCCAGCCGAGCTGCGCGGCCTTGGCGCTCTTCACGCCGAGAGCTATGCGCGAATAGAAGAGCTTGTCGCGCGCCAGCGGCTTGGCTTGCAGCGCCAGCGCTGGGTAGGCGCCGTTGGGCGGCAGGATGGCGTCGAAGCGCTCGCCGGCGTTGATGCGCTCGACGATGTCGAGCGTGCCGGCGTAGGAGAGCTTCAGCTCCACGCCGGCCGACTGCGCGGCGGCGACGATGGACGCTTCGAGATCCTTGAGCTCGGAGCCGGCCAGGATGGTGAAGGCCGAGCCGGCCGCCACGGCCGGCGCAGCGCTCGTAGCCTGGCTGGTGTCTTCCTTGCCGCAGGCCGCGAGCCCCACGGCCATGGCCGCAAGGGCCGCGAGCGCGAACAGACGCTTCAACAGACTCACAGCGCGACCTCGCCGCGCGCCTGGCTCATCGCCTCGGTGGCTTCCTGGCGGCGCACGCGGTCGAGGTAGGTGCGGCTCTTGGCGACTTCGTTGGTCAGCGTGTCCACCGTGGTCTGCATGGAGTCGAGAGCGCGGCTCTTGAAATCGGCGATGGTGTCCATGGTCTGGTAGATGTTGGCGAAGGCCTGCTGCAGCTTGGCGACCTCGATGGTGCTGGAGGCCGCCTGCTGGTGGATGGCGCTGCTCTGGTCGCGCAGCATTTCGCTGGTGCTGGCGATGAGGTTGCCGGTGGTGGCGTTGAGCGCGCTGATCTGGTCGAGCACCAGCTTCTGGTTGGACAGCGCCTGCGCCACGATCACCGCGGTGCGCAGCGCGGCCACGGTGGTGGTGGTGGCGCGGTCCACGCCCTTCATGAGCTCCAGGTTGTTCTTGCGTATCATGTCCAGAGCGAGGTAGCCCTGGATGTTCACCGCCAGCTGCGTAAGCAGGTCGGTGACCTTCTGGCGAGAGTAGAAGAGCATTTCCTCGCGGACCACGCGGGCCTTCTCGGGGTCGGTGGCGTCGAGTTCGCGCGCCTTGGCGTCGAGCTTGCCGTCGAGAGCCTTGCCGATGTGCACGTATTTCTCGAGCCGCTCCATCAGCGTCCAGAGGTTGACCTTTTCCTGCTCGATGGCGGTGTTGTCGCGCAGCAGCTCGTCCTTGCCGCGCTTGAGCGACTCGATGATGGCGTTGAGGTGCGTCTGCGACGACTGGTAGCGCTCGAAGTACGCAATGAGCTTGTTGCCCAGCGGAATGAGGCCCAGCAGCTTGCGCGCCGAGAACAGGTCGCCTTGCTTCGACGGGTCGAGGTCTTCCACCTGGTGGCGCAGGTCGATGAGCGACTGCCCGATCTGCGCGCCCTTGTCGAAGAGGCCGTTGCGCAACGAGCCCACGGGCCGGTCGAGCATGCGGTTGGAGACCGAGGCCGAGGCCTCGATGTCCTTGTTGCCCATGGAGTGGATGCGCTCCACCGCTTCCTTGAACTGCGGATGCTGGCTGTCGTGCGCGGTGATGTCCTCGATGAAGCGGTCCACCTGCGCGTCGAGCTCGGCCACGTCCTCGGCCTTCAGGCGCACCTTGCCGCTGGCCGACTCCACGGGCACCGGCGCGACGGGTGCGGGTGGCTCGAGGGTGAAGGACTGCGGCGGCTGCAGGTCGATGGAAACGGGTGCGGTAGTGGTGGTGGTGACGGGTGCGTTCATGGCGTTCCTGTGTTCTTTCACTTGAAGCGGGCTTCGATGCCCGTGGTCATTCGTTCGAGCCACTCGAAGCTCGGCGGATCGATCACGTCGACCAGCACGTCGGGCACCTTCACGCCGCGCGCGGCCCAGGTCTCGGGGCCCTTGGTGTCGCCGCCGGTGCGGTAGCCGTATTCGTGCGCGAGCTCGCGCAGGACCGGGTCGTTCTCCAGCGCCGCGCCCAGGCGCGCGCCGCCGGGCGTGTAGGGCACGAGCACGTGCTTCGAATAGACGGTGGGCTTGGGGTAGAGCAGCACCATGTCGCTCTTGAGGCGGTCGGGGTTCTTGAGCCAGAACTCGACCATCTGCGATTCGTAGGCCACCAGCAGCGGCGCCTTGCCCATGCCGAGCGCGAGGTAGTCCTCGAAGGGGCCCGCCGAGGACTGCTCCTGGAAGCCCTGGCGCAGGAAGAGCGGCGCCACGACGGGCATGACGCGGTCCACGTCTTCCTGGCTCTGCACGATCTGCTGGCTGTTGGCGAGGTAGCTCGCAAGCGCGAGGTACATCGCCGCCGAGTTGGATGTGCGCACGTCGGTCGAGTTGATGAGCAGCGACTTGCTGGTGGAAAACGCGCTGCTCGCCTTGAGCTCCTTCCAGCGCGTGCCCTTCTCGATCATGGCCATGAGGCCCGGCAGGTCGACCACGTAGTAGAAGTCGCCCTGCTTCTGAGCGATGCCGTTGGCCACCAGGATCTCGGCGATCGGCCGCCAGCTGGCCAGCACGATCGGTGTGTAGAACGGATTGAAGACGTTCGGCGCCTTGGCCAGCGCCTTGAGTTGCGCCGCGGCGGGCGCGCCCGAAGGGAAGCCGAAGTCGAACTTGCTGGCGTCGTAGCGGCTGGCGATGGCGCGCGAGCCGGCCTTCTCGACGGTGACGGTGATGCCCTGCGCGGCCAGCGCCTTCTGGACGCGCGGATCGGCGAAGAAGGTTTCTTTCTCGGAGCCGATCAGGCCGCGCAGCGTGACCTGTTTCTCCTGTTCGATGCGGGCTGCCGTGGCGGTGGCCGAGTCATCGTGCAGCCGGGTGTTCGAATACCAGACGCCGGCTCCGACCGCGGCCAGCAGGACGACGGCCAGCGCTGGTGCGATCAGCTTGCGGATTTCCAAATCTCATGCTCCTCTCCCCCTGTGAGCGGGGGTAGAGAAACATGCTAACTATCGAATATGACGGTTTATGACAGTCAGATGTCGGTGGCGATTTCCTGCGTGATCCGCAGGAACTTCTCGATGTCCGCCATCGAGTGGCAGTGCAGCGGCGACACCCGCACCGTGCCGGTCAGCCCGAAGGACTCGAGCATGCGCTTCGAGTAGATGCTGCTGGCCACGCGCTCGTAGACCGTCACGCCGCGCCTGGCGTACTCGACCACCGCCTGCGTGCAGTCGATGCGGTCGAAGCCGATGCCCAGGATCAGGTCGCGCTTGCTCAGGTCCTCGTAGTCGAGGAAGACGTTGACGCCTTCCATCTTGCGCATGCCGGAGGTGTTCGCGTTGCCGTCGAGCAGCGCCGACAGCAGCGCGCGCTCGTGCAGCTCGATGTGCGTGATGCCCGCGACGAACAGTTCACGCCGATCAGTTGCATCGGTGAAGTGCCCGCCCAGCCAGCACACATAGTCGACGATCTCGGTCAGCACCGCGAACTGCCATGGCGAGGCGCTGCCCAGGTCCCAGTAGTCGGGCTTCTTGCCGGCCAGCCTGTGGTGCGGCAGCACGGCCGCGCGGTCGGACACCCACGACAGCCCCGAGCCCCGGCAGCCGAAGAACTTGTAGGGCGCGAGGTTGACGCCGTCCACCGGCGTCCTCCGCAGGTCGATGAGGCCGTGCGGCGCGTGCTGCACGGCGTCGACCAGGATGTAGAGATCGGGCTTGATCTCGCGCGCGCGGCGCACGATGGCTTCCATGTCGAGCTTGGCGCCCGAGATGTTCGAGGCGTGGATCACGTTGAGCAGGCAGGTGTTCTCGTCGACCAGCCGCACGATCTCGTCCACGTCCACGCCGCCGGTGACGGGGTTGCTCTTCGCCACGCGCAGCTCGCGGCCCAGGCGCTGGGCGTAGAGGCTCATCGCGTCGAAGGCCGAGGGATGCTCCAGCACGGTGGTGACCATGTTCGTGCCTGGCACGTTCTCGGCCACCGCACGCACCATGTCGAACATCGCGCCAGAGGCGGTGAGCGACGCGTACACGCTGCCGCCTGTGGCGTTGAGGATGGTGCGCAGGTCGTCGCAGCCCCTGGCCTGGATCTGCTGCAGCTCGACGGCCGTGGCGTGGATGCGCTCGGTGTTGTCGGGAATCGCATCGACCTGGGCGAAGCGCTCGGCCGCAGCCTTCAGGCGGAAGGAGCCGCCGGCGTTGTCGAAGTACAGGCGCTCGCGGCCATGGTGGTCGTGGTCGACCTGCAGGAAGCGGCCCTTCACCTCGCACATGAGCGCGTCGGAGAAAGCCAGGCCTTTCGGATGGCTGGAAGACAGCTTGGAATCCATCGTTCAGACGCCCTTGTTGTTGGGGTTCTTGTAGATCTCGCGCACCGCGTCCGTCATCGGGAAGTTGAGGTTCGCGTTCCTCGGCGGGATCGGCGAGAGGAACCACTTGGTGTAGAGCTGCTCGATGGCGCCCGACTTCATCAGGCCCGTGACGGTCTCGTCGACCAGCGCCTTGAACTGCGGGTCGTCCTTGCGCAGCATGATCCCGTAGGGCTCCTGGCGCAGCGATTCCTTCAGGATCTTGTATTCACCGGGGTTGGGCGCGCTGGCGATCATGCCGGCGAGCTGCACGTCGTCGAGCACGTAGGCGTCCGCGCGGCCGTTGGACAGCCGCAGGAAGCCGTCGGAGGTGTCCTTGCCGGGGATCTCGTTGACTTCGATCGCACCGCTCTTGCGCGCGACGCGCAGCAGCTGGATCGAGGTGCTGCCCGAGACGGTGGCCACGTTCTTGCCGTTGAGGTCGGCAAGGGTGTCGATGCCGGAGTTCTTGCGCACGGCGGCGGTGATGTTGGCGACGAAGTGGCTGGGCGCGAAGTCCACCTGCTGCTGGCGCTGCGTGGTGTTGGTGGTGGTCGCGCAGTCGAGGTCGACGGTGCCGTTCTGCAGCAGCGGAATGCGGTTGGTCGAGTTGAGCATGGTGTAGCGCACCTCGATCTTCGCGAGGCCCAGCCTGGCCTTCACCGCGTCGACGATCTTCAGGCAGATGTCGTTGGTGAAGCCGATGGGGTCGCTGTCGGCGCCGATCTTGTACGAGAACGGGATCTGGCTGTCGCGCGCGCCGATCTGGATCGTGCCGCTGTCCTTGATCTTCTGCAGCGTGCCGCCGTCCTGGGCGCTGGCGGCGCCGCAGGCGAAGGCGAGGGCCAGTCCGAGCGCGAGGGGGAGTTTCCTGAAGTCCATGGCGGGTTCCTTGAAGAAGAGTCGATGACGGTGGATCGGGCGAATCTTCTGCCTCGCCATCAATTTCCAAAAGCGATTTTTTGTGATCGAATTCCATGAGAAAAAGCAATCTTTTGGAGCCCGATCCACCGTGATGACCTTCAAGCAGCTCGAAGCCCTGTACTGGATCGCCCGCCTTGGCGGCTTCGCACAGGCGGCCAACCAGCTGCACACCTCGCAATCGGCCATCTCCAAGCGAGTGCACGAGCTGGAGCAGCTGTTCGAGACCGAGCTCTTCGACCGCAGCCAGCGCACCGCCCGCCTCACCGAGAAGGGCGAGGAGATGTTCGTGCTCGCGCGCAAGCTGCTGGAGCAGCGCGACGCGGCCATCGAGCAGTTCGGCAAGCCGGGCGTGGTGGAGCGGCGTATCCGCCTCGGCGTGACCGAGCTCACGGCAATGACCTGGCTGCCGCGGCTGGTCGGGCTGATCCGGCAGCACTACCCGAAGGTGATCCTCGAGCCCGACGTGGACGACAGCCTGCAGCTGCGCGACAAGCTGCTGGCCGACGAGCTCGACCTGGTCATCGTGCCCGAGACCTTCGCCGACTCGCGCATGCCGCACAAGGTCATCGGCCAGGTGAGGAGCGCGTGGATGTGCAAGCCCGGCGTGGTGCCGCAACCCCACGGCGGCGCCATGCGGCTGCACGAACTGGCGCGCCATCGCATGCTGGTGCAGGGCAACAACTCCGGCACCGGCCGCGCCTACGACGCGTGGATGAAGGAACAGGGCGTGCAGCCCGCCGACGTGATCGTGGTGAGCAACCTGGTGGCGCTGACCGGGCTCACCGTGTCCGGCCTGGGCGTGAGCTACCTGCCGCGCGAATGCCTGCAGCCGCTGGTGGCTGCGGGCATGCTCGCGGTGATCGAGGTGGCGCCGGCCCTGCCGGTGGTGCGCTACGTGGCGATGCACAAGGGCGAGCACCGCAGCGCGCTCACCTCGTCGATCGTGATGCTGGCGCAGGAGTGCTGCGACTTCGCGCGCATGTTCCAGGCGCAGGCAGAGGAAGAAAGCGAAGAAGAAAGGGAAGAAAAGGCGGAAAGACAGGAGAAGAATGGATCAGGGCGCCCGGATGCAGCCTGAACGCCGCCGGCCGAAAGCGCCTTGACGGTGCTGCGGCGTCAGTGTTCGCCGCCCACGGGCGAGAAATCGGAAAGTTCGGGATGCATGTGCCGCAGCGCCAGCGAGAGCCGCACCACGCGTTCCCGCGCGCCCGCCTCACCCCGGGCCAGCGCGCCCAATGCTGCTTCGTAGTCGTCGGTGAGCTGCTGCCACAACTCGAAGTCGGCGCCAAGGCCTTCAGCGTCCTTGTCCATCTTTGCTCCAGTCGGATTTCGACGGCCGGTCTCAATGCGCCAGTTTGACCGATTTTTTCCAAAAATGTTAGAACTTTAGGGGTCATAGGGTTATAGCCGCCCGAATACTTCGGCACGGCGCTGCCCCTCAGTTCGCCCCGCCCCGCGTGAGCATCCGCCCCGCGCGCGCGAGCACCCTGGCCTCGGCCTCGCCGCCGCGATACGCCAGCACGCCGTTCACGAAAACCAGCTCCACACCCAGGCTCACGCCGTGCGGCTTGTCGTAGGTGGCGGTGTCGGCGATGGTCTCGGGGTCGAACACCACCACGTCGGCCATGGTGCCGGCGCGCAGCAGGCCGCGGTCGGCGATGCGCAGGTTGCGCGCGGTCATGCCGGTCATCTTGTGCACCGCCTGCTCCAGCGTGAACAGCCGGCGCTGGCGCCAGTAGCGCGCGAACACGCGGGGAAAAGCGCCCCACAGGCGCGGATGCGGATGGCGGTCGTGCGGCAGGCCGTCGCTGCCGATCATGGTGAGCGGGTGCGAGATGACGCGCTCCACGTCTTCCTCCTGCATCTGGAAATAGCAGGCGCCGCCGGGCTTCAGCCGCAGGCAGGCCTCCTGCTCGCTCACGCCCCACTCGCGCGCGATGTCCGAGATGAGCCGCCCCGTCATCTCCGGATGCGGATCGGACCAGGTCAGCAATACGTCGATCACGCCGTCCACCAGGTCCTCGCGCAGCACGGTGGAGCCGGCCACGTAGGGGTACACGTCCATCGCGATCTTCTGGCGCTGCGCGAGCGACTCGATCAGCGGCAGCGTCTCCTTGGTGCGGCCCCAGTTGGCGGGGCCCGCGCACTTGTGGTGCGAGATCACCAGCGGCACGCCGGCCTCGAAGGCGCAGTCGCCGGCCTCGTGCAGCGCCTCGATGATCTGCTGCATCTCGCTGCGCAGGTGCGTGGCGTAGACGCCGCCGTGGCGGCTCACCACGCGCGCCAGCGCGGTCACCTCCTCGGCGGGCGCCGCGAAGGCCTCTTCATAGAACAGGCCCGAGGACATGCCGTGCGCGCCGTCGGCCATGCAGCCGTCGAGCAGCGCCTCCATGCGCGCCAGTTCATCGGCGCTGGCCGGGCGGTCCAGCGCCTGCATGGCGGCGAAGCGCAGCGTGGTGTGGCCGACCAGTGCGGCCACATTCAGCGCGGGCTGTGTCGCGTCGACGGCTGCGCGGTACTCGGCCATGGTCGCGTGCCTGAACGAATCGGCGCCCAGCAGCGTGAGCGGCGGCAGCGACTGCGGCGTGCGGTACGGCGCGAGCGAGATGCCGCAGTTGCCCGTCACCACCGTGGTGATGCCCTGCGACACCTTCGGCAGGCACAGCGGGTCGCGCAGCACGATGGCGTCGTCGTGCGTATGCGCGTCGATGAAGCCGGGGGCGATCACCTTCGCGCGGCAATCGACGACTTCGACGTCGGCCAGCGCCAGGCCGCCGGGCAGCCGCCCGCGCAGGTCTTCGCCGAGCGCGACGATGCGGTCGCCCTGCAGCAGCACGTCGCCCGGCCACGAAGGACCGCCGGAGCCATCGACCACCAGGCCTGCCTCGAGCAGCACCGCCTTCTTGTTGTTGCCTTCGCTCACGATTCGCGCCCTCCGTCGTTCACGCCGCCGCCGTCCCAGCTCTGCAGCGGATGCGTGGTGGCGTCGATGCCGTGGCGCTGGAAGGCCTCGCGCGCGCGCTGCAGGCGCTGCACCGCCGGCTCGCCGCGCCGCTGCGCCACCAGCACGGTGAGGATCTCGATGACGGTGAGGTGCGTGAGGTAGGCGTCGATGCCCACGTGCATCACCGCGTCGTCGGGCACCGACAGGCCGAGAAGAAAGTCGGCCTTGGCCGCCAGCGCCGTGCCCGGCCGCGTCAGCGCCACCACCTTGGCGCCCTGCCCGCGCGCGATGTCCACCGCGTCGAGCAGCGAGGGCATGCCGCCCACGTGCGAGATGGCGATGACCACGCCGCCCGGGCGCTGCGCCGCGCCGGCCACCTGCTGCAGGTGGTAGTCGGCCCATGCGTTGGCCGAGAGGCCCAGTCGGAAGAGCCGTGCCTGCAGGTCGTTGGCCATGAACCACGAGGTTGCGCCCGCGCCGTACAGGTCGACGTGCGGCGCGGCCGCGATGGCAGCCACGGCGCCATCGAGCACCTGCATGTCCAGCTGGCCGCGCACGCCCGAGACGGAGGCCGCCGCGCTGCGCGCGATCTTGCCGACCACTTCGTCGGCCGCGTCCTCGATGTTCACGCGGCGGTGCAGCGGCGAGCCGCCGAGCGCGAGTTCCTGGGCGAGCGCGAGCTTGAATTCGCGCAGGCCGGCGAAGCCCAGGTCGCGGCAGGTGCGCATGATGGTGGGCACCGAGCTGCGCGAGCGCTCGGCCAGTTGCTCGAAGCTTTCTTCGAGCACGCGGTCGGGGTCTTCGAGGATCAGGTCGAGGATCGCGCGCCGCGTCGCCGGGGCGTCGCTGCGGATGTCCGCGATCTTCTGGAGCAGTGATGGGGTCATCGCAACGAAATCAGAAATGCATGGACACCGCGTCGCTCACGCGGTAGTCCGCCTCGACAACCGGCATCCAGTGCCACTTGTCGAAGGTGGTGCAGGGGTGCGAGATGCCCAGGCCCACGCGGTCGCCGACCTTGGGCGCCTCGGCTTCCTCGTTCGCTTCCCAGCGCAGGTAGGCGTGCTGGTCGTTCAGCGCGGTGATCTTCCAGCCGGCGGGCACCCCCTGCGGCTGCAGCGCGCCGCGCGCCGCGCGCGCGATGGGCACGGGCAGCGAGAGGTCGAAGGAGATGTCGCGCTTGCCCACCGCCAGGATCGCCAGGCCCGGTTCGGGGCGCGACTGCACCGTGGCCCAGACTTCCATCGCCGGCACCAGGCTCTCGCCGCAGTTGCAGCCCAGGCGCTCGTCCACCGCGCTCACCATGCGCTTGTAGAAGCCGTGGTCGTGCGTCACGTAGCAGCCCGAGCGCAGCAGGCCGCGCACCGGCGCACCCAGCGCGGGCTTGAGCCGGCCGGCCACGAGGTCGAAGATGGCCGAGCCGCCGGCCGAGACCAGCACCTCGTCGGTCTCGAAGAGCTTCTCGGTGTCGCAGTGGCGGGCCACGGCTTCGACACGGTCCATCAGCGCCTTGGCGTAAGCCGTGTCGGGCTCGCTCTGGCCGGTGGCGCCCTGCCCTTCGTAGCATTCGATGCCCACCAGCCGCACGGCCTCGCTCGCGCGCAGGCGCGTGGCCAGCGCCACGGCTTCCTCGTGCGTACGGCAGCCGGTGCGTGCGCCGTCCACGCCGATCTCGACCATCACCTCGAAGGGCACGCTCGCGGGATGGCGCTTCGACCAGTCTTCGATGAGCGCCAGCTGCGCCAGCGAATCGACCAGGAACACGATGCGCAGGTCTGCATGCTCGCTCAGCAGCATCTGGATGCCGGCCAGGTCCTCGTCGCTCACCACCTGGTTGGCGATGAGCGTGCGGCGCGCGCCGGCCGCCACGCCCACGGCCAGCTGCGTGACGGTGGCGAAGGTCAGTCCCCAGGCGCCGGCGTCGAGCTGGCGCCGGAAGAGCTGCGGCGACATGGTGGTCTTGCCGTGCGGTGCGAGGTCGATGCCCCACTCGCGCACGCGCGACTGCATCCACGCCAGGTTGTGTTCCAGTGCCTCGCGCTTGAGCACGGCCAGCGGCAGCGGCAGGTCGCCGGCCAGCACGTTCCAGCCGGCGGCGCCGATCTCGCTGCGGCGGCGCGGCGCGGCGGTGCGCGGGTAGCCCTTGAAGTTGCTGCCCAGCAGCGGGTCGGTGAAGTCGTTCATGACGAGCGGAGTGTTCATTGAGTCTCAGGGTTCATTGTTGTCATCGCATATTCGTGAAACACCGCGGAACCGGCTTTGCCGGGCCGCAGGTGTTGCCCCTGCAAGGGGGTTGGCGAAGCGACACGAAGTGCGCGAAGACTGGGGGTTTGGTCATAACCTGATGCAGGCGCTGTAGTGTCCCGCCGAAATCTCTTCCAGCGGCGGCACCGTCTGCGCGCAGGCCTCGATGGCGTGCGGGCAGCGCGTGCGGAACACGCAGCCCGAGGGCGGCGCGATGGGACTCGGGATGTCGCCCTTGAGCGCGATGCGCTCGGTCGCCATCTCCGGGTCGGGTTTGGGGCTCGCGGCCAGCAGCGCGCGGGTGTAGGGGTGCGAGGGGCGCGCGAACAGCTCCTCGGTGCTGGCGACTTCCATCACCTTGCCGAGGTAGAGCACCACCACGCGGTCGCACAGGTACTCGACCACGTCGAGGTCGTGCGAGATGAAGAGCATCGTCAGCCCGAGCCGCTCGCGCAGGTCGGCCAGCAGGTTGATGACCTGCGACTGGATGGAATGTGGCAGCCCGATGCCACCAGCGCATCCACCGAGCCCGAGCGTCCGCGCATGCAGTTGACGCAGGAACTATTCGAGGCGCAGCAGGCGCTGTGGGAGCAAACGGTCGAGGCACTGCCCGCCGGCAAGCCG
>NZ_JASMRZ010000120.1 GCF_030462475.1 Variovorax sp. CAN15
CTCGCGACCACGGCCGACGTGCTGCACATGTCGGTCAGCACGCTGCAGCGGCACCTGGCGACCGAGGGCACTTCGTTCCAGGCGCTGAAGGACCAGCTGCGGCGCGACCTCGCCATCGTGCGGCTCAACACCAGCACCGTGCCGCTCGCGGCGCTGGCCGAGGAACTGGGCTTTGCCGACAGCGCGGCCTTCCAGCGGGCCTTCAAGACGTGGACCGGCGGCGCGCCCGGCTCGTACCGGCGGCGCCTGCAGCCCGATTGAGTTTTCAGGACTTTCCGGAACTACAGCCATCCGCGCGACAATCCGGCGCATGGCCAACTCTTMCGATCTCCCGCCCCTCAACCGCCAGTTCGTCGCCCATTTCGGCGAGATGGGCAGCAAGTGGGGCATCAACCGCACCGTCGGGCAGATCTACGCGCTGATCTTTCTTTCCGAACGCGCGCTCAACGCCGACGAGATCGCCGAAATGCTGGAGTTCTCGCGCTCCAACGTCAGCATGGGCCTGAAAGAACTCCAGGCCTGGCGGCTGGTACACCTGCGGCACCACCCCGGCGACAGGCGCGAGTACTTCGAGGCGCCTTCCGACGTGTGGGAAATCTTCCGCGTGCTGGCCGAGGAGCGCCGCCGCCGCGAGATCGAACCCACGCTCTCGATGCTGCGCAACGCCCTGCTCGAATCGCCCCGAAGCGACGCCGAGCGCCACGCGCAGGAGCGCATGCGCGAGATGCACGACCTGATCGACCGGCTGATGAAATGGTTCGACGACGTGCAGCGGCTCGCACCCGAAACCGCCATGAAGCTCATGGGGATGGGCGCGACCGTGACGAAGGTGCTGACGCTCAAGGACCGCATCACGGGCGGCGGAGCGTCGAAGAAGAAAGCCGCCGAGTAGGCCGGCCCTCCTCTCTTTTTTCCATCTAGAGCCGCTCCTGCCCCGAGGACGGCTCCGGCGTTCCGAGCTTGGCCTTGCGCACCGCCTCGTCGTCCATGAGTTCGTACCACATGGCGTTGAGCACGGCGAAGGCGGCCGCCAGCGGCAGGCCGAGGATCCAGGCGAAGTACCACATCTTTGATTCCTCCTTTGATTTTTCAGTAGGCGTGGCCGCTCTCGTCGCGGATCGCCTGTTCGTCGACCTTGCCCCACAGCACGCGGTAGACCCAACTCGTGTAGGCCACGACCAGCGGGATGAAGATGGCCGTGACCACCAGCATGATGAACAGCGTGAGGTGGCTCGAGGACGAGTCCCACACCGTGAGGCTGGCGCGCGGGTCGATGGACGACGGCAGGATGAACGGGAACATCGATGCCCCGACGCTCAGGATGATGCCGGCAATGCCCAGCGCCGCCGCCAGCAGCGCGAGCACCGGCCGCCGCAACACCAGCCCGAGCAGCGCGCCCAGCGCCCCGACGAAGCCCAGCACCGGTGCAGCCAGCGTCCACGGGTGCGCCGCATAGTTGGCGGTCCACGCGCCGGCATGCAGCTCGACCGTCTTGAGCATCGGGTTCGACGGCCCGACGGTGTCGATCACGCTGCTGATACGGTAGCCGCCGACGCTCGTCGCCAGCAGCACGCCGGCCAGCGCATACATCGCGATGGTCAGCACAGCGGCGACCGTGCCATAGGTGCGCGCACGCTCGGCCACCGGCCCGCCGGTCTTCAGCAGCAGCCACGCAGCTCCGTGCATCACCAGCATCGCCACCGACACCAGTCCGCACAGGATGGCGAAGGGGTTCAGCAACCCGAAGAAGCCGCCGTCGTAGAAGATGTGCATGTCGCCGTCGAAGCGGAACGGCACGCCCTGCAGCACGTTGCCCACGGCCACGCCGCAGATCAGCGCGGGCACGAAGCCGCTGAAGAACAGCACCCAGTCCCAGCGCGCGCGCCATTGCGGCGACTCGCGCTTGCTGCGGAACTTGAAGGCCACGGGCCGCAGGATCAGCGCCGTGAGGATCACGAACATCGCCAGGTAGAAGCCCGAGAACGACACGGCGTACAGCTGCGGCCACGCCGCGAAGATCGCGCCGCCGCCCAGGATCAGCCAGACCTGGTTGCCCTCCCACACCGGTCCCACGCTGTTGATGACGACGCGGCGCTCGATGTCGTTGCGCGCCGCGAATGGCAGCAGCATCCCGCTGCCCAGGTCGAAGCCGTCGGTGACGGCGAAGCCCACCAGCAGCACGCCGATCAGCAGCCACCAGATGAAGCGCAGGGTGTCGTAGTCGAGGAGTGTGTGGAGGATCATGCTGCGCTCCCGGTGGAAGGCGAAGGAATGGCCGCACCCGCGTGGGCCGGCGGGATGTGCGAGAGCGTGTCGCCCTCGTCGGGCGCATGCTCGGCCTGCGGCCCCTTGCGGATGGCCTTGAGCATCAGCTTCATCTCGATGACCAGCAGCGTCGTGTAGATCGCGATGAAGCCCGCGAGCGTCAGCAGCAGCGTCTTCACGCCGAGGTTCGACACCGCCACCGCGGTCGGCAGCACGCCTTCGATCACCCACGGCTGGCGGCCGAACTCGGCCACCAGCCAGCCCGACTCGATGGCGATCCACGGCAGCGGGATCGCGAACACGGCGAGCTTCAGCAGCCAGCGGTGGCTGTCGAGCCTGCGGCGCGCCGAGAGCACGAAGAAGGTCGCGGTCAGCGCGATCAGCACAACGCCGATGCCCACCATCACGCGGAACAGCCAGAAGAGCGGCGCCACCTGGGGCACCGTGTCCCACGCGGCCTTGGCGATCTGCTCGTCGGTGGCCTGGCGAGGGTCGTCCACATAGCGCTTGAGCAGCAGCGCGTAGCCCATGTTGATGCCGTTGTCCTCGAAGTCGCCGCGCACGCCCTGCGTCACCTTGTCGGGGCCGCCAGCCTCGCGGATCTTCTGCAGCGCGTCGTAGGCCTTCAAGCCTTCGCGGATGCGGACCTCGGCGCGCTTCACGAGTTCGTCGATGCCGGGCATCACGGTGTCGAGCGAGCGCGTGCCGATCAGGCCCATCACGCCAGGAATGTGGATGGCGTAGTGCGTCTCGCGCGCCTCCTGGTCGGGGAAGCCGACCACGGTGAAGGCAGCGGGCGCGGGCTGCGTCTCCCACATGGCCTCGATGGCGGCAAGCTTCATCTTCTGGTGCTCGCCGGAGAGATAGCCGCTCTCGTCGCCGAGCACCGCCACCGACAGCGCGGCGGCCAGGCCGAACGAGGCCGCGACCGTCATCGAACGCTTGGCGAGTTCGAGGTGACGGCCCTTGAGCACATACCAGGCCGACACGCCGAGCACGAACACGGCCGCGCATACATACCCCGCCGACACGGTGTGCACGAACTTCGCCTGCGCCACCGGGTTGGTCAGCACGGCCGCGAAGTCGGTCACTTCCATGCGCATGGTCTGCGGGTTGAAGGCCGCGCCCACGGGGTTCTGCATCCAGCCATTGGCGATGAGAATCCACAGCGCCGAGAAGTTGGAGCCGATGGCCACCGCCCAGGTGGAGATCAGGTGGCCCACCTTGGAGAGCTTGTCCCAGCCGAAGAAGAACAGCCCGACGAAGGTGGCCTCCATGAAGAAGGCCATCAGCCCCTCGATGGCCAGCGGCGCGCCGAAGATGTCGCCGACGTAGTGGCTGTAGTAGCTCCAGTTCATGCCGAACTGGAACTCCATCACGATGCCGGTGGCGACGCCCATCGCGAAGTTGATGCCGAAGAGCACACCCCAGAATTTGGTCATGTCGCGCCAGATCACGCGGCCGGTCATCACGTAGACCGTCTCCATGATGGCGATGATGATCGAGAGTCCGAGCGTCAGCGGCACGAACAGGAAGTGGTACAGCGCCGTGACGGCGAACTGCAGGCGCGATAGCGCGACGATGTCGAGGTCCATGGGGGTCTTCCTTTGTGTTCCCTGTTTTTCGTTTCCGGATTCAGTCGGAGCGCAGGCTGCGCAGCGCGGCGTCGAAGGCCTCGCTGCCGCGAAGCAGGTCGGCGGCGATGCGGCCCTGGTCCATGCACACGAGGCGGTCGGCAAGCGCGGCTTCGCGGCGCAGATGGGTGGCGATCAGCAGGGTCCGGCCTCCTGCGTGCCGGGCAACGCACTGCAGCACGTCGTGTGCGGTCGCGGCGTCGAGCGCCTCGGTAGGTTCGTCGAGCAGCCAGAGGGGCACGTCGCGCAACAGCAGGCGGGCCAGCGCGAGGCGGCGCGACTGGCCGCCCGAGAGACCGAGGCCGCCTTCGCCGAGCCGGGTGTCGAGGCCGGTGCTCAGGGCGCGCACCTCGTCTTCCAGTCCCGCGGCTTGCAGCACGGCGTGCAGTTGTTCGTCGGTGGCTTCGGGCGCGGCGAGGCGGAGGTTGTCGCGCAGGCTGTCCTGGAAGAGTTCGGTGCGCTGGGTCAAGAGGCATGCGGGCTGCGCGAGAACGCTGCCGGAGCGCGGAGCGATCTCGCCCGCGATGGCGGCGAGGAGCGTGGACTTGCCGGCGCCGCTGGCGCCGATCAGAGCGACGCGTTCGCCTGCATGCAGGATCAATGAGGTTTCGGGCAGGACCGGCGTGCGGCTGCCGTCATGGGCTACGGTGACTTGCTCCAACTGCAGCGCGAGTTCGGAGTCGGCGTCCTCGGTCATCGCGGTGGGCTCATCGGTGGAAGAAATCATGCGGGGTGCCAGGCGGCGCACTGCCAGCCAGGTACGGCCCGCATCGAGCGCACCACGGCGCAAGGCGGCGAAAGGCTCCGTCGCGGTGAGCGCCACGAGCAGAACCAGCGTTGCTGCAGGTGCGCCGATGACGCCCTCGTTCACCAGCAGGCCGACGGCCAGCAGCACGCCGACGAGGGTCAGGGTGCCTGCGCTGCCGTAGGCGAAACCAGCGGCTGCTTCGAGCTTGTTCAGCGCGAGGTCGGCCTTGGCGAGTTGCGCATCGGCAGCCATCAAAGCCGCGCGCTGCGCGCCGACGCGGCCGGCCATCACCAGGTCGGTCTGCCCTGCCACCAGATCGACGGCGCGCGCGCGCAGCGTCTCGATGGCATGCGCACGCCGCACGGCCGGCTGGCGTGCGCGCCTCGCGACGACAAACGCAATGCCCCAGCCGACGGCCACAAGCCAGAGCGCCAGCGCAAGGCCCATCGCCACGTCCATGAAGCCGAACACCATGCCGGCCAGCAGCGCCGCACCCAGTGCCGCGGCGGCCGGCACGAGCAGGCGCAGATAGAGCGATTCGAGCGCGTCGATGTCGGCGGTCAGTCGGAACAGCAGGCGCGCCGGGCGCATCAGCAGCAGGCGCGCCGCGTCGGCGCGGGCCCAGCCACGGAAAAGCCGGACGCGCAGTTCGGCCAGCACGGCGAAGGTGGCATCGTGTGTCACCAACCGCTCGCAGTAGCGCGACACCGTGCGGCCGAGCGCGAGCAGGCGAATGCCGGCGGACGGCATGAACACGTCGAAAGTGAAGGCCGTGGCGGCGTGCAGGCCGGCCAGCGCGGTCGCGGTGATGAACCAGCCGGAGAGGCCCAGCAGTGCCATTCCCGCGAGCACCGTGATCGCCGCGAGCAGGCAGCCCAGGAGCAACCAGCGTGACTGCGTGGCGAGGAAGGGACGCAGGATCAGGCGCAGGTCGCGCCAGTTCGTGCTGATGCGGGACGGATTGCTCATGCCGCCTCCTCCATCGCTTCTGGACTGCCGAGATTCACAGTGCGGTCCATGCGTGCGGCCAGCGCCGGATCGTGCGTTGCGACGATGAGGGTCTTGCCGCGTGCCAGCGTCAGCAGTGCATCGATCACCCGTTCGGCGGTTTCGGTATCGAGGTGCGCGGTGGGCTCGTCGACCAGCAGCAGGTCGGCATGCGGCTGGATGGCGATGCGAGCGAGGGCGAGGCGCACGGCCTCTCCGCCGGACAGCCCCTGACCGCCCTCGCCCAGCGAGGTGGCCGGATGCGCCTGCGCCACGGTTTCGAGCGATGCGAAGCGCATGGCGTCGGCCACGCCCCGGGTGCCGGCATCCGGGCGCCCCAA
The DNA here is from genome assembly GCF_030462475.1 of Variovorax sp. CAN15. Classification (GTDB taxonomy): domain Bacteria; phylum Pseudomonadota; class Gammaproteobacteria; order Burkholderiales; family Burkholderiaceae_C; genus Variovorax. The sequence goes on from NZ_JASMRZ010000120.1 coordinate 5,976, forward strand.
CGCCACGTTGGCTTCGACCGAACCGGCGAAGACGTGCGGCGCCTGCCCCATCCAGCCCATGCGCTGGCGCAGCGCGGCCACTGTGCGGCCGGCAAGCGACACGCCGCCGATGCATATCTCCCCCCGCGTCGCGGGTACCAGGCCAGCGATCAGTGACAGCAATGCGGTCTTGCCGCTGCCGCTGGGGCCCGTCAGCGCGACGTGTTCTGCGGGAGCGATCCGGAGCTCATAGCCATCGAACACCTCCTGCCGCTCGCCCGGCCAGGAGAAATGCAGGTTGTGGACGGTGACTGCCGGAGCGCCGGAGTGAGCATTCGCCGGAGCGCTCGTCAGCACGGCGTTCGCGCCGGGCAGCGGCAGATCGTTGCGCTGCAGGCGGTCCAGCGCCTCCAGCGCGGCCTCGCCCGCGGCACGGTCGTGCCAGACCATCGACAGCTCGCGCAAAGGCTCGAAGAACGCAGGCGCCAGCAGCAGCACGAACAGGCCCTCGCCCAGGCTCAGCGTGCGTCCCCAGGTGCCGAAGCCGAGGGAGCCGAGCAAGTGGAAGCCGACGTAGGCAGCCACCATCGCCACGCCCAGCGCAGAGAAAAGCTCGAGCACGGCAGAGGAAAGGAATGCGATGCGCAGCACCGCCATCGTCCGACTGCGCAGCGATTGCGCTGCGTCGTCCAGGCGCCGCGCGGTGAGCTCAACCGCACCAAGCGAGCGCAGCGTTGCCAGCCCACGAAGCCGGTCGAGCAGGAATGCGTTCATGCCGCCGAGTTCCACCATCTGCGCCTCGCTCGCTGCCCTGGCGCGCCAGCCGACGATGGCCATGAAGATTGGAATGAGCGGCGCTGCGACCAGCAGGACCAGCGCGGCCACCCATGAAAAGGCAGCCACCGTGCACAGGATGAAGATCGGCACTACCGTCGCGCGCCAACGCGCGGGCTGGTAGCGCACGAGATACGGCACCAGTGCTTCGGCTTGTTCGGCGAGCACGCTGGCGGCCAGTCCGGAATGCGACCGGCTGCGGTCCAGCGGAGAGCCGCCGGCCAGCGCCGCGGAGGTTTGCGCGCGCAGCGCGGTGAGCTGTGCCCGTGCGCGGATGAAAGTCCGGCGGGCGCCCCACGCCTCGCAAGCCGCTCTCGTCAGACCGAGCAGCAGGATCGCGACGGCAGGCCAGATCACCGCAGCAAAGCCCTGGCCTGAAGCCAGTCCTTGAACCGCAATCGCCACCAATGCCGCTTGCGGCAGCCAGAACAGCGCGCCCGCGCCCTGCACAACCCCGCCGACGTCAGGCGACGCGAAGGCCAGCAGCGGCGATCGGGATGGCGGGTGCTTGGTCATTCCTTGTTTTCGTGAATTTTCAGTATTTACTGAACTTTCCACAATCATACCGGAGACGGACGCGATCGACGAGTCCGCAGACTGCACGCTCCCGCGCGGGAACGCAACCGATTCGGAAGGATTCGGACGGTGCGCCTGCGCCGGCGCACCCGTCTTTAATGAGAAACGGCTATTCCGCTGACCAGCAGCGCGGCGAACAGCGTGAACACCGCGCGCCAGGAGGCCGGCCGTGTTTCCACCCAACGGTAGAGCAATGCCGCGGCGGACACGGAAAGACCGAAGGTCACCACGAGGCCGCATGCATCGAACCACGAGCCATGCGGCCTCGCATTGGCCACCGCCGCGTTCATGGCGAGCAGTACCGGAAAGTGGATGAGAAAGAGCGAATACGACATCCGCCCCAGCCGCACCAGCGGCCGGGCCATCGTGGGCCAATGCTTTGGCGACAACCAGTTCCGCCGCTGTGCGATGGCGATCAGCAGCGCCGTGAGCAGCGCCGTGGCGATGCGGCTGCGCCAGTCGATGGCCAACGCGCCTGCACCCACCAGCGCAATCAGCGCGATCGCGCTCTGCCACGTGCTGAATCGCGTCGCGCGCCCGATCCAGAACACCAGCATGCCCAGACCGTACGTGCCGAAGAAATAGAAGGCCGTGCCGTCCAGCCCCGCATTGCGATTGAAGAGCGCAAGCGACGCCACCGCCAGGCCGGACACCAGCGCCATGGGCAGCCAGCGCGCCCGCAATCCATGCGGCGCGGAGCCGCCGGCGCGCCGCAGCATCGAAGGCAGCCCCACCAGAAACAATGCCAGCGCGAACAACTGGAAGTCGATGGCCACGTACCAGACGCCCGTGGAAAGCGACTCGTAGCCCAGCAAATCCTGCAGCAGCAAACCGTGGGCAATCAATTGCCCGAGGGTCGGCGACGCGGGCACCACCTCTTCATCGAGCCACGGCCGCGCTACCGCCGCGACCAGCACGCACACCGTGAGCGCGGCGAGGTACGGCATGACCAGGCGTCCATAGCGCTGCAGGATGCGCGCCACCGGTCGTTCCACGCGCAGCGTGCCATCGGGCGCAAGGCTGGCAGCCGCCAGAAAGCCCGCGATCACCAGAAACACCTGCACCGCCAGTCGCCCCTCGTCGGCCAGCCAGGCGAAGAAATCGGGCGCGAGCGCATATGCGCCCGCCGGCATCGGGCCGTAGCGCGACAGGTGATGCCCGACGATCACAGCGCAGGCAACGCCCTTCGCCGCATCGAGCAGCGGCATGCGCCCCACGGATGCAGACGGCGGCGCGCCGGCAACAGGCGCGGCGCCGTTGGCAAAGGCAGTCAAAGCGCGAGCCGCTGCCTTGCCTCCTGGTATTCGCGCTTGAGCTTCTCGATGAAGGCGCCAGCGGTGGCCACTTCGGTCACCGCGCCGATGCCCTGGCCCGAGCCCCAGATGTCTTTCCAGGCCTTGGCCTTGCTGCCTTCGCCGCCGCCGAAGTTCATTGTCTTCACGTCGCCTTCGGGCAGGTTGGCCGGGTCCATGCCGGCCTTCACGATGCTGGGCGCAAGGTAGTTGCCATGCACGCCGGTGAAGAGGCTCGAATAGACGATGTCGTCGGAAGTGCCGTCGACGATGGCCTGCTTGTACTCGTCGCTCGCGCGCGCCTCCTCTGTGGCGATGAAGGCGGTGCCGATGTAGGCGAAGTCGGCGCCCATGGCCTGCGCCGCCAGCACCGCGCCGCCGGTGGCGATGGAGCCCGACAGCGCGATCGGGCCGTCGAACCACTGGCGGATTTCCTGCACCAGCGCGAACGGGCTCTTCACGCCCGCGTGGCCGCCCGCGCCGGCCGCCACGGCGATGATGCCGTCGGCGCCCTTCTCGATCGCCTTCTGCGCGAACTTGTTGTTGATGATGTCGTGCAGCGTCACGCCGCCGTAGCTGTGCACCGCGTCGTTCACGTCGGTGCGCGCGCCCAGCGAGGTGATGACGATCGGCACCTTGTACTTCACGACCATCTCCATGTCGTGCTCGAGCCGGTCATTGCTCTTGTGCACGATCTGGTTGATGGCGAACGGTGCGGCGGGTTTGTCGGGGTTGGCCTTGTTGTAGGCCGCCAGCTCCTCGGTGATCTCGGCGAGCCAGTCTTCCAGTTGCGCCGCGGGGCGCGCGTTGAGCGCCGGCATCGAGCCGACCACGCCCGCCTTGCATTGCGCAATCACGAGCTTGGGGTTGCTGATGATGAACAGCGGCGAGCCGATGATCGGCAGCGGCAGGTTCGCGAGTACGGGGGGCAGCTTGGACATGTCGTCTCCGGAAATGGGTTCGGTTTTATAAGAGAGAGGGGCCGCTGCAGCCCGTCAGATGGGCGACAGCGGCCGCGCGTCAGAACGCGTCGAGCGCCAGCGCCGTCACGCTCTCGGCACCTTCGACGATGCTGTCGCGAATGCCCGGCACCTTGTTCAGGATGTGCTCGGCATAGAAGCGCGCGGTGGCGATCTTGGCCAGCATGAAGTCGGTGTCGAAGCTGCGCGAGGCGAGGTCCTGCGCAATGATCAGCGAGCGCGCGAGCTGCCAGCCGGCCACGAGGTTGCCCGCGAGCATCAGGTAGGGCACGCTGCCCGAGAACACCGCGTTGGGCGATGCCTTGGTCTGGCCCGCCACGAAGTCGACCACGTCGACGAACGCGAGGCGTGCAGCCTTCAGGCGCTTGAGCACCGCTGCCGCGGCGGTGCTGTCGCTCTTGGCGAGTTCGGCCTCGGTCTTCTCGATCTGCGCGGCGATGGCCTTGGCGGTCTGGCCGCCGTCGCGTGCGGTCTTGCGGCCCACGAGGTCGTTGGCCTGGATGGCGGTGGTGCCTTCGTAGATCGTCAGGATCTTGGCGTCGCGGTAGTACTGCGCCGCGCCGGTCTCCTCGATGAAGCCCATGCCGCCGTGCACTTGCACGCCCAGCGAGGCCACTTCCAGGCTCATCTCGGTGCTGTAGCCCTTCACCAGCGGCACCATGAATTCGTAGAAAGCCTGGTTCTGCTTGCGCGCATCCGCGTCGGGATGATGGTGCGCGGCGTCGTAGGCGGCAGCGGCCACGCTGGACATCGCGCGGCAACCTTCGGTGTAGGCGCGCATCGTCATCAGCATGCGCTTGACGTCGGGGTGGTGAATGATGGGCGCGCTGGCGTTGATGGAGCCGTCCACCGGGCGGCTCTGCACGCGCTCCTTGGCATAGGCCACCGCGTGCTGGTAGGCACGCTCGGCGATCGCGATGCCCTGCATGCCCACGGCATAGCGGGCCGAGTTCATCATGATGAACATGTACTCGAGGCCACGGTTCTCCTGACCCACCAGGTAGCCGATTGCACCGCCATGGTCGCCGTACTGCAGCACGGCGGTGGGCGAGGCCTTGATGCCCATCTTGTGCTCGATGCTCACGCAATGCACGTCGTTGCGCTCCCCGAGCGAGCCGTCCTTGTTCACGAGGAACTTGGGCACCACGAACAGGCTGATGCCCTTCACGCCTTCGGGCGCGCCCGTCACGCGGGCCAGCACCAGGTGCACGATGTTCTCCGCCATGTCGTGCTCGCCGTAGGTGATGAAGATCTTGGTGCCGAACACCTTGTAGGTGCCTGTGCCTGTGCCTGTGCCTGTGCCTGTGCCTGTGCCTGTGCCTGTGCCTGTGCCTGTGCCGGCGCCGGTACAGTCGCTTCGCCCACGCGCGCTTCACCGTCGAGCCGCGCATCCGGCACGGGCTCCTTGTGCCAGAGCACCGTCACGAAAGCGGCCACCAGC
>NZ_JASMRZ010000121.1 GCF_030462475.1 Variovorax sp. CAN15
GGCGAGCGGACGCGCACGCGGTATTCGCCGGGCGTCAGGTCGGCGAGCGGACGCGCACGCGGTATTCGCCGGGCGTCAGGTCGCCGCAGCGGTAGCTGCCGTCGGCGTTGGTGGTCACGGTGTAGAGCACGGTGGCCGCGTTCTCGGCGCAGGCGTTGCCGCCGTCGGCGCAGCGCAGCAGCTCGACCGTCCAGCCTTCGCCCTGGCCCTCGCCGGATTCGCGGCTGCGGTTGTGGTTCTGGTCGAACCACACGGTGCCGGTGAGCGATGCGGGCTGGTTGCTGTGCTCGGTGAAGTCGTAGCCGGTGCCGTTGGCTTCCAGGCCGGTGAAGTTCACGCGGATCTGGTTGGTGCCCTGCGCGGTGCCGCCCAGCGTGCCGGGGATGGCGATGCCTTCGTCGTAGCCGCTGGGCTGCGTCTCGGTGACGGTGTAGCCGCCGCTGCCCGGAAGGGGCAGGCCGGGCAGCTCGTAGCGGCCGTTGGCGTCGGTGACGGCGGTTCGCGTCACCGGCTGGCCGGCCGCGTCGGTGCCGGTGAGCGTGATGGTCACGCCCGCGATCGGCAGGTCCTGCGGCTCGCGCTTGCCGTTGCGGTTGGCGTCGTTGTAGACGGTGCCCGCCAGCGATGCGCCGCGTTCGCCGAAGTTGTAGTTGTCGCCGTTGCCGCCGCGGTAGGCGATGGCGCTGATGACGTCGTTGCCCAGCGTGCCGGTAGCCGCGCCCTCGACCGTGCCCACGGCGTCGAGGCCGTCGGCATAGGTCACGGGCTGCGTCTCGCGGATGGTGTAGCCCGCCGCGTCGGCCGGCAGCAGGCCGGTGAAGACGTAGCGGCCGTTCGCGTCGGTGACCACCGTGGCGTTCACGGCGAGGCCGCTGGCGGAGCGGCCGGTGAGCGTGAGCGTCACGCCCGGGATGCCGGCCTCGGTGGGCTGCCGCACGCCGTCGTTGTTGGTGTCGACGTACACCCAGCCCGCGATCTGGCCGCCGCGTTCGCCGAAGTTGTAGTCGATGCCCGCGTCTTCCGACACCAGCGCGAGGCCGCCGAAGCGGTCGTTGGTGCCGCCTGGGTTGGCGGTGCCGCGCGGCGCGCCGCCCACGGTGCCGAGCGACTCGGGGCCGTCGGCCACGCCGGCGGGCTGCGTCTCGTCGATCTGGTAGGTGCCGGGCGTGAGCGCGTCCACCAGGTAGTGGCCGTCGGCGGCGGTCTGCACCGTGCGGTCGACCGGGTTGCCCTGGAAGTCGGTGCCGGTCACGCGGATGGTGGTGCCCGCGATGCCGGGCTCGCCGGTGTCGCGCGTGCCGTTGGATGGCGCCACGTCGGCATACACGTAGCCCGAGAGGCTGGCGGGCTTCACGGCCGAGAAGTTGTTGCCGGTGGAGCCCGCGCCCGCTGCGCCCAGCACGATGTTCTGGATCACGTTCGCGGTCGAGCCGTTGGGGCCGTTGGTCACGCCGCTGCCGCTGGTGGGCACGGAGCCCGGCGTGCTGCCCGCGCCGCTGACGGTGCCGGCGCGCGTGATGCCGGGCAGGTAGCCCGCGGGCCGCGCCTCGGTCACGGCGTAGCTGCCGGGCGCGAGGTTCGGGAAGCTGTAGTCGCCGCTCGCGTCGGTGGTAGTGGTGCGCGACACCGCCTGGCCGTTCACGTCGGTGCCGGTGAGCGTGATGCTCACGCCCGCCAGGCCCGGCTCGGTGGCCGGCGCGCCCTGCGCGCCGTTGCCGTCGCGGTCGTAGTAGACGCGGCCGGAGATGCCGCCGGGCAGCAGCTCGCCGAACCAGTACTCGCCCTGCGTCGAAGGCACGCTGGTGCCCGAGATGCTCACGCCGGTGATGACGTTGCCGCCGCCCTGTGGCGTGCCGGGCTGGCCGTTGTTGTTGGCCTTGCCGGGCGCGTAGTTGGCCGGCTGCGTCTCGGTGATGGTGTAGCCGCCCGCGCCCGAGGGAGGCACGTTGCGGAACTCGTAGGCGCCGGGCGTGCCGGTGGCCACCGCGAGGATGTTCACCGGGTTGCCTGCGGCATCGGTGCCCGTCAGGCGCAGCTCGACGTTCGGGATGCCGGTGTCGCCGGCCTGCGGCACGCCGTCGTTGTTGCCGTCGACGAACACGCGCGTCGTGATGCGGGTGAGCTGCTCGCCGAAGTTGTAGCCGGTGCCGTTCACGTTGGATGCGAGCGCGATGGCGTTCACCACGTCGTTGCCCGCGGTGCCGCCGGCGGTGCCGGCTGCGTCGCTGCCATCGACGAAGCCGGCCGGCTGCGTTTCGGTCAGCACGTAGTTGCCGGGCGTGAGGTTGTTGAAGGCGTAGTTGCCGGTGCCTGCCGCCGTGGTGGTGGTCAGGGACACCGGGTTGCCGAACATGTCGGTGCCGGTGAGCGTGACGGTCACGCCCGCGATGCCGGGGTCTCCCGCGCTGGAGGCTCCGCTGTAGTCGGCGTCCTGGTAGACGCGGCCGGCCAGGCTGGAAGAACGCACTTCGCCGAAGTTGTTGGCGCTGGAGGTGCCGCCCGTGCCGAGCACGATGTTGTCAATGCGGTTGGCGTTCGAGCCGTTCGGGCCGTTGCTCGCGCCCGGCGGCACGGTGCCCATCACACTGCCCGTGCCGGTGACGGGGCCCGCGCGGGTGATGCCGGGCTGGTACGCAGCGGGCTGGTCTTCCGTCACGCTGTAGGTGCCCGCGGGCACGGTGAAGGCCCAGTTGCCGCTGGCGTCGGTGGTGGTGGTCATCGAGACCGCGTTGCCCGAGCTGTCGGTGCCGCTCAGGCGCATGGTCACGCCGGCGATGCCGGTTTCGCTGCCGTCGATCAGGCCGTTGCCGTTGAGGTCTTCGTACACGCGGCCGGACAGCGCGCTGTTCTGCACGGTGATCTGGCCGTCGTTGAAGTTGTTGCCGCCATCGGGATCGGTTCCGCCGTTGGTGTCGCCCGAGCCGGTGGTGACGATGTGGGCGCGGTTGGTGAGCACCGTGCCGTTGGCCGGCGCCGCGCCGCTGAAGCGCACCGGAATGCGCACGGTGGCGGTGCCGTTGGCGGGCATCGAGGTGATGGCGCAGCTCACGGCAGTGCTGCCGGCCGTGCCGGTGCAGGTGGGCGCGGCGGGCGTGAAGCTGCCGCCGGTGACGGTGAAGACCGGCGTGCCGGCCAGCACCAGCGGCGCGGGCAGGGTGTCGGTGAAGCTGGTGGTCTCGGCGCTGTCGGGGCCGTTGTTGCGCAGCTGCACGAGCCAGTCGAAGGCCTGGGCCGACGACACGGTGGCCAGCAGCGTGGCGGTGCCGGTGGTGACGGCGGCCTTGGAGACCACCTGCACGTCGGCCTTGAAGCGGAAGGTGGTGTTCTCGGCCACCGTGTTGTTGCCCTGCACGGTGTCGAAGGCGTTGCGCGCGGCGTCGAAGAAGTCGACCTTGGCGTTGTTCTGGAAGGTGCCGCGCGAGACGCCGCGCAGCACCACGCGGAACTGCAGCGAGTTGATGTCGCCGGTGGAGGTGGCGCCGGTGCCGCCCAGCGTCGGGATGGTGAACACGATCTGTCCGCCGGCCGAGCCGATGGCCGCGCCGCCGGCCAGCGCGAAGGTGGTGCCCGCCGGAGCGTTCGACGGAAGAGTCACCGACACCAGCGTGGGCGGTGCCTCGCCGCCCGGGCCGGGCAGCGGCAGCGTGTCGACCAGGCGCACGTCCTCGGCCGTCGACGCGCTGTTGTTCGACACAGTGATGGTGTAGCCCACGTCATCGCCCACGTTCACCGGGTCGACGTCGTCTCGCTTGGTGACGACCAGGTCGTACACCGGCGCGCTGACCGTCGCCGCCACGGTGGCGTCGTTGTTGGTGGTGCTGATCTCGGGCGTGGCAGTGGAAACGTGAACGTTGTTGGTCACCGTGGAGCCGTTGAGCACGTACAGCGGCCGCACGCGTACCGTGACGGTCTGCTGCACGTTGCGGTCGAGCGAGGTCCAGGCGCACTCGAGCTGGTTGTTGGTGGTGCCGGTGCCCGTGGGCTGTGTGGTGTTCGGCTTCGTGCTGCAGCTGCCGCCGCCGGAGGCGGTGGCGGAGATGAACATCAGGTTGGCCGGCAGCGTGTCGAGCACGTGCACGTCGTAGGCGCGGCTCATGTTGCCCTGCGCGAGGCTCTGGTTGCGCGCCGTGAGCGTGTAGGTGAGCAACTGGCCGACCGGCACCGTGGCGGGGCTGGCCGACTTGGTGACCGTCACGTCGGTGCGCGCGAGCAGGTAGGCGGTGGCGCTGCCGTCGTTGTTGGCCAGGTTCGGATCGGCCGGCGTGGTCGCCAGCGCATTGGCGGTGTTGTTGATCTGGAAGCCGTGGTCGGTGGCCGAAGCGCCATCGCCGTAGTGCTTCGCGACAACCTGGATGACCGGGCACAGCGGCAGGGCGCTGGCGGGGTCGGTGCTCGCGCGGCAGACCGGCAGGGTCGACAGCGTGCAGTTCGACAGCGACGCCTGGCCGAAGCCGCTGCCGTTGGCCGGCAGCGCGCAGGTGCCCGCGAAGCTGCCGCCGTTGGGCGTCTGCGAAACGCTGCCGTTGCCGATCACCTGCGCGAAGCTGTCGGTGACGACCACGTTCTGCGCCTCGGAGGGGCCCGCGTTGACCACCTCGATCTGCCAGGTGATGTCCTGGCCCGCGATCTGGCGGTTGCCCGCGCTGTCGCCGATGCCCACCACGCGCTTGAGCACCTTCACGTCTGCGGCGGTGGCGTTGTCGTTCACGCCGGTGCCCAGGCTCACGCAGTCGTTGCCGGTGTTGGCGTCGGGGTCGGCGCCGAGCGTGGGCGCGGCCGCGGGCAGCGCCACGTTCACGCACATGCTGTTGACGATCTGGCCGCCGCCCGACGGCAGCGACGGGATGGTGGCGTTCACGATGATGTAGCCGCCGTTGCGCGCACTGCTGCCGTTGGACAGGTCCACGTTGATGTCGGCCGCGAGCGTGCGCGTGCAGGTCACGGTGGCGGGGCCGGGCACCGGCGTCGCGGGCGTCGGCACGACGGTGGCGCCGCCCTTGGTCACCGTGCAGGTGTAGCCGTCGCGCTGCGTGACGCTGTTGATCTGCACGCCGGCCGGCAGGTCGTCCACCAGCTGGATGGTGCTGCCCGCGAGCAGGCGGGTGCCGCCGAGGTTGGTGCTGCCGACCTGATAGTCGAAGGCCTGGCCCAGCGGCACGTTGTTCTGCGGCCAGCCGCGGCGCTTGTCGGCGCGGAAGTCGGTGGCCGACACCGCCACGTCGGCCGGCACGCTGCCGGTGGCCGAGTTGGCGATGGGGCCGGTCGCGCTCACGGTGGCTTCGTTGACGATGCCGGTGCCGGCCGTCATGGCGACGACCGGGATCACGATGTCGCCGAGCGCCACGCTCGCGCCGTTGTTGCCGCCGATGTTGCTGCGCGTGCAGCTCACCGTCTGGCCGCTGACCGAGCAGGTCCAGCCGGTGGACTGTGCGGGCAGCGCCTGGATCGCGAAGTTGGCGGGGATGGTGTCGCTCAGCGTCACGCCGGTGGGCGGGCTGCCGCTGAAGCTCGGGCTCAGCCTGAAGTTGAAGTGCTGGCCGACGAGCAGCTGGCCGCCGTCATGGCTCTTGGACATGGCGAGCACGTAGCCCGCTGTCACGGTGGTGTTGGCGGTGGCGCTGTTGTTCGTGGAAACGCCGTCGCCCACCGAGCCCACCGCGGTCACGGCCGGCTGGTGGGTGACGGTCGAGCCCGCACCCGCCGTGACCACGCCGTTGATCGTGAAGGTGCGCGTGTTGCTGCCGGCGGTGGCCGGCGTGGCGGGCACGTTGCAGGTCAGCTGGCTGCCGCTGATCGAGCAGCCCGAGGGCAGGCCGCTGCCCGACACCGACAGCCCGGTCGGAATCGGGTAGGTCAGCGTCGAGCCCGTGCTGGTGTCGGGGCCGTTGTTGGTGAGCGTGAAGACGATCGGCACCGTCGAGCCGCTCGGCGCGGTGGCCGGCGCGCTGATGGCCACCGCCACGTCGGCGCCCTGGTTCACGGTGATCGTCTTGGTCTCGCTGGAGCCGCCGCCGCTGGGCGTGGCGGTCACGCTCAGCGTGCCCTGCGTGACGGTGCGCAGCAGCACCTCGAAATTGCGCAGCTGGTTCGCGGCGAGCGTGATGCCCGAGCAGGTCAGCGTGCCGGGGCCGGCCGTGCCCACGGGGATGTCGGCCGAGCAACTGCCCACGGGGACCGTGCCGGTGCCCATGTAGACCGAGTTGGCGGGGATCGAGTAGGTGAACGACGCGCCCGGCGCGCCGATCGGCAGGCTGTCGGTCTCGGCGATGGTGACGGTGCTCGTCACCGTGCCGCCGGCGGGAAGGATGTCCGGCGAATGCACCAGGCTCGACACCTGCGGCACCGCGTGCGCGGCCGTGGCGAACAGCAGTCCCGCGAGAGGCGCGGCGATGCGCCTCAGGCAGTGCCGCAGTCGCGCGGCGTTGGAAGACAAGTCGCGGCGCGCCTGCGCGTGCGACAGATTCGATGGGGTCCTGAACATCCCGTCCCTCGTGATGGCTCTGGTGGCCGGGCACCGTTCGTCGTGGCGCCGCGAAGGCGGCGGGTGCTCCGGAAAGGGCGGGATTCTTCGGCGGCCCCCTCGGGGGCACTTTTGCGATTCAGGACAAAAGCTTTGCCATTGATGACATTTGTTTACTAATGCAACATAATGTGAACTGAATGTGAACTAATTCACGCTGCGTTTAGGCGACGCACTCCTACGCTCGACGCCCATGTCTTACTGGTCGACCACGCCGCCCCGGCGCGCGCACATCCTCGTCATCGACGACAACATCGAAGAGCTGCAGTTGCTGCTGGGTGTGTTGCGAGAGGCGGGGCACCGCATCAGCCTCGCGTTCGATGCGCTGGAGGGCTACCGCCGCGCGACCGCGCTGCTGCCCGACCTGGTGCTGCTGGACGTGCGCATGGGCGCCACCGACGGCTACGCCACCTGCCGGCTGCTGAAGGCCGACCGCTCGACGGCGCGCATCCCGGTGATCTTCGTGACCTCGTCGAGCTCGGTGGAGGAGCGCCTCACCGGCCTGCGCGAAGGCGCGGTCGACTACATCCTCAAGCCCTTCGAGCCGGCGGAAGTGCTGGCGCGCGTGGCCGTGCACCTCGCGCTCGCGAGTTGCCGCGAGCAGGCGCAGGCCTGCATCGACGAGGCCGAGAGCGCGCTGGAGCATGCCCGGGGCGAGCCCGCCGCGGACCATGCCGACCGCGTGCTCGTGCAGGCCGTCGAGCGGCTGGTGCGTGCCGACCTCGCGAACGTGCCGGCGCTCCCCGCGCTCGCGGCCAGCGTGGGCACGCACGAGAAGCGCCTGTCGCGCGTGTTCAAGGAGCAGACCGGCCGCACGGTCTTCGAATTCGCGCGCGAGGCCCGGCTTGCCGAGGCGCAGCGGCTGCTCGCGGGCTCGGCGCTCAGCGTGGAGGAAGTGGCTCTGGCAGTGGGTTTTTCGGGTGCCGCCAATTTCTCGACCGCATTCCGCGAACGCTTCGGCGCCACGCCCACGGCATTCCGCCAGGCACGCACCGCGCCCGTCGCTCCCCCGTCGGTGCCTTCGGCCTGACGCGGCAGCGCAAAGGCGGTGACCACCCCGGGCCCTCGCGGCATTCACTGCGCTCGTGCGCTGCTGCTGTGCGCCGTGCTCTGGCTGACGGCGCTTCCCGCCGCCTGGGCGGACGTGCTGCGCATCGACGACGAGACCCGCTGGCCGATCGCGCTCGACACGCGCGTCGAAATGCTCGAGGACACCGGCGCGCGCATGACGCTGGACGAGGTCGACGCGCTGCAGGACGACTCGCCCGACGGCTTCCAGCCAGGCAACGCCGCGCGCCTGCGCCCGGGCTTCTCCAGGTCCGCCTTCTGGCTGCGCCTGACCGTGGTGAACGGCAGCGCCGCGATCCAGCCGCTGCGGCTGGTGCTCGACGCCACATGGCTGCAGCACGTCGATTTCCACGCCCGCCGCGAACTCGCCGGCTGGGCCAGCTGGACGCATGAGCAGGCGGGCGTGTCGGTGCGATCGAGCGCGGGCCGCGACCGTGACCGCGTGCCCACGCTGGACCTCGACCTGCGCCCCGGCGAGCAGGCGCGCGTGCTGGTGCGCGTGCGCACCGACAGCAGCGTCAAGCTCGTGCCCAAGCTGTATTCGGCGGACGCGTGGCGCATGTCGGAAAGCAGCCATGCGCTGGTCGACGGCCTGCTCATCGGCGGGCTGCTGGTGCTGTCGGTGTATTCGCTGTCGCTGTGGGTCATCTCGCGCAATCTCGCGATGGCGCTGCAGAGCATGGGCTTCGCGCTGGTGGCGCTCTACGAGAGCACCTACCGCGGCCACGCGCGGCTCGCGCTGTGGCCCGACAGCATCGAGTGGAGCTACCGCGCGGCCGGCGTCACCGCGGGCTGCTGCGTGCTCTCGCTGATGTGCTACCTGTACACCGTGTCGCGGCGCGGTCCGGTGCGCGTTCCCGGGCTGCCATGGCTTTTTGTGCTCGCGCTCGCGCAGTGCGTGGTGGTGCTGGGCACGCTCGTCGGGCCCTATGCGCCCTTCGCGATGGCGGGCACGCTGAGCGCGCCGCTGGTGGTGGTGTCGCTGACCGTCAGCACCTTCATCTACATGCGCCGAGCGGGGCCGGGCGGGCGGCTGGCCTTTCCGGTGATGAGCTTCGTCGCCGTCGGCGTGTGCCTGCGGCTGGTCGAATTGGCGATGCCGGCGCACATGATCCGCGGCTTCGACGCCTATGCGCTGGGCTTCCCGGGCATGCTGGTCGGGCTGGTGGCGCTGGCGGCGTGGGCGCAGCACCTGTCGCGGCAGCGGCATTCCGCGCAGCGCTCGCTGGCGCACTGGCAGGCGGAAGAACAGCAGCGGCTGCGCGAAGAGGTGGAGCGCAAGACCCACGCGCTGAACGCGGCGCTGGAGCAGTCCGAGCAGCAGGCGCGCGAGCAGACCCAGCTGCTGGCCTACATCAGCCACGACCTGCGCGCGCCGCTGTCGACCATCATCGGCAACGTGCGCCGGCTCAACGACGACGGCGTTTCTTCGCCCGAGCGGCTGCAGGCCATCGAGCGCAGCGCGGCCTACCAGCTCACGCTCATCGACGACCTGCTCGACTACGCGAGGAGCGAGCTGCTTCCCTTTTCCTTCGAGTCGAAGCCGGTGCACCTGCGCGCGCTGATCGACGACGTCGCGCAGTACGCCGACACGCTCGCGCAGCGACAGCACAACCGCTTCGAGCTCGACGTGCTGGGTGCGCTGCCCACCGCCGTGTTCCTGGACAGCAAACGCTTCCAGCAACTGCTGCTGAACCTGCTGTCGAATGCCGCCAAGTTCACGCGCGAGGGCAAGATGGGCCTGCGCGTGCAGGCGCGGCCGCGCGAGGATTCATGGCGGCTCGAGTTCAACGTGTGGGACAGCGGCGTCGGCATCGAGAAGGAAGACCAGGCGCGCATCATGCAAGCCTTCGAGCAGGGCGTTTCCAGCTCCGATGGCCACGGGCTCGGGCTGACGATCGCGCGGCGCATCGTCCAGAACATGGGCGGCCGGCTGCAGCTGGAAAGCCGCCGCAACCTGGGCACGCGCGTGCGCTTCTCCGTGATCGTGAAGGAGGCGCCGAAGGAGCTGGTGCCGGTCGTCGCAAGGCCGCTGTCGCTCCCCGCGCCGGCCCGCAAGCCCAGGCGCATGCCGGTGCCCGCCATCGAGCCGCTGCCCGCGGCGGTGCGCGACGAACTCGAAGCGCTCGCGCGCGACGGCCGCTGGAGCGACCTGCACGACTGGGCCGACCGCCTTGCGGCCGACACGCGCCATTCGGCGCTGGTCGAGGCCGTGCGGCATGCACTGGACCTGCTCGATTTCGAGCACATCCGCCTGCTGGCGCGCGCGACGCCGAAGGCCGGCCAGTGATCTCCGGTCCGGCAATGGCCGGAGCTATTGCGGCGAGGCTTGTGCCTGCGCTTCCTGCGGCGGTATCTGTGCCTGCAACTGGGCCTGCTGCGCATCGGGCGCGGCGGCCTGTCCGCTTTCGGCGTGGTGCCTGATCGCGATGCCCTTGACGAGGTGGCGGGGCAGGTGGTGCGTCTTCCGCAACTGTGCCAGCGCCTCGCTGCGCGCCGGCTCGCATACCGGTAGAAACATGTGCAAAACGCTCATGGTGTCGTCCCGTGGAGTAACCGGCGGACATTGTGAGCGCATCGGGGCCGGAGCGGGCGAATCGCCCTCCCGGCGCAGATGGCATCGGGAGGGCGGCTTGCCCGGATCACCAGGGCAGCGAATAGGTCTTGGTGTTGGTGAAGCTCTTCATGGCCTCGAGCACGCCTTCCTTGTAGCCCAGGCCGGAGTCCTTGATGCCGCCGAAGGGTGTGAGCTCCAGCCGGTAGCCCGGCACCTCGCGCACGTTGACGCTGCCCACGTTCAGCTCGCGGATGAAGCGCGTGATGTAGTCCATGCGGTTGGTGCACACCGCCGACGACAGGCCATAGGCCGTGCCGTTGGAGATGCGGATCGCCTCCTCGATGCTCTTGAATCGGATCACCGGCGACACCGGCCCGAAGGTCTCGTGCCTGGCCACCGTCATCTGCGGGTCCACATGGTCGAGCACCGTCGGCGAGTACAGCGCACCGCGGCGCTCGTTGCCATAGAGCAGCTTCGCACCGGCCTTGATGGCCTCATTGACCACCGACTCGAACTGGATCGCCGCCGCCTCGTCGATCACCGTGCCCATGTCCGTGGCCGGGTCCATCGGATCGCCGTACTTCAGCGCCTTCGTCYTGGCCACCARCAGCTCGACGAACCGGTCGGCCACCGAYTCGTGCACCAGCATGCGCTTGATCGCCGTGCAGCGCTGGCCCGAGTTCTTGTACGAACCGCTGGCCGCCAGCGTCG
>NZ_JASMRZ010000122.1 GCF_030462475.1 Variovorax sp. CAN15
CCCTCCCCCAGGGGGGAGGGAGCAGGATGCGGGCGCATCACCACAGCGCCTCCGCGTTGTCTTGTCCCCTCTCCCGCTTGCGGGAGAGGGTCAGGGTGAGGGCGGCGGCCTCGCAACATCGCGCGGACGTCATCGCCGCCACCCTCACCCCAGCCCTCTCCCCGAGGGGAGAGGGAGCAGTGCAGATCGCGCATCACGGCAGCGCCTCCGCCTCGGCCGGCGTCGCCCGCACCATGCGCTTGAGCTCGGGAATGCACGAGCCGCAGTTGGTGCCGCACTTCAGCGCCCCCTGCAGCCTGGCCAGCCGCTCGTCCGGCGTACCGGCACAGCGCGCCAGCTCGCCCTGGATCGCCCCATCCGCCACGTTGAAACAGGTGCACACCGTCTTGCCGCGCGACTGCACCGCCACCGGCGCCTTCGAGCCCGGCGACAGCAGCAGGCGGCCGTAGCTCTGGGCGGGCAGCTCCTCGCGCAGCAGCGTGGCGATCCACGCCTCGGCGCTGGTGTCGCCGCCCAGCAGGAAGGCTTCGAGGCCCGCGCTGCCGTCGGCCCGGCGCATCAGCCGCGCCGAGCGGCGCTGGCCCCGGCGGCGGTCGGCATAGCGCAGGGTGTCGGGCGTCTGCAGGCCGAGCAGGGTCTCGATTTTTTCGACCAGCGCGTCGTCGGGCGCGTCGCGCGCGGCGGCGCGAAAGAGCAGGCCGCTGCGTTCGCTTCCCTGCACGTTGCCGGAAAACGGCACGCAGGTTGCAAAAGGAAAGAGCGCCATCATCGGCTGCAGCGCGCGGTGCGCCGCCAGTGCCTCGCCGTCGGGAAGCCATGCCATCGCCAGCAGCGACCAGGGCAGCTCGGCCTTGAGGATCTTCACCGCCGCGTGCTTCAGCTCCGGCTGCTTCGAAGTGGGGCAGAAGGCCGGCGTGGTGAGCGCGTTGATGCCCGCCAGCCGCGTGCCGCCCGACGAGCAGCCGCTCAGGTACTCCTCGCCCCAGTGCATGGCGACGAAGGCCTGGCTCAGTCCCACCTCGGCGCTGGCGCGCGCGGGCAGCATGATCGAGCCGCGCTTCGACGTCAGGTGCACCAGGTCGCCTTCGCCGATCTGGCGGCGCGCCATGTCCTGCGCGTTCATCTGCACCACCGGCTCGGGCACGTGGCCGAACAGGCGCCCGGCCGTGCCGGTGCGGCTCATGCCGTGCCATTGGTCGCGCAGGCGGCCGGTGTTCAGCGAGAAGGGATAGCGGGCCTCGCGCGCCTCGGCCACCGGCTTGTAGGTGGTGTCGACGAAGCGGGCGCGGCCGTCGGGCGTGGGGAACACGCCGTCTTCATACAGGCGCGCGCGGCCGGTGCTCTCGCCTTCCTTCAGCGGCCATTGCTGCGGGCCGGCGCTCTCCAGCATCGCGTAGCTCAGGCCGGTGATGTCCAGGTCGCGCCCGCGCGTGGATTCGCGGTGTTCGTTCCAGACCGATTCGGCCGTCTCGTACGGGAAGAGCGTGAACGCGCGGCCGATCAGCCGCTCGAGCCGGTGCGCGAAGGCCACCGCGATCGACCAGTCGTTGCGCGCCTCGCCCGGCGCGGCCACGGCCGGGCGCACGCGCGAGATGCGGCGCTCGCTGTTGGTCACGGTGCCTTCCTTCTCGCCCCAGGTGGTCGCTGGCAGCAGCAGGTCGGCGAAAGCGCAGGTGGCGGTGGTGGCGAAGGCTTCCTGCACCACCACGAACTCGGCGCGCTCCAGCGCGCGGCGCACGGTGGCCTGGTCGGGCATCGACTGCGCCGGGTTGGTGCAGGCGATCCACAGCGCGCGGATCTCGCCGTCGGCCGCCGCCTGGAACATCTCCACCGCCGTCTTGCCCGGCTTCTCGGGCACCGAGGGCACGCCCCAGAGCGCCGCCACCTCGGCGCGATGGTCGGGGTTCGCCAGGTCGCGGTGCGCGCTCAGCAGGTTGGCGAGGCCGCCCACCTCGCGCCCGCCCATCGCGTTGGGCTGGCCGGTCAGCGAGAAGGGGCCCGCGCCGGCGCGACCGATCTGGCCGGTGGCCAGGTGCAGGTTGATGAGCGCGGCGTTCTTCGCCGTGCCGCTGGAGGACTGGTTCAGGCCCTGGCAGTACAGGCTCAGCGTGGCGGGCGAGGTGGCGAAGAGCCGCGCCGCCTCGAGCAGGTCGTCCTTCGATATGCCGCAGACCTGCGCCACCTTGTCGGGCGTGCACTCGCGCACCGTGGCCTTCAGCGCATCGAAGCCACTGGTGTGCGCCGCGATGTACTTCGCGTCGGTCCAGCCCTCCCACAGCATCAGGTGCAGCATGCCGTTGAACAGCATCACGTCGGTGCCGGGCTGAATGGGCAGGAACAGGTCGGCGATCTCGACCGTGTCGGTGCGGCGCGGGTCGGCCACCACGATCTTCAGCGCCGGGTTGGCCGCCTTCGCGTCCTCGATGCGGCGGAAAAGAATGGGGTGCGCCCAGGCCGTGTTGCTGCCCACGATGAAGAGGCACTGCGCGTGCTTCAGGTCGTCGTAGCAGGCCGGCGGCGCGTCGGCGCCCAGCGTCTGCTTGTAGCCGGCCACCGCGCTGCTCATGCACAGGCGCGAGTTGGTGTCGATGTTGTTGGTGCCGATCAGGCCCTTGGACAGCTTGTTGAAGACGTAGTAGTCCTCGGTCAGCAGCTGGCCCGACACGTAGAAGCCGACCGCGTCGGGCCCGTGGTCGCGGATCACCTGCGCGAACTTGCCGGCGGCGTTGTCCAGCGCGGTGTCCCAGCTCACCGCCGCGGGGGCCTCGCCGCGCGCGAGGCGCTGCATGGGCTGCAGCAGCCGCGTCTGGCGCGTGACCGTGGCGCTGGCCGTGAGGTGCAGCGTCGAGCCCTTGGTGCACAGCCGCCCGAAGTTGGCGGGGTGCGCCGGGTCGCCGCGCACGCCGGTGATCTGGTCGCCGGTCGACTCGATGATCACGCCGCAGCCGACGCCGCAGTACGGGCAGGTGGACCGGGTCTCCCGCGTCATGGGTTTATTCCAGCGGAAGAACCGACAGCACCGCGAAAGGCTTCGGGCCTGCGACCGGGCGTTCCAGGTCGATGGCATGCGTCGCCAGTTCGGCCGCGTCCAGGTGCACGACGCCGTCTTCCACCTTCACGGCGAACTTCGGCGTGCAGCCCTCGTCGGGCGCCTTGGCGCAGCCGTCGTCCAGCCCGATGGCCCAGTTGTGCAGCGGGCAGGCCACGCTGGTGCCGAACACGATGCCCTGGCTCAGCGGGCCGCCCTTGTGCGGGCAGCGGTCGAGCAGCGCGAACACCTGGTCCTCGGAATTGCGGAACACGGCCACGTCCAGCCCGGCCGGCCGCGTCACGCGGCGCGCGCCGAGCACGGGAATGTCGTCGATGCGGCAGATCACTTTCCAGTCGCTCATGGTGGGGCTCTCTCGTTTCTCTCTATTTCTGGTTTGTGGCGGCCAACAACCGGCGCTTCATGCCGTCAGCGGCGTGAACTGCCGCACGTCGACCGAGGCCTGCGCCGACTCGAACCACGGATCGGGCTCGCCGTCGAGCGCGAACTGCAGACGCTCCCACAGCGCCTTGCGGCCCTCGGCGTCTTCGAGGATCTTCTTCTTCACGTAGTCCAGCCCCACGCGGCCGATGTAGTGCACCGTGCGCTCCAGGTACCAGCCCTCTTCGCGGTAGAGCTGCAGGAAGGCGCCCGAATACTCCATCACTTCCTCGGCCGTCTTCACCTTCACCAGGAACTGCGCCACCTCGGTCTTGATGCCGCCGTTGCCGCCCACGTAGAGTTCCCAGCCGGAGTCGACGCCGATCACGCCCACGTCCTTGATGCCGGCCTCGGCGCAGTTGCGCGGGCAGCCCGACACCGCGAGCTTGACCTTGTGCGGCGAATACATGGCCCACAGCGCGCGCTCCAGGTCCTTGCCCATCTGCGTGCTGTCCTGCGTGCCGAAGCGGCACCACTCGCTGCCCACGCAGGTCTTCACCGTGCGCAGCGACTTGGCGTAGGCGAAGCCGCTGGGCATGCCGATGTCCTTCCACACGCCTTCCAGGTCTTCCTTCTTCACGCCCAGCAGGTCGATGCGCTGGCCGCCCGTGACCTTGACGGTCGGAATCTTGTACTTGTCGGCCGCGTCGGCAATGCGGCGCAGCTCGTCGGGCGTGGTGTGGCCGCCCCACATGCGCGGGATGACGGAGTAGGTGCCGTCCTTCTGGATGTTGGCGTGGCTGCGCTCGTTGATGAAGCGGCTCTGCGGATCGTCCTTCGCCTCTTTCGGCCAGGTGCTGATCAGGTAGTAGTTGATGGCCGGGCGGCAGGTGGCGCAGCCGTTGGGCGTGCGCCAGCCGAGGTTGCGGTACACCTCGTCGTGCGTCAGGTAGTGCTCCTTGCGGATCGCGTCGCGCACGTCCTGGTGGCTCGCGTCGGTGCAGCCGCACACGGCCTTCTTCTTGGGCGTGGCGGAGTAGTCGCCGCCCGCGGTGAACATCAAAATCTGCTCGACCAGCCCGGTGCACGAACCGCAGCTCGCGCTGGCCTTGGTGTGCTTCTTCACCTCGTCGAGGGTGAACAGGCCCTTCTCCTTGATGGCCTTGCAGATGGTGCCCTTGTTCACGCCGTTGCAGCCGCAGACCTCGGCGTCGTCGGGCATGCTCGCGGCCTTGTTGTGGCCCTCGTGGCCGGTGTCGCCGATGTTCGATTCGCCGAACATCAGCTTGTCGCGGATGTCGTGCACGCTGCGGCCGTCGCGCAGCAGCTTGAAGTACCAGCTGCCGTCCACCGTGTCGCCGTAGAGGCAGGCGCCCACCAGCTTGTCGTCCTTGATCACCAGCTTCTTGTAGACGCCGCCGAAGGGGTCGCTCATGACGATTTCTTCGGTGCCTTCGCCGCCCATGAACTCGCCCGCCGAGAACAGGTCGATGCCCGTCACCTTCAGCTTGGTGGAGGTGAGCGAGCCCAGGTAGCGGCCGATGCCGAACTGCGCCAGGTGGTTGGCCGCCACCTTGGCCTGCTCGAAGAGCGGGGCCACCAGCCCGTAGGCGATGCCGCGGTGCGCCGCGCACTCGCCCACCGAGTAGATGCGCGCGTCGGTCACGGTCTGCATGGTGTCGGTGACGACGATGCCGCGGTTGCAGTGCAGGCGCATCTTCTCGGCCAGCTCCACGTTGGGGCGGATGCCCACGGCCATCACCACCAGGTCGGCCGCCACCTCGGTGCCGTCCTTGAAGCGGATGGCCTTCACGCGGCCGCTCTTGCCGTCATCCGCGTCACCCACCAGCTCCTGCGTCTGCGCGCCCATCAGGAACTTCAGGCCGCGGTCTTCCAGCGACTTCTGCAGCAGCTTGCCCGCCACGTCGTCGAGCTGGCGCTCCATGAGCCAGGGCATGACGTGCACCACCGTCACGTTCATGCCGCGCAGCATCAGGCCGTTGGCGGCCTCCAGGCCCAGCAGGCCGCCGCCGATGACCACTGCGTTCTTGTGCGTGCGCGCGGTCTCGATCATGTAGTCGGTGTCGGCGATGTCGCGGTAGGCGATCACGCCCTTCAGGTCCCTGCCGGGCACGGGCAGCATGAAGGGGTTGGAGCCGGTGCACATCAGCAGGCGGTCATAGGCGGCCTCGGTGACGCCACCTTCCGAATCCACGGCGCGCGCGATGCGCCTGACGCGGTCGACCTCCACCACCTTCTTGCCGGCGTGCAGGGTGATGTTGTTCTCGGCGTACCACTCCCAGCTGTTGAGCACGATCTCGTCGATCGTCTGCTCGCCCGCGAGCACCGGCGACAGCAGGATGCGGTTGTAGTTGGGATGCGGCTCCGCGCCGAAGACGGTGATGTCGTACAGGTCGGGCGCGATCTTCAGCAGCTCTTCGAGCGTGCGCACGCCGGCCATGCCGTTGCCGACCATCACGAGTTTCATTTTCTTCATGGGGCTGGGCCTTTCAGGGAAATCAAGCAAAGGAGCGCCCGAGGCGCGCGTTCAGAATCGCGCCATGAGCTTTGAAGTGGACATCGGCTACAGCAGCCAGCGCGGACCGCGCGAGCTGAACGAAGACTTCGCCGGTGCAGCGCATGCGCCGCCGGGCGACGACGCGCGCGGCCTTATCGCAGCCATTGCCGATGGGGTGTCCAGCGGCGGGCACGGCCGCGAAGCGGCGCAGACCACGGTGATGGGCCTGCTGGCCGACTACTTCGCCACGCCCGCCACCTGGGAGCCGACCGCCGCGCTCGACCGCCTGATCGGCGCGCAGAACGGCTGGCTGGCCGACCACAACCGCCGGCGCCAGAGCAAGCAGGACGGCGGCACGGCGCTCACCACGCTCACCGCGCTGGTGCTGCACGGCCAGAGCTACACGCTGGCGCACGTGGGCGACACGCGCGCCTGGCGCGTGCGCGCCGGCGGCGAGCCGGCCGTGCCGCTCACGCAGGATCACGCCTTCGACCATCCCGACATGCGCAGCCGCCTGACGCGCGCCATCGGCCTGGACGACCAGGTGCGGGTCGACTACGTGCAGGGCGACGTTCGCGTGGGCGACTGCTTCGTGCTCACCTCCGACGGCGTGCACGGCGTGCTCAAGCCCCAGCAGGTGGCCGCGCTGGCCCTGCAGGGCGATGCCGAAGCGGCCAGCGAGGCGCTGGTGCATGCGGCGCTCGACGCCGGCTCGCGCGACAACGCGACCGCGCTGGTCATCCGCGTGACGGGCCTCGATGCGCGGCAGCTCGACGACGAACTGGGCGACGGCCGTCGGCTCGCACCGCCGCCCGCGCTGAAGGTGGGCGAGGTGCTCGACGGCTACGCCATCACCGCGCTGGTGGCCGACACCGGCGTGCACCTGCTGTACCAGGCCCGCCATCCGGTCACGCGCGAGCTGGTCGCGCTGAAGACGCTGCACCCCTCGCGCGCCGGCGATCCGCAGGAGCGCGCAATGCTGGCGCACGAGGCCTGGCTGGGGCTGCGCGTGGGCGGCGGCGGCAACAGCGGCTTCGTCCGCGTGCACGAGCGCGCCGAGAACGCGAGCGCGCTGTACATCGTGTTCGATTGGCACGGCGGGCGCACGCTGGAGCAGCTGCGCAAGGCGAACCCGCGCGGCGCGGTGTCCGAAGTGGTGGGCGCCGCCATCGAGCTGAGCCGCGCGCTCGGCCGGCTGCACCGCCAGGGCGTGATCCACCGCGACATCAAACCCGGCAACCTGCACCTGGGCGAGGACGGGCGCTGGCGCATCCTCGACCTGGGCGTGGCGCTGTCCGGCCGCGAGGGCGCGGCCCAGCGCGAGCTGCATGCCGGCACGCCCAGCTACATCAACCCCGAGCAGTGGGAGGAGGGCGGCACCGCCGATGCGGCCAGCGACCTGTTCGCGCTCGGCGTCACGCTCTACCAGTGGCTCACCAGCCATCTGCCCTACGGCGAGATCGAGCCCTACCAGGTAGCGCGCTACCGGCGCGATCCGGTCGCGCTCTCGCGCCTGCGGCCCGACGTGCCCATCTGGCTCGACCACCTGGTGCGCAAGGCCGTCGCCCGCGATCCGCGCGAGCGCTTCGAAACCGCCGAGGAACTGCTGCTCGCGCTCGAACGCGGTGCATCCCGCCCCGTGAGCGCGCCCGCCGCCACGCCGCTGATCCGCCGCGACCCGCTCGCGCTCTACCAGCTGGCGCTGGGCGTGTCGGTGCTGTTCAACCTCCTGTTGATCGTGTGGCTCCTGTTCTTGCCACGATGAGCGGAGGCGGGCGGGGCGGTTCATGACCGGGCAGCCTTCCGCGTGTTGTTGACTGCGGGCGAAGCTTGTGCCGGCGCGACGCGCGCACGGCCACCCTTCTCGGCCCAGGTGCGGGTCCAGCGGATCTGCATCACGCTCATCACGCCCAGCATCACGAGCGAGAGCACCGCGAAGAAGATGAAGCCCCAGAGGTAGCTGCCCAGGTACTGCTTCGACAGGCCCATGGCGTTGGGCACGAGGCCGCCGCCCAGGGCGCCGATCTCGCCGATCATCGAGCCGGCCACCGCGGTGCTCGCGGGCCAGCGCAGCGGCACCAGCTGGAACAGCGCGCCGTTGCCCGCGCCCAGCGCGGCGAAGCAGACGATCAGCACCAGCGTGGTCACGGCCAGCGATGCCGACGAGACGCCCACCAGCACCAGGCTGGCGGTCACCACCAGCAGCACCACGGTGAGCGTGTTCACGCCGCCCCAGCGGTCGGAGATCCAGCCGCCCGCGACGCGCACCGCCGCGCCCATGAAGGCCGCGAGCATGGTCAGCTGGCCGGCCTGCACCTTGCTCACGCCGAACTGGTCGTAGTAGTAGGAGGGCAGGAAGGTCGTGAGGCCGATGAAGCCACCGAAAGTCACGCCGTAGATCAGGCTGAACACCCAGCCGTCTTTTTCGAACAGGCAGGCGATGTGTTCGCGGAAGCTCGAATGCGCGTTCACGTCCGGCGGTTCCTTGGCGAACACCACCATCACCACCATCGGAATGAGGATGGCGACGGCGGCCACGCCGTACACCGCCTGCCAGCCCAGCCAGTTGGCCAGCGGCGGCGCCACCAGCACCGACACCGCCGTGCCCACGTTGCCCGCGCCCACAAGGCCCATGGCAAGGCCCTTGTGCTGCGGCGGGAACCAGCCCGAGCCCAGCGACAGCGCCACGCCGAAGCTGGCGCCCGCGATGCCCAGCAGCACGCCCATGGCGAGCAGGTCGTTGAAGCTCTTGACGAAGAAGAAGCCGAAGAGCATCGCCACCGCGATCAGCGCCATTTCGACCAGCGTGGCCTTCTTGCGCCCGATGTACTGCGACAGGATGCCCAGCGGAAAGCGCATGAGCGCGCCCGCGATGATCGGCACCGACAGCATCAGGCCCTTCTGTGCCGGCGAGAGGCTGAAGGTTTCGCCGATGAACGGCGCCATGGCGCCGTTGAGCACCCAGATGCAGCAGGAGAACGAGAAGTACAGGAAGGCCGCGAACAGTGTCGGACTGTGGCCTGACTGCAAGAAATTCCTGAAACCTGACATGGCGTTCAAAGATGCAAAAAGCCGCGGCGCGGCCCTGGAGAGGCCGTGTCGACGGACGGGGTTGGGAGCGGAGTGCCGGCAGCGGACGCTGTCGACGTGGGGGTGCGCGCGGCATGTGCGTTGCCGGGCCGGATGCAGGAGCCTGCAGCCTTCTCACCAAAGCGGTGCTTCGTTACACCGCGCCCAACTCGTTGCAAGAGGCGTGCCTGCGAATTCGCGCGGGCGTGGCCTATGCTCGCGGTGCGCTCCCGCACCGTTCTTTTTCCACGATGTCTCTTCTCGTTGTCCTGCCCGATGAATCCGCCGGCCCGGTGTTGCCCGAGGCACTGGCGAAGGCCTTGTCCGGTGCGGGAATCGATGTGCTCGGGGTTGCCGATTGCGCCGGCTTCGCGCGGCAGGTCGAGCTGCTTTCCCCTCGGCAGGCGCTGATCTTCCTGTCTCTGCCCATGCCCGCGCTGCTCGACACCTTGCGCGGCTGGGCTGGCGTGCCGCCGTGCGCGCTGAGCCTTGTCAGCGAGCCGCTCAGCACCGCGCAGCACGAGGAGCTGGTCGCGCTCGGCGTGCATGCCTGGCTGCAGGCCGGCGCCGTCGACGCCGAATCGCTCGCCGCGTTGACCGCACGCGCACGCCTGCGCTGGCAGCGAGAAGCCGCGCTGCGCACCGAACTGGAGAGCCTGCGCACCCGCATGGACGAGCGCAAGTGGGTCGATCGCGCCAAGGGCCTGCTGATGTCCGCGCGCGGCATTGGCGAGGACGAGGCCTTCGGCCTGCTGCGCGGCGCCGCGATGCACGCCAACCTGCGTCTGGGCGAGGTGTCGCGCTCGGTCATCGAGGCGGCGCAGTGGGCGGACGCGATCAACCGCGCAGGGCAGCTGCGCATGCTCTCGCAGCGGCTGGTGCGCGTGGCGGCGCAACTGCTGGGCGGTATCGACGCGCAGCGCGCGCGGCTGCTGCGCACGCAGTCTTCCGGGCGGGTACAGCAGAACCTGGATCATCTGGCGGCCCTCGGGCTCGATGCTGCCGGCGCCGACGCGCTCGCGCAGGCGCAGGCCGCGGGGAGCGGCCTGGCC
>NZ_JASMRZ010000123.1 GCF_030462475.1 Variovorax sp. CAN15
GCACCTGCTCGGTCATGGGCACGGCCAGCACCATGGCCTGCATTGCCGAGGCTCTGGGGATGACGGTGCCGGGCGGGGCCACGCCGCCGGCGGTCACGGCCGACCGCATCCGCATCGCCGAGCAGACCGGCGCGCAGGCGGTGCGGATCGCGCGCGAGCGCCTCACCATCGACAAGGTGCTGACGCCCGCCGCCTTCGAGAACGCGATGCGCGTGCTGCGGCGCCGCCGGCACCCCCTGCGCCGTCGCCCGCGCTGCCGGCGATCCAGGCCAAGTGCGCCATGGACACGACCGTGCAGCCTTCCTACGAGGAACAGCGCCTGCCCAACAAGCTGTCGGCCAGCGACGCCCTCAGCTTCTCGCAGCAGCTGCTGCAGGCCAGCGGTTTCGACAAGTTCGGCTCCGACTTCGCCGCAAAGCTCTGCAGCAATGGCCTGGCAGGCGCCTCGACCTACGACGACGCCGTGACCCTGCTGCATACCGAAGGCCAGAAGCTCTGGCAGGCGGCGCTCGACCGTGTGCAGGGGCGCGTCGTGCAGGGCACGCTGCCCAGGAGCGACGACCGGATGCTCTACTGGGCCCGCCTCACCATGACGCTGGCGCTGCGCCAGTGGAAGCCCGACTTTGCATTGACGGACGATCAGCGTGCCGCCCTGCAGGTCGAGTTCGAAAAGGCCTCGCGCGGGCAGTACGCCATCGACTTCCCGGAGGGACCGAAATACAAGCGCATCCTCGTGAGCGGCTTCGATCCGTTCACCCTGGGCAAGGCGGGCACCAACGGCAATCTTTCGATCCGCATCGGCAACCCCTCGGGCGCGACCATCCTGTCGCTGGACGGCAATACCGTGCCCCTGGCCGACGGCACCACTGCGGTCATCCGCACCTTCATCCTGCCCGTCAACTACGGCCCCTTCATCGCCGGCATGCAGGAAGACGCGCTGGGTCCCTGGTTCAAGCCGGGCCCCAAGCGGGTCGATGCGTCCGTCAGCATGAGCCAGGGCGGCGGCGAGTTCGACCTGGAGCACTACAACGGCCGCTATCACTACGCCGCCTTCCCGGGCAACGACAACCTGAACCCGCCGTGCTCCGACGCCGGGGGACTCCCGTCCTCGCTGGAGTGCGACATCTTTCCGCCGGAGCGTTGGGTGGGCTACTCGGCCAAGCCCTGGCAACGGGACGCGTCGCCGCAATTCACGGTCGCGACCCTGCCGTTCCAGAAGCTGATCGACGCCAACACCGGCGCGGGCATCCTCAACACCGACACCAACAAGACGGGTGGCTGGGCGGTGGTGCGCCGCGATTCCTACACCGTGGGGCCCTGCACGAAGGCGGCCTCGGACGCGGCCTCGGCCTACGATGCGGCACAGGCGGCGGTGAAGGCGGCGATCGACGCATTCAGCACGCCGGGCGTGGATTTCAACGTGGCGGACAAGAACTACAACGACGCGGCTGCCGCGGCAGCGCTGGTGGCTCCGCCGAATCCGCTGGAGACCAACTGCGCGCTGAAAGGCGGCGGCGGCAACTACCTCTCCAATGCCAGCGCCTACCGCAACACCCTGATGCGCGACACCTTCAAGCTCGGCATTCCGGCCGGCCATATCCACACGCCTGTCATGACCGTCTTCGGCAGCGGCAGCGACGGGAAGATCACCGACGCAACCTTCGAGGGCCGCCGCGACTCCATCGTGGCACAGGCCCGCAATCTGGTGGTCGCGCTGGCGAACAGCCTCGTGACAGCGCCGGCCCCCTAACGGAATCAGGAGCATGAACATGACGAAACAAGCCCTTCACGCTGCTGTCCTTGCCGGCCTCTCCAGCCTGGCCATGTGCGGCGCCGCGCTCGCTCAGCCCAGCGGCGGCTTCTATCTGCTGAAGAACAAGGAAAGCGGCAAGGTCCTGTGCTCGCAGAATCCGATCAGCCCGGACTGGGTCCGCGTGGCCGGCCCTTTCAAGGACCAGGACTGCAAGCTGGAGCAGAAGCCCGAGCCCGTGCGCACCGACCTGCCGGCCAACCCGCTCGACCTGACGCCCAAGAAGTAGGGAGAAGGAAAGGGCCGAGGCGCCAGCCGGCGTCTTGCAGTACCTTCCGGGGTGCTGCAAGACATCGCCATGCCCAGGAAACCGAAAGCACCACCGCCGCCTTCCCCCTCATCGACTACGCCGCTGCGCGTGCTGCTCACGGGTTTCGAGCCCTTCGAGCAGGAGGTGCTCAACCCCTCATGGGATGCCGTGCGCGCGCTCGACGGCTGGAAGGTGGGCCGCGCGACGGTGCATGCGCGCCTGGTGCCGTGCGTCTTCGGTGACGCCATCGATGCCCTGCTGGCGGCCATGGACGAGCTCAAACCGCAGTTGGTGCTGTGCATCGGCCAGGCCGGCGGGCGCGCGGAGTTCACGCCGGAGCGCGTCGCCATCAACATCGACGACGCGCGCACGGCCGACAACAAGGGGCAGGAGCCCATCGACGTGCCGGTGGTGCCGGGCGCACCCGCCGCGTATTTCTCGACGCTGCCGATCAAGGCCATGGTGCGCGAGCTGCGCGCGGCCGGGGTGCCGGCCTCGGTGTCGAACAGCGCGGGCACCTTCGTCTGCAACCACATCTTCTACGGGCTGATGCATCGCATCGCGACGCATCCGGTGCCGGGGCTGCGCGGCGGCTTCATCCACATTCCCTACCTGCCGGAGCAGGCGGCGCGCTTCCCGGGGGCGCCGAGCATGTCGCTCGAAACCATGGTCAAGGCGTTGCGCATCGCGGTGAGCACCTCGCTGGCCGTGGAGCACGACATCGCCGAGACCGGCGGCCAACTGCACTGAGCGGCCGCGAGGGTTCAGGTTCAGGTCCAGGTTCAGGCGGCGATGGCAGCGGGAAAGTTCTTCGCCAGCCAGCGGTTGAGCGCGGCGTTGACGATGTCGGGCTTTTCCATCGTCAGCATGTGGCCGCAGTCGGGCACCCACACCACCTCGGCCTGCGGCAGCATCGCGGCCATCTCGGTGGTGCATTCGGGGGGCGCGAGCTTGTCCTCGTTGCCGCACATCAGCAGCACCGGAGCGCGCACCGAAGCGAGATGCAGGCGCGCGTCGGGCCGGCGCATCACGGCGCGGTTCTGGCTGATGAGCTGCCGCGCACCCGCGCCGAGCACGATGTCGAGGTAGCGCTGCACCAGCGCTTCGTCGGCCGCCTGCGCGGGATGGAAGGCGAAATAGACGTTCGGCTCGATCACGTCGCGCAGCTCGCCGCGTTCGAAGTATTCGATGGCGCCCTCGCGCAGCGTGAACATCTCGGGCGTCTCGGGTCGCGCGCTGGTGCCCAGCAGCGCCAGCCCGGCGATGCGCCCCGGCGCCTGGCGGGCGGCCTCCATGGCGACCATGCCGCCCATCGATGCGCCGCAGAGCACCAGCGGGCCCTCGTTGTCGCGCAGCACGGCCACGGCCATGCCCTCGATGGTGTCGTTGTGCCGCTGGACGTCGCTCACGCGGGCGCCGAAGGCGGAGGGAAGGGCGGGCAATTGGGCTTCCCAGATGCGCTCGTCGCAGGCGAGGCCGGGCAGCAGGATCAGGTTGGGCATGGGCAAGGATTCTGCGCGATTGCGGCCGTGGGCGCAGCGGCATAGGTCATGGCATAGGCCTCATGGCCAGCAGCCATCGCGGGGCGCCGCCGACATACTCGAAAGCCCATGCCGAGGAACCCCGCAATGAGTCTTGTAGAACGCGTCCAAGCCATCCTGCTCAAGCCGAAGGCCACCTGGCCCGAGATCGACGCCGAGCCGGCCGACGCCGCATCGCTCTACAAGAACTACGTGATGATCCTCGCGCTGATTCCCGCGGTGGCCAGCTTCATCGGCCTGTCGCTCATCGGCATCGGCGCTTTCGGCGTGAGCTTTCGCGTGCCGCTGGCCTCGGGGCTCGCGAACATGATCGTGGGTTATGTGCTGTCGCTGGTGATGGTGTTCGTGCTCGCGCTCATCATCGACGCGATGGCGCCCACCTTCGAGGGCACCAGGAGCCAGATCGGCGCGCTCAAGCTCTCGTCCTATGCGAGCACGGCAGCCTTCGTCGGCGGCGTGTTCAGCCTGCTGCCTTCGCTGTCGGTGCTGGGAGCCCTGGCGGCGCTCTATGGCATCTACCTGCTCTACACCGGCCTGCCGGTGCTCATGAAGTGCCCGCCCGACAAGGCCATCGCGTACACCGCCGTGGTGGTGGTCTGCGCCATCGTCGGCGGCGTGGTGATCGCCTGGGTGCTGGCGCTGCTCACGCCGTCGCCGATGCGACTTGGCGCGGCGCCCGCGGCCGGCACCGTGGTGGCGGTGGTGCAACAGGCGGCGGGGGCAATTCGCTGAGCGTCACGCGCACGGTGGAAAATGGGCGGCAATGCCAACGCCCAAGCCCGACACCACCACCGACCTGATCCTCATCCGCCACGGCGAGACCGCCTGGAACCGCGAGCTGCGCTTTCAGGGGCACGCCGATGTGCCGCTCAACGACATGGGCCACGAGCAGGCCCGCCGCCTCGGCCTGCGGCTGGCCAGCGAAACCGCGGTGCAGCACATCTTCAGCAGCGACCTCATGCGCGCGCAGCAGACCGCCGCGCCCGGGGCGCAGCAACTCTCGCTGCCTGTGGCCACGTCGGCGGCCCTGCGCGAGCAGTTCTTCGGGGTGGTCGAGGGCATGCGCTCCGACGAGATCCAGAGCCTGCATCCCCGCGCCTGGGAAGAGTGGCTGGAGTTCCGCGAAGACCACGCCATGCCCGAAGGCGAGACGCCGCGCGAGTTCCACGCGCGCATCATCGCGGCGCTGGGCAACATCGCCTCGGAACACCGGGGCCGGCACCTGATCGTCGTCACGCACGGCGGCGTGCTCGACATGGTGTGGCGCACCGCCAGGGGCCTGAGCCTGAGCGGGCCGCGCCGCAGCGACATTCCCAACGCGGGCTTCAACCGCATCCGCATCGCCGATCCGCAGCGGCCCGACGACATCGAGATCGTCGAATGGGCCGACACGCGCCATCTGGCCGACCTGCCGCCGCAACCGACCTACGACCAGACACGGCATCTGAAGGACAAGGGCTGAGCCAGCCGGCTTCGTCCCGCCGGGGCCGCGACCGCTGCACAGCTCTTCTCAGTCGCGCGCCGCGATGCCTCCGGCCAGTTGCCCGAGGCCGAGCCGGGCATACACCGCCGCCGTCTGCCGGCGCAGGCGCAGCGACTCGGGCTGGCCATTGAGCTGCTGCTGCAGGATGCCCTGGGCGGCGGACAGCGAAGCCTCCGTGCCGCTGCGCACCAGCGCCTCGAGATACACCTGCTCGAACAGGTCGCGCTGCGCGTGGCTGCCGCCGATCTCGATCATGCGCGGCAGGGCAGTGCCGAGCCCTTCGATGGCTGCCGCGAGATCGCCGCGCGCATGCGCCACCAGTCCGTGCGCGGCCGGCACGCACACGCGCTGCCATGCCGCGCGCGTCGATGCCGGCGCGTTCGGCGCGAAGGCCACGATGTTGCGCAGCAGAACCTCCGCCTCGGGGCGCCCGGCGCGCGCCAGGCCGTAGAGGTACTGCAGGTCGAGAAAGGGCAAGACGTGGTCGGCCTGGCGCTGCCGCAGGTAGCCGGCCACGTCGTCCCAGCGCCCGCCCACGTCGATGCCCGCGAGCTCCAGCCGTGCGAGCAGCGAGACAGCGCCGATCTGGTCCTGCGAGTAGTCCTTCACCACGCCCCAGGCATGCTCGTCGTACACCGCGAGCGCTTCGGCGTCGCGGCCCAGGTCGATGAGGAACAGTGCCATGTGCCACCAGTTGTGCGTGACCATGAACGAGTTGAGGCCGGTCCAGGTGTCGCTCACGCTCTGCATGAACGCCAGCCCCTCGGCGAGCCGGCCCTCGGTGAGCATCACATGCGCGAGCGCATGGTGCGCCCACGGCTCCTTGCGGCACATGGCGATGGCGCGGCGTGCGCTCGTCTCGGCCTCGCGCATCAGGTGGCACTGCTCGTAGCCGAAAGCCGCCATGCCGTGCACGTAGGGCACGTCGGCCGCATGCGGCAGCACCGCCAGCGCGAGCTTCAGCATGCCGGGGCAATCGCCGGTGTTGAAGCAGTGGTACTGGCCCAGCTTGACCGACACCAGGTCGCGCGGATGCTCGCGGGCCTGTTCGGCATGCAGTGCGATCGCGCTGGCGATGTCGCCTTCGGCCCAGGCCTCGATGGCCGCGATGTAGCGCTGTTCGCGCGGCGTCGCACGCGCGGCGCCGGCGCGGGCTTTGGAAAGAAATGGTCGTGCGTTTGCAGCAGCCTCGCGCGATTCGGCGAACAGGTGCAGCGTGGCGCAGTAGGCCTGCACGATGGGGGTCGCGTCGGCGTCGGCCGCCGCAAGCAGGTTGACGGCGCGCGCCTCGCTGGAGATGAATCCCATGACGAAGTCGTCGACCAGCGGCAGGCTGGCGGCATCGTCGAGGCTGAGCGGGTTGCCGAGGCTGTCGGCGAAGTGCGGGGCGTTGTTCGTGGGGGTTCCGGAGGGCATGGCGCATGGTGCCATGCCCTCCGTGATGCTTCAACGACGGGCTCTAGACACCGGCCTGCTGGTGGCGGTACTCCTGCGTCCTGCCGCCGTAGCCGTAGGCCGCGCCGCGCGCGTCGATCACGTGGATGTAAGACACCTCGTGCAGGTCCGGCCTGATCTTCGCCATGGCCGCGTGCACCTCGTGCAGGTAGCGCGCCTTCTCGGCCTTGGTGTTGGTCTCGTCGGTGATGCTGATGTCGAGATGGAAGGCCGACTTGCCCAGCGAGGCCAGCGACTGGCCGCCGATGAACCAGGCGTCGGCGGCGATGTACTGCACGGTGATGGCGATGACCGGCAGCTGCTTGCCGAGCACGCTCTGCGTGAGCTCGGCGACGGCGTCGACGGTCTTGCGGGTGAGGTCGGCGTCGGGTTGGCCGGAGAGGTGGACGACGATGTGGGGCATGGCGGACTCCTTGGATGAATGGGTTGTCGATGGGGTGATTCTGGGAGCCGGCTGGTCATCGGAAAAGCGGGAAGATATGATGTGTTTCATCGGATAAACGGATGGATTGACCATGCAAGGGTTCGACCTGGAGCAACTGCGCACGCTGGCCGCCGTCGTCGACGCGGGCAGCCTCACGGCGGCCGCGCCGCGTGTCTTCCTCTCGCAGTCCTCGGTGAGCGAGCAGATTCGCAAGCTGGAAGAGCGGGCAGGGCAGTCGCTGCTCACGCGCAGCAAGGCGGGTGTTGCGCCCACCGAGGCGGGCGTGCGGCTGCTGGGCTATGCGCGGCGCATCCTCGCGCTGAGCGACGAGGCATTCCGCGACCTGCACGGCGAGA
Organism: Variovorax sp. CAN15; assembly: GCF_030462475.1. Classification (GTDB taxonomy): domain Bacteria; phylum Pseudomonadota; class Gammaproteobacteria; order Burkholderiales; family Burkholderiaceae_C; genus Variovorax. The sequence goes on from NZ_JASMRZ010000123.1 coordinate 7,320, forward strand.
CGCTGCAGGGCGAGCTGCGCCTCGCGGTCACCGACTACTTCCGTCCCGGCGACCTGACGCGGCTCCTGGGGCGGCTCGGCGAGAGCTATCCGAAGGTGCGGCTGCACGTCAGCATCCTGAAGAGCGACGCGCTGCGCTCGGCCTATGCGCACGGCGATTTCGACGTGGGCATCGCGATGAACATCGCCGGGGCCTCCGCGCCGGAGGCTCGTGGCGCGGTGCTCAGGCGCGAATCGCTGGTGTGGCTCGGCGCGGAGGGCATGCGGCTCGTGCGTGGGGAGCCGCTGCGGCTGCTGGCCCTGCCCGACACCTGCTCGCTGCACCAGTTCACCGTTTCGCTGCTGCGGCGCCGCCGCGTGCCCTATGCGCTGGCGCACGTCGCCTCGGGCGTTGCGGGCCTGCAGTCGGCACTGGCGGCGGGGCTGGGCGTGGCCTGCCTGAACGAGTCCGCGATCAGCGACGGCGTGACGCGGCTGGCGCCGCCGCACGGCCTGCCGGCGCTGCCGCGCGTCGCCTTCCAGTTTCTGCCGGGGCGCAAGGGGGAAACCGCGTTCGTGACCCGGGCCAGGGAGATGCTGGCAACGCATCTGATGTAGGGGTGGCGCGGGATTTGCGTCAGCCTCGGCCATGGATGCGCCACCTCCCACGACCTCCTCGCCCAGCCTGCTGCGCCACACCCGCTTCGACGACGCGCAGGCCATCTTCTCGGGCACGCTCTTCGTCGCCATTGCGATGATGCTGTTCGGGCAGGCGGGCCTGCTCACCGGCGGCACGGCCGGCATTGCGTTCCTCTTGCATTACGCCACCGGCGCGAGCTTCGGAAAGCTGTTCTTCCTGGTCAACCTCCCGTTCTACTGGTTCGCCTGGCGCCACATGGGCCGGGTGTTCACGCTCAAGACCTTCTCGGCCATCGCGCTGCTCTCGGTGATGACCGACCTGGCGCCGCGCTACCTCTCCATCGATTCCCTGCACCCGGCCTTCGCGGCCGTGCTCGGCGGCCTGATGCTGGGCACCGGCTGCCTGTTCCTCGCCCGCCACCGCGCCAGCCTGGGCGGCGCGACGGTGCTCACGCTGTACCTGCAGGAAAAGCGCGGCTGGCCTGCCGGCAAGGTGCAGATCGGCATCGACTGCACGGTGGTGCTGCTCGCCCTGTTCGTGATTCCGCCGCAGCGGGTGGCTTGGTCGGTGCTGGCGGCGGTGGTGATGGGGCTCTTTCTCTGGATCAACCACAAGCCGGGGCGCTATGCGGCGACCTGAGCTGTCTCGCTAGCGGCCGGGCGGCGACGGCCAGGGCCGCTGCGGTTCGCGGATCTGCTCGAAGGCGCGCGACACGCGCAGCACGCCGAGATCATCGAAGCGCTGGCCGGCGATCTGCAGGCCGATCGGCAGGCCCGAAGCCGAGTACCCGCAGTTCACCGAAGCAGCCGGCTGCTCCGACATGTTGAACGGCACGGTGAAGCCGATGTGCTCCAGCGGCCGCAGCGGGTCGTTGGTGGGCGAGGGCGCCTCGGCCGCCGCGGGCATGTTGGGCGACACGGGCGAGATCACGTAGTCGAAGCGCGCGCAGGCGCTCACGGCGGCCACGCGCGTCGCATGGAACTGGCTGAAGCCGCGGAACACGTGCTCGCCGCTGAACTCCGCCGCGCTCTCGGCCCATTCGCGGATGTAGGGCAGCACCCTGGAGCGCTGGTCGGCGCGCAGGCTCTTCATGTCCACCAGCGAGCGCATGCGCCAGAAGTGGTCCATGCCGTCGAGCATGGCCTGCGACATGAAGGGTTGCATCGGCTCGATGATGGCGCCGGCCTTCTCGAGCAGGCGCGCGGCCTGCTCGACCGCCGCCTGTATCTCGGGCTCCACCGCCAGGCCGCAGCCGGCGTCGAGCAGAAGCCCGAAGCGCAGGCCGCGCAGATGGTCGGGCGCCACGTCGAAGCTCGCCCAGTCGATGTCCTGCGCCGGCAGGCTCATGCTGTCGCGCGCGTCGGGCTTAGCCAGCGCCTGCATCAGCAGCGCGGCGTCGCCCACGGTGCGCGTCATCGGTCCTGCCGCGCGGCCCATGTAGGGTGGGTCGATGGGCACGCGTCCCAGGCTTGGCTTGAGCGTGAAGATGCCGCACCAGCTCGCGGGCAGGCGAAGCGAGCCGCCGATGTCGGTGCCCAGGTGCAGGGGACCGTAGCCCGCTGCCGTGGCGGCACCGGCACCCGCGCTGGAGCCGCCGGGCGTCAGGCGCAGGTCCCAGGGATTGCGCGCAAGCGTGTGGAAGCTCGACAGTCCCGAGGACAGCATGCCGTAGTCCGGCATCGTGGTCTTGCTCACGATCACCGTGCCCGCTTCTTTCAAGCGTGCAGCCGGTGGCGCGTCGGCAGCCGGCGCGAGGTTCTTGGTGGGGGCAAGGTCGGCGATGTACTGCAGGATGGCGGGACCTTCGCGCAGGCGGGTACCGTCGTCGAGCTCGAGCATCGGCACGTAGCCCAGGGGGTTGAT
>NZ_JASMRZ010000124.1 GCF_030462475.1 Variovorax sp. CAN15
CGCTCGTCGATGAGCGCCGCCACCTTGCCCGCGTCGGCGGGCGACACGGGCCTGTCGGCCACGCCGTCGAGGTCGTCCAGCGGCAACTTCAGGCGCCACAGCACCAGCCAGGCGGCTTCGTCGAAGGCGTTGGCGGTTCCGTGGCCGAAGGCGACGCCGGCTTCTTCCAGCCGCTTCGCGCCCGCCTCGATGAGTCCGATGACGGTGCTCATCCGGCGAGCGCGGCGTCCAGCCGCTTCAGGGTGCGCAGGTAGATGTTCTTCAGCGTCTCGATCTCGGCCACGTCGATGTGCTCGTCGATCTTGTGGATGCTGGCGTTCACCGGGCCCAGCTCGACCACCTGCCTGCAGATCTTGGCGATGAAGCGTGCGTCGCTGGTGCCGCCGCTGGTCGACAGCTCGGTCTCGATGCCGGTCTCGTCGCGGATGGCGCCTTGCACGGCTTCCACCAGCTCGCCGGGCGTGGTGAGGAAGGGCAGGCCGCCGACGGTCCAGGCCAGGGTGTAGTCGACCTGGTGCGCGTCGAGTACGGCATGCACGCGCTGCTGCAGCGACTCGGGCGTGGACTCGGTCGAGAAGCGGAAGTTGAAGTCGATCACCGCGCTGCCCGGAATCACGTTGCTCGCGCCGGTGCCCGCGTGGAAGTTGCTGATCTGCCAGCTGGTCGGCTGGAAATACGCGTTGCCGGCATCCCAGCCGCCGGCGGCGTTGATGGCCACCAGTTCGGCCAGTGCGGGCGCGACCGCATGCACCGGGTTCTTCGCCAGGTGCGGGTAGGCGATGTGGCCCTGCACACCCTTGACCGTGAGCTTGCCGCTCATGGTGCCGCGTCGGCCGTTCTTGATCATGTCGCCGCAGCGTTCCACGGCCGTGGGTTCGCCGACGATACAGTAGTCGATGGTCTCGCCGCGGGCGGCMAGCGCATTGCAGACGACGACGGTGCCGTCGACGCCGGGGCCTTCCTCATCGCTGGTGAGCAGCAGGGCCAGCGTGAGCCGCGGATCGGGCACGGCCTGCAAAAAATCTTCGATGGAGGTCACGAAGGCCGCGACCGAGGTCTTCATGTCGCAGGCGCCGCGGCCGTAGAGCTTGCCATCGCGGTGCGTGGGCGTGAAAGGGTGGCTGGTCCACTGCTCGACGGGGCCGGTGGGCACCACGTCGGTGTGGCCGGCGAACACCAGCGTCTTCGTGGCGGCCTTGGCGTTCGCGGGACGGCGAACCGCCCACAGGTTCGTCACCCGGAAGTCGGCCGGGCCGCTCTCGATGGTCTCCAGCGTGAAGCCCAGCCGCGCCAGCCGCTCGCCGAGGATCTGCTGGCAGCCCGCGTCGTCGGGGGTGACGGAAGGGCGCGAGATGAGTTGTTCGGCTAACTGGAGAGTTCGGGACATGGCACAGGAATGGAGGGGGACTCTTCCAGGAACACCGCGGAACCGGCTTTGCCGGGCCGCTGGTGTTGCCCCCTGCGAGGGGGTTGGCGAAGCGACACGAAGTGCGCGCAGCCTGGGGGAGAGTCAGAATTTGACGTCTAGCGTGATGTCGGTAAAGGTGGGTTCGTCGACCTGGTCGGTCAGGTTGCGGTCGTCGACCTGCTGCCTGGGCGCCGCGCGGTTCTGCAGGCGCCACATGAGGTTGGTGGGCGAGTCGGCCTGCGACAGGCCTTCCTCGCGCGTGATGCGCTCCTCCACGATGAGGCGGGCGATGTCTTCCTCGAAGGTCTGCGATCCTTCGGCCATCGACTTTTCCATGGCCTCCTTCACGCCGGAGAAGTCGCCCTTCTCGATCAGCTCGGCCACCAGCGCGGTGTTGAGCATGACTTCGAGCGCCGGCACGCGGCCGCCGGTCGGCGTGCGCAGCAGGCGCTGCGACACGATGGCGCGCAGCGCGCCGCCCAGGTCGCCCAGCAGCGTGGGGCGCACCTCGACGGGGTAGAAGCTCAGGATGCGGTTCAGCGCGCGGTAGCTGTTGTTGGCGTGCAGCGTGGCCACGCAGAGGTGGCCCGACTGCGCGTAGGCGATGGCGGCGGACATGGTGTCGCGGTCGCGGATCTCCCCGATCTGGATCACGTCGGGTGCCTGGCGCAGCGCGTTCTTCAGTGCCGTTTGCAGCGAGGTGGTGTCACTGCCCACGTCACGCTGGTTCACCACCGACTTCTTGTTGGTGTAGGTGAACTCGATCGGCTCCTCGACAGTGAGGATGTGGCCGCTGGCGTGCTCGTTGCGGTAGTCGAGCATCGAGGCCAGCGTGGTGGTCTTGCCCGCGCCAGTGGCGCCTACCATCAGGATCAGCCCGCGCTTTTCCATGATGAGCGTCTTCAGGATGTCGGGCAGGTTCAGCTCTTCGAAGCTCGGAATCCGGGAGGCGATGTGCCGCACCACCACCGCATAGGTGCCGCGCTGGCGCATCGCGCTGATGCGGTAGTTGCCGGCGTCCTCGATGTGCACGGCCATGTTGAGCTCGCCCGTGCTCTCCAGTTCCTGGATGCGCGCGGCGGGCACCACCTCCGACAGCAGCGCCAACGGCGCCGTGGGCGGCAGCACCTGCGCGTTGACCGGCAGGCAGATGCCGTTGATGCGGATCAGCACCGGCGAATGGGCCGAGAGATAGATGTCGGAGGCCTTGCGTTCGGCCATCAGACGAAGAAGCCGTTCCATCATGTTCATCGGTCTCTCTCCTCGGGTGCTCTTTGAATCATTCGTAAGCTGCGTGCAGAACGCGTTCTTCGCGGGGAACGCCGCGGAACCGGCTTGGCCGGGCCGCTGGCGTTGCCCCCTGCAAGGGGGTGCGCGAAGCGACACGGAGTGCGCGCAGCATGGGGGTGTGCCTGGTTCAGTCGCGCAGCAGGTCGTTCAGGCTGGTCTTGGAGCGCGTCTGCGCGTCGACCGTCTTGACGATGATCGCGGCGTAGGTGCTGTAGTCCTGGCCCGACTTGGTCTTCTTGGGCAGGTTGCCGCTGATGACCACGCTGCCCGACGGAACGCGCCCGTACGAGATTTCGCCGGTGTCGCGGTTGAAGATCGGGGTGCTCTGGCCGATGTACACGCCCATGCCGAGCACGGAGTTCTCTTCGACGATCACACCTTCCACGACTTCGGAGCGTGCGCCGATGAAGCAGTTGTCTTCGATGATGGTGGGGCCGGCCTGCAGCGGCTCGAGCACGCCGCCGATGCCGACGCCGCCCGAAAGGTGCACGTTGGCGCCGATTTGCGCGCACGAACCCACGGTGGCCCAGGTGTCGACCATGGTGCTTTCGCCCACGTACGCGCCGATGTTCACGTACGAGGGCATCAGGATCGCGCCCTTGGCGATGTAGCTGCCGCGGCGGGCCACGGCCGGCGGCACGATGCGCACGCCGGATTCCTTCAGCTCGCTGGCCGACAGGTGCGAGAACTTGGTGGGCACCTTGTCGTAGAAGCCGAGCGAGCCGGCCTGGATCTGCTCGTTGTCCTTCAGGCGGAAAGACAGCAGCACGGCCTTCTTGATCCACTGGTGCACGGTCCACTTGCCCACGCCTTCGCGGGTGGCCACGCGCAGCTTGCCGTTGTTGAGTTCGGTGATCACGTGCTCGACGGCGTCGCGCACTTCGGCCGGCGACGAGGCGACCGAGATGTTGGCGCGGTCTTCCCACGCGGCGTCGATGATTTGTTGCAGTTGCTGGGTCATGGAGAGTCTCGGGTGAAAAATGGGAGCAGGGGCCAGGCGAGGCGGATCAGCGGCGGGCTTCCTTGCAGAAGCGCACGATGCGCTCGGCGGCCTCCACGCATTCGGCCGTTTCGGCCACAAGCGCCATGCGGATGCGGCCCCGGCCGGGGTTGACGCTGTTCGCGCCGTAGTCCGTCTGGCGCGCCAGATAGCTCCCCGGCAGAACCGTCACATTGTATTGAGCGTAAAGGGCGCGGGCGAAGGCTTCGTCGTCGCCAGCCCACACTTCGGGCACGCCGGCCCACAGGTAGAAACTGGCGTCGGGCAGCCGCACGTCGAGCACCGGCTCCAGCAGCGGGGTGACGGCCGCGAACTTGGCGCGGTACTGGGCACGGTTGTCGACCACGTGCGACTCGTCGCCCCAGGCCGCGATGCTGGCCGCGGCCACGGTGCCGCTCATGGCGCTGCCGTGGTAGGTGCGGTAGAGCAGAAACTTCTTGATGATGGCCGCGTCGCCCGCCACGAAGCCGCTGCGAAGGCCGGGCACGTTGCTGCGCTTGGACAGCGAGGTCAGCGCGATCAGGTTGCGGAAGTCGGGCCTGCCGAGCTTCACCGATGCCTCGAGGCCGCTGAGCGGGGGCTCGTCGCGGAAGTAGATCTCGCTGTAGCACTCGTCGGCCGCGATCACGAAGCCGTGGCGGTCGGAAAGCGCGAAGAGCTTCTTCCATTCGTCCAGCGCCATCACCGCGCCGGTGGGGTTGCCCGGCGAGCAGACGAACACCAGCTGGGTGCGGGCCCAGACCTCCCCGGGCACGCTGTCCCAGTCGACCGCGAAGTTGCGCGCGGGCACGCTGGGCACGTAGTACGGTTCGGCGCCGGCGAGCAGGGCCGCGCCTTCGTAGATCTGATAGAACGGATTGGGCGACATCACCACCGGCTGGGGCGAGGCCGTGGGGTCGACCACCGTCTGGGCCAGCGAGAACAGCGCCTCGCGCGAGCCGTTGACCGGCAGCACCTGCGTGGCCGGGTCGAGGGAGAGGCTGTAGCGGGTCTTGAGCCAGTCGGTGAAGGCGGTGCGCAGCTTCAGGTCGCCGGCGGTGGCGGGGTAGGCGGCCAGTGCGCCGAGGCTGGCGCTCAGCGCGTCCTTGATGAAGCCCGGCGTGGCGTGCTTGGGTTCGCCGATGCCCAGGCTGATGGCCGGGAACTCGGGGTTGGGCGTGACGCCCGCGAACAGCTGCTTCAGCCGCTCGAAGGGGTAGGGTTGCAACCGGGAAAGCAGGGGATTCATGGCCGGGATTATCGGTGACACCTGTTACCGCTCCCGGCGAAGCGGCTACTAGCGGCGGCCGGCGGCAAGGCCGTCAGGCTGCGCTGCGGCGATAGAAAGCCAAGGACCCGGCCAGGGCCAGCAGCATGCCGCCGCAGGCGCGGTCGATCCAGCGCGTGGCCGAGATGGTCAAGAGCCGGATCGCGCGGGCGCCGACGAAGGCGTAGGCCAGCATCACCGCCATGTCCAGGCCCGCAAAGATCAGCGCGATGACGATGTACTGCGGCGCCTGGGCCGCCGACGGGTCGATGAACTGAGGCAGCAGCGCCGAGCAGAAGATGTAGCCCTTGGGGTTGGTCACCGCCACCAGGAAGGACTTGAGGAAGATGCGCCGGCTCTCGCCCGCCATGGCCGACGGCGCCGCATCGGCGGCCGGCAGGTGGAAGCCGCCTCTGGAGCGCAGCATCCGCAGGCCCAGCCAGGCCAGGTAGATCGCGCCCACCCATTTCAGCATCGAGAACCAGAACTCCGACGCGGCCAGCAGGGCGCCCAGGCCCAGCGCCACCGCGCCGACCAGCACGAAATCGGACAGCACCGCGCCGAGCATTCCCGGCAGCGCACGGCGCACGCCGTGGCGTGAGCCGTTGCTGAGCGCCAGCAGCACCGTCGGCCCGGGCGTGGCGATCGCGGCAAAGGCCACGATGGCAAAGAGCAGGGCGGTGGCGAGCGTCATCGGGGCGGTCTCCTTGGCGTGTGCTTTTCGGGGCCGGGGCTAGATCTTCTTGACCAGCACCTGGCTCTTGCGGTCCCAGTTGTACTTGCGCTTGCGGGCCTCGGGCAGCCAGTCGGGGTTGACCTGCTGGAAGCCGCGCTTGAGGAACCAGTGCATGGTGCGCGTGGTGAGCACGAAGATGCTTTCCAGGCCCATGGCCTTCGCGCGATGCTCGATGTGCTTGAGGATGCGCTCGCCGTCGCCCTGCGACTGCGATTGCGGCGATACCGTGAGCGCGGCCATCTCGGCGGTGCGCGCCTCGGGATACGGGTAGAGCGCCGCGCAGCCGAAGATCACGCCATCGTGCTCGACCACCGTGTACTGGTGGATGTCGCGCTCGATCTCGGTGCGGTCGCGCTTGACCAGCGTGCCGTCGCGCTCGAAGGGCTCGATCAGCTGCAGGATGCCGCCGATGTCGTCCACCGAGGCCTCGCGCAGGCTTTCGAGCTTCTCGTCGATCACCATGGTGCCGACGCCGTCGTGCACGTACACCTCCAAGAGCAGCGAGCCGTCGAGGGCGAAGGGCAGGATGTGGTTGCGCTCCACGCCCGCCTTGCAGGCTTTCACGCAGTGCTGCAGGTAGAAGGCGGTGTCGGTGGGCTTCTGCGGCGGCGGCAGCGAGGCCAGCAGCTTCTCGGCGGCGTCCAGCGGCAGCTCGGTGTCGATGGGGTTGTCCTCGCTCTCGGGTAGCTCGCTGTCGATGCGGATGCCGGGAATCTCGGTCAGGAAGATCAGCTTGTCGGCCTGCAGCGAGATGGCCACGCTGGTGGCGACTTCTTCCATCGTCAGGTTGAAGGCTTCGCCCGTGGGCGAAAAGCCGAAGGGCGACATGAGCACCATGGCGCCAAAGTCCAGCGTGCGGCGGATGCCGGCGGCGTCCACCTTGCGCACCAGGCCCGAATGCTTGAAGTCCACTCCGTCGACCACACCCACAGGGCGCGCGGTGATGAAGTTGCCCGAAATCACCCGCACGGTGGAGCCCGCCATCGGCGTGTTGGGCAGGCCCTGGCTGAAGGCGGCCTCGATCTCGTAGCGCAGCTGGCCGGCGGCCTCCTGCGCGGAGTCGAGCGCCACCTCGTCGGTGATGCGGATGCCGTGCGAATACTTCGCCTCGTGCCCCTTGGCCGCCAGCTGCTCGTTGACCTGTGGCCGGAAGCCGTGCACCAGCACGATCTTCACGCCCATGCTCTGGATCAGCGCCAGGTCTTGCGCGATGTTCTGCAGCTTGCCCGCCGCGATCGCCTCGCCCGCGAGCCCGACGACGAAAGTCTTGCCGCGGTGCGTGTGAATGTAGGGCGCGACCGAGCGGAACCAGGGCACGAAGGTGAAATTGAAGACGGTGGACATGGGGCGTGATTGTGCATTCATGAAGAGGCATTTGCCTGACTCCGCCCGACTCGGCCTGACCCGGGCCGGGTCGGGCGAATCAGGCGATCGCGCGCAGCACGCGGGCCGCGCTGGCAGGAACCGAGCCGCCACCGCTACCGCCGCCCCCGGAGGGTGGCGGCGGCAGCGGCAGCCCCTCGTGCTGGGCGCGGAAGCCCGCCAGCAGCGCCGCGTAGGCGTCGGTGGCCGCGTTGGCCTCGCCCGAACCCGGATCGGGCAGGTCCAGCATCGCTGCCAGTTGGGCCGGAGCGATGGAGCCATCGCGCAGCAGCGCGTCGACCACCGTCATCAGCGCCGGCGTGTGGGCCTCGAGCAGCGCCAGCGCGCGCTCTTGCTCCTGCGCCAGCAGCGCCTCGATCTCGGGGTTGGTGGCCTCGATGTCGGTGTTGACGTTGTCGCCCGGGTCGTTCGCGACGTCGGTGCGGCTCAGGCGCGTGCCGAAGGCGAAGTGGCGGACGTACTGCGCCGCATTGGCCGTCGCCTGCATGAAGTCCTGAGTGGCACCCGAAGTGCAGGCCTGCTCGCCGAACACCAGTTGCTCGGCGGCGCGGCCCGCAAGGCTCACGCAGATGCGGTCGCGCAGGTTCTCCTTCGACCAGGCCTTGCGCTGCTCGTAGCTGTTGTAGCCGCCCTCGAACGAAGCCACGTTGATCTTGATCTCCTGCGGCGCGCGGCCGAAGAGCAGGCCGTACACCACGCCGTGGCCGGCCTCGTGCACCGCGAGCAGGGCGCGGAAGTCCTCGCTCGAGCGCTGCTTGAGGCGATTCAGCTCCAGCGCCACCGGAAACTGGCGGCGCGCCTTGCGGTACTTGGCCGTGATGCAGGAAACGCCCGCGTCCAGCGAGAGCCACACCGGCTCGCCGCCATTGGCGCCTTGCTCCAGCGCCCACAGCGCGGCGTTGACCAGCGTGGCACTCAGGATCGCGTGGATCGACGAGAACAGCGGTCGCGTGCCCTGTGCCGGGAACACGGCATTGGCGTAGATCTGCTCGTACACGCTGGCGTCGAGCACGAAGCGCACGCCGGAGCTTTCCTGGATCTCGGCCACGTAGCGGTCGCAGATCGACAGGATCAGGCGCACGTAGGTCGCGCGGTTGAACGAGGGGTAGATCACGTGGTTGTTGCCAAGGCGCGCGATCTGCTCGGGGCGGAAGCGCTCGGCCAGCGCCTTCTTCACGTCGATGACGGAGAGCTTCTTCGTCAGCTCGTGGAAGATGTCGGCGTCGGTGTCGCAGTCTTCGACGCGCTGCGCCGTCTCGGCGTACATCTCGTCGAGGTTGCCCGAGACGAACACCAGCAGCTTGCTGTAGTCGGTCTCCCAGCTCTGCTGCGTGTCGCGGAAGGCGCGCAGGCGCGCATGCACCTCGGCGGGCTTCCAGGCCATGATCTGCAGCAGCGTTTCCGACAGCTTCAGGCAGCGCTTCACCTCGCGCGCCTCCCAGGGCGACAGGTGCAGCTTGCGTTTCTTGTCGTACTTCTTCTTGTCGGAGCCGTCGCGGTCCTGCGTGTATTCGGCGTAGGCCAGCGAAGACTCGATCTCGCCGAGCATCGACAGAGCCGGCGGCAGGCGGCCGTCGGACAGCAGCGCCCACACGTCCTGGTAGCGCTCGACCTTGGCGTCGTTGCCGCCGTTGTCGACCGTGCGGAAGCGCTGGAACTCGTCCAGCACCAGGATGCCGGGCATGCCCTCGGCGATGCCCGACTCGGCCAGCATGGCCGAGATGGAGCCGCGGCTGTGATGGCCCGAGCCATGGCTGAAGCCGTCCATCTGCACTTCGATGAAGCGGTCGTAGAAGCCAAGGTGCTGGGCCAGCTTGCGCACCAGCTGCGTCTTGCCGGTGCCGGTGAGGCCCCAGAGGCAGACGATGACGGGGCGGCTGATGAGCTGCGGCAGCACATACCAGGCGCGAAGCGAATCGATCACGCGATCGATGATGTCGTCGATGCCGAAGAGCTCGGTCTTCAGGGCTTCGGCGACGGTCTGCAGATGGCGAGTGCGTTCTGCGAGCTCGGCATGCAGTTGGGTACGGATGTCTTTGGACATGTTTTTCTTCTTGGATATCTGACTGGAACAGGAATGCGGCCGCTCCTTCACCATGAAGGAATCGGCGGGCGGCAGGCGTGACGCTGTGGGTGTCGGTTGCGGCGCTTCTGGCTGCGAAGCGCGCCGACTGTGTCGAGGGCGCGGCTTCAGGCCGGGCGAGGCAACTTGACCCTTCCGTGCACACGGGGCGCACGGCTTGCGCAGCGACGGCGCAAGGTGGTGAGGGCAAGGCGATAGGACATGGACGCGATCGTAGTGGCGGTTTGCAATTGAGTAAAGACTATTTACGGATCGTGTTGCAACCAGGCCGCGCGGTGTGGATGCCATGCAACGGTGGCTGTGCGCGCCGATAATCGACGGTTTGCCTGCCGCGCCGGCCCGACGACTGTTTTCCCTTGACGACCACCACACCCCTTCGCATCGAATTCCCCGAATCGCTTCCTGTCTCCAGCAGGCGCGACGAGATCATGGACGCCATCTCGGCGCACCAGGTCGTGATCGTCTGCGGCGAGACGGGCTCGGGCAAGACCACACAGCTGCCGAAGATCGCCCTCGCGCTGGGCCGCGGCAAGCTCAATGCCGAGCCGGGCAAGGGCCGGCTCATCGGCCACACCCAGCCGCGCCGCATTGCCGCGAG
>NZ_JASMRZ010000125.1 GCF_030462475.1 Variovorax sp. CAN15
ATGATGTCCACGATCTTCTTGGACGAGGCATTGATCGAGCCCATGGTGTCGACCACCTGGGACACGACGCTGCCGCCCTTGACCGCCACCTCGGAGGCTGACACGGCCAGCTGATTGGCCTGCCGGGCGTTGTCCGCGTTCTGCTTGACCGTGGAGGTCAGCTCTTCCATCGAAGCGGCCGTCTGCTCCAGCGAGCTGGCCTGCTGCTCCGTGCGCGAAGACAGATCCTGATTGCCCGATGCGATCTGCCCCGAAGCTGTCGCGATGGTCTCGGTTCCTTCTCGAACCTCGCCCACTACCTTCGCGAGGTTCGTGTTCATCTTCCTGAGCGCTTCCATCAGCTGCCCCGTTTCGTCGCGGCCTCGCACTTCGATGTTCGCGCTGAGGTCGCCCTCGGCCACCGTCTCGGCTACCTGCACGGCCTGTGCCAGCGGACGCACGATGCTGCGCGAGATGAAGAAAGCGAAGACGCCGCCGCTGACCACGACCAGGGCAGTCAGCAGCAGCTGCAGGTTGAAGCTGCGAGTGTTGGCCGCGTCGATGGCCTCGCTCATGTCGTCGATGGCCTTGCGCTCCAGCGACAGCAGGCTCAACACGCGGGTCTCATAGGCTTTGGCGGCCGGCAGGAAGCTTTCCTTGAAGACGCGCGCGGTCGCGACCGTGTCGCCGCCGGCCTTGGCCTTGCCCACGTCTTCCTTCGCGGTCTGGTACTTCGCTCTCAGTTCGAGGATGGACTTGAGGGTGGCTTTCTCCTCGTCCGTCACCAGCAGCTTCTCGACCTTGGCGATGGTCTCGCTGCCCTTCTTCACGCTGTCGGAGATGACGTCGGCGAAGACCACCGGCAGGCTCTCGTCGGTCGTGCGGGCGATCATCGACGTGCGGGCGATGGCCGAGTAGGTCAGCACATACCAGTCGGAGATGAGCCGCTCCTTCGCGAGCGGACTGCGCATCATGATCCGCGTGGCTTCGGCGTTGTTGCGCGCGGAGACCAGCGCGATGGCGGTCGAGACCACGGTCAGGCCCAGGACGATGGCGAAAGCCAGCGCCAGCCGGTTGCCGATGCGGAGGTTGGAGAGAAAGTTCATGGTAAGGCGTTCAGGAAAAGGTTGGAAACCGGGCCGGCCTTGCGACCTCGGACCGGGCTCAGGCGGTGGCGGCGGCTTCGACCAGTCCCATTTCCTCGCTGGACATGAGCCTGTCGATGTCCACAAGAATCAGCATCCGCTCATCCAGCGTGCCAAGCCCTATCAGGTAGTCCGCGTCCAGCACCGAGCCCATCTCCGGCGCAGGCTTGATCTGATCTCCCGTCAGCGTGATCACGTCCGACACGCTGTCCACCACCATCCCCACCACCCGACCTCCTATGTTCAGCACGATCACCACCGTGAACTGGTCGTACGTCGGCTCCCCAAGCTTGAACTTGATGCGCATGTCGATGATCGGAACGATGATCCCGCGCAGGTTCACCACCCCCTTGATGTACTCCGGCGCGTTCGCAATCCGCGTCACCGCGTCGTACCCGCGCAGCTCCTGAACCTTCTGGATGTCTATGCCGTACTCTTCCTCGCCCAGCTTGAAGGTCACGACCTCCAGGCGGCTCATGCCAGTGGCGGCGGGCGAGCCCGAGGCGGCCTGTTGCAGGGGATCTCTTGCCTTGTTCAGCATCTTTTCTTCTCCGGTTTGAATGGGGTTTTGGGGTTTTCGAGTGGACTCAGGCGGCTTCGGCGACGGTCTCGGCGGCCTCTGCCCTGAACACGCGCACGGCTTTCACCAGGCCGTCGGCCTGCTCCTGAAGCGACTGGGCCGCCGCGGAGGCCTCCTCGACCAGCGCCGCGTTCTGCTGCGTCACCTGATCCATCTGCGTGATCGCCTGGTTGATCTGCTCGATGCCCGAGGTCTGCTCCTGGCTCGCCGCCGTGATCTCGCCCATGATGTCCGTCACCCGCTTGACGCTGCCCACGATCTCTTCCATCGTGCGGCCGGCCTCTTCGACCTGCTTGCTGCCCTCTTCGACCTTCTCTACCGAGTCGCCGATCAGGGTCTTGATTTCCTTGGCGGCTGCGGCGGAGCGTTGAGCGAGGCTGCGGACTTCGGAGGCGACAACAGCGAAACCACGACCTTGTTCACCAGCACGAGCCGCTTCAACGGCAGCATTCAGCGCCAGGATGTTGGTCTGGAACGCGATGCCGTCGATCACACCGATGATGTCCACGATCTTCTTGGACGAGGCATTGATCGAACCCATGGTGTCGACCACTTGAGACACAACGCTGCCGCCCTTCACTGCCACTTCCGAGGCAGAGACAGCCAGTTGGTTGGCCTGCCGGGCGTTGTCCGCGTTCTGCTTGACCGTGGAGGTCAGCTCTTCCATCGAAGCGGCCGTCTGCTCCAGCGAGCTGGCCTGCTGCTCCGTGCGCGAAGACAGATCCTGATTGCCTGAAGCGATCTGGCTCGAAGCCGACATCACACCCGTCACGTTGGCGCCCACGTCCGCCACGATGGCGAACAGGTTCGCGCTCATCTGGTTCAGCGCGCGCAGCAGCCCGGTGATCTCGTCACCGCGCCGCACGTCGAAGCGCACGAGATCGCCACCCGCGATGGCCCTTGCGACATGCACCGCCTCGTCCAGCGGCCTGAACACAGTGCGCACCAGGAACTGCCCAAGACCCAGCCAGGCCATCGCGAAGCCCGCGCCGCCGATGGCCGCGGCACCTGGCAGCCAGCTCTGCGCGGCTGCGGATGCGGCCAGCCGGGATGCCTCCATCCAGCCGAAGAAGCCAAGGCCCAGCGACATCAGCGCCCCGATGCCGGTCGCGCCGAAGACGCGCTGGCGCACGGGGATGCGGCGAAGCCGGGCCAGCGGGTCGGTCCAGCCGCGCGAGACCACCTCGCCCTGCAGCAGTTCGATGTCCTTCGCGCGGCCTTCGCGGATGCGGGCATACAGCGCCTCGGCCTTGGCCACCTCGGCGCGGCCCGGCTTGCTGCGCACGGACATGTAGCCCTGCGTGCGGCCGTCGCGGCGGATGGGCGTGACGTTGGCCAGCACCCAGTAGAAGTCGCCGTTCTTGCGGCGGTTCTTGATGAGCCCGGTCCAGGGCAGGCCTTGACCCAGCGTCTGCCACAGGTCGGCAAACGCCTCGGGCGGCAGGTCGGGGTGGCGCACGATGTTGTGCGCCTTGCCCATGAGTTCGGCCGCGGTGAAGCCGCTGGCCTCGATGAAGGCCGGATTGACGTAGGTGATGCGACCCTTCAGGTCGGTACGGGACACCAGGGCGGCGTCCGGCGACAGTTCGTATTCGGTGCCGGTGACGGGAAGATTGACGCGCATGGTCCGTTCGTCCTCCCCTCAGGCCGGGGTCGGGCGCTGCTGCGCGACCAGGTTCATCCGCACGATCGCCTGATTGATCCACTCGAAGCCCATGGTCAGGGCGATCGGCGTCGGTGCCGCCGCGAAACCCGGGCCGGGCCGAGTGCTGTTTTTCAGATCCTTCAAGCTCATACCTCTTTCTTCCTTCTCTAGCGTGAGACCGGGCCGCCGCATTCGATGGATGCGCCAGCACCGTCGTCCTGTTATCGGCACGTGCGCGCCAGAGTTGAGCCCTTTGTTATCAGAAAGTGGTCCATTCGTTAGCGTCGGCGCCGGCCATGGCCAGCTGGCGCACGGGCTCGCCGCCTCTCTCGCTGCCTTCCTGTCCGCGCGAGTAAAGAACATTCACCGGCTTCGCGACGGGGGTGGTGCGGCTGAGACCCGGGCGCTGCGCAGCACTGATGCCCGCGCCCTGGTCTAGCTTGAAGACGCCCACGGTCTGCACGAGGCTGCCCGCCTGCTCCTGCAGCGACTGGGCCGCCGCGGATGCCTCTTCGACCAGCGCCGCGTTCTGCTGCGTCACCTGGTCCATCTGCGTGATGGCCTGGTTGATCTGCTCGATGCCCGAGGTCTGCTCCTGGCTCGCCGCGGTGATCTCGCCCATGATGTCCGTCACACGCTTCACGCTGCCGACGATCTCGTCCATCGTGCGGCCGGCTTCTTCGACCTGCCTGCTGCCCTCTTCGACTTTCTCCACCGAGTCGCCGATGAGGGTCTTGATTTCCTTGGCTGCTGCTGCAGAGCGTTGAGCCAGGCTGCGAACCTCCGACGCCACGACTGCGAAGCCACGGCCCTGCTCACCTGCCCGCGCTGCCTCGACGGCTGCATTGAGCGCCAGGATGTTCGTCTGGAACGCGATGCCGTCGATCACGCCGATGATGTCGACGACCTTCCTGGACGACGCATTGATGGACTCCATGGTGTCCACCACCTGCGACACCACCATGCCGCCCCTGGTCGCGACTTCGGACGCCGAGACCGCCAGCTGGTTTGCCTGCCGGGCGTTGTCCGCGTTCTGCTTGACCGTGGAGGTCAGCTCTTCCATCGAAGCGGCCGTCTGCTCCAGCGAGCTTGCCTGCTCTTCGGTGCGGGAAGAAAGATCCTGGTTGCCGGATGCGATCTGGCTCGATGCCGTGGCGATCGTGTCCGTGCCGAGGCGGACTTCGCCGACCACCTTGGCAAGGCTCATGTTCATGTGCTTCAGCGCCTGCATCAGCTGGCCAGCCTCGTCGCGGCTTTCAACGCGGATGTCCACGCGCAGGTCGCCGGCCGCCACGGTCTCTGCCACTTCGACTGCATGGCCCAGCGGCCGCACGATGCCCGAGCTCAGGCGCCACGCGAACAGCGCACCCAGCACGACGGCAACGGCAGCCAGCGACAGCAGCATGATCCGGCCTGCGGCATAGTCTTCTGCGATCTCGCGGGCAGCCGCGTCGATCTCGTCGTGCTGGTGCTGGTCAAGCCTGTCGACTGCGATGCCATAAGCTGCCAGCGCCTCGGAAAAGGTGGTGTCGACCATCTTCTGCGCTTCTTCGATCCGCCCCCGGTCCTTGAGCGTTGTCAGGTTCGTCACAATCTCGCGCACCCTGGTTCGCGCGACCATGATCTTTTCGTAGAGCTCTTTCTCCTCCGGCGTGCTCAGCCTCGACTGGAACTCTTTCTGAACCGAGGAGATACGCTCCATGCCGGTCGACTGGAGCTTGGCGAAATAGGCTTCGAGCGTGGCATCCGGCGCCTTGATCATGGCAATGGTGGCGACCGAGGTCGACCTGAGATTGCTCTGCCATTCGCCGGCCAGGCGTTCCTTTGCAAGCGCCTGGGTCATCATCCTCTCCGTGGCCTGGCTCACGTTGGCCAGCCTCCATAGCCCGATGCCGGCCATGCAGGCCACAAGCAACAGCATCACCGCAAAGCCGAGCCCCAGGCGTGTGCTGATTCTCAGGTCCTTGAATCTCATACTTCCTCCTCCGATGACAGGGGACGGCACCCGTGCTTGCGCGACATGCGCAACACCGTCACCCCGCTATCGGCATCGGAATCTCGGACCTTCAATTTGTTAACTCAAAACTCGGTCCAGTCGCCCTTGGCGTCGCCGGCCATGGCGAGTTGCGGGGCGGCCGAGGGTTCCTTGCGCGTGGGCAGGGCCTTGGCGGGCCGCTTCGGCGCCGGTTTCGCCGGCCTCGGGATGGGTGTGATGGGCGTGAATCCGGGGCGCACGGTGGCGACGGCGTTGGCGTCGAGTTTGAAGATGCTCACGGCCTGCACGAGGCTGCCGGCCTGCTCCTGCAGCGACTGCGCCGCCGCGGAGGCCTCCTCGACCAGCGCCGCGTTCTGCTGCGTCACCTGGTCCATCTGCGTGATCGCCTGGTTGATCTGCTCGATGCCCGAGGTCTGCTCCTGGCTCGCCGCCGTGATCTCGCCCATGATGTCCGTCACGCGCTTGACGCTGCCCACGATCTCTTCCATCGTGCGGCCCGCTTCTTCCACCTGCTTGCTGCCTTCTTCGACCTTCTCCACCGAGTCGCCGATCAGGGTCTTGATTTCCTTGGCGGCTGCCGCGGAGCGTTGAGCCAGGCTTCGGACTTCAGAGGCCACCACCGCAAATCCACGCCCCTGCTCGCCGGCACGAGCCGCTTCAACGGCTGCATTCAGCGCCAGGATGTTGGTCTGGAACGCGATGCCGTCGATCACGCCGATGATGTCCACGATCTTCTTGGACGACGCATTGATCGAGCCCATGGTGTCGACCACTTGCGAGACGACGCTGCCGCCCTTCACTGCCACCTCGGAGGCTGACACGGCCAGCTGATTGGCCTGCCGGGCGTTGTCCGCGTTC
Source organism: Variovorax sp. CAN15 (assembly GCF_030462475.1). Classification (GTDB taxonomy): domain Bacteria; phylum Pseudomonadota; class Gammaproteobacteria; order Burkholderiales; family Burkholderiaceae_C; genus Variovorax. The sequence goes on from NZ_JASMRZ010000125.1 coordinate 6,204, forward strand.
TGCTTGACCGTGGAGGTCAACTCCTCCATTGAGGCTGCCGTCTGCTCCAGCGAACTCGCCTGCTGCTCGGTGCGCGAAGACAGATCCTGGTTGCCCGAGGCGATCTGCGCGGATGCCGTCGCAATCGTGTCCGTGCCGGTGCGCACCTCGCCGACGATCTTCACGAGGCTCTCGTTCATTTCCTTGAGGGCATGCATCAGCCGGCCGGTCTCGTCCTTCGATGCCACCTCGATGCGCGAGCTGATGTCGCCCGCCGCGACCTTCTCTGCCACTTGCACTGCCTCGCTGATGGGCCGGGTGATCGAGCGCGTGATGAGCCATGCAATGCCGGCGCCGACAAGCACGGCGACGCTGGCCAGTGCGAGCATCAGGTTGCGCGACCACGCATAGCCTTCGCCTGCCTCCTGGTTGGCCTCCATGGAGCGACGCTCCTGGTGCTCGGCCATCGCCTCTAGCTCCGCGAGCACGGCCCGCACGGCGGGCTGGAACCTGGAGATGAAGAGCGCTGTCGCCTCGTCGTTCCTGTTCTGCAGCGCGAACTCGCTGATCTGCGCGTTCAGCGGCACGAGCACGGCCACCTTCTCGTCGATGTGCGCGAGCAGCGCCTTGCCCTCCGGCGTGGCGAGCAGCTTGGCCAGCGCGCCGCGGCTTTCGGTGAAGCGTTCACGCGCGGCGACGAGTTTCTTCGACTCCTCGCGCATGGCTGCATCGTCGGTCAGGAGAATCATGTTGCCGTCGAGGATGGCGATGTCGCGGATCGAGTCCAGCATCTTGTTCACCAGGACTACCTTGACGTTGTTGCCGGTGACGATGCCGTTGAGCCGCGACTGGATGTCGGTCATCGCGCTGAGGCCCAGGCCAGCGATGCCGGCCAGCAGAAGGAGGACGGCAGCAAAGCCCGCGCCGAGGCGGACGCCTATCTTGAGATTGAGAAACGAGTTCATGGGGAGAGTTTTTTTTCAGAAATCTGGGCATTGACATGCTCGAACACCCTGTCGAGCCGGTCCGAGACCTTGGCTGCGTCATGGGTCGAACGGGTGACGGAGCGCATGACGAGCCATACGACGGCGATGGCGGTGAGCGATGCGGCCACGCCCAGCACAAAAACTGTCTGCCGCGCCCACTCGTCGCCGGCACCGGCCTTGAAGCCGAGGCTCAACGCCACGGCCAACAGAAACAACACGATGGCGAAGCCCGCGCCAATGCGCAGGGCAAGCCTGGGGCTGATACGCGTACGCATGGGTCTTCAGGCGGCCTGAGCCTCTTCTTCCGCATCGAGCTTGAAAGTACTGACCGCGCGCATGAGTTCGTCGGCCTGCTCCTGCAGCGACTGGGCCGCCGCAGAGGCCTCCTCGACCAGCGCCGCGTTCTGCTGCGTGACCTGGTCCATCTGCGTGATCGCCTGGTTGATCTGCTCGATGCCCGAGGTCTGTTCCTGGCTCGCCGCCGTGATCTCGCCCATGATGTCCGTCACGCGCTTCACACTGCCCACGATCTCTTCCATCGTGCGGCCCGCTTCTTCCACCTGCTTGCTGCCTTCCTCGACCTTCTCCACCGAGTCGCCGATCAGGGTCTTGATTTCCTTGGCGGCTGCAGCGGAGCGTTGAGCCAGGCTTCGGACTTCAGAGGCCACCACCGCAAAGCCACGCCCCTGCTCACCGGCACGAGCCGCTTCAACGGCTGCATTCAGCGCCAGGATGTTGGTCTGGAACGCGATGCCGTCGATCACGCCGATGATGTCCACGATCTTCTTGGACGACGCATTGATCGAGCCCATGGTGTCGACCACTTGCGAGACGACGCTGCCGCCCTTCACTGCCACTTCCGAGGCAGAGACAGCCAGTTGGTTGGCCTGCCGGGCGTTGTCCGCGTTCTGCTTGACCGTGGAGGTCAGCTCTTCCATCGAAGCTGCCGTCTGCTCCAGCGAACTCGCCTGCTCTTCGGTACGCGACGAAAGATCCTGGTTGCCTGCCGCGATCTGGCGCGATGCCACCGCAATCGAATCGGTGGAGGTCTTGATGCGCGTCACAAGATCGGTCAGCGTGTCTTCCATGTCGCCCATGCCGCGCAGCAGCCTGCCGAAATCACCGCCGCGCTCGGTCTCGAATTCCTGGCTCAAGTCGCCGGCAGCGACTGTCTCCGCGATCAGCAGCGCTTCGCCGATGGGCTGCACGATGCTGCGCGTCAGCAAACACGCAGTCGCCGTGCCGGCAAGCAGCGCCACGGCGGCCAGGGCAATGATCCAGGCGCGGCCCGAAAGGTACTTGGCATCGATGACGGCGGCTGTGCTGTCGATTTGCCGCTGCTGGTGGTTCACCATGGCACGGATGCCCGCCTCGTAGGCGCTCAGCGCGGGAACGAGCTGCGTGTCGGTCAGCTTCGATGCCTCGTCCTTGCGCCCCTCGGCCTTGAGTTTGAGGATCTGGTTGCGCAGCTCGACATAGTCACCGCGCTTTTTCTTGATGTCGGCGCTCAGCGCAAGCTCTTCGGGCGACGCCAGTACGGCCTCGAGCTTCTTCTGGGTTTCGGTGATGACCGCGCTGGTGGCCGCTATGTGCTTCCGCAGCAACGCCTGCACATCCGCATCGTCGCTCTTGAGCAGCGAGAAGGTGCGAATGCTGTTGTTGCTGGTGGCCAGTTGCCAGGCAGCGGCCAGCCGCTCCTTGGACAGCGATTCACGGACGAGATCCCGCGTCGCATCGCCCACGGCCTGCAGGCGAAGCACGCCGATGCTCGCGATGGCCATCAGGAGCAACAGCACCCAGGCAAAGGCGATGCCCATGCGTCGTCCCACCGTCCAGTTCTTCATCATTCCCATGCCTCCAGTCGGAACTTCCTTGTCTTCGTTCTATGGGACCGGCCTTCTCAGGCGGCCATCTTCTCGACGTGCCCCATTTCCTCGCTGGACATGAGCCTGTCGATGTCCACAAGAATCAGCATCCGCTCATCCAGCGTGCCAAGCCCTATCAGGTAGTCCGCGTCCAGCACCGAGCCCATCTCCGGCGCAGGCTTGATCTGATCTCCCGTCAGCGTGATCACGTCCGACACGCTGTCCAC
>NZ_JASMRZ010000126.1 GCF_030462475.1 Variovorax sp. CAN15
CTTGCCAATCCCACCGCACCCGCCGTCCTTCCCCCTGGGAGCTGGCAGCGGATCCGGCAGTGTCGGACTCGTGTCGCCCACGGCCTTGCCCGGGTCGTAGGGCCGGAAGGTGCTGCTGGTGTTGTGCAGGTTGGTGACCTTGTTGGGTACCTGCAGCACCGTGTTCGGTGTCAGTGGCGCCGAAGGCTGGCCGTCCAGGCCGTTGGCTTCGGCCAGCAGGTACCACAGCTGCGCATCGCCCCACAGTGACCGCGCAATGTTCTCCAGCGTGTCACCCTCGCGCACCGTGTAGCTGCCAGGAGCCGGTCCGGGGAAGCCCGCATTGATCGGCTGGTAGTTCTCGTCGAAGTCCGCCGAGTTCGTGGGCGTGAACTTGCGGTACTTGTCATCGGGGCTCTGCGCTGCCGTATTGCGCGCGAGTTGCTGTGCATAGTCCTCGCGCTCCACGCCGTCGTTGCCCACGTTGCCCACGCGCTTGCCATCGAAATAGAAGTAGCGGTGGTCGCGACTCTTGCTGGCGCCGCTCACGTTGCCGTCGGCGCCGATCTTGCCGCCGATGAGCTCCTGGCGCTGCAGCACCTGGCCCTCCGCATTGGTCCAGTACGAGAAGCTGCGCGGCGTGGTCGCGTTCCGGTCCGTGGCCGTCTTCAGGTGCCCGTTGGCGTCATAGCCGAACGCCGAATAGCCCGGCGGCTGCGGCCTCCTGGGGTCGTAGCCCGTGCTCGCGGGATCGAGCGTGATCGAGGACTGCTTGGCGTTGTCCCACCACTCGTAGGCATAGTTGCTGATCATGCGGGTGATGACGGCAGCAGGATCCTGGGCACTGGGGTTGAAGTTGTTGAAGGCGTTGGTCAGCGAGTCCACCTTCGACAGCGTGCCGTCCTTCATCAAGGTGTAGGCTGTCGTCGTGTCGGACCACTTCCTGCCGTTCGTTCCTTCGGTCAGCCGATGCTCCAACTCCACGGTGAGCTGGTTGTCCTTGTTCCAGGTGCGGTCCTTCCGCGTGCTGAGTGTCCCGTCCTTGAACCACTCTTCGTAACGCGTCACGCGCCCCGCCAAATCGTTGGTGCGGCGGCTTCGCAGCACACCGTCCATCACCATCGTGGTCATGTTGCCCGCGCCGTCATAGTCGTAGACCTCGCGGTGCCCGTCGTTGGCGTAGGTGGCCGCTCTGCGCTGACCGGCGTCGTCGTACTCGATGGTCGCGCCATCGCCCGAGCCGCCGCGCCAGATCTGCCCGTTGGCCATCTGCCCCATGGTCGTGGTGAAGCGGTTCATGCCGTCGTAGGCATACCAGTAGTCCTGCACGTCCTTCTTCTGGTCGACGATGTTGAGGTAGGTGCTCTTCACACGCCGGCGGTTGCCGTTGGCGTCGTACTCGTAGTCGATGACGTAGCGGGCATCGTCGATCTTCTTGACGCGGTTGTAGGCGTCATAACTCACTCGCGACCACTGGAACACCATCGCCACATTGCCTGCGGTGGACTTGAAGCCCTCGAAGATCCGGTTGCCGTTGTTGTCGTACTCGAAGGTGCTTTCCGTCGATACGCCCAGATCGATGACCTTGCGCAGGTAGCCGTTGTCGTAGTAGCTGTAGCTGATGTTCTGGCCAGAGGTTCCGGTCTGGCTGGAGATGAGGCCCGACCAGTTGTAGCCGTAGGTGAACTGGTGGCCGCCCAGGTCCTGCTTCCACATCGTGCGGCCGAACAGGTCTTTCTTCAGCGTCTGCGTCCTGCCGTTGGCGTCCGTCGTGGTGTGGACCCAGCCGCCCGTGTTGACGCCACCGGCCGAGCCGATGCTGTTGTCGTAGGTGTAGCCGTAGTTGACGCTCGCGCCCTCGGGCGAGACATAACGCGTGACGCGCCCCATGGTGTCGTAGTAGGTGCGTTCGCGGAAAGTCAGTGCGTTCGCGTGCGCGATGCGCTGCCCCAGCACGTCATAGTCATAGGTATCGAAGGCGCGGGTGCCATCGGCGGGATTGACGGGGCGCCACACCTTCTTCAATCGGTTGTTGAAGTCGTACTCGTTGTTGGTGACGCGAAGATTCTCGTCGGTCACTGTGCGCAGATTGCCGAAGACGTCGTAGCTCTTGCGCACCGCCACCAAGCTGCCTGCCGCTGCACCGGGGTGCCACTCGGCCACGGCCTGCCCGGCCGCGTTGAGCTCCACGGTGCTCTGGTTGCCGTTCGCATCGCGCTTGCCCACCAGCTGCCCGTTCAGGTCGTAGCTGTAGTGCTCGGTGGGCCTTGTCGTTTGCACCTGGCCGTTGGCCAGCGTGACGTCCACGCTCGGTCCGATCTTGTCGATCAGCAGGCCCAGCGTGTTGTAGCGCAGCTCGTTGGCGTTGGTGTTGCCGTCGATCTCGCTGGTGACGTTGCCGAACGCGTCGTAGGTCTGGCGGCGCTGGATCACCCAACTGTTGTTGATGACGTCTTCGCCGGGCAGGTTCGGGATGGCCCAGCGCACGTCCTTGTTGTCGGCGCCGTTGTTCAGGCGGAAGTAGCCTTCCCCGTTGCCGATCACCGCGCCCGCGGCGTTGTACACGTCGTAGACGAACTCGTATTCCTTGTCCGGGTCCAGGTTGTTGGCGGTCGCATCCCACTTGAAGGCGGTGTTGGCCTTCACGCGCGTGGCCGACACCTCGGTGAAGTCCTTTGCCGTTGCACCTTTCTCCCGGTAGCGAAGCTTCATGGCCCGGCCTTCAGGAATACCCGGATCGAAGGTCATCACCTGGTGCTTGACGTTGCCGGTCAACCTGGCCTTGGTTCCGTCCTTGCTGATCGCACCGATCGTGGCCTCGCCGGTGGCATCGGTCAGTATGAAGCCGTCCTCGTCGCGGGCCACGAAATGCAACCTGTAGCTGTACAGGCTGCGCTTGTCCGGGATGAGATTGGCAGCATCCCAGACCCACTGGGCAATGTCGCCGGCCGCTGAGCGCGGGATGGTGATGGAGCCCCTCAGTCCCCCGGGGCTGAGTGGCTCGTAGTCGATCTGCAGGGTGCGCGCGTCGACCGGGATGTCGCGGAAGGTGACGCTCGAGGGCGAGGCTGCCAGCGGGCGCATGTCGTAGTACGAAGCGCCGGGGTTGACGGTTCCCTTGAGCCGGTCGACCACCACGTTGCGGTTCGTATCCAGCACTTCGATGATGACGTCGCTCGCGCCGCCGTCGAACTGAACGTCGAAGCGCCCTGTTGCGCCGTTGGGCAAGTACGTGCGTTGCGAGTACTCTCCCTGGCTGCCTTGCGGTCGTTGCAGCACCCGGATGGCGGAGCCGTTGATTCGCAGGCCCGTGAAATGCGCTACGTTGTCGCTGGTGAAAACCGGCTGGGCCGGCGCCACGGACGATGAGGATTGGCCCGAGGCCGGGTCGTACTGGATCGACTGGCGGCGCACGACCGTGCCGTCCGACTGCGTCACGATCAACAGTATGTCCAGCGGCCCCTGGCCGTCCAGGCGTGTCAGGTACGCGCCGTCGACTGAGACCCCGTTCAGGCTGGAGCCGCCCTGGCCGGCCTTGAAATACGGCAGCGTCTGTGAGAACGGACCGTTCGAGCCGCGCGGTCGGCTGTACAGCTGGATCGTGTCGGTGTCGCGCGCCTCGCCCCCGGTCAGTCGCATGAAGGTGCCGCTGAGCGATCGGTTGATGTTGGGCCACGTCGGTTGGCGCACGTTGCCATTGACCACGACGATGTCCTGCCCACTGGCGGTGGTAGCGATGACCCGCAGCGGAATGGGCAGCGCCGCGTTGGTGGCCAGGCCGGTCAGGAAATACATGCTGACCGGAGGAAACTGCGAGTACATCGGGCGTACGGTCACTGGCCAGTTGGTGATCCGGCCCAGATAGCTGACCGCCATGCCCACTTCCACGCGCCACGTCACGGCGCCGTAGAGGTTCTCGATACCCGCATGCCAAGCACCGCCGCCTGCACCAAGTACGACATCCGTCACACCCTTTAGAGTGGAACTGATGTTGCCCGCGCCGCCCTTTGCGCCGGGCACCTCCCAATTGGCGATGCTGCGCACGATGCCTCCGCTGACAGGCATTCCCAGCGCACCGACCTGGCCCGTGGCCGACCCGTCGGAGGGCCCAGCGATCCAAGTGGAGTTGGCCTCGGCCAGCGCCGGCGCCACGTCGATGTCCAGCCCGCCGAACTTGCCCGAATCCACATTGATGGGCGCTGCGACCATCCGCAGGTTCGGCCGCGATGCATCCATCTTGGGCTGCATCACGCTCACGACGCGGTTGTCCTGGTCGTAGGACGTGATGGTGATCAGGATGTCCGGGTTGGGGTGGGTGCCGTCGCCCGCGATCTGCTCCCACGTCATAGCGCGCAGGTCCACGCGCTGGGACTCCAGTTGCAAGGTGGCATTGCCTGCGAGGTCGTACATCCAGGCCTTGTTCACGCCGCCCTGCGCGTTGGTGCGCCACAGGCGGCCGGCCTTGTCGTAATCGTAGTACTCCTGGGCTTGTCCCTGCGCGTTGCCGCTGCCGGTGCGCTTGCTGGTCAGCTCGCCGAAGGTGTTGTAGCCGAGCGTGATGGTGTTGGCCACGTTGAAGACCGGCATGTTGGCAGCATCGCGCTGCCCCGTGAAGCGACGCACCTCGCGGTTGGCCGCGTCGTAGCCGATGCTGACGATATCGCGCGAGACCACGCCGTCCGCATCCATGCGATCCGTCATCTGGGCCGTGGTGTTGCCGTTGGCATCGCGCCCATAGCTGATCGTCTCGTCCTTGGCCGTGGTCATGGACGTGCGCACGCCGGTGGCGTCGTAGCCGTAGCGCACGATCTGATCGTCGCTCTCCACGGCGTTGTCGGTGCCGCGGCGGATCTCGCGGCGCACGTTGCCCAGGCCGTCGTACTCGTAGTCGGTGGCCTGGCGCACGAGTGTGCGATTGAAGTCAGCTGCACCCGGGCGCTGCGCGCCCAGCAGCCGCCCGAGCGCGTCATAGCGCATGTCGCTGCGCCGACCCTCCGCGTCGATGATGGCGCTCTTGTTGCCCATGGCGTCGTACACGGTGCGCTGGGTGGCGGAGGTGCTGGCTTCGCTGAGAGCGCCGTTGGCCGCGACGCTGCCATAGACCACGTTCAGCCTGGACTCGCTGAGCACGCGCGCATTGCGGTCGTAGCTGTACTCGGTGATCTGGTCGCCCGCGGCCGGCCTGAACTTGGCCAGCACGTCGGCCATCGCCGTGCTCTCGCTCAGGCTGCCAAGCTCGATGCCCTGCAGATAGCGCGTCTGGCGCAGCACGGCGCCATTGGCATCGCGCTCCCAGCGCACGCCGTAACCCATGGCATCGACCTCGAGCACCTTCTGGCCGAGCTTGTCGTACCAGACGAGGGTGGCCGCGTCCTTGCCGTTCTGCTCGCGCACCACGTTGCCGTTGGCATCGTAGAAGCTGCGCTTGACCACATCGCTCGTGACCGCCATGTTGTATTGGTGGCCCTTGGCGTCGTAGTCGCCGGACTGCACACCGGCGATGGTGCTGCGGGTCACGCGGTTGTTGGCATCCACCTGGTAGGTGGTCAGGCGCGCGTTGGCTACGTTCACCGGCGTGGGCTGCGCATCGCCCACCGGCAAGGCGAGCGCGTCGCCATACACGCGCTGCGACATGACATTGCCGGCCGTGTCGTAGCTCCAGGCGCTGAGCGTGCCGGTGGCACTGACCTCGGCCACCTTGCGGTTGCTCGCGTCGAACCAGCTGCGCGTGCGGCCGCCGTTGGGGTCCACCACGGCAATAAGGTTGCCGCTGGCATCGTAGGCCTTGGTGCGCGTAGGCGCGATGGTGCTCCAGCCTTTGCCATCCACGTAGATGCTCACCTGCGCCTGACGCTGCTCGACCTCGCGGTTCAGCGCGTCATACCTGAATTGCGTGACGCGCTGCTCGGGCAGGCCGGCCGCCTCGGTCGTGGTGGTCTTGTTGCCGAAGGCGTCGTAAGCGTAGTGGTTGACTACCGCCACCGACTGTCCGGCGGCGTTCCTGCTCTTGATGGGCAGCGTCTCGCTGGCCACCCTGCCGAGCTGGTCGTAGGTGTAGGCGGTGACGCCGTCGAGCTTGTTGGTGAGCGTCTCGCGCTGGCCCAGGGTGTTGTAGGTGTAGGACTCTGCGTTCGATTCGGCGTCGATGGTTTTCGTAAGGCGCCCGGCGGCGTCGTATTCGAAGCGGGTGAGTGCGTCGCTGGGGTTGGCCCCCGGCAGCGCCGGTGGTTGCGCGATCCCGTAGGTGCCGCTGACCCTGTTGAAGTAGCGCTTGACGCTCAGCGTGTGTCCGAGCGTGTCGTAGGTGGTGGCGGTGGCGTAGCCCTCGGGGTCTACGCTGAGCGTCACGCGCCCGGCGGCGTCGAAGTAGTAGAAGGCCGCGTTGCCGCGCGGATCGGTGATCTTGACGACATGGCCGTTGGCGTCGTACTCGGAGCGCGTGACGCCGCCCAGGGCGTCGGTCGCGCTGAGTTTGTGGCCGGCCGCGTCGTAATCGGTGGTCGTCGTGTACAGGGCGGCCAACGCCTGTCGCTGGGCCGTGCTCAGGTCGGAGGCCTTCAGCGCGCCGCCCGCGGCATTGACGTACTTCAGCTGCAGGCGCTGGGTGAGCGCCCAGGCGCTATCGCTTTGCGAAAGCTCGACGCCCCGTGCATCGATGGTGCGGGTCAACCGACCGATGCCGTCGTAGACGAACTGGGTGGTGGCCGCCTCGGGCTGCCCCAGGGCCTGGGTCTGGCTGGTGCGGTTGCCGGCCGCGTCGTAACCGTAGGCGGTGATCTGCAGCGGCTGGCCGGAGGTGGATGCAAACTGGACCGCTGCATCCAGTTGGGCCTTATGGGTGTTGGTCGTCGTCGCCGGTACGGCCACCGGGTAGCGCACGACGTACGTCAGGCGACCGCTTGCGTCGTACTGGCGCTGCACGGCGTAGCCCAGAGCATCGACGGTGAGGGCCTCACGGCCCATGCCATCGTAGAAGATGCGCGTGCGCTGGTCGCGCGCCGTATCGGCCCGTGGTGTTGGCGTGGTGCCGGCCGTCCATGTGGCCAGGTCGATGGGGTTGGCCCAGGCCGTGCGTTCGGTGATGTTGCCCTTGCCGTCGCGTACAAAGGTGACGACGGCGCCCATCGCATCGACCGTGGCGCTCAGGCGCCCGCTCTTGTCGTAGACGCTGTATTGCTGCTGGTCTTGCCCGGGTGTCTCGGTGACCAGGGCCTGCAGTTGGGCTACGGTGAGCGCGGCGCCGAGTCCTGCCATGCTGATGGGCTTTGCATAGCGCGTGATCAGTGTGATTCGGCCCGCTTCGTCGTAGCTGTTCTTCTCCAGCTGCCCCAGAGGACTTAAGGTATAGACCAGACGCCCGGCGGAGTCGTATGCATAGCGCGTGACCTGACTTTGTGTCTTGGCTGCAATGAGCACTGGTGTCGCGGTGGTCGGCGTCACGCTGCCTGCGACCTCCGATTGCTCGAGTTGATAGGCTGTGACACGAAAAGGACGAGCGTCGTTCGAGGTGAACTTGACGATTCCGAAGTACGCCGTCGAGCGCGACGCTACGCCGGTAGTTGCCACGCGATATTGCTTGCCACCGAGATGCTGCACGACATACGCGAGGGGATCTGCCATGCGCCCAAGAGATGCAAAGGCAAACGAGTTCGCGGCGTCCCGCGCGTTTTCGTTTCCAAAAGTTGGTGCCAAACCATCTTCCATCTCCACAATCACGGACATTGTGTATGTCGCACCGCGCGTCAATGACTGATGCAACTTATAGGCACCTGCATACCCAAGGCGCGACGGATCGGTCCCGATCCTGAGCGCGCCTGCGAATCCTTCCATCTTCGATGCTTCAACGTCGCCGATCCAGTTCGACGTATCGCCCAACCCATCGGCGAACTCGCTGCCCGTAAAAAGGTTCGTCCCTGCCTCCTGGTCCTTGATATAGGCGCGGCTGATGAGGTTGCCGTTCTTGTCGTAGTTTTGCGAAGTCACATTGCCCACGCCGTTGGTGTGGGAGAGCTGTCGACCGGCACGGTCGTAGACATAGGTGTCGTGCTGATCTCGGGTAGGTTCTGCCACCAACGCTACGGCGGCGGCCAGGGCAGTCGCCGTTGCTGCCGTTGTCACCGGGACTCTCGTGCTGTACGCAAAGCGTTCAGTGACGTTGCCGCTGGCATCGAAGACTTGCCGCACCACCGCGCCGGTGCCATCGATGCTGAAGGTCTTGCGCCCCAGGGCGTCGTAAGTATTGCGCGAGCGCTGGTCGTGCATGTCGTCGGCCGCGACAGGCGGGTCAATGCTGCCGTTCCATTTGCTCAGGTCGATCCGCTGGGCATAGGCTCGGGTCTCCACAACGTTGCCGGTGGCGTCGTACTGGTACTCGACCACCGCGCCGGTGGCATCCACGGCGAAGCGCAGCCGACCATCTCGGTCGTAGCGCCGGCTCTGCGTGGTCGCCAGGCCCAGCGTGGGCAGCGCGGCCTGCATGGTTGACAGGCTCGGTGCAATGCCATTCCAGGCGGCCACGGGCACGAACGCGGCGTACGTGGTCTGGCTGCTCAGGCGACCCTCGGCGTCGTAGTCGCTTTGCTGGACGCCGCCCATCGCGTCGATGGTGAAGGCCAGCCGATTGGCCTTGTCGTAGATGAAGAGGGTGGCATTGCCCTCGCCGTCGATGGACTTGGCGACGTTGCCCTCGGCATCGTAGGTGTAGCTGCGCGTGAGGTTCAGACCCAGCGGGTCGACCTGCTCCTTGATGCGCCGTCCGGCGCCGTCGTAGGTGTAGCGCGTGAGCTTGCCGTCGGGCCCCTGGACGCTGAGCGTGGTGCCATCTGCGTCATGGGTGTAGACGGTCTGCAGGTTCAGTCCTATATACGCGCCGTTGGATGGGTCGACGGTCTGGCGGGTGACGCGGCCGTTGAGGTCGTATTCGGTGATGGTGACGATGCCAGCGGGATCGGTCACGCGGATCGTCTGGCCCTTGGCGTCGTACTGGTAGCTCGTGGTGAGCTGGAGTCCGGAAGGGTCGAGCGTGCGCGTGAGGAGGCGGTTGACGGCGTCGTAGCTGTAGGTGGTGACGGTGCCCCTGGCGTCCGTCGTGCTGAGCTTGAGGCCGGTCTTGTCGTAGGTGGCGCTGGTGCCGACGCCTTCGGGGGCCTGGGTCTGCAGCAGGTTGCCGCTCTTGTCGTAGTCCGGATACTCAAGACCACCATCTGCGGCACCGACCTGCACATCCTCAAGGGAGACGTGCCCAGCTGCACGCCGGGGCGCATCCTCGGCCACGAG
>NZ_JASMRZ010000127.1 GCF_030462475.1 Variovorax sp. CAN15
CTGCCGGGTGGCGATGAAGGGCGGCGCCAGCAGCACGTGGTCACCCTGGCGGCCGTCGACCGTGCCGCCGAAGGGGTAGCACAGCAGGCCGCGCGACATGGCGTCCTTCTTGATGGCGGCGTTGACCTTCAGCGCCGGATCGAAGGGCGCCTTGCTCGCGCGATCGGCCACCAGTTCGATGCCCCAGAAGAAGCCGCGCCCGCGGATGTCGCCCACATGCGGATGCGCGCCCAGCGCCTCGGCCAGCATGCGGCCGAAGGCGATGCCGTCATCGCGCACCTTGGCGACCAGGCCTTCGCGGCGGATCACCTGCTGCACCGCGAGCGCGGCGGCGCAGGCCATCGGGTGGCCGAGGTAGGTGTGGCCGTGCTGGAAGAAGCCGCTGCCCATTGACATGGCCTCCACGATGCGGCGCTGCGCCAGCACCGCGCCCACCGGCTGGTAGCCGCCGCCCAGGCCCTTGGCGACGGTCATCAGGTCGGGCACCACGCCCTCCTGCTCGCAGGCATGCAGCGAGCCGGTGCGGCCCATGCCGCACATCACTTCGTCGAGGATCAGCAGCACGCCGTACTTGTCGCACACCGCGCGCACCGCCTTGAAATAGCCCGGCACCGGCGTGAGCACGCCGGCGGTGGCGCCGCCTACGGTCTCGGCCACGAAGGCGATCACGCGGTCGGCGCCCTGCGCGAGGATGGCCGCTTCGAGTTCGGCCGCGAGGCGCAGGCCGTACTGCTCGGCGCTCTCGTCGGCGCGCTGCTCGCGGTACGGGTAGCAGGGCGAGACATGCGTGGCCGGCACGAGGATCGGCGCGAAGGGCTCGCGGCGCCATGCATTGCCGCCCACGGCCAGCGCGCCCAGCGTGTTGCCGTGGTAGCTCTGGCGGCGTGCGATGAAGTGGGTGCGCTGCGGCTGGCCGATTTCCACGAAGTACTGCCGGGCCATCTTCAGCGCCGACTCCACCGCCTCGGAACCGCCGCTCACCAGGTAGACATGGCTCATGCCCTCGGGCGCGGAGCCGATCAGTTCATCGGCCAGCTGCTCGGCCACCTCGCTAGTGAAGAAGCTGGTGTGGGCGTAGGCCAGCCTGTCGATCTGCGCGTGCATCGCGGCCATCACCTCGGGGTGCGCGTGGCCGAGCGACGAGACGGCGGCGCCGCCGGAGGCGTCGAGGTATTCGCGGCCTTCGGCGTCGCGGATGAACATGCCGTGGGAGCCCGCGGCAACAGGCGGAGTCTGGCGGAGGTGGCGGTGGAAGACGTGCGTCATGGCTCGGTGTTTGGAACTAACGTTTCCGCCGAATTATTGTTTGGAACATTTGTTCCGTCAACCATCGCGTTTTCCCTGCTCCGGTACATTTGTTCCAACTCAGCCAAGGAGACACACGTCATGGGCGCCAAAGAGCAGATCCGCCAGCGTTTCAACGAACTGAGCCCCGCGCTGCAACAGGTGGCGCGCTACGTACTCGACCACCCGAACGAGGTGGTCACCGGCTCGATGCGCAACGTCGGCGCGCGCTCGCAGAACACGCCCGCCACGCTCGTGCGTTTCGCGCAACACATGGGCTACGAAGGCTGGCCGCAGCTCAAGGAAGCCTTCGCCGCCGAGATGGGCCTGGGCTCCGAAACCTACGGCGGCCGCGCCAAGCAGCTCGTCGGCCGCGCCAGCGACCAGACGCTGACCGGCGAAATGTTCGAAGTGCAGCGCCGCAACCTCGAAGTCACGCACCAGCAGAGCGGGTATGCGCTGCAGAAGGCCTGCGCGCTGATCGAGAAGGCGCCCGCCGTGCACGCGGCCGGCTTCAGGGCCTGCTTTCCGATCGCGTTCTCGTTCGTGTACGTGTACCGGCTCTTCCGCGCCAGCGTGCACCTGGTCGACGGCCAGGGCGGCTCGCTGGAGATGCAGCAGCGCGCCTTCGCCAAGGGCGACGCGCTGGTGGTGGCGAGCTTCGCGCCCTACTCGCGCGAAGCGCTGCAGGTGACGCAGGCGGCCAGGGCGGCGGGCTGCCGCATCGTCGCCATCACCGACAGCGTGGCCTCGCCGCTGTCGCTGCTGGCGGACGAGACGCTGCTCTTCACGATCAACAGCCCCTCGTTCTTTCCGTCGATCGCGGCCGGGGTGGCGGTGACCGAGGCGCTGGTCGAGCTGCTGGCCAGCCGCGCGGGCAAGCCGGTGATCCGGCGCATCGACGAGGCCGAGGCGCAGCTGTTCGAGTCTGGGGCCTACCTCACGGCGCCGGCCACGCGTGGCGGCCAAGGGCCGGCCTGAGCCTGGTTCAGGCGAGCGCCCGGGTGCGGGTCGGGTTCTTCTGGCTCAGGTAGAGCACCAGCAGATCGCGGTTGGAATTGATGTGGTCGCGCATGGCGGCCTCGGCGGCGGCGGCTTCCTGCCGGCCCAGCGCCTCGACGATGCGGCAATGGTCCGCGAACGCCTGCAGGGCCTGCTCGTGCTTGTGCAGCAGCATCGAGGCATCGCGGTTGTGGGGGCGCAGCTTGCTGTCGAAGATGATCGGCAGCTGGCTGGCGCGCTGCACCGCCTCGGTGAGCCAGCGGTTGTCCGCCAGCGCCAGCAGCTTCTGGTGGAAGGTCAGGTCCAGGTCCTGCCAGCGCGCGGCGCGGCCGTCGGACCATTCGCCGGTGTGATGCAGCAGTTCGTGCTGTTCGTCGAGCATGGCCGTCAGATCCGACAGCGCCTTGCCGTCGAGCCCGACTTCGCCGATCAGCCGGCAGCACATGCCCTCCAGCGTGGCGCGCACGCTGAAGGCGTCGTACACATCCTTGGCGTTGAAACGGCGCACCTGGAAGCCCTTGTTGGGCAGGTAGACGAGCAGCCCCTCGTCCGCCAGCCGTGCCATGGCGCCGCGAACGGGCGTGCGCGACACGCCGAGCTCGTTGGCAAGCGAGATTTCCATCAGGTGGGAGCCGGGTGCGATCTCGCCGTCGAAGATGCGGTCACGCAGGGTATCGGCCACGGACAACACTCGGGTCCGTGAAGGATCTGGGGGGGTCATCGAAAGTGGGAACTGGGGGCGGCCGGAAGCAGGCCGCGCGGATGGTACGGCTGCGTACAAAAGCTTCATATCCCCAGTTTCCGTAAAAATTTTTATTCCTGGACTTTTTCGATGATTGCGGAGAATTTATTAACCTGTGTGAACCAGCTGGGGCCTTCGGCCTTACCTTCCCGCGCCTCGGCTGCGAAGGCGAGAACCTTCGCCTGCACCGTCAGATCGCGGTCTTCCGGGCAGCGACATGGATCGCGGCGCGGATGCGCGGATAGGTACCGCAGCGACAAATGTTTCCGCTCATGGCGCCAGAAATGTCGTCGTCGCTCGGGTTCGGCGTCTTTTTGAGCAGCGCGCAGGCCGACATCAGCTGGCCGCTCTGGCAGTAGCCGCACTGCACCACGTCGACCTCGGCCCAGGCGTTGCGCAGCGCGTCGGCTTCCCTGCCCTTCAGGCCTTCGATGGTGGTCACCTCGCGGCTGCCGACCGCCTCCAGCGGCGTGACGCAGGAGCGCACCGGCTCGCCATCGAGATGCACGGTGCAGGCGCCGCACAGCGCCTTGCCGCAGCCGAACTTGGTGCCGACAAGCTGCATCTCGCCGCGCAGCACCCACAGCAGGGGTGTGTCGGGCTCGGCGTTGACGGTGACGGCCTTGCCGTTGACGGTGAGCGTGGTGGTCATGGCTTGTTCCTTCTCTTCTGTCCATCCATTTCGTTCAGGCGAGCCTCAGCGGCAGGCTGCGCAGCCGCTGGCCCGTGAGGGCGAACACCGCATTCGCCACAGCCGGCGCGACCGGCGGCGTGCCGGGCTCGCCCACGCCGCCGGGCTCCTCGCCGCTGGCGACGATCTCGACCTCGATGGCCGGGCACTCGTTCATGCGCAGCGGCATGTAGTCGTGGAAATTGCTCTGCTGTACCTGGCCCTTCTCCACCGTGATCTCGCCGTGCAGCGCCGCCGAGAGGCCGTAGACGATCGCGCCCTCCATCTGCTGGCGGATCAGGTTCGGGTTGACGGCCACGCCGCAGTCGACGACGCAGACCACCCGGTACACGCGCACCTGCCTGTCTGCCGAGACCGACACCTCCGCCACCTGCGCCACGATGCTGCCGAAGGAGCGGTGGATCGCGAGGCCGCGCGCCCTCTTCGCGCCGTCGGGTCCCGGTGCCGGCGGCTGGCTCCAGTTCGAGATTTCGGCCACGCGCCTGAGCACGCGCAGGTGGCGCTCGTCCTTTGCGAGCAGCGCGGCGCGGAACGCCACCGGGTCCTTTCCCGCGGCGGCGGCGCACTCGTCGATGAAGCTCTCGACGAAGAAGGCATTCTGCGAATGCGCGACCGAGCGCCACACGCCCGTGGGCATGGCCGACTCCACGGGCACGTGGGCGACGCGCGCGTTGGGGAAGGCATAGGCCGTGTTCCAGGCGCCGTCGGTAGCGGTGTCCATGAGCGAAGGCGCGCCCAGGCTGGAGCCGGCCGTGACGGTCTGCCACGCGAGCAGCGCGCCGGCCGCGTCGAAGCCGGCCCTGCAGCGCGCCACGTAGGCGGGCCGATAGAAGTCGTGCGCCATGTCTTCCTCGCGCGACCAGAAAAGCTGCACCGGAGCGCCGCCGGTCTCGCGCGCCAGCGTGGCCGCCTGGGTGACGAAGTCGGTGCTGTAGCGCCGGCCGAAGCCGCCGCCGAGGTAGGTCACGTGCAGCTCGACCTTGTCCGCGTCGATACCCAGCGCCTTGGCCGCGGCGCCGCGGGTGAAGCCCGGCGCCTGCGTGGGCGCCCAGACGGTCGCCTTGCCGTCCCTGAACTGCACGGTGCAGTTCATCGGCTCCATGGTCGCGTGGGCCAGGAAGGGCACGCGGTATTCGGCCTCGATGGTTTTGGCGGCCGAGCGGAATGCGGCGGCCACGTCGCCTTCGTCGAGCCGGGCGTTGCCGGGGCTGGTACGCAGGGTCTGCGAGAGCCGCTCGATCATCTCGGCGCTCGAAAGGCTGGCGGCCGGGCCATGGTCCCATTCGATGGCGAGCGCCTTCACGGCGCGCATCGCGTGGTACGGCGTGTCGGCGATCACCGCCACGCCGCCCGGCGTGGCGCCGGTGCCGATGAGCGTGGCGCCGACCGGCTCCAGCGCCATCACCTTGCGCACGCCGGGCAGCTTCTGCGCGGCGGTGGCGTCGAAACTGGCCACGCGGCCGCCAGTGGTCGGGCACATCGCGATGCTCGCGTACAGCAGGCCCGGCGGGAGCACGTCCAGGCCGAAAGTGGCGGAGCCGTCGAGCTTGGCCGCGCCGTCCACGCGCCGCGCGGGCTGGCCGATGAGCTTGAAGTCGGCCGGCTTCTTCAGCGCCACCTGCGCCGGCAGCGGCTGCTGCGCGGCCTTCGGGGCCAGTTCGCCGAAAGTGGCGCTCTTGCCGCTGGCCTGGTGCAGCACCCGCCCGGCCTCGGCGCGGCACTCGGCAGCCGGCACCTGCCACAGCGCGCCGGCCGCGCCCAGCAGCATGGTCCGCGCCGATGCGCCGGCTTCGCGCAGCGGCACCCACTGGTCGGTGATGCTCGACGAGCCGCCCGTGCCCGAGAGCCCCGGGATCACGCGCAGCAGCTTGCTCATCACATGCTGCGTCGAGCGCTTCAACGCGCCCTCGTCGCCGGGCCGGAAAGGCAGCGCGTCCAGGATCGCCGCCTGGTTGTTGTAGATGGCGTCGGAGCCGGCTGTCTCCAGCCGGATCTGCTCGAGCGAGGCGCCCATCTCTTCGGCCAGCAGCATCGACAGCCCCGTGTGCGTGCCCTGCCCCATTTCCGACTGCGACATCATCAGCGTGACCGTGTTGTCGCTGCCCACCTTGACCCAGCCGTTGAGCGCGACCTGCCCCGGTGCCACGGGCAAGGGCCGCGACGCCGTCAGACGCGACGCGACCGGCATGGAGGCCCAGCCGACGACGAGGGCACCGACGGCCCCCACCGTGCCGAGGACGAAATGGCGGCGCTTGAGCTTGGGCATGATGTGGTTCTTTCGTGGGGCTGCGTGAATGGAATCAGGCGTCGGCGACGACGCCGCGCCAGAAGGTCTCGAAGCCGGCTTCGCAGTAGCCGGCGCGCCCTTTCCTGGTCTTCGCCTGCGCGACGAAGACCATCGTGGTCTCGGCCATCGCGCCCAGCATCGCGCCGAGGAAAGGCAGCGGCTGATCGCGTATCAACCCGTTGCGGATGCATTCCTTCGCGAGCACTTCCAGCCGCAGGAACGGCGCCATGCCCGCGGCCTTGCTTTCCTCGCTGACCTGGTCGGACACCTTGAGCTGCGAAACCACCTTGGATTTCTCCGGGTTGTCGACGCCCCAGTACACATAGCGGTCCCAGATGTGGCGGTACTTGGTCTTGAGGTCGGCCTCTTCGGGCCAGTCCGCGAGCATGACCTCGGCGAGTTCGGTCTTCAGCTGGCGGTAGAGCTCGTTGACCAGCACTTCCTTGTTCGCGAAGTAGGTGAAGAGCGTGCCCTCGGCCACGCCGGCCGCGCGCGAGATGGCCGAGGTGGGCGTGCTCCACGCGCCCCGGCTGGCGAACTCGGCAATGGCTGCATCGAGGATCGCGTTGCGCTTGTCTTCGCTTCTGGGTCTGGCCATGTCTCGCGGCGGCGGTCTTTATTGATTGAGTACGTGCTCAATTATAAAAATGCGTTCCGGCGGCCGGCAACCGGCGACCCGGTCCCCAACGTCGAAGTCTTCGGGCGCGGACTGGCTGCCTTGCCTGCAGCGGGCGAAAGCTATGCCGCCGGGGAAAGCGCCTGCCGACTGGATCTGGACTACCTGCTGCTACGGCTGCTTCAGGGCCTGCTGCTCGCTCCGACCATGACCGCCGAGTCGCGCCCCGTTCTGGGGCTTGCAGATCATGTCGACCGACTCGCTCCGCCGGCAGGTGACCATGCCGTGCAAATGGGAAACATTGGAGTTGCCGCTCTAGGCACGGCACCGCCACGGCAGGAACCCCGCGCCGGAGGCAAGGGTCAAAGAACTGTCGCGGCGCCTTGTCGCGACAGGAGGTAATGACCATGAAGCAAGTGAAGCATTGGCAAGACCCCGTCAACGCCGTCGCCGGCGCCTGGCTGATCGTCTCGCCCTGGGTCCTGGGCTTTTCGGGCATGACGGCCGCCATGTGGACGATGGTGGCGACCGGCATCGTGCTCGGCGCGGTGGCGCTGGGTGCGACCTTCGTGCCGCGACAGTGGGAAGAGTGGACCGAAGTCGCGCTGGCCGCCTGGCTCGCCGTGTCGCCCTGGGTGCTCGGCTTCCGCGGCACGGAGACGGCGATGGTCAACGCGGTGCTCGTGGCCGCGGTGATCCTGGTGCTGGCGCTCTGGGTGCTGGTGACCGACAAGGACTACCTGGGCCACACCATCGACCGTCCGGCGCATTGACATGAGCCGGGCCGTCCCCGTTCGGGACGGCAACGGCGGCCACGCCAGGCCGCCGTCAGGCACGGACGCTCACTGCCTGGTGGTGGGTGAAGCGACGGGTTGCGCCTGCGCGGCGCCCTCCATCCACCCGGCCTGCCAGCCACCGCCCATCGCCTGGATCAGCGCGATGGCAGTGGTCTGGCGGTTGACCTGCAGCTGCACCAGCGTGCGCCGCGCGCTGAGCGCGGCGGCCTGTGCCGTGACCACGTCGGTGTAGCTCACCTGCCCGGCGCGGTAGCGGTTGAGCAGCTGCTGCTCGGTCTTGTCCGCCGCCGCCGAAGCCTCGCGGCGCAGGCCTTCCTGCTGCGCGAGCGTGGCGCTCGCGGTCAGCTGGTCTTCCACTGCCTGGAATGCCGTGAGCACGGTCTGGCGATAGCGCGCCACGCTGGATTCGTAGCCCGCCTTCGCCGAATCGACGTTGGCCGCGATCGCGCCCGCGTCGAACACCACCTGCGCCACCGACAGCCCCAGCCCCCACAGCGTGTTGGACGAGCTGAACAGGTCCTTCACCCGGCTGACGTTGCTGCTGCCGACCGAAGCCGTGAGGCTGATGTTGGGGAAGTAGGCAGCGCGTGCGATGCCGATCTGCGCATTGGCCGCCGCCACCGAGCGCTCGGCCGCCGCGATGTCGGGCCGGCGCTGCAGCAGCGTCGAAGGCACGCCAAGCGGCACGCCCGGCACCGTGGGCGTCCATTTCGCGGCCGGCAGGTTGAAGTCCGCCGGCGCCACGCCGATCAGCGCCGCGATCGCGTGCTCGTAGGTGGCGCGCGTGCGCTGCAGGCCCACCAGGTCGGCCTTGGCATTCACCAGCTGCGTCTGCGCCTGCAGCACGTCGGTCTGCGCGGCGATGCCGGCCGCGTAGCGGTTGCTGGTGATCTCGAAGGCGCGCTGGTAGCCCTGGATGGTCTCGTCGAGCAGCACGATCTCGGCGTCGGCCTCGCGCAGCGAGAAGTAGTTGGTCGCCAGGTCGCCGATGGCCGACAGCCGCGCCGCGGCCAGGTCGGCCTCGCTGGCCTGTGCGTTGGCCTGCGCGCTGCTCACCGCCTCGCGCAAACGGCCCCAGACGTCCGGCGTCCAGCTCGCGCCCAGCGATGCCGAGAAGCTGTTCGACGGGCTCGAAGTGCTGCTGCCGCCCACCGTGCCCGAGCGCTTGCCGCTGCCGTCGAGCGACACCGACGGGAACAGCGCCGCGCGCTCGCCGCGCACCAGCGCCTGGGCCTGCGTGTAGTTGGCCACCGCCGCGGCGATGTTCTGGTTCGACACCTGCACGCGCCCGGCGAGGTCGTCGAGCGTGGCGTCGCCGAAGAGCTTCCACCACTCGCCACGGTCGAGCGCATCGGCCGGCGCGGCGGGCAGCCAGCCCTCGGCGGCCTTCTGCTCCTTCCAGCCGGCCGATGCGGCGGTGGCCGGCTGCTCGTAGCGCGGGCCGACGGCGCAGCCCGCGAGCGCGATCATGGCGGCCAGCGCGATCGCCGAGAGCGAAAGGCTGGAGGTGGAAGCGGAAGAAGAGGAAGGCAATGCGGTCATGTCGTTGTCGGTTTTCGCTCAGGCGGCCGTCACACGGCTGAGCTCGTGTTCGTTGGCGCCGCGGCGGCGCAGCTTGTCGAGCAGCAGGTAGACCACCGGCGTCGTCAGCAGGGTCAGCAGCTGGCTCGCGATCAGCCCGCCGATGATGGCCACGCATCGCCGTGCGCGACGCGCTGCTCGCGGGCTTCGGCCTGAGCCTTGTCCCGCGCATCTACGTCGAGACCGAGCTGGCCTCGGGCCGGCTGGAGGCGGTGCTCGAAGACTGGG